>NZ_JBLFFJ010000003.1:0-596093 GCF_051400735.1 Chryseobacterium hilariae
TTGGTATAATATTTCTTCGTTAATTAACATTCAAAAAGTGTTCATGAATAGAGAACTTTAGCAAGTTAGTTTATTTACATTAGAAAATGGCATTATAAGTCATTAATTATCAATATCTTTTGCAATTGAGCTTATTAATCTCGAGATATGTTTTATTTACATAAAAAAGTACACCTTTCAGTGTACTTTTAAATTTTATAACAAAACTGCCTTTACTGTTTAATAATTTCAAAGTTTACTTCGTATTAGAAATTACTTTTACTTACAGCAAAATTAGGCGTGTCAATTTCTTTATATCATATTTATCACCTCTTGAAACCTGGAAAACACAATGATGGAAAATAAATTTAATAAAGCAATTTTCCATTCATGATCTTTAATGTGCTTTCTTTTTCCATCAGTTTGATAGTTCTTACAACCGTTTCCACTCGCAGGCATGTCATAGATGCAATCTGCTGTCGGGTGTATGGAACTATAAAGGAGTATTCTTTATTGCCTTGCTGGCCTGCTTTAAGATCATTTATGATTGTTAAAATTCTACTTCTGGGATTAGAAAAGCAAATACTATGCAATAAACAAGCATAATGCAGTCGTCGGGCAGACTGCTTATACAATGCTATTAAGAGGTCAGGATATCGTTTTATTAATTCATGGAAAACTGATCTATCGAGCTGTAAAACAATGGAGTCTTCTAATGCAATTGCTCCCACTGAATAAGCCTCTGTACAAAACAAAAATGTTTCACCAACAGCGTCACCTTTTGATAAGACAGCATGAATTATTTCTTTACCATCCCTATAATTAATCACCTTCACAGATCCCCGGCAAATTTGGAAATACTTGCATACCGGCAAATTTTCACTGAACAGCGGTTCGTTTTTCTTATAATTAACGAATTCCGCACCAAATTTTATTAGTAAATCCTCAGTTATAGGCATCATCTTGACTATATTTTCATATTGATCTCATAGTTCCTATTACTCCCAAAATTAAGAATTACAATCATATTCTTTTATGATTCCCGTCATAATCAGCCCAGATATCATATGTGTTCACTTCATAACCAACATTTAATGTCAAAGTTGTACCCGCGATTTGAAGTCTATGCATCGATTAACCGAGCTACACCTGAAAAAACTTTATGATTACCTCCTTGATACGTGTATAATTATATCGGTATTTATATATTTTTGCGAATCATGAGATTGTCAACTTTGTCACTGAGCATTAGCAGTGAAATATAATATTTAAAACTTGCTATCAGGGAATTCAAACTTCTTTGCACTAAAGAAGACCATGCTACGACCACTGTTCTGGATTCCGTAATATTTCTAATGGGAAGAATAACTAGCCATATCCAGATGGTGTATCCCTCGATTTAATTCTTTTTTAAGGAAAAGGTAATCGGCCTTGAAAAATCACCTTTATAGTAAAAATGGATTTTCCCGGAGCGAAGGTCAGCAGTCATTGAGTAGTTGGTGATGATCTCACCAGGCTTTTTCTGTGCGGTTTTCCAACAGGAAAGTCACGTTCTTATAAGGATTATTACTGTTAAATTTCAATCTTTTGTGAAATAAAATGCAATTATAATACAATACGGTTGTAAATTAGCGTGAACCAAACCAATAATAATCACAATATGAACACTGAAAATTTTAGTACCCTTGAACTCCTTCGCAAGCAGTTCAGGTATCCGTTCCCTACATTAAAAAATCCCAATGCCGAACAATTACAGCAGATTACTGAAAATCAATGGATCGATGGAGAGTATCTATGGCTCTATAAGCAAAACCCTGATCTTCGGAAAAAGTACAAAAAGACCAAAACAGCCCATATTGCTGCCCAATGGTTTCCAACAGCATCACCCGAACGGTTTAAACCAATCTGCAGACTAATGCTATGGACCCTGTACAATGATGATCTGTATGAAGAAAGTGAACCTGAAGATATCGGATTTATACATGCTCAATCAATTGCAATACTGAGAGGAGAGGTAAATGCTGAGGATTCGGGAATACCCTTAGGCCCAATGATGGCTTCATTAAGAGTAGAACTGTTGCAATTTATTCCGCAGGAATCAGTAACCCGTTTCACCCAAATGATCAGCAGGTATTTTATTGGATTAGAAACTGAGTTAAGATACAAGAAAAATAAAGTTTATCCCAGTGTGAACGAATGTATTGCTTTGCGTGAAAATTCCATCTGCCTTTATCCTTTTCTACAGCTTACAGAATTGGAAACAGGAATCGTACTCCCACAAGAGATCCACGACCATCCAGTGATCATCCGTTTACAAACACTGGCATGCCGCCTGGTTACTTTTTTCAATGAAGTACAATCTGTATTGAAAGATGAAGCAACCGGTAGTATTTATTATAATATTGTAAAAGTGATTCAGCATGAACGGCAGATGTCCCTGAAGGAGGCCTGTCTTGAGGATTTGCGTCTTCACAATGAAAACTTGAAAGAATTTGTAGAATTACAGGCTTCTCTTCCTGATTTTGGAATATGGCAGGATGCAGTGGTCAACTGGGTTCATTATATGAGCATGGTACTTAGTGGATGGAAAAATGTATCTACAAAACTGGATCGCTACAATGCCATGGAATTTCCGGAAGCGAGCGAGCTAAAAGAGAAGTTGAACCAGATGCGATAGCGCTCTATTCCTGATCTTATAAAGTTGCACCGTTTACAGAATCATTGTATCAAGAACAGAACGATTGGATTGATAAAGACTAATTGTTTTATGTCCAAAACAACAAGAATTACACACAAAATTTAGACCCAAAAAACTTGATTATGAAAAACATCATTCACATTCCAAAACCTACTTATCCCTGGCCAACAGTTCAGAGCCCGATCAGTGAGACTTTTTATGAAGAAGAAAGCAGCTGGTATGATACTGATTATGATTTCATGAGCCCGGAATCTATAAAAAGATATAAAAAGCAAAGAATTGTTCAGGTAGGAGCTTTTATGTCCCCTACCACAACCGACCGGGATATTTTCCGCCCCATTGGCAGATTTGCAGTTTATGTCACTACTTTTGATGATTATGTTGAGCTCATGCCACTGGAAGAATTGAAAGTTTTCAGAGACCGGATTTTTGAAGTCATGACCGGGGAAGATCCTCGCCCAGAAGAAAAGGGTATACTGCGCCAGATGGCAGCAGCAAGAAAAGAATGGCTAGCCAACGGAATGCCTCAGTTCTGGATCGACCGGATTTCTACCAATTTTCACCGTTTCATTACGTATGGTATTATGGAGGAAACCCCTTTTAAGTTCAACAAAACTTATCCATCACTTGCCCGCTACCTTATGATCCGAGCCTATTCCATAGGTATGGTAACGTATGGCGACCTGATAGAACCGGCTACAGGTTTTGCATTACCAGTAGACATCTATAACCATCCTGTTATTCAGCGTCTGGTAATGCTCCTTTCCAATATTATTGCCATTCAGAATGATTATGCCTCAATAAGAAAGGAAATGACTATAGAATCAGAAAGATTCAATATCATATTTATCTTACAAAATGAGCATAACATATCATTTGAAGTAGCTTGTATAGAAGGGCTTAGAATACACGATGAATTTGTAAAGGAAATGGAGTCTTTATCTGTATGTCTACCCGATTTCTACCCTTATCAGAAAGAAGTAGAGAATTATGTCTATCATATGAAACTGATGGTAACTGGCTGCAATTCCTGGTACTATGAAGGCGGAACACAGAGATACAGTCCGAATGGTTTTGCAGTAACCCCTGACGGGCAAGACCCAATACCTTTGAATTTTGAGGTAAAACATATCTCCAGAGAATAGAAATGCTATTAAATTTCTTGGATCAAATAATTATAACAAACCATATACTATATCTAAATTACATGTGGAATTTCCAAATACAGCAGAATTAAAAGAAAAACTAAACCAAATATAATATCATTAATTAATTTTCAATACCAAATAAGAGATCAAATTTATGAAAGAAGAACTTAAAATCCCGATTCCTAAATATCCTTGGCCACATATTCCAAGTCCGCTGACGTTTACTTTTGATGAGATGGAAAAGCAATGGATACAAGAAGATTATGCCTATATGGGAGCTGAGAGCGTGAAAAGATATATCAATCAAAATATAATAAAGGTGGCACCTTATATGTCGGCCACAACTACCAATGCAGATCTTCTGATACCTATATGCCGGTTTCTGTTGTATGAAACTTACTTTGATGATTATGTGGAAATTATGCCGTTGGAAGAAGTTGCAGCTCTTAGAGACCGTGCTTTTGAGGTAATGACGGGTGATAGTGTCCGTCCGGACGAAATCGGGATGTTCAGGCAGATGGAACTTGCCAGAAAGGAATGGATCGCTAATGGTATGCCTCAATTCTGGATTGAAAGAATGGCAAAAGGTTTCTGGGAATTTGTTACTTATGGAATCATGGAAGAAACTCATTTTAAACTCACCCAAACCTATCCCACATTAGCCCGTTATCTGTTAATTAGGAGTCATTCCATAGGTCAGTTAGCTTATGGGAATATGATTGATCCGGCACTTGGATTCGCACTTCCGGAACATATTCACAAGCATCCGGCAATTCAAAGGGTATTGTTTCTCCACTCCATTATTATAGGGATACAAAATGATTTTGCCTCGATAAGAAAAGAAATGGCAACCGAAAATGAAAACTTTAACATTATACTTTTACTTCATCATACTCATCACCTTTCTCTTGAAGATGCACTTATAAAGGCAATGGCAATTCACGATGATTTTGTGGCTGAACTGGAAGATATTTCCCAATGCCTTCCCGACTTCGGTCCTTATCAAAAAGAAGCGGAGGATTATGTCTATCATGCAAAGCTGATGATTACCGGCCTCAACGAATGGTATTACAGCTCCGGAACAAAACGTTATGCACCTGAAGGTTTTGCGACTCCAAAATACGGCGTACAAGGTGAAAAACCATTGGATTTTGAGGTAAAGCACATTCGCCAGGATTAAATGTTTATTTGATTACAATTCACTATTCAAAATAACCAAAGACATAAATAATGCAAACTAAAAGATCGGATATTTCAGATTATGACATTCATTTTCTACGAAGACAGGATGAAAAGACCTTTCTTTTGTATTTGGGACTGAGGGAAGAATGCACTTAAGTGAAAATGATAAGATTGCCCAAAGAATGTTTTTTCTTAAAGAGGAGCAATGAGGCTCATACCAAATGTGCATTGATGAGTAATCTCATTTGAGCCCAGTTTAGCAATCTTATCGCCCAATATGAAATGTTGCATTTTTTCGTCAATATCTCTAAAATTTCTTAACCGTAATTCTTAACTACCTGTCCATTTTTTAGGAAATGAATTTGATCGCAGCAGTCATGAAGTGTTGCGAAAATATGAGAACTTATTAGTACATTTTTTCTTAAATCTTTGGGATGATGGAATTATGGAGGTCACAAGAATATGGCTCTGGAGATCGAGTCAATTAAAAATAAAGAAACACGGTATGTACCCAAAAAAAATGAGACCTCTTTGGTCTCATTTTTTTTCTATTTGGATTTCTATTATAAAGCTTTGCTGTTAAGATTGGTGTCTGCTACCTGAGTTAGTAGCTCATCACATTTCTTTTCCTCTTCAAGTGTGGCCAAGAGGTTCTTAAGGCACCCATCTTCTTTGAGAACCTTTGCGAAGGCAGCTAATGTTCCGTATGTTGCAATTTCATAATGTTCAACTTTTTGAGCTGCCGCAATTATACCTGCATCTCTTACAGTACCAGGCTCAGTTTCCTCCATGATACTTTTTCCTTCATCAAGTAGCCCTTGCATGGCATCACATTTTTTTGCTTGTGCTTTTTTTCCTAATGCTTCAAAGCAAGCTTCCAATCTCTGGACATGTACCTCGGTTTCTGCAATATGTTTTTCAATCGCCGATTTCAACTTTACATCCGTGGCATTTTTTTGCATTTTCGGAAGCTCTTTCACCAAGGCTTTCTCTGCCCAATAAATATCTTTAAGTGAGTCTTCAAATAAATCATTCAGATCTTTTGCTGCTCCTTTTTTAGCTGGAGTTTTCGGTTCAGTTTTTGCGTCTGCTGTTGTTTTGGTTGCCATAATATTAATATTTATGTTGGTTCTAATTCTTAAACTGCAATTATAAGACCATTCGATTTAGAAATTGTTTTAAATTTTACAATATATCTACCGATATTGTAAACTATCATAATAAAGTATCAATAATGATCAGTCAATTAATTTGCAGAAACTTATTGAACATGAAAAAGGAAAGTATGAACTTAAAATTCTTGAGATACTGAACATCATAAATTCTTGCTTAGCGAGACGAAAGTATACAACATAGCTAGTATGTCAATATCAAAACTTCAAGCACATCAGCAAAGTGTACTAACAAACTTGGATTCAGGCTTGAAATTAGTGAAGCTGACGCCTATTATAGAGGGGATTTACTTTTCTATTTCTATCCTAAACTCTAGAATTAAAGCGCTGTAAGAAATGCCGTAAACCCAAAGACAATCCCCGGAAAATTCGCAATTGCAACAGGCCAGTCACGTTTTGGTTTTCTAAGCAAGCCATACACCAGCCAGAATGTACAGTTAATGGATGCAACCAAAGGTTGTATCCAGTCACCTTTATCTCCTTTAAGGTTATTGCTGATCTGCGGAATATATGACACATACATAGCGATTGCTGTAATAGTGGCAATCCATCCTAAAACAGTATAAAATCGATTGTTCATAATGGCTAAATATTTAATACAATATACTAAAAATATAAACTCATTTTAATCGCTAAACACGCTGGATTATATTTAAGCAATTAGGTTTTCATCGAGCAAGCCGCGTTGCCACTTACGAAGACCTGTTTGGAAACAGTTAGTTTAGCCTCTGAAACGCATATTTTTAGACTTTATTAGTGAGAAAGGTGGAAGTTTTTTCAGAACATTCATCCTCAATATTGTCGACAGGTTGAAGGCATATTGCATTCCGCAAAGTTGATAGCAGACGCGTACAATATGCCCGACATGGAGGTTGAAAAAAATTTAAACAATTAATACGAATTCTCTGTTCCGAATTGGCGTAATGGATAAGTAAGTCTTATTTAAGGTATTACCAATTTTTTTAATCAATGTAGTATTTACTAGCAATAAAGTATAGTTCAAAAAGTATAAAATAGATAATAACAGAAGCATACAGTAATGATCTTTTACTTTTAGAAAATGCACTTACGCCGCACAGTGAAATATGACTTATCATCTTTACTCCGTATATCGGCATTAATTTTTCCAAATAATCCACTCCTTTAACGAGCGTATCAAGGATATCAATACAGAAAATAAAAATCAGTCCAAGGAATATCCACTTCTTTCTGGAAAAAAAGTACTCTTTGTAGCTGTCAGCATAGTCTTTTACATCAGTAGGATATAGCAGCTGACAGAGTGTAAAGTAGAGCAATATATAGGTTATTATTAAAGCATATTCCGTGAAGGTCCAAACAGTTACTTCCCGAAGATGATATTCCCACCACCAAAAATGAATCATCTGTAGAAATATATAAAATACACATAAAAGGTGCACCCAATAAGGTCTCGTTCTGCCTGGATGTTGAACAAACTTTACAGTTCCATTAAGGAGGCTACCAATTCCTAAGCCAAGAATGATACTGATTACTGTCTTGATATGATTGAAAAAATCCATTATAAGTTTAGCTATGTACAGAAATAATTAGATGATCTGCTACAATCCACAGCGCATAAATAAGCTATGCGAAATAAAAATCTTTTAAATATAGCTAAAAATTAATTTCGGTGCACATCAAGACGAAATGTGTATCAATCACCTTTCACATTTCCGAAATGCTACACGTACATTTTGCATGATATGATTCATTTTAGATAAGTCAATCCTGCTTTTCAGATTTAGGCGAAAGTACCGCCATCTTCAGGCCCTGAACCTCAATAGGAAGTAACCACTTTAATAACATAAGCAATAATCACCAGTATCAATACCGTTATCAATCACCTTTAACATTTCCAAAATCCCACCACAGTTCTTTCTCCTTCATAAACTTTTTTTCAATCTTCTGATAGATTTGCTTAAAGGATATCTTTTTTTTCATAATGAGTTTATCCTCCAGTAACAGGTTTAGATCATAAAATGAAAAATTACGTTTTTCATAATAAAGGCTTGCTTCAGCAAAGGGTTTAAAATAATAAATAGTATTAAATTGCCATTCTGCATTTGGACAAAGCTCACGTAAATCTTCACCAATAAAATAAAGTACCGGCCCAAAAAATTTCATTTTATCATCTTTAGAAAGCCCTGTAACAAACTGCTCTGCGTCATTATAAAAAGATCCTTTTTCATAATTGAAATTAAATTCTTGCAAAATTTTTATCATATTTTCTTTGGTGAACCCTTCCTTGTTCATAACATCCTTTAATCTATAGTAAGGCGTATCATTCTCCGGAAGTAAAGGGAAAATATTACGATCAAAATCGGAGGTTCTAAGTATCAGAGAATATTCCGCCGCCGGAACGTTGGGCTGGACAAGCAAATTATCAGCATCAATAAAATATGCAATGCTTTCATTATAGGGCGACATCTTATAAAATTTTAATGTATTAAAATCAAACTTAGCCTCCTCGTCTTTCGTTAAAAGCGTTACTTTATTTTGGCTCATCATTGTATTAAATTTTAAGATTAATATGATAAATAAAACATTTTTCATAATCTATATTATTTTAGAAAAGTTGTACTGGTTAGGCTGTTCATCCATCCCTGGACAAATCTCAACTGCATTTCTTCAGAAATCATTCTGTATTGACTTGTCATAAGCACTATACTTATTGCGCTTTTGTCACTAAATATCTAAACTCCTAAGTACATTTTTAAATCAAAATGCTTCCTTGACTTTGGCTCTAACAAACGGTAATAACTTTGAGCTTTACCATCCTTTCCAATATATTGTGGGATGGAAAAGGGATTAAATGTATTTATCACCTCAAATGTCCAGTTAGAATAGTTAAATTTCCTTTTAGTAACTTCCATCATATAAAAATTAAGCAGAAAACGATTTTCTTTGTCCCAGATTGTCTTTCTAACCCGTTCATTTATTACGGAAAAATCACTCTCCCCCGGATTATAATCCACCCTCAATTTAAATTTCATGATATAACGATTTAAAATTTCAGCAGATTTTGTGTCAATATTTTCAGGTGTTATTTTTTCTAATTCCTCCTGATAATCTGTTTCCAATAATCCATAGTCATTGGTTTCCGTAGAATTTAAGAATGCTAAAGCACGATCCTCTTTGTCAAAACTTAAAAAGAATTTCTTATTATCTCTGGCCATCACCCTAAATTCATTTTTCTCCTTATGCTTAGTACAGGTTTTATGTGTACTTAGATTTTGCCTAAAAAATTCAAAATTCTGTAGATCTTTTCTTATTGCTTCAAAATCATTAAGATTATAGTTTGTTTCAACGATTGTAAAATTCGGCTGTACCATATTACATTAAATTATAAAATTGCGAATAAAATAGTCTAGTGCACACTGCAAAAAGACTCTAATGCTAAGGTACCTATCTTCCTTTATATCATTTTTTCAATCTTACCTTAGCGAACAGGGCGATTATAGACACTATAACTCTACTGATTAATTCATATCAAATCAAAAAATAAAAAGTCCTTTGAAACAAATCTTAAGGGATTATCAATAGCAGAATTATTGAAATTTGGTATAAATGATTGCTAGGAAATATTCCTTTTCTCCCATTTCTTTTGGTGGTAAATGGTAAGCAATTGTCAATGTAACTTTTTCGGAATCCTTCTCCATAAAGATTTCGGTTATTTCATGTTTAATTTCAAAATTTTCATCCTCTACAATCTTGTTTTTTACTTTAGTTCCAAATTTTTCAAACAATGAACAGATTTTGCGATACTCCTGCATCAAATCCTCATAATTGTCAAACCAAAGTTGTTCATTAATTGAAAAAGTGCCAGACTTAACCTCATCAGCTTTTTGAATAATACTAATTTGTCCATCCTTTATATGGGACTCAATGAAAGGATTTTTAGCGACTTTAGTAATAAAATTAGTTGTATTACCTCCTGCATTTCCCCAATTTATTCCCTGTCTAACAATATGTTCAAATTTTAGAGATGATTTGCTAACCATAACCTGAGGATTTGAAGTTAAATCTAAATCTAAAAACAACTTCTTTAATTGTTCATCCATATCATTTTGTCCGTATAAAATTAAACTGAAAAACGTTAGGAATTTAGACAGTACTATTTTCATGGTATTACTTATTATAAATATTTTAGTTGATGTGATTTTTTATAAAATACATGGTTCATTCAATAAATTATGGATGGAAAATCCACTAAACGAAAGATTTTGATATGATCCGTCTGATACTTTCATGTTACACGTACACTTAGAATTCAAGTCAAACCAATTTTTTGACTGCAAAAAACAAAAGCAGGTTTTCCTGCTTTTGTCAATTTTAAGTGCCTGAATTTTTTAACGCTAATGGTTACTCCATTGCCACTTTTGTTTGGCATAGCCATCTTCGACTTTCTTATAGATATTTTTAAATGTTATTTTCTTATCTCCAAGAAGTTTTCTGTCCAGTAAGATGTTTAGATCAATAAAAGAAAAAGAGTGATCTTCATAATATAAAATCGGTTCATCAAATGGCTGAAAATAATATCTGGTTTCAAAAGACCATTTTGCATCTGGACAAAGTTTTCTTAGATCTTCCCCCATGATGTACAACATTGCAATTAAAAGCTTTTTTCTATCATCCTCGGATAAAGTCTTAGACAATTTCTCGGCGTCATTATAGAATGTATCAGCTTTATAAATTAAACCTATGTCAGCTAGTATATCATCAATATTTTTTCTATTGAATTCGTCCTTGTTCATCCAATTTTTAAATCTAAAATAAGCAGTATCATTTTCTGCTAATAAAGGAAACGAATTATTTGTAAACATCTTTTCGCCTTCAGCTTTTGATGTTATTAAACAACTCCCATCATGTAAATTAGGAACAAATAAAATTCTATTTTCGTCAATATAAAGAGCTGTACTAGCATTATACTGTGAGTACCCATACTCTTTCATATTTTGAACATCATATTTTAAAGATTCCTCAATTGAAATTATATCGTAGGGTATGTCTTTGCTCTTTTGTGTATACATAAGATTAAATTTAGTAATAATCAATAAAATTAATATTTTTTTCATAATCTTATTATCTCAATGTTGTGGAACTTGTACTTTGTCCGGAACCATAGTTAAACCTTACCTGCATTATTCCAGAAATTATTCGGTAATTTGCTGAATAATGAAGTATATTTATTCTAAATCCTCTAGCAAATTCAGATAACCCAACAGATAGCTTAGTGTCAGAAGTCGTTCCAATAATGAAATCTCCACCCGCTTTTCTGACACCAATATTACGAGCCATGTAGGACAACATAGCAGGAATCTGTCCGGAGTTGGAACTGCTATACACTGTGCCATCCATCGCTTTTACTTCTGCGAATAGGGCACCATAATACCTTTTAGTTTTCATTCCATCGGGGACAGGAACAGGTATCGTAAATGGACCTAATCCATATCTGTTTATTTTATATCCAATTTCAACATTTACTAAATCGAAAACACCGTCTGGTACTGTATTTCTCGGTCTTCCTTTATACATGCCTTGGAATTTATTCTTATTGCTAGTATAATTTAACATTGATAAGTCTACTCTCATTATTCGGTGAAACGCTTCTTCAAATTTAGTCCCCGCCATTTGCTGTAATTGACCGTAAGAGCAAGTTGTACAGAAATTCGTTTTGACAAAATTAAGCAATATATTCTTTGTCAAGTCTTCCCACCCTCCATTTGTAAATTCTTCAGCGGGAGAAACAATATACTTATAACCCGTGCTGACCCCATCAGTGGAAGTTATTGTATTATTAAATAAATTTGTAGAATATGATATTCCACTGGCAATACCACTTAAGAAATTAGAACCAGTAAAAGCAGAGTTTAAGCCTCCTGAAACAATTCCTGGCAAGACAGTTTTAATAGCTCCTGGGTTAAGTGCTATATTTCCGAATGCACCAGAAATTGCAGCTCCGCCAATAGCGCCCCCAACAACAGCGCCCCAGGTTCTCTGCCAGTCCCATTTTATTGGGTTCCAGTTACCATGGTTGGCCTGAACACCATTTAAATATCCTCCAATCAAAGCCCCGGCGAAGAAAAGCCAAAATTCGCCATTCGGATCTGTGTACATCATCGGGTTATTCATCACATACCCATATTTATTATAATTTTGGGTATTTGAAGGGTCTTGTATATTCTCGTCGGCATTTAAGAATCTTCGCAATAGTGGATCATATAATCTACCATTCATATGAATTATACCAACATCCATAAAATGTTCATGGCTGGTATAACCTCTATCAACCAATAGGGTGCTTTCCATTATGAGATTTTTATTGGTAATAACACCGCTATTTCCAATTTTTAGATGGGTAAAATTACCCCAAGCGTCATAATGTCTTTGTTCGAGCCTGGTTCCTGCTTCGTCGCTAATTGCAAGTACACTTCCCAAGTAATCTTTGTGAAGGAATTTATATGAACCATTTGCTTGCCCGAAGTCCTTTATATAAACAATGTTCGCTTCGTATGGGCTACCTTCGATATAAATGATATGCTTTTCCTGATCTGTTGTTTGATTTCTAATGACCTCAAAACTATTATCTTCATTATAAAATTTAGATAAAGTGCTTTGCCAAACAGGAGCTTCATAATCTGAAGTTTGCGCCGTGGCAGACTCGGTAATAGGAGGGTCACCTCCTCCATTTGGATTTTTTAGTTTCACAATATTTATACGTTGACGCATATTCCCCAAACCATACTCAAACTGTACCCGTGTTTTCTCCCCGCTAATTTGGACGGGATCGTTATTTTCATTATAAGAAATGGTTTGGATCAGATCACCATTGTAATTCTGTATCCCACTTGCATTTAAGGTCATTCCTGTTGGTTGGTAAATTTTTGTGGAATTTTCAAATTTTATTGCGCCAACCTGGTCATTTGTCGTTATTCTTCCTTTTGCGTCATAAATATTTCTATTTATCGGTGTGTTGCCAGTAACAGGGTCTGTCCAACTTGTTAATCGGTTATTGCTGTCATAACTAAAGTTTTCCAAAATAGAAAGATCTCCCAATGTATTTCGGCTCACCAATTCATTTTTAAGGGCATCGAAACTATATCTGATATTCAATAAATTTGGCTTGACCGCGGAACCATGAATGACCTCTTTTAAATAACCGTTATCATCATAATCATTAAAAATATCGACAGCCCCAAGCTTATCCTTTTTAACTTGACCTTTAGCATCAGTTTCCTTGAGTTCCCATAGTACTTTTCCGGAAATTTTATCTTTGATCTGATATAGTTCTCCATTCCATGGACTATACACATTTTCAATAGTAACCTTTGTAGTATTACCTGCCGACTGTAATTCTTTTTCATAAGAGGTAATTCTGCCTTTATCATTATAAACCAGTCCTTTTTGAGAGTAGATTTTTCCAAAGCTATTTTCTACAGTTGATAATAATCTTCCTTGCACGTCATAGGTTAAGCTGGTGCTAAAGGACTGGCCTTTAATAACTCCTGATTTTAATGAAAGTAAACCTTTGTTATCATAAGTAAAGGTAATTTCTTTGTTCGTTGTTTGTCCTGCATCTATTGTTGAATATTCCTTTTGAGTAACGATTTGACCGAAATTGTTATAAATATATTCTTTTTGTCCCTTTGGGCTGATAGATTTTTTGATTTTGCCAAAGCCATCATATTCATATTTATAGACACCATTTGAGGGATCATTAAATTCTACCTTTCTTCCCCACGAATCATATTTTGTAATAACAGCATTTTCAGCAAATTTGGCTTGTGTTTGCAATCCAGCAGCATTGTAGGAATATTGGATTGTACCTCCTGTATCGGTTGCTGAGATTAAGTTACCAAGCGCGTCGTTTGTCTTTGCCGTTGTTCTTCCGTTTCCGTTTAATTCTTTAACCGTTGTGGTTAAACCAGAGGTTGTCGTTGACAATTGCTTTCCGGTAAATGAAGTTGCTGTAAGTTTTGCCGGATATACTGTATCATCATACGCCAGGATATTCCACTTGCTAGCATTTTGCCCTTCAAAATAAGGTTCAGACTCTTTGATCTTCCTTCCTAAAACATCAAATTGAGTTTCTTGCGACACATACTGTCCCTGACCGAAAGCTTTGGTAGATATTTTATAAATCTGACCAAGCTTATTGGTAAATTTCTTCGAAACATCCCCATCTGGATCGTTTTGCGTTAGAATGACATTATCATTATCTCTCTCATATAGATAAGTGGTTGTGCCGCCCAAAGTTGTATTTGAAGTTTTGAGTTTCCCCCAATCATCATATGTATTGGTAAGAAGATTGTTAAAAGGATCTTTCGTTGTTAATATTTGTCCCCAATCATTGGATGTTGTAACCGTTTCCAAACCTAAATTATCAGTTTGTTTTACCAAAAACCTACCGGTTGTGTCATAGGCATAACTCGAAGTTACCGTTTGTGCGTCTATACTATTACTCGCTATTTTTTTTGTGATATTTCCAAAAACATCATAGGTGAAAGTATCTAACGTATAAGCAGTATTATCCCAATTCCATTTTTTGAACGTCTTCACACGATTATTTTCATAGGTATATTCTTCCTTACCAATTTTGGCATCTGAATAAGCTTGAACAGTTTCACTTTTTGACTTTAAGCGTCCGATATAGTATGCATTTCCACTTCCAGCAGGATTATGGTCATATGTATACTGTGTGGTTTTTATTGCATATGAAGAATTGATCTTAGAAACTGTATTAGCTGGAAGATAATAAGCTCCATAAGTGTTGGTATTTTCTGCTACAGTATTTGTAAGAAAATCTTTTGCCTTCGTCGTTTTTGGAAGAATTGCTGTAACAACCCTTGCCTTATCAGCATCTGTGACAATTGATATCACTTGCCCATTGAGAATTTTATCCGTTTGATATATAGTAGACTTAAAGCTTAGTAACTGACTATTATTTTCCGATATATCTGCTGGAAAAATATTAGATTCAGTATTGGTTCTGATTGACCACTCTTTTACAGGGACTCCGTCGTTTAAAGGATCTATTTCTAATCCTGACCAGATCTTTGTATTCTCTAAACCATCAGCATACCATGATGAACTTGCGGTCCTCCTGAAACCGATCATACCTCTGCCCAGGATATTGGAGGTTAATCCTCTATATCTAAAATCTTGTTTTAAAATTTTGTCTGTTGTCGTACTTTGCGTAAACTGGGATACAACATACATCCCTGTAGATTGATTGATACTCACGTATGGATAGCTTTCTGTTTGCACGCTATCATATAAACCTGGGTTCAATCCTTTATCTAACTGTTTATATATAACATTGGTCGTAATTCCTCCTTGGGAAATGGCTTTTATTCTACCAGCTCTTGCAATGTCATAATATGGATGAGAGACAAGTCGTTGCTGGTCTCCAATAGCACTTCCCGAAGCAGTTGCTGAAACCATTACCATTTTTCGTAACATAGCGCCGGCCCATTGATTTACAGGTAAACCTATCATGTCTCTCCAGTTTACTGCAAATTCAGCATCAATATTACCGCTGTTTAGGTATAGACTGTATGAATCAACCAAATATTCTTTAAAGTGTTCATAATACCCATCGGTAGTAAATTCACCTCCTGTTGGAGAGTAAAAAGTAGTTTTGATTTGTGTAGATGTATTATACTTAACATTTTGATTATTATCTTGAACAGCCGCAATATTATAGCCTCTTGTAGATTCTAGTGCCAAAACCTCAGTTTTTCCATCATTGTTGATATCATATGCGACAAAAGTTCTCGGATTCCTTATTTCGAAATTTTGACCATTATTCCAAAGATCCCGTCCTCTCGGTGCTAAGAATGTCACAACTTCTTTCACAAAACCTATTCCTTTTGATGTGTATTTGTTCCATTGATCTGAACTGCTTGTCTGAGGCAGCATAATGTCACTTAAACCATCTCCATTATAATCACCAATAGTACTGTAGTCCCAGGCACCATCAATAACTTCATTACTTGTAGGATTAAAAAGGGAAATAAGTGATTCATACTTACCTTGCAGATTTTTTTGGAAGGTAATTAGTAGTGGTTTCTTATTCTGATCCAATTTTAGGAAATCGAACAAGCCGTCGCCATTAAAATCACCTGACCGATAAGTTTTGAAAACATCTTCATTTGTACCTGGATATAAATCTATTGTGTAATGCCAATCTTCGTTTTGGATTGATTGATCTGGATCAATTAAAAGATATTTTTTATGGTTTACGCAGGTCGTGCCCGGCAAAATATTTTCCTGGTCAGGAAATGTGGGGTTAGGCTCGCCGGTTCCCTGAGTACAAAATCGATAATTCATTTGTAGGATAAGTTCATTTAGCCCATCTCCATTAAAGTCAAAACTGTCCAGTCCAAGAATTGTATGCGTTAAGGTACCAATCGGTTCAAGATCATCCGGATCATCACTGTACGTTTCAATATTTGGGATGGTCTTTGTAAAATCTAGCATTAATGTATTACTCGTCTCTGACAAACTATAAAATGAAAGCTGTAAGTCTTTTTTCGAAGTTGCTGCATTTGCAATTTTTTTAAAACCGATTATTCCTTGACGGTTATTAATAATATTTGCTTTTTTAAAATTTGATGGAATAAAATCTTTTAAGCTTTGCAAGGAGCTGTTTATAAATTGTGGACTCTCGGTTTCATAAGTTTTTGAATAAAAGTCTCTGAACAAATAAACGCCAGTTTGTGGTATTCTTCCATTGGTTACTGGAAAGTATCTTAACATATCAAGCTTACCATCGCCATCAAAATCGCCTACTACATCAGTATCTTTGTTAGGTCGCAAAGAGGAGGTTGTTGTCGCGTTTAGATTAAGGTAACTTTCATTAGCAGAATCGGGAGATGAGTCATACGTAAATATTACAGGATTCGCCTCTTCATCTTTACTATTTAATACCGTTATTTTGTTCAAGTACGAATAAGTTGAACCCTGAGCATCTTTTTTATAAGAAACATTATATTTCTTGTATTGCTGGTTATTTGTAGAGACAATAATCGACTGAAGCAGTTTTGTCTGCGTTAGGGCAACACCACGGATAAAAGCTGTTTCAGGTTTCGTCCTCGCTCCAAAAACAAAATCAATTTTGTTTTTAGGTTGTGTTGCTGCAGTTTCGTTACCTCCCCACGAAATGCTGCTAATAACAGAGACATTTCCTTCAAGCACATAATTATAATGTACCGTATTTCCATTCGTATCCTTGGATTTTACAATATTGTAATCAATTGGACTTCTTGCGGTACTGGTTCCTGATGCAATTGCACCATACCAGGCCTGTGTACCATCATCGAATGTGACTTCCCAATATTCAGGCCCTTGCCATGATACGCCTGTTATTGATCCAATAGACTTAATCTTTACATTGGAGTATTTTTCAGTTACGTATTCAGCTCCGTCTTTACCATACTCACCCGTTTTTAGGATAAGCCGCTGCCCATTAAGGCTGTAATAGTCCGAATAATCCAATTGAACTCCCTTGGTAATACCATCCTTTTCAAGATTTTTCCCTGTTCTTGAAATAGATGTCAGTCCTGAGATATTCCAGTTATAGCCCGCTAGTCCATTCTGCCCGCCGCTAGAATACACTAAGCTGATGTTAGGTGTGACATCTTTTATTCCAGGGGGCAGATCAATATTCAGCGTATATTGCAATTGCCCCGCCTTGTTTACTTCAATATTGCCTTTTGTATCATGAAATTTTGGCGGCGCTGTCTGTGCGACAACAATAGAAGAAATACCCACTAAAAAAATGGTAGAAAGTAGTTTTATTGTCTTCATATCCTTTACCTTTTAGTGATGTTTTTGCTGAGAATTCTTCCGTCTTTCAATACAAACCTGACAACGTATACACCCCAATCATAGCCAGTCATATTGATTTTAAGCTGCTTGTTTAGGCTGGGAATATTTTGTTGCTGAAACTTCCAGTGTACAGTACTATGCTGATAAAGCGAAACAGATTCAATTAACCCATCTACTTTGTCGGTCCAGTCAATCCTCAAATAATCATTTACTGGAACTGGATAGAAACGGATCTCTTTCCAAAATTCAAGGTTTGTCAATACTTTGCTCTGCCCCATAGATACCATCTTCTTATCCTGCTCTTGTGAGTTTTCAGGCGCTTGTTTTGCATTTATATCTGGTCCACGGTAGCGTTGGTTGCCAGCTTCATCATACTTAAAATAAATTTCGGATGTTTGAGAGAATCCGAAAAACCCTATCGATAGAGATAACAGGGATAAAACTTTTCTTTTCATAAGCTTTTAATTGTGATTAATAATATTGATCTATCTTATCTCTTATAAGATAATATTGGCGTGATTATCGGCAGATTTAGTTCCTAAGAAATTTTGAAAAATTACTTAATGTACTTTTCAAGATTTAGGAATTAAATCAGGATTGGCTCTTTGCTATTAAAGCTTGGAGGGTAAAGTTAATTAGCACTACAAAAATGCAGATTGAAGACGACAAAAGGCGTCGTATATAACTTTCAAATGGTTAAGTGTAAGTTGTTTAATTAATTTAGCGGTTTTCATTAGTTTTTGATTTCGGATTTAGGCGAAATCTGCATGCAAGCTATTAATTTTTACAATACCCACAAATGGGGTTTTCCCTGAAATTATATCCGTAAATACACGGACAAAAGTAATCGTAATATCTGCTAAATTGCTGGTCCCTTCTTTTTGAGCATAGTATTGATGCCTTTATAGAATTCCAGATAAAATAGGTTACGATATTATAGAAGGTGGAGATTTCAAAATAGACCTGAAATTCTCCTGATTTTATGTTGATGTGAATGTTTTTTGAAACCACCGAAAGGTGGTTTCTTTTTGCTTTCAAAAAATGATTAACTTTAATAGTGTAAATCATTGACAAATAACTGGATGGGCAATCTTTTTGAGAATAAAATAATCGAAATTATATCAGAAGGTGTAAAAATTGCTGCATCTGAACATACGGTAAATGATCAACAAATATATCGGCTGACCTTTTCCGATGATAGAATGCCTCTGGTAATTACGCGTATTTCCACTTTTTCCGGCAACATCTGGACAAGTGTTCCGCAGGGAAGACAAAAAGAGGCTGAATTGTTTGGTAATAAAATCGTAGAATATTTAAAAAAATAAAGATATGTGTTATTATAACGGACAAAGAGTATCAAGGGATGAATTTATCCGCCTGATGGCCCTGGAAAAAGCCGTAATGAATTACGATTTTTTAGACAGCGAGCTCCATCAAGGATTTAACTACGGTAAAATTGCTGTTTTAAAACCGACTGATGATCGGTGCAATTTTGATATTGTACAGATGGAATGGGGTTTTATTCCATCTTATGTTAAAAATCGAGAGGCTGTACAAAAAATGCGTTTTGGTTACAAGGACAATATGGGCAAATGGCATCAGCCATATACAACTTTGAATGCTAAAGGTGAGGAACTTTTATTGAAAGACGAAAGTACTGGTCGTGAAAAAATGTTCCGGAAAGCGGCGCTGGAAAGAAGATGCTTAATCCTATCAAGTGAATTTTACGAATGGAGGCATATCTACCGTCTAAACAAGAGAACCAATCAACCCGTCAAAACACCTGACACTTATCCTTACCATATCGGCCTTAAGGGAAAAGAATATTTTTTCATTGCAGCAATCTGGCAGAATTGGACTGACAAAGACACAGGAGAAACAGTAGATACCGTGGCATTGGTCACTACAGAGGCCAACTCTTTAATGCGACAAATACATAATAGCAAGAATCGCATGCCTACGATGTTGCCGGACGAGCTTGCATGGGAATGGATGATGGAAGATTTGACGGAGCAGCGGATCACAGAAATTGCAACTTATCAGATTAAAGCTGCCAATATGGATGCCTATACCGTTGAAAAGGAGTTCAGAACAACAGAAAATCCATCGAAGGCATTTGTGTATTCCGAAGTACCTGAATTAGTGTATGAGGTTTAAAAAGTAATTTCAATCCGAATTAAAATATGCTTTTTTTCAATGGTTGCTTTTCCATAATTTGTATTTTTATAAGCAAATCAGAATTATGGAAAGCACAGCACGAATTAAAGTTGATAAAGAAATTAAGCCTTTGAAAGATCTTAAATCTTGGAAGCCCTTTGAGTTTATTGTAAGGGAAAAATATTATGTTTCATTTCAAACAGGTTATGCTGTTCCTTGTATATTGCTCGAGGTTTATCAGGAGGGACACCGGACGAGGCTTTTGATCGACTGTAAAAACCCAAGCTATAATGGAACATATACTTTATTTCAGGAAGAGCTCGGACGTACTCCAGAGGAAGCAGCAATCAATAAATTTGGACTTTTTTAGTAAAGTCCAGATTTATTCAGCAATTTGCCTAATACCCTTCCTTGCACATCCTTGTAAACTGTTGATTTTTATTTCTCAGAATATTTCTCAATCGCTTTCTTCAAGTCAATGCCTTTTCCGAGAACTGGTTTAAAAATGTCGCCTTCACTGGCCAACCTTTCCAGTGCATTAAAGATGTGAAAATCACTCATTTTAAGCCCTTTCTTTACTTCGTCCCAATGCACTGGCATTGAAACGGTCGCTCCAGGTTTTGGACGGACAGAATACACAGATGCAATTGTCGCATGCGGTCTATTTTGTAAAAAATCCAGATACATTTTACCTTTGCGGTCTTTAATTGTGCGCTCCAAACTTGTATAATCCGGCAATTCTCGGTGCACCAGTGTGACGATTGCGCGGGCAAATTCCTTGGACTGCTCATAGGTATATTTATTGCCTAAAGGAATGTAAATATGAAGACCTGTTGAACCACTTGTTTTACAAAAAGATTCTATACCCATATCATCTAAAATCTGCTTGGTAACCTGCGCAGCTTCAATTACCTGGTCAAAAGAATTTTTATCGGGATCTAGGTCGATAATACAATATGTCGGATAGTCCGGTTTTTTGACTGTGCTGTTCCACGGATTCATTTCAATACAGCCTAGATTAGCCATATAAAGCAATGTAGCTTCATCCTTTCCAACAAGGTAATGTTTTTCTTCCTCGTTGTTTTCGCTTTTATAGAGGTAGGTTGCGGCCCAGTCTGGTGCTGTATCAGTAACATTCTTAAAATAGAATCCCTTTCCCTCGATACCATTTGGAAAACGGTTCATACTTTGGGGGCGATCTTTAAGATAAGGTAAAATAAATGGTGCTGCCTGATAATAGTAATTAATGAGGTCACGCTTTGTTATTTTATCTTTTGGCCAAAAAATTTTGTCTAAATTGGTGAACTTAAGCTCGTGACCATTTACTTTTTTCACCTGCGTTTTATCGAATGGATTCAGTAAGGTCTTTCGTTCAGCTTTTCCCCTTTTTGTCAGGATGGTAGGGCTTTCATCGTCTAAAATTTCCGATACTGGTTTTTCCATTTCGAGGACAACCTTTTTTGCGCTTTTATCCGTCCTCATCCCTTGAAATGAAGGATGACGCATTACGCCGTCACTCGTAAGTTCGGTGTAGGTGACCTCGCATAACAATTCGGGTTTAAGCCATGTGACAGAAGCATGTGGTGGATTAGGTCGGAATCTGGACGGTTTATTGACATCCGGTTCTTCTGCAAAAGGGACTTTCTTCGTGATAAGGGATTTGAAAAGTTCCATCATGTCCCTTTGATCCGAATCATTAAAGCCCGTGCCCACTTTTCCAGTATACACAAGCTCCTTACCTTCAAATACGCCAACAAGTAGGCTACTGAATAATTTACTTGAATCATCATTGAGTGTGAAGCCACCTATAACAACCTCCTGCCGTTTATTCGCTTTAATCTTCAACCAGTCTTTAGTACGAATTTTGGAATGGTAAAGACTATCTTTTCTTTTTGCCATAATCCCCTCCAGATCCATTTTTTTTGCAGCTTCTAAAAACTCAATGCCGGATGTATCAAAATCCTGACTTAACAAAATTGTTTGGCTAGTCGGTAGAATCTGTTCCAAAATCGCCTTACGCTGAACCAGAGGAAGGTCTTTTAGATCCTTTCCTTCATACCAAAGGACATCAAAAACATAATATACCAGGTCTCCATCTGACTCGCTTCTCCAATTTTGAAGCGCACCAAAGTTTGATTTTCCGCCTTCACCCACTACGACAACCTCTCCATCAAGCACCGCGTTGAATTTTAGTTTACTTAATGCCTCATGGATCGGATAAAATTTCTCATTGAAACTTTTATCGTTTCTTGACTTTATCTCCACCTCACCGTCATTTATAAAGGAAACAGCGCGATAGCCATCCCACTTTACTTCATATATCCACTCGTCACTGTCAAAAGGCTTGTCTACAAGGGTTGCCAGCATGGGCTCGATATGGGTATAAAATTTCTGATCCGGAGTCTCTTTAAGAAGCTTATTAAGCTCGGCCTTTGATTTCCGTTTGACTACAGGGATCTGCTCTACTTGATCTTCAATAATTTTTTCAGGCTCCTGGTCGTTTGTTATTTTGGACTTGGATTTAGGTGCAATCTTATCATCTTTTTTCCCATAGACTTTGTCCGGGGACTTTTCCATCTGTGCAATTGTCTTCTTGGAAATCACGGACTTGTCCTTTAGTGTGATATCGTCTTTAGTTGAATATTTATCTTCAAGTTTCATCAATAGCCAACTATTTTCCCCACGTCCATAAGCTTTTACCAGCGCAAATTCCCCTTTGAGTTTTTTTCCTTTGAGCGTAATTTTCAGCTTACCTTTATGCAACTGGTGCAAAAGGTTTTTCTCCTGCTGCTTGATATCACCTTCTACCGGTTCCGCGGGTTCGTAGGTTCCTTCATCCCAGACAATCACGGTACCACCGCCATACTGTCCCTTGGGGATGATTCCTTCAAAATCACGGTAATCGTACGGATGGTCCTCGACCATCATCGCAAGCCTTTTCACATCGGGATCGAGGGAAGGGCCTTTGGGAACAGCCCAGCTTTTGAGCACGCCGTCCATTTCCAGCCTGAAATCATAATGCAGGTGGGAAGCGTCATGTTTCTGAACGACAAATCTCAATTCTTTGCCAGAAGGTTTACCACCAAATGGTTCGGGTGTCTTTTCAGCTGATCGCTTTTCGCGGTACTTATCTAATGCCATAGCAAATCTTTTTTAATTACTTAATTTCAACGATATAGGGGTAGACCGCACTCAGAAAAGAACGGCAACAAACAGTTATGTAAGTTAGATTATATATTATGACGCTTTTTTAGATACGCCTCAAGTGTTTTTCTATCGTTGGAACCTGTCGATTTGATCGCACCGACTACGGCCTGAGAGCTGACGCCCAATTTGTCCTTGAAATACTGGATTTCATAATTTTCCGAACTGCTGACCTGATTCCGGTCTAGCTTTCCTTTTTTTGATTTGTTGTCCATGATTTGATGTTTAATGGGTTAATATATTTTGTCATTGGAAAAATTGCAAAAATTAAGCCGTTAGATATTGCTTAAATAACAACTGCAGAAGGAGAATAGATTACTAAAAATTTTCTTCGATGAGTATAAAACAGAAATTAAGCTGTTTTGACCAGAGAGGGTTTATATGTAAATTCCACCTGTCAAGGGGAAGTTTCACTTGTAGATGGCTTCGGAATTACACGATAGGTAATTTGAAAATTTCTAAAATATTATTAAATTAGAAGTAGTAATTATTTGCTCGTTCGAGCATACTTTTCATAAAAATAGGTTAATAATATGGCTAAACACCCGATGCTCCCCAAGCTTCGGGTGTTTTACTTAAAGAATGAACAAACCAGCGAGAGCTCTTTTGACTTCTTGACTTCCGAATTATAATATTATATTTTCAAGATTTACTTTAAAAAGTCAGCTCAATTTATGCTAAGGCTCTGGGCTCAATCATTCAACTTTGTGCATTGACAGGCAATAAATTACTGGTCTAAGCTGTTATCGATTTATATGAACAATAAAATTTTTAAGAATGGAAATAGATCTAATAGAAATGCTGTTAGAAGGAAAACACGGCATTGAATTTCAGGACTACTGTGAAAGATATTTTGATGCTATTCATGGGACAGACTTTCAGCGGGTAGCCCCATATGGAAGTAAAGGAGATGGGGGTAAAGACGGCTATATTCCAAATACCAAGGAGTATTTTGCTATTTCTTCCAGAAGCGATGTTAAAACGAAGCTCAGGCAGGACTTTATCAGCTGCGTGACTAAAAATTACAAGATTGACATTTTTAATTTTGTTACTAACCGGATTTCTTCTTCTGATGAATTGGATATGGTTGAGAGATTAAAATTGGATAACCCAGGCATTAAAATTAACATCATCACCCATAAACATATAGCTGCTAAAATAATGCAGATGCCACGCCAGCAAATTAGGACGATACTTTGTAGGTCTTTGGATTTTCAGGATGATAATTCAGTCTTTTTCGCTGCGGATGAAACCAAGATGGAATCATTTCCGTTCTGGCAGTCGGTCAAAGATTCCTATTTTTATTATCTAATGGTAGTGTCACTATTTGTCTTGGTGATAGGAATTGGAATGTATTACCTTATTACTTCAAATGAGCACGTCTGGAAAATTTCAATGATCAGTCTACTTTGTATACTTCCAGTATTCTTATATTTTTATAAAGATAGACTCCAAAAGACCAAATTCCCACATAAAATTTTATACTTGGTCTTGGGTGAAAAATTGCCTGTAGACAGAGAAGTTTTGTTTGATGAACAATCACATATTTCCATCCGTAGAAATGCGCCCTGGCATTTCACTTTTAACAAAAGATCTGCTGATTGTATCAAAAAGGGATGCTTTGGCAAGGTTTACTTATATAGGTCTGAGCGCTATAACCTCATTGGACGATGTGAAAATGATAAGATTAACCATGTTTATAAAGTTGACGGTAATTTTTATGGTGATCTGCTTTCTTAATAACTGATTAGTTAGGCCGGGTAGAAAAGTAAAATACATTTTTGAAGAACCCTGATAAACAGCATAATGGAAACGCTTAGATTTTTATCTGGGCGTTTTTTTTATGGGTAATGAGACTTAATTCCTTGGTTATTATGGCGTGCCTTATTTTAGACCGCGCTTTTCGTTGCAAGTCCTCGCAGGCTGTGGGCTTTACCCTGCAATCGCTCACGCATTTTTTCAATAATTCCCATGCACATGCCAAAGCACATTTACTTCTAACAGCGTCCATGCTGTAAAAGAGCTTTTGGCTTCCACTGTTTAGCAAATTGTAAATCAGTTCCCCCGCATGGTCCTTTCCAACTGACTTCCAATTCCCTAATGTCCGAATATAAGCTGTATTCGGAATTTATTTATATGAAGATATTCAATTAATATCATTTCCAAAGAAAAGGATAAAAAGGCAGCCAAGTTACATTAGACAGCCACCCCACTTCCCACCAATAGAAAAAATGAATGAACGGTTTCCCCCCAAAGGACCCCCCATTAAATCATTTTTTCTCTTGGTATGCGCAATTGTCCAATGTGTTTGTCTGCTTTCTTTTTTTCCTTTTTTTCTTTTGAAAATAATATCGGAGCCGAGCCTCGGAAGGACTGGAAGAACATAACAAGGAATGTAGAACAATAAAACAAAACGTTATGAACATCACAGCAAAAATCACAAGAAATGCGGTAGTTAGAACAACTAACAGCGGTAAAGAGGTCGTCAATTTCGGCGTAGCGATCAGACACACCTTCCGAAACAAGCAGGGCGAAAAAATCAGTCAGCCCACGTTTTTTGACTGCGCATATTGGAGAACCTCAAACGTTGCAACATACCTGACAAAAGGAACTGTTGTAGAACTTTCGGGAAGAATCAGCCCAAGTGCATGGATAGATAAACAGGGCAACCTGAAAGCAGGATTGAATTTTCATGTTTCAGAAATCATTTTTCACGGTGGAGACGCTAAAAAGGGAGGACAGACAGCGCAGGAAGAAACCGTAAAAACGGGTAACACTGCACCCGCATTTGCAGGCGACAGTGACGATGATCTTCCATTTTAACCACAATCCAAAATATTTAAACAAATGAAAAAGACAATTGAAAATACAGGGGTACAGATACCCGATAATATAGCACAGATTGCGCAAATGGTCACTAAAGACTGGAAAAACGTCTATTTCGGGGCAGTTCCTTATTTGAATGCCATGCGCTCACTGAATAGCGTAAACGACAGCTATTTTGAAGATTCGGCAGGCTCTATTATCAATTATTTTCTTGCCAATGCTACTACATGGCGGGGCGAGATAGCAAGGGCGGTAAAAGCAAAATTAAAACAGCTCGTAGCAAGCACAAATTAATCTTTAAACCTTCAATATTTAACATCATGGCAACAATTCAAATAGATATAACAAAAGCAAGCATTTACGTGGGAACATACGCCAAGTATAACGATGGGTCAATATTCGGAAAATGGCTAAAACTGTCCGACTATACGGATAGAAATGAATTTTACCAAGCATGCGCAGAATTGCACAGTGACGAGGAAGACCCCGAATATATGTTTCAGGATTATGAACATATCCCTAAAGGCTTAATAGGTGAATCATGGTTAAGTGAAAATACTTTTGAAGTACTGGAAGCACTCGGAAACTTAAACAATAATGATCAGGAAGCTTTTTTAATTTGGTGCGATAACGACCATAAAGATTTATCCGGCTGTGATATTGACGAGCTTATCAGTGACTTTCAAAATGACTATTTAGGTATTTACGACAGTGACGAGGATTTTGCACGGGAACTGGTAGATCAGCGGGAGGACTTGAATGATTTTGCCTTGCAATATTTCGACTATGAAGCCTACGCAACAGATCTTTTCTGTGGTAGCTACTGGAGCCAGGACGGACATGTATTTTATAACTAACACTAACCACAGGCGACTGTGCAAGCAGTCGCCTATAAAAAATAAAGCAATGATACTGGAAACCTTCAAGATCACCTTAAAACATGATTCGGGAAAATTTACCGTCACACTTACCTCAATGAGCGGTCAGCAGGGCGCGATTGCGCAGATATCAGCCTGTGAAGGCTGTGCCAATGGGGCAATAATCCACATCAAAAAAATCAGACAGGAAATTGTCAGTTAAAGGAATAATACCATGAATATAGGAGTAATCACATATAAACAGTACGACGAAAATGTGCTTCTGAATGCACATTTCAATCTTGATGAACTATTCAGGATCATCCTGCACGACAAAGAATTTATAAAGTTTGAAATCTTCGACAGGGAAAGGAAACTTTTGGCTTCCACCTATTATCCCGATGTTGAAAAGGGAAAAGGTTTCCACATACTTCTTTTCAAGGTGGAAAGGGAGGAAGAAATCAAATGGATTGATTATTATGCCTTCCGTACTCCCTCAACTATCCGACACACCACAGTCAGATGGAAAGTTCGGGGGGCTGATCTCGGAACCAAGAAGAAAGCAACCGAATTTGTCAATAGTTCAAATAATAGAGTGGCTGGTAAACTGGAGGAATTTATTGACCGCAATTCTTTTTAAAAATCTCACAACTTAAAATGTAAAATCATGAAAGCATTGCACGAAATGAACAAAATAGAAAGGGCGTATGTACTAGCCCGATTGTTTCCTGAAAATCTTAAAGACCTTACCGCCTTCACTCAAACAGAGATAACCCATTTTCGGGAAAAACAGGAGGATATTGCGAAGGCTTGGCCACCGCGGTCATTTATTACAGCGAATTATTGGTACAGCCTGATCGCAGAAATAGAAAGGATTTTGGAAAACCTCAATGTTCAGCTTCATAGAAGCCCAAAAATATTTTCTGAACATCTTTTTGGGGGACACAATGCCATTTTTATGACCCATTGCCTTATACGATTTGTCGAATGTGAAAATCCGCACCATAGTCTGAAACTGGCAATTGAACTATTGTTTGGAGAAAAAGAAGTAGTCTCCATTGAATTTACAGAAAACAAAAAAGATTAAAGTTTAACCGTTGGTGACTGTAAAAAGCCACCTTAATAAACGAGCAAAATGACACAGCAACAGTTAAAAGATAATTTCAGCACCCTAGTGGCTACCAATTCGCCACTAAAGGAAATCGAGGAACTTTTCCATAAAGCAATAGACAGTGGTGCTTTGAATTATGAGGACGAACAGCACGACAGTTATAGGACTGCGAAGATTATTTATCATGTTATCCTTTGTACGATGGCCTCACAATGGTTTCCCCTTGCAAAAGAAAATTGGGAGGAAGCCCAGAACCTTAAAAAATTTTTGTAATCATGGCAAATTGGTGTAACAATACGGTTGTCTTCACGGGAACTCCCGAAGCAATCGATCAGATAACCCTGCTATTTAAAACAATAGCAGAAATGGGACAGCAAATAGATTTTGACAAACTTCCCGCTTTTCTAACAGGTACAGAAGATTATTTCTTTTGCTATATCAGTTATAACGAGGGCGGTAAAATCGAATATGAAACTCGATGGACACCCAATATAGAAGCTGTATTGCAGATTGCACAGCATTATAAGGTAGATTTTGTACTTGACTATCAGGAAGTAGGCAATTGCTTATTCGGAAGGGCGACTTACGCTAAGAGTGTTTTTCATAACATCTATTTAGATCCACATGATTTTGGCAGGTTCTAATGGTGGTCAAACTATAAATTATTTAAAATGAAAATCACGGATTTAAACGGTTTAAAGATCACAGTGACCGATCTTGAAAAAGCAATTGAACAGGCGGAACTCTTTAAGGATATGCATCATGTTCCGCCAGTGCCTTCCGATCAGGATAAGCAAAAATATTGGACTGACGTTTACAACAAACTTTTGGAACTAAAATCAAAATTGGATCATGAGCAATCTATCGGATAAAACAGAATATCGGGCATTATCAATCATAGCCCGAATGGTTAAGGACTTTGAACGTTTGCACTGTCTTGACATGACAGCTTCGGACGATTGGGATGCCACAGGAGCAAGGAACCTTTTGGAAAGTATCATACAGAGTAACGGCTATAAAATTAATTATGAGAGGGGCAAGGGGGCAAAACCGATTATCAAAGAGAACAACAGCCCCAAAGCAGACCACAATTATACACGCTAATTTTTTACACTATGGAAAAGGATTACAGGTTTATGGACTATCTCTTCAATGAGTTTGTGGAAATAGAACGGCGTATTGGGAAAAGCCAATCTCATCGGTTTTTGTCCATTATCTCCAACTATATCGAATGGGGATTCAATTATGATAACCCCGAAAAAGCACAGCAATATGCTTGTATGACCTACTCTAGTATTTTACATGCCATTTATAACTGGAAAACACATTTACTTGATCTCAAAGAAGAACATGGACGCGATGCAAAAAAAAATGTGAAACAATATAAAAAGAGACTAAAATACCTGAAATATTCGGAGGATGAGATTGCAAATCTGCTCATAGAAAAGTATAAGCTCAATAACCCTTCTGAAATTATTTCGCCATACGATCAATTATAAATCGATAATCACAAATCAAAATATTATGGAAACCAATTTTTTCAAACAGATCCAAAAAATGGACATTGACAGCAAATTAACGCTAACAATAGCCAAAGCAACAGAAGATACAATAGTTGTTTCTATTTTGGTTCAGAACGACGGTTGTGGAGACAAAGCGAAAAACATTATACCGCCCCTGAACCTGAAAGGAACTGCGGAAGAACTCGATGCCGAATTTTTCGCACATATCAAGAAACCAATTGAATCCGCTTCGGGGCTTATGTCTAATATGGAAACCTTTATGAAGCAGGTCGAGGAAGCCAGATTGCAGTCCGCTATGGAGAAAGAAAAAACCGAGAAGGCGAAAAAAGAAAAAGAAGCCAAGAGCAAAAAATATAACGATGCAATATCGAAAGCCGAGGAACTGGAAAAAGAAGGAAAATTCAAGGAAGCATGGACTGCCTTACCAAAGGCGTCCGAATATCCTGAACATGCAGAAACAATCGGTCATAAACAGAATTTGTATCAGTCACATTTTGCGGGTGACCTTTTTGCAACACCGCAGAACGATATAGTCAAGCCATTGGAAGAAACGAAAGTAGAACAATAAAATAGAAAGATCATGTTATTAACACTTGAACTAACGAGAGTATTTGTACTCATGGACAAAGGACAAAAAATAATCCTTGACGACCCCGAACCACGTTGGAGCGTGGATGCAGTTCTAAATTTTTATGCGAATACCTATCCGATACTGACGACTTCAAAGGTTTCTGCACCAGTAATCAAGGATAATTCAGTGGTATATACTTTTGAAAACATAATGGGTACGAAAGGATAAAACCGAAAACATTAAAACAATGAACAATGCAAAAACAGACCATATCGGGAACAATAAAAGTTCCCGAAAAAGAAAGGGAAAGGAAACTGCACCGCAGGATTTCGGAATTCGCAAATTGGATGCAAAAGCCGAAAGATGCCCGCGAAATTGCGGAAGACAGAAGAAAGTCGGTTCCAATAGACATGTTGCCGATGGTCTACTAAAGTACAGGTTTCTGCCAAAGTTCAGGCAGACAGAAATGACCCAGCAAAATGAAATGTCTGCTAAACTTGAAAGTGACTTTTTCCAGTCACTTTCAGGACTGGCAGAACACTACAGGATCGAACCCTTTTTGCAGTCTGAGGAGTTTAAATTTCCATATAATATTAACCTTGCGCTTTCGGACATAAAGCAGAAATTAAAGGACAATGTTCGGAATTGGAACAGTATCAGTCTAAGAAAGAACAATGATAGCTTTTATCTGGTTACAGAGGAACGCTGTGACACAGGGGCGACCCTGTTCTACATTCCTGTCATCCCGCTTTTTAAAATGCTGAAGGACAAAAAACGCAGAAAGTCTGCATTATTGGTGTTATCTGTTTTTTCATACCTGTATCATATAGCCGATATTCCTTATTACCTGCAGGAAGGAAGCTACCTGTTTTATGAATATGAAATGCTAAAAGACTGGATTATGGAAGATTGTTATGGAGAGGATGAAGAGGACGAGGATCACCGCTTGAACGAAATAGATGTAGCGCAGTGGGTCGGTGAAAGAATAGAACAGAAAATATACAATAGGAGTAACCTGACCTTTTTTGCGGATAGAATTGCTCGGTTTGATCCAAAGGATCAGTTCGACCTCGATTGTTTGGCAATGGCAAGCAAAGCACTCGCAATTTATAAAGAATATCCCGATGCCAGTATTTTTCGCAATGCAAGTTCCATGCTCGATGATGAGGGTGAATATTTGGAAGACGAGATCATTGCGATGGAAAGATATATTTCTTTCTATGCCGACAATAAAGGCTGGCTTGCAGGAACCATATTTGAATCTGTCAATAATCAGTTTCAGGAATATAGCGAAACGCAGGAGCCTGTTATAATCAGGAACTTTGATGGAGGTGAAATGCCCACTAATGACCTTTCATTTGAGACGGAGATTTTTGAGCTGTTACACGACATTACCGATTTAATTTATGAATATAGAAAATTGAGCGATGGAAAAGATGAACATTGATATTACAGAGGATTTTGAGAAGCTCTATTATCCGAAATGCGCACTTGTAATCTATGAGACACAGGGACTTGACCCTGATGTATATGTAGAACATTTTGATATGGACGTTAATGGAAATCCCAAAAATGCCCATCCGCTTACAGTGAGGGAAGCGGATAATCTGGCTAAAGCCCTATTGGTCGAACAGGAAAAAGAAAGCGCATTTTTAAAACCTAAATCTGTCCTTCCAAGTAATGTGCTGAGCCTTGACCCTAGCACGGAAAAAGGCACAGTAATATGGCACACAAAGGCTATGCAGAAAGAACTGTTTTTTGTCGAAAGCCTGGGCATCCCAAACGGTAAAGCCTTTGTACCTGCCATGCTATGGAAAGCCAGTAAATCAAGTTTACAGGTGTTTGCCCTGAAAAGCAACCGGAGACCAACCCTAAAAACACCGCTCTACCACTGTCCATTTTTCAATATTTATGCTGACGGTAAGGTATGCTTGGGGACAATAAAGATTGACATTAAAAATTCTACTTCTGTGGAAGATTTTATAAAAGCATGGGAGCATTATTTTTTTCACAGCTATTTCAGCCACGCGCTTGTTACAGGAGGACAAAGCAAAGAAAATAATATTACGCTCTGGAAAAGGCTGATAGAACAGGAAACAGTTTTCCCTGCAGAAGTACTACTGCCCCATGCATTAACCCTTAAAAATATACTGTTATGAATACCGAAAAAACCAACATGCATTTTACCGACAATTATCTTTTAGCCCCAACAAATCCGATCACGGTTAATCTGGTAGGAGCAGGGGGAACAGGTTCAAAAGTGCTGACAGGCTTAATGGAAATCAATGAAAGTTTATTGGCATTGGGACATGCGGGATTGCAGGTCAGGCTGTGGGACGATGATGTGGTAACCTCTGCCAATCTGGGCAGACAGCGTTTTTTTGAATGTGAAGTCGGATTGCCCAAGTCAGTGGCACTCATTAACCGCATTAATCGTTGCACAGGTTCTAATTGGAGTGCGGAAACACTGAAATATGAGAAAGATAAACTGGGCAACATTCCTAAACATTCTAGTGCGACAATTACCATTACCTGTGTAGATACCGTTCAGGCAAGATTCGGAGTCGCTGAAATACTTATGGCAGTAAACGGACAGCGAAACCATTATCGGGATTCGCCCAAGTATTGGATGGATTTTGGTAACAGCAAACATACAGGACAAGTAATCCTTTCCACTGTAGGAAATATAAAACAGCCAAATTCGGAAAAATACAATGCCATAGCAAATCTGCCCTTTGTAACCGAAGAATATGGAGATCTTCTTTTGCAGTCCGAAAAAGATGATAATACCCCTAGCTGTTCACTTGCCGATGCACTCGAACAACAGGATCTTTTTATCAACGCTTCACTGGCTCAGATGGGCTGTAAATTACTGTGGAGTTTATTCAGGTTCGGAATGTCCAAGTACAGGGGATTATTCCATAATCTTGAAGATTTCAGAACTAGCCCGATATTGATCGACTGAAACTATATCGGGCAAAAAGACATTTCCTTATCTGGAAACGTCTTTTTGCGTAAAGCGATATGAACGCTTTAAAATATGCCCCCATATTAAGGCGGCATAACTTCTTTTCTTTTCGTATGTACGACCAAAGAAAAGAAGCAAAAGAACGTCGCTTGATTAAAAGATTCGTCCTACTTTTAATCCTACTATATTTTTATTTTTTTAAGAATAGTTGAGTGCTTCAGCTCTAAAATATTTCCATTTTAACCGCTTTGTTTACAGTTTCGTCTGAACCTTCAATTTTCTCCCCAGATCTATTAATATTCCTTTATCGATCAATGGACCAGATCGAAAGGGTAATATTGCTGTTCTTTTAAAGACGAATCAGCCAATCCTAAGATTTTCACAAAAGCTCCGCTTTCAAAACTCCAGTATCCAAAGAAAACATCGTTTTTGTTTTTATCATTATCGTACCAATAGGTAGATTTCATTTTTTTGTACCAGCTATTATTCAAATAATCTCTTAATGCGGCAATATTTTTTTCCTTATAAAGATCTTTTAAAAAGCCAAATATATCTGGATAATACATATTTGAATCTATATTTCTGTCGGCTATTTTGGACGAAATAATTATATCATAAATATAATCTTTGTGATTGCTATTATCCAGAACCGTTGTTATCTTTTTGTAATCATCTTCCGAAATGTCCAATAAAACACCTAACGAAAGCATCCAAAGCATTAATATATAATCGTCAAACAGAATAGTAGGAGTATTACTCTGCCACCCGGTTTTTAAATTTTCAATAACTTTCAAAAAGTCATTTTGCATTTCCTGAATAGGAGCTCCGGCAGAATATTTTGCAATGATGGTATGAATACTTGTTGTAAAAATCTGTCGTCTTACAGCGGGGATTCGATCCTCTTTAGTAGCTCCTGATTTTAATCCATCTTCATAAAATTCAATATCTTCAATATTTAATGTGATATAGTTTTCAAAATACTCAGGGTTCTTAAATCTAGTTCTCATACACATTTAGTTTTTAATGGTCATTTTCCTGCATTTCTTCTGATTATATTCATTTGCATTAACGCATTTATAACAATTTTCCAGTTTCTTTGGTATAAAGTTAGAGAATTGAATTACATTTTTAAATTGAGAATCTCGTTTTTTAAATCTGCAAACAGTCTCAGAATATTTTCCCTCTTGGATTCCGTATCGATTACATCAAATTCTTCTGTAGCAACGCTACATCTGTACTCCCATATTTCCAAAAGATTTTCTTTTGGAATTTCATATGAAGTATAGAATTTATTGTCAGCCGCAACTCTAACTTTAGTTTCAGACTGATCTTCCAGCCTTTTATAAGTTATTCCTTCGCGTGTTATAAAAATATATGTTTTCCCAATTTTTAGATCATTGAGAGCTTCAATATATCTGCCAATAATATAGCTTCCGTCTTTGTATGGCGGCATAGAATCCCCCTCAACAGGAAATGCCCTGTATTTTCCATTTTGGAGGAACGGCAGAGACATGGTTTTTAAGTTCTCAATATACTCCGGATCAGAATAGCCTGCGAGATAGCCCATTGAAGCTTTGTAGGGTATAATTTCAATTTGATTTTCGCCTCTGCTATCTGTTTTGATTGGTAACAGAATTCTATTATCAGATAGTTTTAGTAGTTCTTCCAATTTATATTTCCTGAGGTCAACCGTCAGGAGCAGATCTGTACTGACGTGATAAAATCTGGAAAGAGCCACCAGCACTTCCAGAGGAAGCGCAACTTTTCCGTTTTCATATTTTGAATAACGATCCCGTGTAATACCCACTGCATCAGCTATTTTTTCCTGTGATAGCCTTGTTTTTTGCATCCGCAAATACCTGATATTGTCAGCCAAAAAAGTTTGTAATGTCATTTTGGGAATATTTTTCCCAACAAATATAAAGCAACTTGGGAAATTTCTTCCCATTTTTGCTAAATAAATTAGCATTAAGATGGAAAGGACGATTGTACATTGCGATTTAGATACATTCTTTGTGTCAGTTGAAAGACTGATAAACAGAGACTTGATGGGTAAACCAGTCTTGATCGGCGGAAGCTCCGATCGCGGTGTTGTGGCTTCCTGTTCCTATGAGGCAAGGAAGTACGGCGTCCATAGTGCAATGCCGATGAAGCTGGCGCTCCGTATGTGTCCAGAGGCGGTAGTAGTTCGTGGAGATCATGATCTATATAGCAAGTACTCTAATACTGTGACGGAGCTTATTGAAGAATGTACGCCTATTGTTGAAAAGGCCAGTATCGATGAACATTATCTGGATATAACAGGTATGGATAAGTTCTTTGGTTGTTGGAAATGGACTCAGGAACTTCGCCAGCGTATTATTCATGAGACAGGACTGCCGATCAGTTTTGGACTTTCGGTTAATAAGACCGTATCCAAAATTGCTACTGGACAAGCTAAACCTTGTGGTGAAATTCAAGTGAGTTCAGGGACAGAAAAGCCTTTTCTTGCACCGCTATCCATTCGTAAAATTCCGATGGTTGGTGAAAAATCCTATACGCTACTGCGCAATATGGGCATATCCCGAATTATGACACTGCAGGAAATGGAGGTATTCACCATGCAAAAGGTATTGGGAGAAAATGGAGTGATGATCTGGAAAAAAGCCAATGGACTTGATGATAGTTTGGTTCTCCCATATCGTGAACAGAAATCAATGAGCAAGGAAACTACCTTTCAGCAGGATACTATTGACATGGAAATGTTGAAGAGAATTTTGACAGAAATGACCGACACCCTTGCTTTTGATCTTAGAAAGGATAAGAAATTAACAGGCTGTGTAACGGTGAAAATTCGGTATTCTAATTTTGATACCCATACCCAGCAGCTTAAAGTCGGGTATACAAACTCGGACAGAAAGTTACTGGAAACCGTATGGATGCTGTTCAAAAAATTATATAGCCGCAGAATGCTGATCAGACTGATCGGGATTAAGTTTTCTTCACTTGTATACGGAGAATACCAGACTGATCTATTTAATGACAGTGTGGAGGAGATCAATTTGATGCAGGCTATGGATAAGATCCGTATGCGTTTTGGGGCTGAATATGTAATGAAAGGATTATGCGCACCTGATATTGTGGGAAAAGGAGGGAAACATGTTATTAAATCTGCATAGTTATTATAGTCTTCGTTATGGAACGTTAAGTCTCGAAGATCTAATCGCTGGTATGTCCGCCGGAGGATATGATACTGCTGTGCTTACCGATATCAATAATAGTTCGGGATCGATTGATTTCATCAAGAAAGGAATCGAGGCCGGGTTGAATCTGCTTGCGGGAATGGAATTCCGTGAGGCTTCTTTGCTTCGGTTTATTACTATTGCAATAAATGAGCGCGGCTTTAAGGAAATCAATGATTTTCGGACTAAGCTGAATTTCGAAGGACGATCGGTTCCTGACCGTGCTCCTGAATTTAAAGAGGTGTTTGTAATCTATCCATTTTCCAGAATGAATGAATTTTCATTACGGGAACATGAATACATTGGAATAAAACCTGCTGAAAGAAACCGTGTTATGCTTTTGGATAGAAAATCTTTGGAACACTGCGTGATCCTTGCTCCGGTAAGCTTTAGAAAATCGGATTTTACACTTCATAAACAGCTCCGAGCTATTGACAATAATTTATTGTTCTCTCAGCTAGAGTCCCAGATGATCGCTGAGGAAAATGAGTTCTTTGTTTCAAAGGCTAAATTGATGCGCTTGTTCGCAGATATGCCACAGCTGCTCATGAATACCAATAAACTTCTGAGCCAATGCTCCTTTAATTTTGACTTCTCTTCGGTAAAAAATAAAGCTACTTTTACGGGAAACCGCTATAATGATAAGCAGCTTCTTCATAAATACACAATGGACGGTTTCGGTAGGCGTTATTCCAAAGGTGATCGTGTAGCGATTGAGCGTATAGAGCGGGAACTGGAAATTATAGAAAACTTACGATTTTCAAGTTATTTTCTGATAACAGATGACATTTGCCGTTATGCTCGTAACCGAGATTTTCATTACGTGGGCAGGGGATCTGGCGCTAATTCAGCAGTAGCTTATTGTTTGGGTATCACCGATGTTGATCCTATTTCATTGAATTTACCTTTTGAGCGGTTCTTAAATCCTAAACGAAAAAGTCCACCTGATTTTGATGTCGATTTTAGCTGGAATGAGCGCGACGAGATGTACGATTATATTTTTAATCGCTACCAAAGCGGTCATACTGCTTTGATGGGAGCAATGAGTACATTTCGTTCAAGAAGTATATTGCGCGAACTTGGCAAGGTTTATGGGCTGCCAAAGGCTGAAATAGATCGCTTGGTCCATGATCCCGAAAATATGCTCAATAAGAATGAAGTGACCAATACCATATTGAGTGTTTATAATAAAATGGCCGACTTTCCAAATCAACGGACGATACACTCCAGTGGAGTCCTTATTTCTGAACAGCCATTGACCTGCTATTCTGCATTAGATAATCCGCCCAAAGGATTACCGACAATGCAATTTGATATGTATGTCGCCGAAGATATCGGATTTGAAAAGTTCGATATTCTTTCACAACGTGGAATCGGACATATTAAAGACTGCCGGGAAATTGTCAGGGAAAATCTTGGCGAAGTGATCGACACTGGAAATCCAAAGCGATTTTTTAAGGATCAAAAGATTGCCGAACAATTGAAATCAGGTGATACAATTGGCTGTTTTTATATTGAAAGCCCCGCCATGCGTCAGCTCATCACAAAGCTTAAATGTGATGATTATCTCACTCTGGTGGCGGCTTCCTCTATTATTAGACCCGGTGTAGCTTCTTCAGGAATGATGGGAGAATATATAAAACGGCATCATGATCCCTCAACTGTCATCTACCCGCATCCCGTATTCAAAGAACAGCTTGAAGAAACTTACGGTGTCATGGTCTACCAGGAAGATGTCATGAAGATAGCCAATGCTTATGGTGGGCTGGATATGGCAGATGCCGATGTACTCAGAAGGATGATGTCAGGGAAATACAGAAGCAAGGATCATCTTATCGAAATCGAGGGTAAATATTTTTCAAATTGTAAAGCTAAGGGGTATGACGAAAAAATAAGCCGGGAGATATGGAGGCAGATGGAGAGCTTTGCAGGATATTCATTCAACAAAGCGCATTCAGCATCTTTTGCGGTAGAAAGTTATCAGAGTCTTTTCCTTAAGACCTATTATCCACTGGAATTTATGGTTGCGGTACTCAATAACTATGGGGGGTTTTATAACCGCAAGGTCTATGTTAATGAGGCCCGGACAGCAGGAGCAAATATTTGTCTGCCCTGTGTCAACAGGTCAAAATTCAATACAGCCATTTATGGCAAAGATATTTATCTTGGCTTTGATGCCCTGCTGAATTTGGAAGGAAAACTTGCCCAGCAGATCGTGTCTGAAAGGCTGACGAATGGGGAGTATAAAAGTCTTGAAAATTTTTCGATAAGGACAGGTGCAGGATTGGAACAGATTATTATCCTGATCAGGGCAGGTGCATTCAGGTTTTTAGGTTCCAGCAAAAAAGAACTTCTTTGGGAAGCGCATCTTATGTTAAATAATCAGAAAACTGATAAAATAGTCGGTTCCCTTTTTGAAGTGTGTTCCAAAAAACCAGTTCTACCCAAGCTGGACGAGAATGTTCTGGAAGATTACTATGATGAAATGGAACTGATCGGTTTCTGTGTGTCAGGTAAATTATTTGATCTCGCTAAAAGTTCTTATCTGGGCAATGTAAGTGCTGATTCATTAATAAAGAATGAGGGAAAAATAGTACAGATTGTAGGTGATTTTGTATGTGAGAAGTTCGTGAAAACCAAACGGGGTGACCTGATGAAGTTTGGGACGTTTTTGGATCGTGACGGGAGATTTTTTGATACTGTACACTTTCCGCAATCATTGGCTAAGTTCCCATTACGTGGGGCTGGTCTTTATCTGATTGAAGGCAAGGTCATCCTTGAATATGGTTGCCCGAGTATCGAAGTGATCCGTTGTGGTAAAATGCCGCTAAAACCAGATCCGCGAAGTGAATAGGGGCAATGTTTCCCTTAGTGATTATAATCGTAATGAATATCATACAAATCTCGAAATCTCTAATTAAAAGAATGATTTAAAAAAAAAGCCCGGATATTTCCAGAATATCCAGGCGATAGTTTTGATTTATCGGAATCTAGTTAAAAGATTCGCTAAGTAGATTGGAGGTTTCAAAGTCTTCCTCCTCGTCCTTGTATGGACCTTCAGCATAATTGAGCTCCCTGACTTCCAGAAATGCTTCATCTTTTGATAACCATTCAGCATTTATATTTGGTTATATAGCGATCTGATAAATATTATCAATGAGTTTTGATGTACCGCTAAAAAAATAATTGACTGCCGTTGATAGAAGCATTACCATGAATCAAAATTTTCAAGATCATTCAGTACCTCAACCTGTGGAAAATCTTTCTCTACATCACTAATATCTACTTTTTTAAACGAGATATTACTTTCAATTTTTTCAGCCAAATAAAGACCTTTTTCTGGATTAAAGAACAAACATGTTTCATTTTCATCTTCATCCTCTATAAAGCTTAAAAGAAACGTAGTCGTAGGTGAAAGATCATTCTGTTCAGCAACAGAACGAACATCATCCCATTGCGTTCTGAACAGTTCAGTCAGTTCTTTAACCTCTTGTTTATATAGCTCAATGGGTAGCATACTTTATCTTATTTAAGGGGGGAGCAATTTTATAATTCATATCAACCATAGGATTTAGATCAATTCAATTAGTAATGTCCACTACCAGCTTACAAAACCAAAGTCATCCGGGATCTGCCAATTCGGTTTTTCAATAGCAGATTTAATTATTTCAACACATTGTTCATAATCGCACTCTTTCTGAAAGGAACCCCGTCTCTGCGGATCAGGAATGTCCGCCATCCACAAATTATCATCGTTCCAGTCAAATTGAATTACTTTATCATCGGTTTTAAAGCCGATAAAACTTCCTTTTTCTTCCGATAGACTATAGAAAGTCTCCAATGCATTTTCTAAGGTCATTTCACGGGCTTCACTAGATTCAATTCCTTCATCTGAGGCCGAATCATAATAGAATGTCCTAATCATAATAAATTAAGTTTTTTAATAATTTTATCTTTCGAGCCAACTATGTTTCCTGAAATCTCTCCTGAGTTTGGATCTTCTTTTAAGCCATATTTTATCTTTGTCAGATCCTGAATCACAACAATGATTACAGCAGCCAGCTGTTCATTTGATTCTGACTTTAACTTTTCATAAAGGAAAGGTAATATCATGTCTTTTGCAGCCGGAATCCTAAAATATATCTGACGCATTGCTGTAATCAGGAAGCATCTCAGATCCAGTTCTTTTTCCTTCGAAAAATAACTTTGTAAAACTGCAATCATATCTGTATCTCCCAGCCATCCAATTGCGACAATAGCCTTATACCTCAGATCATAACTTTTACTATCCAGAAAGGGTGTTATATCACTGAGATATTTCTTTACGCCAGAAAGTCCCAGGAGATGAATTACATTTGATTTTTTTGTCGAATCGTTTTCATCTTTAAGTTTACCGCTTAAAAAGTTCAAACCCGATTCCCCTCTTTTCAAGAAACCTTTTCCTAAAATTCTTTTTAGATCTTTATTCGGGGTATCCTGGAACAGCTGATAATGCTTTTCCATACCTTCATTAGAGGTATCCAACAGGAGCTGGTTCAGAAAGTCGTTATGTACTTTGAAACTATCGGTTTCAACGGCTTTTTGATAGCTCAAATCTATATTATCATTCATTTTGTTAAATTACTAATTTATTTAAGAAACTTAGGCTTGTTGGCAGGTCCGAATTCGTGATATTGATCACCACAAATTTTATGCCTAGCCCTATGTGTATCTTTAGGCTGCGTTTTCATATTATCCGCCACATCTATTTCTGATTTACCTTCATTCGTACTCCTTGTATATAAGGGCTCTTCATGAGAAACTTCATAACCCTCAGGAACTTTATTTCCGTTATTATCCTTAATAAACTGACGGGCTTCAGGAGTTAGATCAGCATTTGGATCATCCGCATCCCTCAATAGCGTTTTCCTACGCTCAGACATGCTTCTATTGTACTCATCCCCTGTACGGGTTTTACCTCCAGTGGCATTCGGATCTTTAGCGTATGTTCCATCTGGATTTCTTAATTTTCCGTTACTATCTCTAAATGTGCCCGGCGGATCGGCTGTCGGGTTTGATTCAAATGCCTCCCCTTTAAGATTAGCCGAATTTTCGGTAGCGGTTTCGCTGCTGCCCACCGGACTTTCGGCTACCGGTTCCTGTTTATTTACCGTTCCTTCTTCCGTACCAGCTTTTGTAGTGGACGGATCGGTACTGGATTTACCTTGCGCAGCGGCTCTCGCTTCTGCAGCTGCAACTGAAGGGGCTGTTTTAATATTAATAAATGGGCCAATGAGATCTGAACCAAACAGAAGAACATCATTTAATGTGATAGATTGATATCCATTTTCCTGAATTCTCTTAATAGCTTCCTTTTCAGGTATCGCCATATCCCATTTCTGTTCTTCACCCAGACCCCATGCTTCACCTCTTTGGTATTGATTGTATCCAGATGTGCCTTTAACAGCACCCATAATACCTAGATTTATAGCGATACTTGACCAGGTGGGCCAAGTAAATGCGACAGACTGTGAAAGCGTTGCTACTCCGCTTACGCTTGTAAAGGCACTCGCACCAAGCCCCCCTAAAAGTCCAATCCCTGCACCACCTAAAGCGCATTCTAAAAAAGTTGTAAAATATGAGAGACCAGCTTGCATGTAAGCATCGTTCCAGGTCTTGATATTAGGCGCGTACTTTACAATTCCGCCAACATCACAGGTCATTACACAATCACTCGTAATTGCAGGGGTATTGGTTAGTAAAAGATCCCCTTTGCTGTCCGACCAATGTCTGACCTGAGCATTCTTTTGACCACACTTCATATTTCCTTCGACCATTCCTATTATCCCGCCAACAATCCCGCCTCCCGCGCCAATGGCAACCAATGCCAGAAGCCCAAGTCCTGCACCACCGGTTGCAACGATAAAGGCAGAAATAACAACTGCCGCAACCACTACTATAATGGCGGTCAGTATGGCGGTCATGAGCATGGATTTAGTGCATCCGAAATCTATGGTACTCAGGGTTGCCGTATCTGCTACTGTAATATAGGTCTCACCGCCGCCCTCTTTAGTATTACTTCTTCTTGTGCCCTGTAATGGTGCAGGCATTGCTCCGGAAGAACACATCCAAAAGTCTTTCTCAGTTATGATCTTTCCCATCCTCCTTTCTTAAAATGCGTTTTCTTTTATAATAAAGTAGTCTAACTCGGTTTCTAAACCTTCTAAGCTCAAACAGATAGGAGAATAAAGTAATAATTTCTCCATTCTGATGGGACAGCTCAATGGCAAACGTACTTCCCTTACATTTTTCCTCAACTTGCAATTTGGTATTAAAATTTAAGGACAGTTGGAATTTTCCAAAACTGAAAGTCTTCCAGATCTTTTTACCTTGGGGTTTTATTGCTAAAATGTCGGTCATAACGTGTTATTCTATAGCAGCTCAATCTGATGGGCGTCCAGTTCCTGTTCTTTCTGTAATTTGTCTTTCAAGATCTCCTCACACATGAGCGTATAAGTCAATTTCATATATAGATCCCCGTCAGCAATCTCATTTCTATATATCCTGGCCTGGATCAGTCGGCCCGTCTCTTCCTCTATTTCATACTTAGCAGACTCGTTAAGCTCAGTGGTCAGCTTTCCGATGTCTTTCATTTGACTAAACTGCAGATATGCCCGCTGATAAAATCCAGCTCCAAGAACTCCTGAAGGAAAACCCTTCACCTCTAAAATGATATTCTTATCTGAGTTACTATAGTCCCTAGTAATCTCATAAGTATATCTCCAGGTTACGTTTGCAGTCTTAAACCAGTTTGTTCCTGTCAGAACTTCAGCTTTCGGGAGGTTCTTATTGAAAAATTTATTGAAATAGATCATAAAGAATTCGCCATATTGAATTCCCTGGATCAGCCGTGATTCATCATTGAAAATACTATCATGTAGTTGAATCGCATTTTTAATATCTGGAGTTCGCTCTGCAATAGTCAGCATCTCTTTTTTTACATCCTTCCACTTATCACGGACAACATGAAGATTAAGTATCTTCCTGATTGTTCCACTCTGATCAATAATCAGGTGAAGTTCATTGTACATCCGCGAAAATACCTGCGTCATTGTTGCGGTCTCTTTTACAATCGGGTTATCGGTGTGCAGTAAAATATGGTCAAGCAAAAGCAGCTTTACTTCAATTTCTTCTCCGCTGATCGAGATTACGGTAAAATCCCAACGAAGTTTTGTCTTACTTTCCATTTTGACATTGACACCATAGAGGTCCGTATCAATATACATTGTGTATTGTTCTGAAAATGGACGACGGATCGTAAGTATTTTACTTTTCATTGCTAATAATTTTAATTAATGAAAGCGTCACCACCGTCTATTTTTGTTTGACCTCCTCCTATATGATTTGATGGAGAATTGAGATCAATCCCCTCTTTTGCCGCTATTCCAATTCCGTCAGCTCCAATTCCAATGATTTTACCACTTAAAATGATCTTACCATTTGCCATTAAAATCATAGAACTGGCACCTGTTTTTATAGTAATATTGGTATCACATTCTAATGTTATATTTCCTGCATTATCCATTTTCAACATAGAATTGGCCCCACCACCTTCCTTACCTCCAACATTGATAATGTTGGTACTTCCAGCATTTACTGTATGGTTGGTATTCGCATTAGTGGTAGCATTTCCTGCACCGTCAAAATTCAGATTGGCACCACCCTGATCTTTAAGATTGATAGAGCCAGCTCCATTATCATATTTCAGTTCAGCTCCACTACGTCCACTAAATGACATTACATTATTTCCTTCACCACCGCCAGCTCCAATTGCTCCGTGATACATTCCTCCCATAACAAATGGCCTGTCGGGATGTAGATGGACAAAATTGACAATCACCTGGTCTCCAACTTCTGGAATGGACATAAAACCTCTATTTTTACCCACTTTTTCGCTGCTTCCAGCGTCTGGTGACATTACTCGGATAAATTCTGTGGTATCGTTACCGTTCTGCCAATCAAGCTGAACTTGTACACGGCCTTGATTGTCAGGATCGGTATTGGATACTACTTTTCCAAACTGCGGCTCTGCAACTGGAACCGTAAATTCCGGTCTAGGAATATACCCGGTATCTGCTGCAATTGCCTGGAATGATCCATCATAATATCCCCGTGCATCAACTTCATGAGTAACTTCAATCAACATCAATTTGGTAAAATAAGATGTTTCATTACTATCAGCCTTTCGCATTTCAATATCTGCTATACAACCTGGATATAAGAATGGAACTGTCGTGTTACCAGATGTAACAAAGACCTCAGAAGCTTTGCTTCCTGCTGTTCCTTTCTGAGAAGCTTCAATGTCCATAAAAGATGAGGCTTTGATTGGAGCCACCCTTAAAGACGGTGTTTGAAAAGTCTTTTCGGAAATTTCATAAGCTCTTTTGGCAATGTCCGAGGTATGGTTAATTTTTGAGCTTGCTCCTTTAAATTTTTCGTTTTTACTACTGTTATATCCATAAAATGAAGGATTAACATGCTGTGCTTTCATGCTGATTTTGATGTTGGTCAGGTTGCTACCATAGGTAAGCTTTACAGGTTTCTCCTGAGGTGGAAGCTGCCCAAAATGAAGTATCTCACCATCAAAGAAGAACTGTTCACCATAAGCTTCGGCAATTCTTGCCAGATAATTATAATGGGTTTCTTCATACTGTGAACTATAAGAAACATTTCCATGACGAGCGTCTATCCTGAAATCGAATTTTCCTTGCCCGAGTCCCTCTGTTATCACGTGTTGAGCAATACTGTTTAAACTTATGGGTTGTGCACCACCGAAACTTTGGATATGGGGTGCCGCATCCAATAATATTGTTGGACTTGAACCAGACAGTACAAGGTTACCTAAACTTCCCTGATCTTGACTGAAGCCAACTTCTGTAATGACTCCGACAAAATTTCGTTCTGGCCCTTCTTCAACATCTTTATATTTGAAAACTACCGTAATCCTTTTGCCCAAAAGATTCTGAGCTTCCTCAAGGTTATGGTTTTCTGCACTTCCCAGCGTATCATGAGCAAGTATGAGCTCAAATTCATGATGTTTAGTGGCACTCTGAACTAATTTAAAATGTTTGAAATACTTAATCGGCTTTCCTTCAACGTGAATATCCAAACGAACCACACGGTTTATTCCAGCTATGGCATTTTCCAGAATTGCCTGAGAATTAAAAATCTTTGAAGTAGGTTGCTGTGCCCAAATTTTTTCCTGTACGATGGAAGGCTTATTGGGCAACAAAGGTTTATTAAAAAATTGATTCCCTTTAACGTTTTGAGCATCTGGAAAAGTAACCCTTCCTTGTAGTTTATTTACAAAATCTGATTTATTTGAATCTCTTCCTGGTGTGGGAAGATCGTTTTGTTCTTGAAACATAGCAATAATTTTTTCGGTTGTGTGTTTGATAAAAAATATAATCCTTTCGGTAGGATTTTTTTATAGAATACTATAATTGAACAGATGGGTTCTGAAACAATTACATTAAATATCAATAGTTCTATTTAAGAGAAAATAGTCTAAAATATATCAAAAATAGGTGATTAGAAATGAGGTTGTTTGATTTATCTGTGGCTTTATTTGGTTAATATTCATTGACTTAGTAAGCCAATATATAACTATAAAAATTCTTGACAAAATTTTCAAATGGTTTTTTGACAAATTGTAGTAATTCTACGACTGGGGAGATACAAGCAAATTTGTGCTTTTTTTAAACCTAAAATACTCCCTATTTGGTACGATTGCTTTCGATGGTTTTTTGACGACGATCCTGGTCTTTTTTATAGTTTTTGGCAGTCCACAGGAAGCCAATTCCCAAAATGATCAGCGCATAAGCGAACCATTTGCCCAATCTTTCGATGAACGTAGTAACCACTGATCGTTCATAACTCGAAAATCCTTCCGCTCCGGCAGGGCCCCGACGGTAAAATTTTCGTCTATTGATCCAATATCTTAATGCTAATCCAAGAATTAAGGCAGTAACGCCCATAACTATTAATGGTGTCATATTCAGTGATTTGGTTCTATAAAAATACAAAAAAAATTTTACCATGAATGGAAAGAAATGTGGGCTGTTCCATGAAACAGCCCATTATATACTTCTTTAACCGCATGATCTTACACGCCTGATATTTCCTAAAATCGGAGTCCTCCTTTTTCCGCTCCTGTTTCTGGATCTTTTTCTGATCTGGAATATCTTTGTCTTGTTCGGCTATAAAAGGGACAGCTTTAATAATAAAGCTGCCCCACTACCTTAATTATCAACACTGTTAAATTGAAAGCTTAATTGTCTTTCATTTCCAAAATTATCGAGAATCCAAATGTCAAATGATTGTTGGGCCTTGGATTGCGATGTGTAATAGAAGGTGATCTCCGAACTTTTGGCATCGGAAAGGAAGTATACCTTATTGGGTAAAAAAGCTTTTTTCCCTGTCTTAGCAATTTCATAGATCAGATTTCCATTTCCGTCGTATTGAAAATACCGAAAGAAATATTGAACGCCAGAATAACTTCCTGTATTTTTGATTTTCATAGAGATAGCCTCAGTATGACCTACTGCAATTGCCTTGTTAACAGGAAGCACGATGACCTCAAATGGGAAGTTTTGCTGAATATCAAGATCATCATTTTTGCAGGAAAATAATATGGAAATGCTCAAAAGTAAAATGAACCAGCTATACTGGAATTTGATTTTTAATAAAGTTTTCATACAGATAAATTTTAAAGGTTAAAACGAAGTCCAATACCAGCTGAAGGACGGAACTGATTAAAATTTGTTCCCCAGACGTATTTCGCCCTTGCCTGTAAGGATAGGATAATAAAATTGGTCAGATATGTCTCTATCGTCAGCCTGCCTCCAGCACCGTATACAAAACTGCTTTTATTGTTGATCTGGGAACCATCCAGTAACAATAATTTATTGTGATTAACCAGTTGATAACCTCCACTGGCTTCGATTCCTGAATTTAAACTCACAATTTTATTCGGTAAGCCAATAAGATGGAAACTATATCCGCCTGTTAATAAATAAGTTTCTATAGGAATGGAATTTTCAGAATAGACTGTTGTCCTACGTTGATACTCTGCAGAAAAGAAATGATAGTTTCCTTTTTTATGATTTCGTGTCAGCTCCAGATTCACAAAATAATTGTCTTTTGGCTGGTCATTGGAAAACATACCGGCACTGATCTGGAAACCTTTTTGATAAGGGAGTAATCGTTGGGCCATAAGAGACGTAAATGGTAATATAACCATTAAGAATATGCTTAATATCTTTTTCATATTGTTTTAAATAAGATTGTTATTTAATTTTCAGTGGAAGATCCTTTAATAGTATCGCGCGGATCAGATCCTCATTTTCAACTTCCAGTCTTTGATGCCTTCCACCATTCTTTTCAAAAAGTTCAATTACGAGTATCTTATCATGATCTAATGTGAACTGATCCAATAGATAAACTTCACGGCTCGTTTTATTGTCGGGCACTTCTGAAATATCACTGTACGTACGGATGACATTCAATGGCTTTTCCTGAAATACAGTACGTTTTGCGACTTTTTTATCGACGATCTTAAAATTTATAAAGTCTATCTGGAAGGAAACATTGGTTTTGTTCTGGATCTGTGTATTAAAGTAATATTTCCCCTGATGTATGTAAATCCCTTTTAGACTAAAAAGAATTCCGAAACTTCTGGAACCAATGTGCCTGATATTGTTCCGGTTTTTTTTATAGATAGCTTCCATGAGCTGATCGGGAACAGAAGGAGCAAAACCCAGATCTTCCAGATGTATATTGGCTCTGGAGTTTGATACAGATTTATCCGTTGGATCAAGATTATAGGTTAGAATCTCCGGATAAGAGCTATAAAAAACACTAAAGCTATAGAATTTTCCATCATCTGTAATCACCGAAAAATTAGATTCATCTTCAAAATCTTTTACTGAAGCTTTGATCCTTAAAACGTTCTCGGCATCGTCAGCTTTTCCCGCAGTAAGAAATTCACTACCCAGATCGACGTAACGGATCGCAGATGGGAAGATAAGGTGCGTCGTTTTATTAAAAGTTACTGTGATATGATAGGGCTCAATTTGGTCTGAATTGGGCTTGTGATTTAAAGAATCTGTAACTGCTTGGGCCTGTGAATTAATAAAACCAAGCATTGCACAAATCGTTATTAATATTTTTTTAATGATCGATTTCATTTCTTTTTGATTTAAGGATTAGTATTATTTTTTTGAAACTAAAAAGACCAGATGTCCTGCCTTTAACATTACTTTGGGTGTTCTTACCTTTTTTGAAAAATACCCCGAAACTCCCTGAACCAGTCCACGGGAGAGATCGCCCGCTATCTGCTGGCCTGCAGACCTGCTCATCATGATAGAAGTTCCGGAAGATTGGCTCATATTCGATGCTATTTCTGTCAGTGCATTCATTTCAGCGGAATATGGAACATTCAGCCCCAACTGACCGTCCAGATCATAAATGTTGATATCCATCGGGAAAATATTTCCGCTGGCTTCTATTGAAGAAACCTTTAGCATTAATCGTCCATTGTTGAATTTTGCTCCCGCAGTAACGATAGAACCGGAAGGAATTGTAAAATCAGGAGTTTTCGCAGATTCAAGCAATCGTAATTTCACAGTTCCATCAGTGGTGATGGTTGTGTTCTCATGAATACATGCCTTTATACTATTCTTAACTTTGGGAGCCTGTTCAGATACACCCACAGTGTAGAATCCACGGTTTCTTTCTCCGTTAATATTTTCCAAAAACTCCTTATCGGTGGGTTCACGATAAAGAGCAGAAACCACATTTGACCGCATAGGTGAAAAAGCAGTAAAAAATGCCTCTTTTACGGGGGTATTTTTAATGCCTGTACTATCAGCCGTTCTTTGCTCCCTACCATTATTTGGAAGATACTTGGACGCCATCTGATAGGATTTTTCCATGAGCTGCAGCTGGTCATTAATCGTCAAAGGAGCGGGGGTTGCATCCCGCTCGTCTAATTGCTTTTTTAGCCCTGCAATCTCTTTGCGAAGTTCATTCGATTCATAATTTTCATTACTGCTATAAAATGATCCCAAAGTTGCCTGAGCATTTCGGTAGGAATTTAAAGCAGGATTTTCAGCTTGATAGCTCTTTGCTGACGGAGTATTTGTTGGATCGCCATTTAATCCTGAATTCGGATCGGCGGCCTGCATCGTACTGTCACTATTCCAATAATCGGAAAGTGACGTGAGCACGTTCTTTTTCTGCTGATTTTTCTCGTCCATCATGGCCTGCTCATAGGCTTTTTGTTTATCGGACTGCATTCCTATTTCTGTTGCCTGCGGAACAGCACCATTGAGGCCCGAATCTTTATGCTCATCCTTGTCGGCCGATGGCTTAAAAATTAAAAAAAGACAGCCAAGGAAAACGATCCCCATTAAAATATAAATCAATGGTTTTTTTAACTTTTCCAAATTGGATTTCTCATTCCCACTAACTAAATCTTCAGATTTCTGGTCAGATTCTTCGACTAGAATACTTATTCTTTTATTCTCGTTATTTTCCATTATTCTCATTTTTAATATTAATTGAAACACTATCCTTGGTGATAAAACCGGACTTTTCTGTTTTTTCGACTGGATTCTCAATATGGCGGATCGCCACTTCCTGATCTACTTCTCCCGTTTCCAAACACACGTTCGCAACAACAATCAGCGTTAAAATGGTGTACAACAGAAAAAAGTATAAAGTATATTTTCGCTGCTTTTTAATAGGTAGTTCGCGCCAACGGTCATCCAGATCGTTAATTCGATTTTCGATTTTTGTTCTTAGATTCATGATGATAGTTTTAGCGTTCTACAACTTCCAAATCTCGGTTCTCCAAGACAGCGAATTTCTCGATGTTGAAGCCCTGTGGGTTATTATCTGACCGAACGGAGTTTAGCAGATTACACGAGGTGACCAGATTACGCTTGGTCACGTTGCTTGAACGGATAATAAACTGAGTGGCATAAGTCTTTACTGCATAGGGATAGGAATCAAAGTTGCAGACGACACTGTCAACTTCGACTCTTTGCTGTACATTTCCACTGATAATACGATTATAATAGCCCTTTTCCGCCAGGTCATTGTAATAGTCAAAGACGCTCTTATCGGCGAGGTTAAAGGCACGCTTCATATTGCTCTCTATCGCATTTTTGTCCGGGGCCAGGGTGAAAAACAGTTCGTGAAATCGTCTTACATGCTCTCTTGCCTCAACAGGGCGGTTGATACTGGCATCCTGAGATAGAGCCAGCATCAATGATTTTCCCTGATCTAGAACGTAGATTTTTTCACGTTGCCTTTCCGCGAAACTATACGACTTCCAGATGGAGTATCCCACTATACCTGTACATAATAAGGCAAAAATTATTGCATAAAGCCTGATCTGACGGAAGCTATTTTCGATATTCCGGAGTGTTTTAAATTCCATGTTTTAAATTTTTAGGTTTGTTATTTTTTAAGTAATCGTCCACCAATATTTCCAGCAACAGCCCCAGCACCACCACTTGCAACACTGGCCGCCTGCTGAATATTCCTAGTGAAATTTGTGGCGCCAGAGGCTTGAATGATCCAGCCAGTTACCGTAGGGACCGTAAAGTATCCTACTATTCCTATGATCATAAAAATGATGTATACGGTGTTGGTCGTATCCGGTATAAAGGAAGGATCGGATAAATTTTCGATATCCCGCTCTAAAATCAGAGACTGTATCCTAGCCAGGATGGAACTAAACAGGTCAGCAACAGGCAGCCATAAATACACACTGACATATCGGGTAAACCATTGGTTCAATGTAGACTGAAATCCATCCCAGACGCTTATGGCAAAGGCAATTGGACCAAGAATAGAAAGTACTATCAGAAAGAATGTTCTTATGGTATCAATCACCAATGCCGCTGCATTGAACAATATTTCCAAAAACTCTCTAAAAGAATCTTTTATACTCTGGCCAAATTGGAACATTCCCCGTTCAAAATACATAGCGCTCATCGTGGCAAGGTCCCCAGGTGACCAGCCAAGTTCTTCCAATTTTTTGTCAAATGCTTCGTCAGAAACTAAATATGCTTTTTCAGGATTTCTGATCATTGCCTCATATTCCAGTTTGTCTTTCTTTTCCTGTAATGCATTCAAATCAAGGACCTGATTTTCTAGCATGGCATGGGTTCCTTTGACTACAGGGCTTAAAACAGCATTGATAGATCCCAAAACAATTGTTGGAAAGAACATGATACAAATGCCCAATGCGAACGGTCTCAGTAATGGAAATACGTCGATAGGTTCCGCACGGCTTAATGCTTGCCATACTTTAATTGCTACATAGAAAAGTGCGCCTAAGCCAGCTACACCCTTAGCCACCCCCGCCATATCAGCCGAAAGTGGGATCATCTCGTCGTATAACGACCTTAAGATTTCATGTAAGTTCTCGTATTCCATGATTTTACCAATATTTTTGATCTGGATTTCCATAGAGTTCTAAAACCCTTTTGGTATTGTTCATCTTTTTAGCGCGGATAATACTTACCGAAATGTTCTTATTGGTGAAGTATTTAACAAGTGCATGGTATTCCTTGACTTCTTTATAAACTTTGTCAATAACTTCCATTCTTTCCTTGTCATTCAATGAAAGACCATTAGAAGTAATTATTTGCTTTAATTCCTTTAATAGCTCAGTGCTTTCATTCAATAGAGCCGAATAGCCGTTTGCAATGGCTGCCAATTCGTTTGGCTTAAAATTAGGATCGTTCATCATTTTACCAAAGTTGGTCACGTACATTTCAGAAACATCCCCGACCAAAAGGACAGTCTGTTGGACTTTACGCGCATCTTTAACAAGGTTGTTTACGGCCTTCAATTTGTCGTAATATTCCTTACCCTGTTCATACACCCGTTTTACTTCGTTGAAATTCTTGATTACGTTTGAAACAGTCGAGGATGTCTGTACGATCTCATTGGCACTGTTGACAATTCCGGAAGCAAGGTTGGTTGGATCGGTAACAACCCACTGGGCTTTCGCTTGTGGCGTGAAAGCAAATGATAATGCAATCACGACCATGTAAATGAATTTTTTCATTGTTCTAAAATTTTAAAAGGATTAATTATTATGTTGATTTTCAGTCTTTTTTAGGACTATGCGTTTTATCGATTGCTCGACGTTTCCACCAAGTTCCTCAGCCAGTTGCATGACCTCCAGTTTTTCGGTTTCTTCAGTTGTGTAGGCATAATATTCGGCCATTGAAACCTCAGTCGCATAGACCGCAGAATGCGTACCTCCAAGTCCGATCCAGACCTCCTTGTATTTACGTCTGGGATCGTTGTTCATATTGATCGAAAGAATCTGGGACTTTTCTTTTTCGGTTAGACCGAGCATGGCCTGGATATCATCAAACTTATTCATATACTTGCGCTGATCAAGCAGGATCTTACAGTCCGAATTATTGATGATAGTCTCTTTGACTACAGGTGAATGAATGATATCATCTACCTCCTGGGTTACAACGATTGCTTCTCCGAAGAACTTTCTGACCGTTTTAAAGAGATATTTTATGTATTCGGCAAAACCTTCTTTTGCTATCGCTTTCCATGCCTCTTCAATTAAAATTAACTTTCGGATACCTTTTAATCGCCGCATCTTATTGATGAAAGTTTCCATAATAATGATGGTCACGATTGGAAAAAGTATCTTGTGATCCTTGATTGCGTCGATTTCGAAAACAATAAACCGCTTATTCAGTAGATCTAGCTCCTTTTCGGAATTTAGTAAATAGTCATATTCTCCTCCTTTATAGTAAGGCTCTAGCACGTTCAGAAAATTGGCAAGGTCAAAGTCTTTTTCCCGTACTTCTTTTGCCTGGAGCACCTTCTTGTACTCGTTTTTCACATACTCGTAAAATCCGTTGAATGAAGGTTTGACCTCGCTGTTTTTTATGTAATCAATGTATCCGCTTACAGCATTGGAGAGGGCTACTTCTTCTGACCTTTTCGGAGGTTCATCATCTCTTTTCCATAAGGTCAGGATCAGGGTTTTAATGCTTTCTCGTTTTTCAATATCGAACACGTTATCGTCCGTATAAAATGGATTAAATGAAATCGGATTATCTTCTGTATAGGTGAAATAAACACCGTCATTTCCTTTGGTTTTACCCTTAATCATTTCACAAAGCCCCTGATAAGAATTTCCGGTATCAATGAGCAAAACATGCGAACCCTGCTCATAATACTGCCGTACCATATGATTTGTAAAAAAAGATTTCCCAGATCCGCTCGGTCCTAAAATGAATTTATTTCTATTTGTTATAATTCCTTTTTTCATTGGAAGATCTGAGATATCCAAATGAACAGGTTTACCGGTAAGGCGGTCAGCCATCTTGATCCCGAAATGGGAGGGGGAATCGTGGTAATTTGTTTCCTCCGTAAAAAAACAGAGCGCTGGTTCAATAAATGTGTAAAAACTTTCTTCACTTGGAAAATCACCAGCGTTGCCGGGCATTCCAGCCCAGAATAGCGTAGCGACATCAACAGTATTATGTCTTGGTTTGCATTCCATTAATGCCAATGCACTTCCCGTATCATTTTTTACCCGTTTCAGTTCTGAGGGATCATCTGACCAAGCTATCACATTGAAATGGGCCCTGATCGAAGAAAGTCCGAATGAATGAGCCTCGTTGAGATATTTTTCGATCCATTCCCGATTTATCTGATTGCTGCGGCTATACTTTGCCAGCGAATGCATGTTGCGGGCTGATTTCTCGAACTTTCGGAGATTATCATCCGAATTATCTAAAAAAATGTACTGGTTGTAGATATGGTTACAGTTAAGCAACAGACCTACTGGTGAAGCAAATGACAGTAAACAATCACTACGGTCTGTGGATAGCTTTTCGTAACGGGTGTCAATCGAAACCGTCCCCGGTAGATCATCGGTATCGGATAAAGTATGTAAACAAAGCCTTTTATTTCCGATACGCACTTCCTCATTTCCCAAAGAAATGTCCTGCAGGGGCTCATTTTTTTTTCTTGATAGAGAAAAATATTGATCCAACAATCCCTGAACATTTTCTGAACCGGTTATTTCCTCAGTGCTAAGCCTTTCAAGCCCTATAAAACCGCTGTCATTTAAAATCCGCTCAAATTGGGCTACCGCTTCCATAAAACGCTGGATATTCTCTTTGTCACGGATTTCTTTAGGGATAAGAACTCCTTTGCAGAGGGAAGAGAAATTGGATTGCATGCGCATTCTTTCCTTGCTGGTTTTCGTCAGAAACAGGTAGCAATAATGGTTAAGGAATGGACGTTCATTAAAATGCTGCTGATAGGACTTTCCCAAAAAGCTGATATCCTCCTGGGAAAGATCAGGTTCATAGTTTTCTTGAATGTACCAATCCTGTTTATGGATGACCGAATAGTCAGGAAGTGTTTTTATAGCCTTATGCCAAGCGGAATGAATGGCGTCATATTCTGCTGTCGATACCGTAAATACTTCGGGAAGCATTACCTTATAACAGATTGTGATGTCGGCTTCCTTTGAAATAATACAGTTTTCTTCAACTGCCAGCAGTGGAAACTTTGATTCCAAAGTCCTTGTTTTTGCCATGTTTCTCATGATGTTTTGGTTTTGGAGTTCAACCTGAATTTTAAAAACCGGTGCATGGGTCTGCGGCTCACAATAAACCGTGGATGCCTTTTTTTAGAGGCGACTTTCATTAGTCCATGTTCACCATATTTTCCATTGAGACTGAAGGTCTGCCAGATGAGAACCGATGATCCCGAAGCTCCAAGCGAAAGGCACAGGTAAGAATTTATTCCGATCATGTACATGATCATCACAAGGATGAGTAAACCCAATAGACCACCAGCAAATATGAATAGATACTGGGCCTTAAGACCTTTGAACTCTACCGAACGGCCCACTCCTTTATTGATATTGAATGTTTTCATCGGTATGATTTAAAAGTTAATAATTCCCTGAATTTTGTTCAGATCATAATTCGCCGTTAAGACTTCAATCTTCTTTTTATGTGGTTTCCCATGTGCGTTATCAACCATTACACTTGACTGCATCTGCAACGTGTACCAGCCCTGATTTTTGATGTATTGCTTTAATTCTGGACTTGGATAGCTGCTGAGTAAAAACTTTCCCTTGATAGTGGAAAGACATTGAAGGAGGGAGGCATAATCCTCTTTTGAATACCCATCATAATGGCCACAGTCAGAATTGTAATATGGAGGATCACAATAATGAAATGCAGAAATATGATCCCGCGAATTAATGATGCGAAGAGCATCGGTATTCTCGATCTGAACGTTCTGTAATCTGATCGCATATTCCTCAGAAAATGAATTGCGTTTATTGCTTATTTTTTTAGCAGTGGTAGAGCTGGATTTATCGTATCCCCAGCTGTCACCGATAATTGAACTAAAGGATTGGTTGCAGAGAACCCAAACTGCCCAGGCACGCTTCAGCCGATCAAATAAATGTGGGTTGCTGTAAATGACAAGTGCATCGTTATGTAATGATCTGCTGTGGAGGCTTATTCTGATCAACTTTTCTAATTCTACGAACTGGTTCTGCACCATTTCGTAGAAATTGATCAGTTCCCTATTGTAGTCGTTGATAACTTCAACTTCGGTAATTGGTTTTGACCAAAATTTTGCCCCGCCGCCAACAAAGGGTTCAACGTATGTTTTGTGTGGTGGAATCAGAGGGATAATTACCTTCGCAAGTTTTTGTTTTCCCCCATAGTATGTTAAAGGAGTAATTATTTTTTTTATCGACATATCTGTTGATTTGAAGGTTTGAAATGAAGACTACAGGAAGAATGATCGTAAGATCGTAGCCGCAACAATTAAGAATATACAGGCGCCAAACCAGCTGGCGGCAGTTTTGCTGGTATCTGGGTCGCCACTGCTAAACTTGTTGTACACTTTCACGCCCCCTATCAACCCAACGACCGCGCCGATCGCATACACGAGTTTAGTTGCAGGATCAAAGTAGCCTGTGATCATTTCGGTTGCTTCTTGAATTCCGCTCTGTCCATCTCCTTGCGCAAATGCGCCGACACTTGACAACATTAATACTGTCGCCGCTAAAATTCTTTTTCTTTGTTTTTCCATGATTTAAACGAATTATTTGTTATTCATTTCCTGCTTCTTGCAGGCTTTCATGGCAAATGTGAGGTGGAAAACAAAGCCCTCTTTTAAATTGGAAATCAGAGGTTTTATTTGGCGTTCAAAGGCATTAAAGGAAGCTTTAATGGCTTGAATAGAAAATAAAAAAGTGCTGGATCAAGAGATCAGCACTTTTATTTTCTGTTCATTTTTTTTAGGTTATATTTTTCTGCCCTTGTTTTGGTTTTTAGGCTTTTCCTTCTGTTGATTATCCTGTTTTCTCTGAAGTTCCTCTTTATTGTCCTTAATGATATCGACAATATAGGTTTGCTCCCAGGGAATTGTCTTTGCCTCAAAATGGTTTTTAACACCAAGCCATTTTAAGTCTTCTTTCAAATCCCATCCGCCAGCACGGTTCCAGCCGATTGGATCCAGTTTGGTTTGAAATGGAAATTCTACAGCAATTAGATCTTTTGGGATACTGAACAAACTCTCATAATCCAATTCCCGAAACTCCTTTTTTATGGGATCATATGGTATAATATAGGCGTCCTTTTCTTCTGAATAATAATGGTCAATTTCATCAAACCTTATACCCTTTGATACCAAATCAGTGGCTGAACGGAGCATGTTCATCCGCATGTCAACAGTAAAGGTATGACCTTCGATTTCTAACGTCGGTAATTGACCTTGCATCCTTATGTCAAAGGCTTTTTGATCCACCATAAAATAGAAATCGTCGTGCGTTTTAACCTCATCAATAGAAACATTATATTTCTTTGCCATGCCTTCTGGATCAAGTTCGACAAACTCAGGAAGCAGTATTTCTTTGTGCTTGTATATAACTGAGTAGCCGCCTTCTTCATTGTCCTGCATTTCTTTCAACTGGATTTTATTATCGGGATCGAACTTATCACGATATTCAAACGTATTAATATCAACAATGAATGCCGTTCCCTCGATCAATAATTCCATTTGTCCCTCTTCATTTCGGCTAATAGGTATAACCTGCTTAATTTCATCATGACTGAAAGCAAGATTATGTTCCAGTTGTAGGTCGTGGTACAATAGACCAAATTTAAGAGGCAATTTCTGAGCGTGATTTTTTCCTATCGGATCTAGCCTTCTTATGTGCGGAATCTCTACAAGCCTAACCATTTCCGAAGGATTGATACCGTCTTTTACAATATCAATAACCCGCCCGCTTATCGGTTCATAAAATACGTTAAATGCTTTATTTTCTTCACTGTAATAATTCTGCATCCCTCTAAGCTCTATATCTGGTTTTCCTTGAAGTGACCATAATATGTCATTGTCGGGATCAACGACATACTGATTACCACATATGTTGACTTTGACAGGATGACCATCAATTCTTTTATTGTAGATTTCCTGATTCACCATTAATTCAAAATCAGTTTTTTCGACCATATCTTTGGAAGTGCAATTGTACTTTTGACTGAATCCTAATGGATCGAGGTCGGTAATCCTAGGAATTTCAACATTAACGCTGGTCTCAAAAGAAGGATCAAGGATTATTTTTCCAGTGTCATCAAAACTGGGATCGATCACGATAAAATCGTGATTTTTAGACAATAGGCTATACTTAAAGGAATAGTGTGTTCCATGATCCTTCATAAAGGTAAAGATGATTGCATTGCCTGGATTATTTTTTTCAATGAGCGCCAACCTTTCTATGTCAAATTGAAAAATTGTTCCCTCAATCTCAATCTCCGGTAATTTTCTGTTTTCGTTATCCATAATTGTTTGATTTAAAAATTATATGGATAAAAATGACCTGAAATCTGGTTGCATTAAATAAAGATGAACTCTAAGGAATTATTTGGCTTTGAGGGGCGTTATGTTCGAAGAATGACATGAATAGAATTCAGTAATTCAATTAAATTGGAAGTGAAAAACCTGTATAACGGGGTACTTTATTCAGATATACTTTGATAATTTAAATTGAATGAGTTTACATCTTTGGGCCTTTACGCTTTTTATAATTATAATTTTGCCTTTTTTAGGTGAAGTTTTCATTTAAGTTTTCACATACTACGGTTAGTTTTCCTTCCTGATTGTCTGCAATCAAATGACCTTTTTTAAAATGACAAAGGGGAGCTTAAAGAAACTCCCCAATGTCAAAATCATCACTATTACAAGAGGCTTGCGGTTCCGCCTCGTCTGGCAAATTCTTATTCAAAAGATCTGCAATCTTCCGGGAGGAACCTTCCATAGCATTTTCCAATAAATAGAACAGATCGGTATTTTGTATCTTTCGAACTACAGCCACAGCCTTTTTAAATGAAGCAGGTTCCAGACTATCGTTCTGCAATACCTGCCCGGCATAGTTGAGCTCTTGAAAGGAAACCCCTCTGGCGTAACCTCTGCTCTGATTTGGAAAACCTCTATTTTTAAATTCCTGCTCTTCTTCCTCGAAGTCAATAGTCTCCTCAGAATTTTCAGCAGAATTTTTCTCTGGAACAGCATGTTCTGAACCCTTTCCATTGGCTTTCATTTCAAAATTATCCTCTTTATCAATTACATCATTTATTTGGCTGTCAGTGGGTTTAATTGGCGCTGAAAGGCGGCCGTCGTACTTCGATTTGCCCATAATTTCTTTCGGATCATTTTTTTTAATAATCACCGCCTTCTTGGTGATCCTGTTTATCACTACTTTATCTTTTAACAATAGAACAATAATTATTAAAAGGAATGTTAAAATCAGAACTTCCATCATAATATTGGTTTAAATCGCTCGTCGTGAAAATCTTTGATATCAAGTCCATATTCTTTGAAGTGGAGATCCAAAATATTGTCTAGATAGGAGTAGAGCGTACTTTTCTCCTGTCTGGCCAATTGGACAATTCTAAGCAGTCTTTCGTGAAATTCAGGCCGTATATAAACAACTTTCCCTTTTTGTCCAGCTGGAAACCTGTTGCTCAGGAACAAATATTTATAAAGTTCCCTACGGCTGATATTATATTGGTTGTGCGGTTTTTTTTTCATAGTAATACTAAAAAATGGGTTTGAATTTATCGTTAAAATTGTCAGTGATGGCCTTTTCAAAAAGTTCGAAATGATGTTCAAGAATATTATCCAGATAAGCATAAAGTGGGATCTTATCATCACCGATAACCTGAACAATCCTTGAAAGCCTTTCATGATATTCCTGCCGGATATAGATACTTTTCTCTCCTCTTCGGTTCATGGAATGGCTTTTTAGAAAACGTTCTCCGTAAGTAAGGTCAGCTAGTTTCTTTCCCCGGCCTTTATCCTTTATTATGGGCGCACTTTCCGGGGGCGTCACAATGTTAATTGGCTGATTTGGGTCCCTTGTTCCTTCGGCCATTACTTGCATCAAATACTCTTCGTCAACTTTGGGAGTATTATTTTTTTTATCATTTTTATCCATTGTCCTGCATTTTAATGGTTTTCAGAAATTCTTCAATGAACATATCCAGTTTACATGACTTTATAAGTCTCTTATCCGGCGGTAGCAGAGTTGACCGAAATACCGTCCTTGCCTCTGATTCGCCTTCTTTGCGAAAACGCTTGCTGTCCATGACCCTTGTTTCCATCAGAGTTAAACCCAGTTCATAAATAATTTTATCATAATGGTCATACAGGACCGATTTTTCTCGTCCGTCAACCTGATTCCAGAAGAGCCGGATAGTTTCAATAGCAGTATGACCATTTTTTATCAGGACATTGGTCATAACATCTGTGAAAGAAAGTGTACTTTCAAGCACAACACGATCTGCGGTTATCGGTGAAAAAATATGGTTCATTCCTGCCAGCGTACTTAAAAGTCCGGGTGTATTTACCGTTCCCGGAAGATCAAAAAATACAATATCAATCTGAATGGATGAAGATTGTAGAAATTGGCTGGCTTCCTTTAAGGCTATTTCAGGTTTACATTGAAAAATAGGATAAGCTTTTCTATTTAAAGTCTTAAACTGGTGATAAGCTAATTTTTTAAAGACCTCATTTTGCATAATTGCAACCTGGTCCCTTTGCCGCATCTGAGCCAGACTATACTGAGGATAATCGCAATCAAAAATAGCGACATTTAAACCTTGGGCATAATGTAGCGTACTGGCTAAAATTGCCGTAAAAGTACTTTTTCCAACGCCGCCTTTTTGACTCGAAAAGGCAACAAATAATGTTTTTTTCTTGTTTTCCATTTTTTATCATCTTTAAATTATTTATTTTCTCATGCATGCATTCCTGATAAATACCTGTCATGAGGGAGTAACTGATATTTTGACATATGGCCTTCCCAGCAGAAAGATACATTGCACACATGTCGGCTTTTTTTCCTGACTGTCCCCCGGTGATCTGCCGTTCAACCTTTCAGTCGTTCACGACTTCAACAGATCCTGATCTACCGACAGTTAGCAAAACGGCTTGCTATTAGTCATATCAGCAGGCATGGATTCATCCAGTCCAATCTTCCATCATGAAGACATGCTGATGATCAGGAAGATTAATCTTCTGGCTCCCTTGAGCCAGCGCTCACTTGATAACTTGCTAGACATATTGCTTGTCAGAAGTTTTGCGCCCTTGATACCGTGACCACTGCCAGTTTATCAAGCTTGATCGCCCACTTGATAGCTCAAAGGAAAAATAATTTTTAATCGGTTCTCAACGGCTGGAATTAATTGGCCAAACGTGGCACTTTTTGGCCGTGCTGGGTATGGTGTGCTAATGAAAAAGTAACCTTTACTTTGTAAAAACAATTTGAAGGAAAGGATAAAGAATGTTTTGTTCTGAACAGATCTATTATGGGATATCTCAGAACTTTTATTATTCAATCCGCCATAGATGGCGGAATCCTTTCATCGGAAAGGAGCAAGTTATCTTTTGAGCAGCTCGAAATAAATTCCGCTGCTCAAAACAACTTGCCCTATCGGGGATTTAAAAACACTCTCCGAAGTCGAGGTTTTCATCATTTAATAAAGTTTTGATAATGGATAATCAAAAGAAAGGTCAGAGCAGAAAGAGTGGACGTAAGCCAAAAAACGATCCGGCAAGACATCGGTATTCAATTAGCCTGAACGATAAAGAGAATGCACTTTTTTTATCGCTTTTTGAAAAGTCAGAAATGAAAGTAATGGCACATTTTATTACTGCTTGTATTTTTGAGAAGACGGTTAAAACGGTCAAGATTGACATGAATGCTGTGGAATATCATACCAGATTAACAAATTTGTACAGCCAGTTTAGGGCAATTGGTGTCAATTACAATCAAATCGTGAAAATTTTGTACCGTAATTTTTCGGAAAAAAAAGCCTCAGCTTACTTATTTAAACTAGAAAATCAGACCGCAGAACTTTCAGAACTGTGTCGAAAAATTTTAGCGTTAACACTTGAATTTGAGAAAAAACACCTGGAAAATGATCGCTAAAATTGGAAAAGGAGCAAATCTGTATGGAGTTATTACTTATAATTTTCAAAAAGTCGCAAGCGAAAATGGTCAGATTCTCGCACTTAATAATATACCTGAAAGTTTTAATGGTGTATATTCTGTCAGCTATTTCATGAAACATTTTGATCCTCATCTGGCTGCTAACAACAAAACTGAAAAACCTATCCGTCATATCTCTTTAAATCCAGATCCAAACGATAGACTTAATGATGAAGAATTAACAGCTATCGCAAAAGAATATATGAATAAAATGGGATATGAAAATCAACCTTTTATTGTGTTCAAACATACCGATATAGAAAGAACCCATATGCATGTTGTCACAACCTGTGTCAGATCAAATGGAAAGAAAATTTCGGATTATAAAGATCACGGGAAATCAATGGTCATCTGCAGGGAGCTTGAAAAAGATTACGGGTTGATGGCTGCAACTGAAAAAGTAGGTGGAGTTGACCTTAATTTCCGGGCTGTTGATTATAAAAAAGGAAATATCAAGAGTCAGATTTCAGCTGTAGTAAGATACCTTCCCCAATATTATCAATTTCAGACTTTAGGAGGATTTAATTCCTTACTGTCATTTTTCAACATCACAGCAGAAGAAGTGAAAGGGGAAATTAATGGTCAGTCAAAAAATGGTCTTGTTTATTTTGCCCTCGATGAAAAAGGAAATAAAGTTAGTAATCCATTTAAGGCTTCTTTATTTGGGAAAAAAGCTGGGTTGGAATTTTTAAACAGACATTATGAAAATAGCAAAATTGCAATGAAATCCAATCCTGTAAAATCTATTTTAAAAAATACTTGTGAATCTATTTTAGCAATCACAAACAGTGAATCGGAATTTAAAAAACAATTGGCAGAGCATGGAATAAACCTTGTTGTACGTAGAAATGACGAAGGACGTATTTACGGGGTTACTTTTATCGATCATGAAAGCCGTTCGGTCTGGAATGGCTCACAATTGGGCAAAGAACTTTCTGCAAATATCTTTAATGATTATTGGGAAGTAGGCTTAAAGGCAATTCCTAAAAATAATGACTATTCTACCAGCCATCAAAATGATCTATCAGTTCATCATTACTTTGATTTTATCGATTTAGGAATTTTATCCAATCTTACCGAAAATTTAATTGAAGGATTTGGATCAATGATCCCAGGATCACTGGGAGATGACTTTGAGGAAATGGCATTTGAAAATCGGATGAAGAAAAAGAAGAAACAAAGACGTAGAAAAATGTAATCCGATGTGTCTAATACTCAGGTTAAAATTAGATTGACCAAAATATTTTTATTAGGCAAATAACAGTTTATTCTTCGTAATTAGCTTCGATATCTCCTCATACTATTGGCCAAATTTAATCAATACAGGAGATAAAGGGATTTATAAGTACAGCAAAAAACGTCCGGTAACCTTATAAGCACAAAAGGTGAGAGAATTTTTCTTTAGTTCGAGGTTCAGAATTAGAAAGATTAATTAGTTAGGTGATCAATGATATCAATCACTAATATATCGTTTGTTTTTTTTTCATACTTTGAGAGGTAGAAACTGATTAAGGCAACTAGCTCTTCTATTGAACAAAGCCGTTCATAAATACTATCGTTTATTTTTACTAATCTTCGTTGGCCTGGTTTCAATTCTAAAAAGATATAATCTGTATCAGGTGAAATCGAATATTCTGCATATATTATAATTTTACTATTATCAAGCAATGCAAATTTCCCTTTTAACAATCTGTCTATATTGTTGTATCGGGTCTCTTTAATAATCATTTCTAGATTCATCGTAATTTCATATTAGTTTTTCAGCCTAAAAGATTTTTACCTCAATGACTTTGTAAAACAAGAAAGGCATGGTACTGAAGCCATTCGTCTAAAGAGGTACCGCTAAGAACCCAGATGCCGAAAAGACTTAGCCCATGCCCATAGTAGGCACAGGCGTAAGTCTATCGAATTGCATCTGTTTTTGAAAATTAGCGGTTTTCTTTAGATTAAATTTTCGATAGCTTACGCTCGTTTATATTGTAATATTCTATTAATATTCCGACTGCTAATATATTAAATTTTTAGAAATAAAAATTCTTCTTTGGTAATCGTGTTTTTTTAAGGAAAATATAATTATTAATAATACCCGAGTTGTGGTATAAAATCACTATTTAATCAAAAATTATCGCCTTAGATTTAATTATTTATTAAAATATTATTAATTTTGTTAACTAAACTATGTGGCTTACTAACCGACATACTAAAATTGAAGAACAAAATTATTATGTGCTTCTTCATCAATATAATCCATTAATATTTTCCCTTCTTTACAACAAGATCAAAAATAGGGACGATGTTTTGGATGTATTTCAGAATGTCATCATTCATATATGGGAGTACAGATCCAAGTTAAATTCCAGTAATATTGAAAGTGTAGTAAAAAAGACCTGTTTACAGGAGATCTCGCATTTCTACAAAAAAACGAATAGAGTTCTGTTTACCGATCTTCCTTTAGAGCAGTTTGATGCTGCTGTTGAAGACATTATCCTAGCAGAAGAAAAAGAACAATCCATTGCCAAAATAGAAAAAGCGATTGAAGAACTTTTTCCTCCAATTCGCAAAACAATTTTCAAGATGAACAAATTAGAAGGAATTACCCAAGAAAAAATAGCTTCTTATTTCAATATCTCAAAAAGAACTGTAGAAAAGCATATATCCCAATCCATGATTTACCTGAAAAATAAAATAAACAACTACTAAATAGGTTAAAGTATCATAAAATAAGTTAATTTTTCTTAAAAACCGTGTGGTTTTTTCTGATTTCGTCCTATATGTAATAAAGAAAAAGTTTATGGACGATAAATTTCCCTATCTCACCGAGGAAGAAGAAGATAAAGTATGGAAAAATGCATTTATCGTAATTCGTCGTAAAGAAAAGCAGAAGCGAAAACGCAGGATTATAACCTTTGGTGGCATGGCTGCCATCGTAATCTTTAGTAGTGGTTTACTAGGATATAATTTGCTGATAAAGCCGGATGTATATATTGCCAATTCAAGTAACCTAAAGATAGTACTGCCAGATAAATCGGAAGTCATTTTACAAAAAGGAGCTAAACTCACTGTTGAAAAGTCTTTTCCATCAGATACACGTGAAGTAAAACTCGATGGTGACGCTATTTTTACTGTTTCTAAATCAAAAGAACATCCGTTTGTAGTGCATGGAAAAAATTATGAAACAAAAGTTTTGGGAACCGTTTTTCGAATCTACCAAAGTAAAAACACATTCAGTGTAGACTTATATGAAGGAAAAGTGCTAGTCTATAGATCTGAAAAACCCAATGAATCATTTGAACTAATACCAAAACAATCATTCTCAAACCTGGGCAATCCCGAAGTTGCAAGAGTTATCCCGACAACAAAATTAAGAGGAAATAATACATTATCAAGTTTATCTTTTAATGATTGTTCACTTGCTAAAGTGGCACAAATAATAGAAAACACATATAATATAAAATTATTAATCCCCGATCAGGATAGAAATATAAAGATAACTATTTCATCTACAAACGCTACTGCAAAAACGTTTATTGAAACTCTAGCTTTCCAGTTAAACCTTAATCTTAACCAAATCAATGATAAAACATTTCAATTGGAGTAGAAAGCTGTGGGCAGTAATTGTCTCCGCTCTCGCTAATGATACATAAGGTAAGCAAGCATTATAAGTTGAGTAAAAAATAAACCGACGGATGGCCCCGCCGGTCCTGTATTCAACTAAAACCTCGAATAGATATTAATTTAAATACTTTACAAAAATATGAAAATTTTGTATAAAGCCGGCGTGTTCTTTCTGATCGGTTGGCAGGGCCTGAATGCCCAACAGAACCTCTTAAAAATGAGAGTCAATTATGATGCTGAACCACTTCCAGCTGGGGAGGCCATTGAACTCTTTTTTAAGCAAAATAAAATTCAACAATTTGCTTATTCAAAGGAATTATTAAAAAATTACAAAGTTCAGCGGGTTACATGTAAGAATGAACTTGTATTGGACTGCCTTGGTAAGCTATTCAAGGACCTTCCATTCGAAACATTTATTTACAATAATTCAGTTGTTATCCGTGAAAAAAAACAAAAAAACTTTAGCAAGATTGATACTAATGTAATGTCATTGAACGATACTATCACACCCATTGCAAGAAAGGAAACTAAAATTGAAGAAATCATCTTAAATGCAGGATACTATAAAGTAAAAGCTAAGGAACAGACCGGCAGCATTTCAAGTGTCACTGCAAAGAATATCGAAAATCAACCTATCACAAACGTGTTATCTGCAGCACAGGGCCGTATGGCAGGTGTTAACATTATACAAAATTCCGGAGCACCGGGTGGTGGTTTTGACATTCAGATCCGTGGGCAAAATAGCTTGCGAACAGGTAACTTTACAACTCCTAATGGTAATGTGCCTTTATATGTTGTTGATGGTGTCCCTCTTGGTGAGATTTCCAATTCCTATTCCCTAATTTCAAATACTGCAATTCCTAACGGCAGTATCAGTCCTTTAAATAGCATTAATCCCAATGATATTGAAAGCATTGAAGTACTTAAGGATGCAGACGCCACAGCTATCTATGGTTCAAGAGGTGCCAATGGTGTTATATTGATTACGACAAAAAAAGGAAAAACGGGAAAAGTACGTTTGAACCTTTCTACCAATTATGGTATTAGCGAAGCATTATCAAATCTCAAACTGCTAAGCAAGGACCAATACCTCAACATGCGACGTGCAGCTTATGCTAACGACGGCATTACAACGTATCCTACAGATGCTTATGATATCAATGGAACCTGGGATTTGAGTAACGAAACGGATTGGGTAAAAACCCTTCTTGGACAAAAAGCGACTTTAAGCCATACACAACTTCAAGCCAGCGGAGGGAGTGAAACCACTAACTTTATGCTGAGTTTAGGTCACAATGAACAAACGACCGTATTCGGGCAGGGTTTCAAATATAGCAGCAATACGTTCAATTCCAATATTTCACATCGCTCCAGTGACAATCGCCTCATCCTAAGTTTCTCTAATTTGTTCACCCAACAAAAGAACAACATGGTATTGACTGATATGACAAGGAATGCCTACACGTTGGCCCCTGTTTCGCCAAAGTTATACAATGAAGATGGAAGCCTAAACTGGGCCGGAAATACATTTACAAACCCCCTCGCTGCCTATAATGGAACTTATGGAAATGATACCAAATTATTCCAAAGCAATATTAATACAGAGTATCGGATCTTTCAAAATCTTAAAATTAAAATGAATGCGGGACTTAATTACTCAATTATTAACGAATTGGCATTAACTCCCAATACTACTTACAATCCCAATATAGGAGCCGGACTATCAAGTGCCAACTCTCAAGCCAGAAAAAAAGATCAGCAAATATTCTCTTTTATAGTAGAACCACAACTAAACTGGCAGAAAAGCTGGGGCAACCATCAACTGGATGCACTCATCGGAGGTAGCTTCCAAAGAAATTTAAGGAATACCGACGAAAAATTAGGATTTGGTTTTGAAAGCAACCAGTTCATCACGAATATGGGCGCTGCAAAAACCGTTCTTATCTTGGAAGATTCAGATATAGAATATCGTTATGCAGCATTCTTTGGCCGACTCAACTATCAATTCAAGGGCAGATATATTTTAAACCTTACAGGGCGGAGAGACGGCAGCAGCCGTTTCGGCCCGAATAAACGTTTTGCCAATTTTGGAGCCCTGGGAGCTGCGTGGCTTTTCTCAAAAGAAGACTTTCTGATAAATCAGAAATGGTTAACATCTGGGAAATTACGAGCTAGCTATGGATCAACCGGTAACGACAATATTGGTAACTTTCAATATCTCGATAATTATATCGTCTCTACGTCTATCTATAATAATATCACTGGCCTTACACCTTCCCGCCTTTATAATCCCGATTACAGCTGGGAGATTACGAAAAAGTTGGAAGTAGCGCTGGAACTTGGCTTATTCAAAAATAGATTGAACCTTACATCCGCATGGTACCGCAACCGCTCTTCCAGCCAATTGGTCGGGTATCAACTTTCAGCCGTAACAGGATTTACAAGTGTCATCGCAAACTTGGACGCTAAAATTGAAAATACAGGTTTGGAATTAGAATTGTCAGGAAGTCCTATTATTAGCGAAAATTTTAAATGGGAATCGAGTTTCAATATCAGCTTTCCACGAAATAAGCTTTTATCTTTTCCCGGACTTGCTGGCTCCTCCTATGCGAATCAATATGTGATCGGAAAATCAACGAACATTGTCAGGCTTTATCAATTGGAAGGTGTAAACCCAATAACGGGTCAATATCAATTTACTGATTTTAATGGCGATGGCAAGATTACAGCAGCCGAGGACAAGCAGATCATTGAAGATACCAGCTTTAAATTCTTTGGTGGATGGAATAACAGCATACGTTATAAAAACTGGGATTTGTCCCTGCTTTTCCAGTTCGTTAAACGACAAGGCCGTAATTATAACGGTATCTTAAATATGCCTGGTACGATGAGCAATCAGCCAATTGAAGTACTCAATGTCTGGTCTCCAGAAAACCCGACCGGTACTTATATGCCTTATAGCACCAAAAATACAAACAGCCATAATTTATTTCGGTCCAGTAATGCTGTCTATTCAGACGCCTCATTCATCCGGCTAAAAAATGTTCAGCTCGCGTACAGGCTTCCATTGGAGGACAGCATCATAAAGGATGTAAAAATATACTTTCAGGGACAAAACCTCTTTACCTGGACTAACTTTTTCGGGGTTGATCCCGAAGCTTTAACCCTAGGATTCCTACCGCCGTTGCGAACATATTCTTTCGGGGTTCAGTTTAACTTTTAAATTCCTAAAAATGAAAAATATAATATATATCATATTCGCCATTGCAATTTTATGTGTTGCATCATGTGAGAAATTAATAGAAGTTGACCTTCCAAATAACCAGATCGATAGAGAAACAGTATTTAAAGACGTACAGACAGCAAATGCAGCGCTGGCTGCACTTTATGCTGATGTCATGAAAAGCTCGCCAATTGCTGGCGGAGACCTTGAAGCCTATTTAAGTGCTTATACCGATGAGCTTGATGATTATACACCAATCGCTTCAGACAGTCGAGACATCTTTCAAAACCAACAGTCAGATGCGAACAGCATCGTCTATAATTTTTGGGCCGGAGCCTATAAACATATCTATACAGCCAATTCCATATTAGAAGGTGTAACTGCATCTACGGCAATTGGACCTTCCGATAAAAACCGTTTGAGAGGTGAAGCGCTGCTTTTGAGAAGTGTCATGTTCTTTTATCTAAACCAGCTGTACGGAGATATTCCCTATCCACAATCTACCGATTATATAACTAATAACAGTATACAAAAGACAGCTTCCGTCACTGTGCTATCAAATATCGAAGGCGACCTAATCGAAACGGCCTTTCTCCTTGAGGCTAACTATCGCGATGCTGAAAGAATCTATCCGAATAACATGGTAGCAAAGCTCCTCCTGGCCAAAATATACATGGCAAAACAGGAATGGAATAAAGCAGAAGTTACCTTGAAAGAAATCATACAGAGTCCACTATATCAAATTGAACCGGATGTAACCAAGGTTTTTCAAAAAACCGGAAAACATATATTATGGCAGCTAAAACCACACAATAATACGTCTCTGAGACAGGCAACTGCCTACTATTTTACAAATTCCGCTCCTAATATCTATGCCATGTCTGCTTCTTTGATAAATGTCTTCCAAGCTGGCGACCGCAGGTTGCAGAGCTGGACAGCTCCTGTCACATTTAATGGTAAAACATATGTTAGAATTGAGAAATATAAAAATAGAAACAACACCAACACTAATGAATATTCTATTGTTTTCAGGATCGAAGAAGTGTATCTCTTGCTTGCCGAAGTTCTCACGCAACAAAATAAAATTGCGGAGGCATTACCTTATGTAAACGCTACAAGACAACGAGCCCAACTTTCCCCCCTAACTCCTCCGATAGCTAAGGATATCCTATTAAATGAAATTCTTCTTGAAGGCCACCGTGAGTTCTTTACCGAAGGTGGACACCGTTTTCTGGATCTGAAAAGGACTGGAAAACTCAATAACCTTTCGATAACAAAACCAAACTGGAAAGAGTTTCACAGATTATTGCCTGTTCCTCAAAAGGAAATCCTGCTTAATGCAAATCTTAAACCTCAAAATACAGGCTATTAATGATGAGAAATACATGCAAATTAATATTGTTATTGACAGAGTTTCTTTTGGTATCCGCGCAACAACAGGTAGACACTGTAGATCATTGGAGGGCAAAATTTGCTCACCTGTCAGATTTTGTATATCGATCCAAGAATGCTAATTGGATTGGCATTAGAAAATTGAGCAAACAGCACGGCGACAGTGTTTATGTGATCAATACGAAAAGCCATACTCAAACTGTATACAGGATAGGAAATTCACAACTTACATTCTTAAATGAAGAAGGTGTATTGGGCAAGCAGGGACAAAAAGTAATATTTCTCAATCTCCTAACAGGAAAGACATCCAGCTTTGACAATGTAATCGACGTTTATACGCTGGAAGAGTACAGCAGATATGCATTGTTATTTAATGACCACCATCTCAGGATCTATGATACTTTTGGAAAGCAGCTTCTCGAAATAGCCAATGTTGGCAATCTAACTGCCACTGATTCTAAAAACACAATATATGCAAACAAACTATATGACGGCAAATCAGAAATCGTAGCAACCACTGGTTCCCAACAGAAGGTTCTCTACCAAACGATAAATAAGATCAGGAAAATATCGCTTTCGGATTCCGGAAAACAACTACTTATTATTGAGACAACTCAGGATAATGATCAGGATAGATTAGTAATTTTCCAAGTTGGGAATTCCCAGAAAAAAATATTGGAACTTAACATTCCAAAAAATGCTGTGGTCAATTTTTCCACAATAAACGATGGCACTTCATATCTTATCAGCGCACGTGTTGCTGTCGATACAAAGAAAGAACCCCTTGTCGATGTATGGTATGGAAATGACCCTTATGTAAACGAACATTTTAAGATGTCTTCTAAACGGAATTTTTGGATCTGGCACCCCAAAAGAAATGAACTGCAGAATATTCCGGTGCCAGAAAGCATTGAAGTTGGGTCGATCAACAATGATCGTTATTTCCTAACCTATTTTCCAAGGCGCGGCTACAACTTCCTTACAAGCGAACCTGAACTCAATGCTGCACAGATTTACGATCTGAAAATGAATTTATATACTGATATTGGAGATATTAAGCTCACCAAGCGCATAGGCAAAGAATGGCCACTACTGCTAAACCATTCCGTTTATACCTCATCTAATGGAAAATGGTTTTTAGCAAGTCACGACGGCATAAAATGGTCATTATATCGTTCCGATGGGCGCAAAGTGACGGTGATAGAGAAAACAGGATTGGAGCAACCCGTATTCTCAGCGAAGTCAGACCATATCTATTTTGAAAGCAGCAATGGTCTCTGGGATTTTAACATCAGACTAAAGAAATTGATACCTCTGGAAATAGGAGCAGGAAAAAGGACAAAGATCAAGAACTATACCCTTCAAATTGATGGTTATACAGCAATTTCTTTTTTACCTACGGAAAAACTTCTAGCTGAAATATATGGTAGGGATGAAAACGTTATTTCGTATCAGCTCTTTCAATACGGGAACAGGTACGAGATCATTCCGGCGACAAAAAATAGAATTGATAAGCTGATTTATGATCCTTCAATGACATCCTTTTATACAGTGGAAGAAAATTACGACCTTCCTCCTGCACTGTTTTCCTATGACAAACAAGCTAAAAAGACTTTACTTTTTGACGGCGATATCAAGGATAACAGAGCAAAAAAAATAAAACAGGAGATTTACAAGTATCATGCTGCAGGAAAGAACCTTAGCGGTATTCTGTTTTATCCGGCCAACTTTGATCCAAAGAAGAAATATCCTATGATAGTTCGCATTTATGACATGCAAAGGCACCTTTCAAATTCTTATCTTTCTCCCAATAAGATATTTCCAGAAGGTATGCAAATAAGGACCTTATTGGAACGGGGATATTTTGTTTTTCTTCCTGACACTACAGTGGGTGAGAAAGGTCCCGGACTTTCTGCATTAGAATGCGTGCACAATGCTCTGGACGCAGTGCGGAACAATCCTTCAATCGACCAAAAAAAAATCGGTCTCTGCGGGCAATCCTACGGCGGTTATAAAACCAATTTTATTGCCACCCATTCAGACCGTTTTGCTGCATACATATCCGGAGCAGGGATCAGTGATTTTATCAATCATTTTTACTCCTATAATATTAACTGGAATAAGCCGCTATATTTCGCATCTAATACGTTCTATCAAATGGGAACGAACCCTGCTACTGATGAGGAGAGATACCTGAAAAATAACCCCATCCTTAGTGTTGAAAAAGTAAACGCACCAATACTACTATGGGCAGGTAAGAAGGACGGGAATGTTCCTTATACGCAGACGATGGAATTTTATATAGGACTTAGACATTATAAAAAAGATGTAGTTGCCTTATTTTATCAGAATGGAGATCATTCATTTCCTGATGGTACTCCAGAACAAATTGATCTGAGTAAAAAAGTACTCGACTGGTTCGATTATTTCCTGCTGGGGAAAGATGATATCGCTTGGATAAATAAACAAATAGAAAAGGATGCCGAATAGGCATCCTTCTTGATTAATTAATGCTTCTTTGAAGAGCTTCCGAACAAGTAGTTTCATTCAGTTTAATCTTGTATAGCTGTCCACCTCCCGAACCATCGTACGTACAAAGTTCACCGGGCTGCTCATCACATTCCTGATTTACTTGAACACACTGGGTTCCTTCCATTCGGAAAGTTGGAACTGCTTTCGCTGATTTACTGACTAGATTACTTGCATAGGCTCCACCAAGTCCCAATGCTACAATAAGACCTGGTAATAGTAATTTTTTCATGTTATCATAATTTATTGGTTACTGCCTAATCTATTACAGGGTTTTCGGCAATCCCCTATATATCCCTATCCATCGGCAATCCCAGACCACCGATTTCTTTTTTTTACTCTATTTAAAAGCTCCCTGTCTTATCCTATACCGTTCCAATTTATGGCCAATAAGTCCATACAGGTACTGTCCATCAGTGATCATTGATGAAATTCCTTTACCATTCTTGTCCCGAATGTAGAAGCTGCCGATATAACGCTGCAAATCCGTCCTGTAAACGTCTATGATAGAAGAAGTCTTCCACGATTCCATTGGCTCATGTTTTCCTTTCAGATTCGAGCGGTTAAACAATAAATCCTCATAAAGAGCAAAACCTTTGTTTACGCTGAATGGAGGAGCATTCATTTTGACCTTTCCATCAGAAAGCTTTGTGATGGAGATTTTAGCAGTACGCGTAGTATCTATTGTGTTTAACCTATTGAGTACATTAAGTGCGCTGTCCAAAACTATATATTGGTTGCGATAAAAGTAGGTATATACAATCTTACCTTTTTTTGAATCTGAAGCCAAGAGACCATCTACATCAAAAACTCCATCTACCTGTTTTTCTAAAACATCCGGTTTTAGGGTTATCTTCGGTTCTTTATCCAGGTCAAGTAGCGCTAGCGTATATTGATTATCAGTCCTGCGTTGCGTCCTCAGAGCAAACTGCATTGAATCCAATACGGTTAGCTGGTTGAAAAACGCATCGCCATAACTAATTGTAGTCGCCAAGGAATCGCCAAGCTTCCCCCGGAAAATAACGGGAACACTTCCGTCATGAAGATAATAGTAAGGTGACTTCACTTGAAGTTGAACACTTCTGAACGGAAGATTCTTGTTATCAATATTTATCTTGGTCTGCGAGAGTTTTTGTAGGCCAGTATCAACCCTTGTGATTAGCAGTGGCGCTGTTAAATTTCCGAGGTAGATCACGCCATGTTCTATTCCAGCAAAATAATAGGAATTGACCCCTAAATCTATGCTTTTATCTTCCATGACCGGATGTTGCAGGAAGCGTCTTGTAAAATTGTTTTCTTGTTTAATGATATGTTCTGAACTTAAAAATAACCCAACGACTACTCCACAGCTGAAAATTATTGTGACGATCGATTTGGATAGGGGTGAGGTTAATTTTTGCAGTGGATTTGCTTTTCTTTCTCTGACTAAAATGGCCGTAAAAGCAAGGAGTACTACTACAATATTGAAAATAAGATGTTCCGTCCATCCTAGTTGTTCCAGAATACCACCACATGAACAAGGTACAAAGTCGCTGTAATTTAGGATAAGATAGATATATATTGTGAAAGCGGACATCAATCCTAATGATCCATATAACGCACCTATTTGAGTTTTAGGAAGGCAAAGCAATATTGCTAGAAGCAGTTCAACAATAATTACAGAAAATGAAATAAACCCTGCATAGGCACTTAACAACGGAGATTGTGCAAGTTGCACCTGAAAATTCTCAAAGTCTATAAGTTTGCTCATTGCAGCATATGCAAAAAGAATCGCTATGAAGTAGGCAACGGGATTTGTATATTCTTTTAAGAATCTTAAAAACTTTTTCATCACAATCGGTTCTATGATTATTCTATAATCAAAGTTCAACAACCTTTCGTGAAAAAAAATATCTAGAATGAGCTAATGTATTTCAAAAAAATGCTTTTTTATTATTAATAAATTCCCGATGATAGGAATATTATTATCGATAATATAATATTTGTTTAAATCTAGGTACTTCATCCAGAGATATTTTATAATGTTGATTAAATAATCTATATAGGTTTAGATAATCTCCGAATTGATTTCTATAGGCAACCTCCTTCATTGTCATATCTGAAAATAGAATATCCTGATTAGCCCCAATCATCTTCAACTTCATATAAAATTGATAAAACGTATCTTCAAGATAAACCTTGCAATCTTTTTGAAATTGTTTATAATTCCTATTAAATGACGTTACAAAGTCCTTTAAAGACTTATTTGCCTTTGTGTCGTATAATTCCAAGAACTTTTGAATATAGTCAAAATCTCCTGGAATAATATTAAGGAGTATTTTTGGTATTGCAAATTCATGTAGCATAAAAGTGATGTTTTCACCGTATGGATCAGTCGCAGCAATTCCCGTTAATAATGCGAAATTAGAGGTTTTTGAATATTGATGATGTATTGGAAATATCCGATTTTTTAAATTATTAGCAATTTCTTCCATTACAAAAGATAAACCCGATAAAATTTCATCGTCTTTTGGCTTCTTAAAATCTTTTATTCTCCGTACAATAACGCAAGATTTTTTTTGAGAATCCAGATCTTTCGGCAGAAATCCTGTTTTTTGAAAAAATTCAATATAGTAATCCATGAGTTTATTCAACTGAAGTTGAATCACATCTATTTGATTAGTGTGAAATCCAGGAGAGACCCAGGGTAGTTTTGCAAACTCTCCTATAGCGTCCTTGACAGTTCTCTCTACCTGTGATAATAAATACGTATTCATAATTATTGGCCAGTTAGTATAACAAATTTCTTATAGAAAAGAAAATCCAATATTTTACTAAGTAATGAAATAAATTTGATTTTCTATAAAAAAAATAAAATTATTCTAAGATTTAATATGATGTAGATGGATTAAGATTAAAAATGAAACATTTTAGTTACCAGAATATTCCCACTTTTTTTGACGAGTTTTATTCTTTTTTATGTAAATGACTTAAATTTGGGTCGTTATTGATGCGTTCTATCTCCATCTCTATAATTTCAGTAATATCAACTTTAATCTGCTTATAATTGTTGTTAATTATTTCTTGCATATTATTTAATCCATTTTCATCATTAAAGGTTAATATCTGTGGTATTTTTTTATAGGCTTTTACTTCAGTAGCAACTTTTTCATTATCCACAACAATTTCAGCATGAAATATCTTTTGTTCTATACGTTCATCAAAATTATCAGCGACAGCTCCGACAAACATACCCTGTGTAAGTGTAGAAATTTTCGACGCAGGTATCAAGCTGTCTAATTGAGTAGATATTGAAGTTGATTTATCGTTCCGGTTAATTGTCATACTCTGGCGTTTTTGGAGTACCTTGCCAAATCGTTCTGATAAGTTCTTGGCTGTTTCGCCCACAACCTGTCCACTAAATATATTTCCTACTGTATTTTGGATTACTTTAGCTTCTTTATCGCCATAATCTCTAATAAGTTGCGAATAATCCTGAAATCCAAGGCAAACCGAAACTTTATTACTTCTTGCTGTAGCAATCAGATTATCCAGTCCCCTAAAATAGATTGTAGGTAATTCATCAATGATAACAGAACTTTTAAGTTGCCCCTTTTTATTAATTAGTTTTACAATTCTTGAATTGTATAAGCCCAAGGCCGCAGAATATATGTTCTGACGATCCGGATTATTACCAACACATAAAATTTTTGGTTCTTTCGGATTGTTTATATCCAAAGTGAAATCATCTCCGGTCATAACCCAATATAATTGAGGACTTATCATACGAGATAACGGAATTTTTGCTGATGCAATTTGACCCTGTAGCTGATCTTGAGCACCACCTTCCCAAGCATCCATAAATGGTGACAAATAGTTTTCCAATTCAGGATATGATGTCAATATTGTAAAAACATCAGCGTATTTTTTATTTAAAAGCTCTATGGCGTGAGGAAAAGTGCAATATTTACCATTTTTGTATATTTTAAGATACCAAATTACAGCTGCCAAAAGGATAATTGGACTATCGACAAAAAAATCCCCTTGGCGCTGTATCCACGACCTGTTAAGGTTAAGCATGATAGTATATGCCGCCTCATAAGCATCGGATATATCAGTCATGAAGTCGGGATTAAGCGGGTTGCATCTGTGACTCCTACGTGGGTCGTCAAAGTTGATAACGTAAAACTTAGGCTTAACTTTATACTTATTCGCGTGCTTCAGTAAATGGTTATACGCAATGGTAGAAAGGTCGTCAAATTTAAAATCATAGATATACATGCTAAATCCTTTCTCTATTTGCTGCTTAATGTAATTGTTTACGATTGCATATGATTTTCCGCTGCCTGGAGTACCCAAAACAATCGACGCTCTAAAAGGGTTGACAACATTCACCCACCCATTATTCCATTTTCCTTTATAGTAGAACTTGGTTGGGAGATTGACTGAATATTCATTTTCCATCAATTTGGTTTCCTGCTGGAAACTTTCGTTTTCGTTATTAAACACGTCGTCCATCAAGTTATTCTTCAATAAACGACTTAACCAAATTCCTCCAACCATCAGTGATATGTATCCAATACTTGTAGTAAGAATATATAGAAAGAAACCTAATTCAGGAGTTAATAGTAACAAAGATGTATTAGCAAAATATAAAACGAATCCTATTATTAGAACAGCATTTATTTTTGGCCAGGTAATGTTTTCGTTTTTTACACCTTTGGTTCCGAGGCAACTTAAAGCCAAAAGTAGAAATGCAAATGCCTTTGAATAAATTGTATGTGAGAATAAACCTGCTGTTCGTTGAAAATTGCTTAAAATTCGATTGACAACTTCAATTGTCCAGCCTTTATCATCAAAAGCACTGTAACAAAACCAGTAGAAATGCATAAGCAGCAGAATGATACTTACTGCTCGCATAAACCCTATAATCTTAGCCAGACCTCTTAAATCATCGTCTCCTTGCATATCAATATAATTATTGTTGCAAGCGAAAATAATGGTGGTAAGAATCCGATTTTTATGGTGACATTAAAAGGCATTTAAAGGTCCTATTTGACTATATAGAACAGACAAAATATAGAATTTTTGACGTTATTCTTTTCCGAAAACATTTTGAACTTCATCAACTAGAAATGAAAGCTCTTCTGAAATATATGTTCCCTTATAAAGCTTATTTTGTAAAATTTCGATACACCAATAACCTAGCTTATCATCCCACCATACTAAACCATGAAAATTATAAGCTATGAATTCAGCAATAAGAGGTTTATTCCATATTTCATCTGCAACTTCCAAATTCAATTCGTTATCGAAATTGGAATACAATGGTCCGTTGTTAGAATATAGCTTGAAGGTTTCCGGTATTCTGATGTCGACTTTCATACATAAAGGTACTAAGAAAAGTAAAGTTTTTATTAATTAATCTTGGACAAAAAGAGAACTGCTATTAATTTTAAAATTAATAGCAGTTCTCTTTTTTTTGTTTCTCGGTAGTTGTAAGGTCTTTTTTTCGGCATAAGGGATTACAAATTATCGTTTTTTTTAATCCATTCCAAAATATACGCTTTTAGTTCTCGATAAAGATCATCATATGACGTACTATATGCGAAATCATCGGTTAGATCATATTTTTTGAAAACATATCCACAGTCATTCAGCATTCTTAAAGCAAATGGCCTAAGCTCTCCATCCATGAAATAGGTGTCAAACTCGTATGTGACGACTTCTAAAATCGTATTGAATTTGGAAAAATAAAGATCTTCGAAAAGGATTGAATTAGCAATTTTTTCAGCTTCTTCTTCACTGTTGTTCCCTTGTAGAGCTCTTTCATAGGCTTTGAGTGCCCAATTTGACCGCTTAGAAATAAAATTTTAGTTATAAGCTTTTTCAGGAAAGTTTCTATCCAGCAATTCTTGAAGACTTGATCGAAAATAAGACAGGTTTTTAACTAAAATATCCATACATATTAAATTTTTAATTTTATGATGGATAAACTTAATAAAGGAAACTATAGTCTTTTTAATCTTGGCATTTATTGGCTTTTAAAGGACAAACTTGACATTAAATCATCTTAAATATTACTCTTTAAATTTTAGAGTTAGTACGTTTTATATTCGGACTTGTTGAAACGTGTTCGTTTATATATGCATTGCGCACTGCATATATACGAACCAATGGATTATTTTTTAATCATCCACTGACCACCATTTTTGGGTGGCGGATCTTTGTAGCCATTATCATCAAATTCTCCATAATTTGATGCCTGCTGTAATGTGTCAGCATTTTTGTTACTTAATTTACTTATTGATTCTTGAACCCGAAGGTTCTGATCAAAAGCCTGGTCATCGCCCTGCTGTCTGCAAGAGTGCATAATAACAATTCCCGCTAAAATTGTGATTATTGTTGTAATAGTTGAGATAATCTTTTTCATGTCAAAATTTTTAGAAGATTTATCCCCGGGGTTTAATAGAATTCTGAACCCGAAATTATTGGACTTTTACCGCATTGGAAACCGTTGTATGATACGCTTCTAAAAGAATTATGTCCTTTTTCTAGAAAATGAACAACCGTAATTATTTAGGTTTCTGTACGTTGACATGAATTAATGTTCTTTTTAATGTTTCTTCAATAGGAGGCCATATATGGGTGTTTTTGTTTAATTTTATATGAAAGACATCCTACCATGAAAGCCTTCTTTAAACTATATCTGCTATGTTTTTCGATTTTTTTTGTTTTGCCGCTAAATGGACAAGCTCACGGAGAGTATAGTGAGTACTATATTCTGCGAAAGAATTATGAAGGTCTTTCCGAAAATGATCCACATGCTCTTCAGTTTATAAGGCAATATATTACCAAAGCTAAAAAGGAAAAAGACTACCAACATTTGGTGCAGGGATATTTAGATGGAATTTTATATTCACCATCTCCATATCAGAAACTAAAATTTGCAGATAGTACCATCTATGCCTCAAAATTGACAGGAGACAATGAAAAAATTAGTGCTGCGTATCTCGAAAAGGGAGTTGTATACTATTTCCAATTTAAAAAATATAATCTCGCATTGGATGAATATCTGAAAGCCTATAAGTTTTCTAAAGACATCAAGGATGATTTTTATAAAAACAGGTTGATTTACCTAATGGGCGTAGTTAATAGTTACACCGGTAATTATGTAGAAGCACTAGAACAATTTAAAGTCACAAGTGGATTTTTCAAAAAGGAAACTAAAAAGCCACTTCATCCCAACATTTTATATAACAATTTTAGGGGGTATTTCAATTCTATCCATCAGATGGCAGTTTGTTATCGAAATCTTGGCCAATTTAAAAAAGCAGATTCCATCGTTGCCGAAGGACTTTATCAAAGCGCCTCCAGTAAAGAATATATGCAGGAATATGGATATTTTTTAAAAGAAAAAGGAATTCAACAGTTCAGAAACAAACAATATGATGAAGCCATCTCGTCTATAAATTCATCCATAAAATCCATTTCAGCTGTCAATGATTTCGCATGGGTAACAGTTTGTTATGCATATATAGGGAAATCATATCTTGCACAAGGGAAAGATGATTTTGCCATCACATATTTTAAATTGGTTGATTCCGTATTTCAGAAACATCATTTTGTATTGCCAGAAGTGAGAAATAATTATGAATCATTAATAGACTACTATAAAAGTGAAAATAATCTTCAAAAGCAATATTTCTACACAACGCAATTAATAAAAGCAGACAGCGTGTTAAATAAGGATTTTAGATATTTAACCTCTAAGATCCACAAAGAATATGATACTCCGATGCTATTGGAAACAAAGCTCTATTTAGAAAAGAAGATTTCCCAAGGAAAGAAGTACACTCTATTAATTATTGCCTTTTGCATTTTTATATTATTGTTTATAATTATTCGGTATAAAAAGAAGCAAGATCTTTTAATAAAAAATTACAATGCCCTAGAACAAAAAATTTTGAATAAAGATGTAGAAACTTCAAAAGATGATCTTCCAAAGGTTAATAAGTCTACTAATCCATATATTCCACCACATACTATTGATGATATCTTAAAAAAATTGGAAAAGTTTGAACAAAATAATGGTTTTGTTGTAAAGGGCTTGACATCTGGAATACTTGCAAAACAATTTGAGACAAACTCAAAGTATCTTACAGTTGTTATTAAACAATATAAAGGTATGAACTTTCCTGATTACCTAACCAGATTAAGAATAACTAACATTACGGAGAAACTTTATAATGATAAAAAGTACTTATCGTATACGCTGGAAACTTTAGCAGAGGAATGCGGAATAGTTTCACGAGACAATTTTAACAAGAAATTTGCAAAAATTAATAAATTAAAACCTGCCGATTTTATTAAACAGAGACGCAAAGCTTTAAAATTAGATGATGATCCAGTTATGGAAATAACTGTATGATTAAAATATTTATAAATCTATGAATACTTATAATCTATTATAATTTTTAAATAATCGAAATAATATCTAAATTTATATATTATAGCCACCTAGAAGATGAAGAATGATGAAAATACGATCAATGAACTACTCTTGCAAGGGTTGCGAAATGGAGATCATTATGCATTTCATCAAATCTTCCAAAAGTTCCACAAAGCAATAGTATACTTCGCTAATAAGCTTTTATTTCCTGATACATATTCTGAAGCTGAGGAAATTGTACAGGATATATTTGTTAAGCTCTATGAAAAGAGATCTTCCTTTGAATCCTTTGAAAATATTAAGGCATTCCTTTATATCTCTACAAAAAATGCCTGTTTAGATAAAATAGCCAAAGAGAAAGTCAGATCAAATCGCTTTGAGAAATATATTCAGAACTTTAATGAATCGGAAGAAACCATCCTTCAACATATTATCGATGCAGAACTTATCAGCCAACTAGGAGCAGAAATAGACGCATTGCCTGAAAAATGTCGGATCATTATGAAGCAGTTTTTAGATGATGACAAAAACGCGAAAGAAATTGCTGATGATCTGGGAATAAGCATTAGTACTGTGAATAACCAAAAAGCAAGAGCAATATCTATCATAAAAAAACGCCTTGGCAGTGCGGGAATCGCCCTTTTACTATTTTATTTATAATTTTTTAAAATTTCTTTAGAGAAACCTATATCATTTTCCGTTTCTATTTAAAAAGCGGAATAATGGAGAGGAAAGATGTCTACATCAGTTTTGAAATTGGACGGATATTAAAAAAGATCGTTCAGGAACAACCATTAACTTTTAATGAGCACTCCCTATTGGATTCATGGATAAAAAAGGATGAAAGGAACAAAAGGTATTTGGAAGACCTAAAAAATGAAAACAATATCACTTTTTCAATTAAACAATTATTTACTACGAATTCAAATCTCCAATTCGAAATCATAGAGCAAAAGCTCCGAAAGAACAAAAGAATTAAACTCTTCCGGAAATTAAGCATAGCAGCGGGAATTATTTTATTTTTAAGTGCTGGACTATGGTTTGTTAATGACGATGAATACCTCAACAATACACAAGATAATGTTAGTATTGGCCATGAAATCCCGCCAGGTTCCAATAAAGCGACAATAATATTTTCAAATGGTAAAGAAATTGACCTGAAGGATCTTAACGGAATTAAAGTGTCTGAAAATGGCATAACTTATACAGATGGTAAATTAGTTAGTGCCATGCAAGATATTAGTGCAGCGGTGCTTAAAACACCCCGTGGCGGACAATACCATATCACCCTATCTGACGGAACTAAAGTTTGGTTAAACTCTGGTTCTTCACTGGAATACCCAATGGAATTCACTGGTAATAGAGAGGTGCGATTAAGTGGGGAAGCTTACTTTGAAGTCCACCATGATCCAAAACATCCTTTTCTTGTAAAGACAGATGTTCAACAGATAAAAGTTCTCGGAACTACATTTAATATTCGTGCCTATGATGACAAACAATACACAACTCTTGTACAAGGAAGTGTAGAGGTTAAAGCGAATGGCTCTACATCTACAATGAAAATGAAGCCAAATGAACAGGCTATAATAAATAATTATAGCCTTTCTATTCAAAAAGTTGATGCTTTGGATTTTGTCGCATGGAAACAAGGTTTAATAACATCTGGCAGTATTTCACTTTTTGACCTATCTAAGGAGATCGAGCGTTGGTGGGACATTGATTTTAAATTCTCACCAAATTTTAAAAATACTGAAAAAGCTTATTTAACGATCAGCAAAAAGGAGAACTTGTCTTCTGTTTTGAAGGTAATCGAAAAAACTTATGGTGTTACAGCCCAAATTCACGGAAAGGAGGTCGACATCAGATAAGAACGTTTCATATGTGTTTATGCCCGTAGTTCTTTAGAATATACCGTCCCGAGGTCCAGTCGGGACGGCTACGGGTTTTTAAAAATTAATAAAGCAATTTACTAACCCTAACTCAAATGTAATGAATAATACCATTATCGACAATGGTAATATGGTTTCTATTCCCCAATGGAAACACAAATACCTTGTCAAACCACCCAAACACAAACAAGCCATGAAAAACCTGATATTTTTTATATTAATTATTTTTCTGGCCTCCACAAAATTGACTGCACAGCGCATAACTGTTATCGAGAAGGATGTACCCTTTAAAACGGTTATAAGGCAAATTAACCAACAGTCCGGATATTCTTTCTCCATCAATGAAAGGCACATGAAAATCGCGAAGGATGTCACTATTTCCGCCAAAGACAAGGAATTAAAAACTGTATTGGATGAAATCTTTAGCGGACAACCCTTTGGCTATAGTATCGAAGGAAAAATAATAGTTTCTATAGATAGGGGAAAAGAAATTCAGTCAAAACAACCCGTTAAAAAAGAGGATAACCCAATCAGAGGGAAAGTAATGAACGAGAAAGGTGAACCTTTAGCCGGGGCTTCTCTTCGGATCAAAGGAACAAATATTGATTTTTCAACTGATGGAAACGGTATAGTGTTAATACCCGAAAAATTTGGAGAAGATATTCTACAAGTATCTTTTGTGGGCTATTCATCAATAGAAATTCCTGTTAGAAATGTAAACAATATCTTTTTGCACCTAAATGATAATACGATCGATATTGTTGATGTTGTTTCTACCGGATATCAGAATATTCCAAAAGAAAGAGCAACTGGTTCATTTGTTCAAATTGATAACCAATTATTAAACAGACGCGTAAGCCCAAATATTTTAGACCGTTTAGATGGTGTCACAAGTGGATTAATTTTTAATAAAATATCTGGCCCCATAGGCTTGAATCCACCGAATGAAAAGTTAGGAATAAGTATTAGAGGAAGGGTAACTATTGATGATAAGGTAAGTGCTGATCCGCTTGTAGTACTTGATAATTTTCCGTACGAAGGAGATATAAATAATATAAATCCAAATGACATTGAAAGCATCACAGTACTTAAAGATGCTGCTGCAGCTTCGATCTGGGGTTCGAGATCTGGAAATGGTGTCATTGTAATCACTACCAAAAAGGGAAAATTCAATCAACCTTTAAAGATTGATTTTAATTCAAATTTAACGGTAGGGGCAAAGCCGGATTTAAAATATTCAAGAAATTTCCTTAAATCCTCTGAATTTATTGATGTTGAAACGTTTCTTTTTAATAAGGGGTATTATGATCCCAATATAAACGACAACAATTACTACCCTGTAATATCACCAGTAGTTGAGCTTTTATCGAAGCAAAAAAACGATCCTTCAAATAAGAATATTACTGATCAAATAAATAGATTGAGAAATGTGGATGTTCGCGACCAAACAACCGAATATTTTTATCGTCCCAGCCTAAATCAACAATATTCATTGGGTTTTAGAGGAGGTTCGGAAAAAGCTATTTACTCACTTTCGATAGGATATGACAAAAACCGAAATACATTGTTTGGTTCCGGAAACAATAGGTTTACTATTAATTCGACAAATACATATCATCCAATTAAGAATTTGGAAATTACAGGTTCTGTATTATATACAAAGAGTGAGAATAAATTTGGATATCAATACACTTCGCCTTATCCATATATAAGATTTGTTGATGATGATAAAAATCCGTTAGCAGTACCATATGGCAAAAGAGACAGTTATCTTGAAGATACCCAAAATTTAGGCTTTTTGGATTGGAAATATAGGCCCATTCAAGAAAGAGACCTTTATGATACCAGAACTAAAACTGATAACATCCTTATAAGAGGCATTATGCGGTATAATTTCACTGATTTCTTCAATGCTGAAATTCAATATCAGCATGAAAATGAATTTGGAAATAATCGCGGTTATCGAAGTCCTGAAAGTTATGAAGCAAGAAATTTCGTTAATATGTACAGCCAACGTTCAACTGAAGGTTCATTTACATACCCTTTTCCAAAAGGAGGAATTCTCTACTTAACAGACAGAAAATTGTATTCTAATAACTTCAGAACACAGCTGAATTTTAATAAAGAATTTGGACAAAAGCACTTATTATCAGCAATTGCGGGAGCTGAGATAAGAGAAATAGTAAGTGAGAGTACTGATAAAGCTTTGTATGGCTACAATCATGAGTTTGGAACTTCTGTAACCAATTTAAATTATAATATTCCTTATCCAATCAACCCTTCGGCACTTGGATCAGCGGTTCTTCCGTCTCCTCTTGGGAAAATAATTGGTAATACAAATAGATATATATCATATTATGCTAACGGCGCTTACACGTATTTAGGTAAATATACTTTTTCGCTGAGTGGAAGAAAAGATGGGGCAAACATCTTTGGTGTGAAAACAAATGATAAAATGACACCACTTTGGTCAACAGGTGTTGCTTATGATATCAGCAAAGAATCGTTCTATAAATTTCCTTTAATACCTTATTTAAAACTAAGGGCATCATTTGGATATAATGGAAATGTATATAATGCCTCATCCTATTTGACGGCAACTTATGATGTGAGTCCAATCACTGGACTACCAATTGCCTACATCACGAGTGCTCCAAACGCAGAATTAAGATGGGAGAAAATTAGAAACAAAAATCTAGCTTTAGATTTTTCATCTAAAGGTAATCGCTTGAATGGTTCATTTGAAATTTATGATAAGTTGGGGACTGATCTTATCGAAGATGCCCTCTTAGCACATTCAACAGGGTTTTCTTCCTACAAAGGAAATGCAGCAACTGTTAAAACAAAGGGTTTCGATATTAATTTAAATTCAGTAAATCTTAATGGTAATTTTAAATGGAATACGACCTTTTTATTCAGCTACAATAAAGATAAAATAATATCTTATGACACAAAATATACTTCACAATATCTAACAAGTACAGGGTTTAATATTGATGGTCCTGCAAGATATGGATTATATATCCTTGAAGGAAATAGTCTTTTCGGAGTATATAGTTTTAAAACAGCGGGTCTTGATCCAACAAATGGAGACCCTCAAGGATATCTACATGGTGAAATAAGTAAAGACTACCTCAATATAATAACAAGTTCGAATACTGAAGATATTATATATCATGGTTCATCAAGACCAAGAAATTTTGGAGCATTACGTAACACTTTCTCTTTTAAAGGAATCTCTTTTTCAGCTAACTTTACGTATAAATTTGGATATTATTTTCGCCGAAGATCGACCCCATTAAACCTGTCAGACGTTGTAAGTAGCGGATATGCCAATCAAGAATTTATAGATAGATGGCAAGCACCAGGTGACGAAACCCACACGACAGTTCCCTCAGTGTTATATGAATTCAATTATAATCGCAATAATTTTTATCAAAGCTCCGAATCTCTTGTTGAGAAAGGAGATCATATAAGATTACAGGATATTAGCTTAAGTTATGATTTTAATAAAGAATTACTTAGAAATCTTCCGCTCTCCTCATTACAAATTTATAGTTATATAAATAACATTGGTATTGTATGGCGAGCAAATAAGAAAGGAATTGATCCGGATCTTAGTGAATATAACCTTTTCGGTTATAATTCCTGCCCAAATCCGACAACAGTTTCATTTGGAATTAGGACAACATTAAAATAGTGCAGTTATGAAAAATATTATAATTTATGCAATATGTACATTTATCCTTATCGGTTGTAAAAAGCAGGATGAATGGTTAGAGAAAAAATCAAATAAATCAGATATTATCCCATCTACCATTGAAGATTTTCAGGCTTTACTAGATAATACAGATGTGATGAGTACCAAATATCCAGCGATTGGATTAATTGGTGCGGACAATTCATATGTCTTAGATCAAACGGCAATTACATCAGGAACTTTGCAAGAGAGAAATGCTTACAAGTGGGCGAAAGATATTTACGAAGGAGAATTATTTGCGCCAGATTGGACTTATCCATATCAGGTCATTGAGTATTCAAATGTTGTATTGGAAGGTTTAGAAAAAATTAAGGATAAAAACAATAAAAGGATATCTGAAATTCGAGGTGCTGCACTATTTTTTAGGGCATTCGCTTATTATCAATTAGCACAATTATACTCAAAACAATATAACATAAATACAGCTAATACAGATTTAGGGCTTCCCCTTAAACTTAATTCGGATGTAAATGATTTACCAAATCGTTCAACATTACAGGAAACTTATGATAGAATTATTAATGATCTTTTAGAAGCTGAATCTTTACTTCCTTTGCAGGTTAATTTCAAAACTCGGCCTACAAAATTAGCAGCTGAAGGCATGCTTTCAAAAGTATATTTTAATATGCAAAATTATACTAAGGCTAAAGAATTCGCAGATATTGTCCTTTCTAAAAATTCAGAACTTATTGATTTCAACACCTTAAGTACAACTATGAATTTTCCTTTTCCTACAGTTCGAGACGTTAATCCGGAAATAATTTTTTATGCCGGAACGATAAATTACTCATTAAATAGCAGGCAGAATATGGCAGTATCTAAAGATTTAATCGAAAGTTATGAGCATAATGATCTACGTAAACAAGTATTTTACAAGTCTAATTCTAATGGTACAATAAATTTTGGCGGTCGTTATACAGGAGCTGGTGCACTTTTCAGCGGAATTGCTACAAATGAGATATTATTGATTAGATCAGAGTCATTAGCTAGATCAGGAAATTTAGGAGAAGCGATGAAAGATCTAAACAAACTACTTAAAGAAAGATGGAAAAAAGAAAATGGACTTACAACGTATACAAACAAAACCGTTTCTAACGCTATAGAAGCTCTAGCACTAATAATTTTAGAGCGTAGAAAGGAATTACCTTTTACTGGTAATATACGCTGGGAAGATCTCCGAAGATTAAATCTTGATGGCAATTACGCAAAAACCGTAACACGAAATGTAGGAGGACAGAATTATAGCTTGGAACCAAATAGTTCGAAATATGTCTTCCCTATACCTCCTGTTGAAATAAACCTTAATCCATTAACTCAAAATATTAGATAATGAAAATATTATTTACTTTAATATCTTTTTTTGCCGTTTTTAATATTGTCCACTCGCAATCAAATAAAAAGCTCAATAACGATCTACACTCATATTTTAAAGTTGTTTTAAATGAGGACAAAGTTGATGATAGTGTATTTTTAATATACCAAGACAACCAATGGGGAGATGTTAATGGTATTCCTAAAAGTGTGGTGAAGAATAAAATAGGGGAAAATCTAATAATCACTTTCAAAAATGATGACCCATTTATTTATGGCAATCTCACAATTGGAGAAGGGAATAATATTTTTAGCAGAAATATAATTGAACCTGGAGATAGTATAATTTTTACAGTAGAAAAAGGCAAAATAAGAATTGATGGGATCGGAAAAGAAAAATATCAGTTTGCATTAGAAGTAAAATGCCAATTTGAGACTCTTGATCAAAAATGGGCAGATTCTTTATCCAAAGTATTTGCGGGCTCAAATGATTTTACTGAATTTAATGTAAATATCATGAAGAGGGGATTAATAGAAAAAAGGCAAATTAACGAAGAAAAAAAGCAACTTATATTACATTTATTAGAAAAATACAAACCGCATTTATCTTCCAAAATTTATGATCTTCTAAAATTAGATTACCTTATTCAACTTGATGTTGAATACCTACAATTATTTAATGCAGATATAGGTTATGTTGTTTTTAAAAGGCAGGAAAACGTAGATTCAAGCTATATGATTCTTGATAGAATTTACAATGACTATTATAAAGATCAAAATATAAATACTAATGAAAATATTGCACGGTCCAGAAGTGTTGCGGAATTTCACTTAGAAAAACTACGAAATCATAAATTTCAGAATAAAGTATCTTTTAATTCTTTAAATGTTGTAAAGTATATTATTAATAATTACTCAGGTATTTTGAGAGATCGACTTCTTACTATTTATTTAATTAGAAAAAAGATCAATTCAAATAATGATTATTTAGCTGTTACAGATGCTCTTAAACAAATTAAAACTCCATACTGTAGAACAGTAGTTGAAAATTTGAAAGGTAATTCTGCACCTGGAAGTAAAGCATTTGAATTTTCATTAGTTGATTCTTTAGGACAAACAGTTAAACAAAGCGATTTTAAAGGAAAAGTAGTTTTATTGGATTTTTTCTTTACAGGTTGTGGAGGATGTAAGATTTTAAATAATCAGATGACAGATATTGTAAAGTATTATAATAACAATAGTAACATACAATTCATTAGTGTAAATGTGGATAAAGATAAGGAAAAATGGAAAAATTCACTTCGAACCTTAGAATATACACATAAAGGTAGTGTTGATCTATTTACGAATGGATTAGGTTCAAATGCAGAAATAATACGCCATTATAATATTGTTGGGTATCCCACATTAATTCTAATCGATAAGGAAGGAAAAATAATTAGTACTAAACCTCCTAGGCCATATGATGAAAAGCATAAATCTGAACTTATTCAATTGATTAATAGTGTTTTGTAAATCTTAAAATAAGAAATACAGCACCTATTAATTATGATTTTTTTTTAGAATAGAATTTAACGGGGGCAATTACCCCCGTTAACTTTAGCTTACTCCGAGATCCAAGAGGCATTTCTTTGATTTGGAGTGAAATTTGCGGGATCTGTATTGTTACCAGAAGGGTTGGTTTTTGTGTAGTCACAAATATTTTGTGATTGTTCACAATGTCCCGGGGGTAAAGTTGATTTCAGTACATAGGTTGAACCTTGTAAGACATATTCTCCTGCAACAGCTTTATTACTTGCTGTAAAAGCACTTCCAACGGCAAATATTACTGCCGCTCCTAATAATAATTTAAAATTTTTCATAATAAAAAGTTTTGTTTGTTGCTTACTCTGGTTTGAAGGTTTTCAGCATCCCCTCATTTGGATCTAATAATTTTAATTCACTTTTACTGATCTAAATTATTGTAAATGGGTACAAAAATTAGCTTTGATGAAAAAAGCATGAATGGTTACAGCCCGTTAGAAGTTTAAAATATTCTCATAAAGGGAGTTTAAATCTATATACTAATGGATATGGGCGAGAAGATGAGCTGATAATGCATTATAATGTTAAGGGATATCCAACAGTCTTGATTATAGATAAATTTGGAAAGCTCGCAAGTGTGAATCCTCCTAAGCCCTCTAATGAAAAAAATAAGATTGCATTAATTTAGTTAATAAACTCACTATTATAAATTTAAGGTGCTATTTATGATAGCACCTTAAATATGTTTTATTCTTCACCTTCAACCCATTGGGCATTTCTCGTATGAGGAGTGAAGTTATTTGGGTCCGTATTACTGCCAGATGGATTAATTTTTGTATAATCACAAGTTTGACTTGGCATTTCTCGGCATTCTCCGGCAGGTCGATTTGTTTTAAGCTCATAAGTGTTTGGAGCGATTAAAACATATTCTCCTGCATAAGCTTTGTTGCTTGCAGTAAAAGCACTTCCAACGGCAAATACTACTGCCGCACCTAATAATAATTTGAAATTTTTCATAATAAAAAAGTTTTGTTTTTTTGCTTACTCTAAATAGGTTTTCAGCTTCCCCTTAGTTTGGACCCAATAATTTTAATTCACTTATACTGATCTAAATTATTGTAGTTAGTTATATTGTAATTGCTCTATAGCGTTTTTCCTGTTTGCTCTGATGGCCAGAAAGGAAATTATAACAAAGAATAGATTAAAGAATAAATGTTGTGGCCAGGTTAGATTTTTTATGACCCCTCCACAGGAGCATGGAACGTAGTCGAATACTTTAAATAAAACTAATGCGGTGTAAACCGTAAATAACCCCATTAAAATACAAGAAGCGTACAATCCTATAAGTCTTGTCCTTTCAAATAAAAGCGTTAGCACAATTGATATTTCTGTTATCGGAATTAGCCACCTTAAAATAGGGGTTAAGTCGTTCGGAAATGGCTGATTATTCAGATCATATGTAAAACCTTTAAAATCTACAAACTTACTTACTGCAGTGTAAAGGAATAATATGACTAAAAGTACTACTACAACTTCCGTTAAAATTCTTTTCTTTTGCATGACAATGGTTTTTAGCTTTTATTTTCTCATTGCCGAAATCCTTAAGCCACCGTCATAATTTCAATATTAAATTTCAACCTGCTGTGAGAAATAATTCAAACAAATGTAGATGGGAAAAATCATACGATACAATATTTGAATGTCCAAATTCTAGAATAGATACATAAGAAAGCTTTATTTAAAGCAATTGTTTTCAATGTCACAATTCTAGAAAGCATAAAAAAAGACGGTAATTAATACCGCCATTATGTAATCTCACTTGCTTTTTTTCTTGCTTTTTTCAAATTCAAAAGAAGTTTTGCCAGTTTCATCCATTAAAATGAAGGCATTGAACTTATTTCCATTCCGACTTTTCATCCCTTTGATCAGCGATGTCTTTTTCTTTGTGATCAAATTCTCTATCTCCTTATCACTAAGTAATATTTCACAAACTGTTTTAAATTGAATCCATCCACAATTTTGATCAGGACATTTTACAACATAATCATTGAAAATTAAGTTATGGCTTTTGCATTTAGGACAATTTAAGGAAGGTGTATTGGAAACTATAGTGGTAGATAATAATTCCGAAGTAATAATTTTGGCATAGCCTTCCATGTCCTTCTGAAATAACTGAGGGTCAAGCTGGTTGTTTTCTATCTTTTGGAGCGCTAATTCCCATTCAGCTGTCATTGATACATCGGCTATTTTCTTTTCTTTAACCAAATCATAAACTTGAATTCCCTTTTGGGTAGGAATCAGGTTTTTTTTCTCCCGAACAATATAGTTCCGATCAAATAAAACTTCAATTATTGCTGCTCGTGTCGCAGGAGTACCAATACCGATGTTGTCAAGTGATTTGCGCGCTTCTTCGTCGTCAATCTGCTTACCGGCATTTTCCATTGCAGATAAAAGACCTGCTTCGGTGTAAAGGGAAGGGGGACGAGTTTTCTTTTCTAAAACACTGGATTTTTTAATATTTAATAAATCCGCTTCCTTTAATGTTGGGATATCCATTGAAACTTCTTCATCCTTATCATCATCATGAAAATGATTTTGTATTGCCCTCCAGCCTGGGTCAATTACCCTTGAACCCTTCAAATTAAACTCGTAATGGAGAGATTCAAGTTTAATATCTGTCACTTCTTTGGTGCATTGATACGATATAGCTTCAAGAAGCCGAACTGCTATCATATCATATATCGCATTTTCCTTTACTGAAAGAGCGGAGGGAATCTTATCGGTTATTAACAGAGCATGGTGATCCGTTACTTTAAGATCATTGACAATTCTCTTATTAAAACGTCCCCATTTGACATTGTTAATCTTTTCCTTAAAACCCTCTTTTTTTTCTAAAGCTCGAACTAAGTTCGGAATCTCTGGCCAGATATCGTTGGAGATATACTTACTTCCGGTTCTTGGATAAGTTATGAATTTCTTCTCATATAAACTCTGCGCAATAGATAGAGTTTCCTCCGCCGTAAGGTCAAGTTTCTTATTTCCTTCCTTTTGAAGTGAAGTAAGGTCAAATAGTAAAGGAGGTTGCTCATTTGAGTTTCTGGAAGTAACGGAAATTACCGTTGAAGTTCCTTGGCGTTCAATAGACTTTAATACGTCGGTTGCTTTTTCCTTAACCTTCCATTTTTCTTTAGATAATGCATGGAAATTGATGCCGTCTTTTATATAGTTAAGCTCGATTTGCCAATAAGTTTCAACCTTGAAATTTTTATTTTCATTATATCTTTTACATATTAAACTTAGAGTCGGAGTTTGAACCCTACCCAATGAATAAACTCCGTTTCCTGCCTGCAAAGAAAGAGCTTGTGTTGAATTAATACCCACTAACCAATCTGCTCGGCTTCTAGCTTGGGCGGCAAAGTACAATCCATCAAAATCGTGCCCTGGTTTTAAAGAGGAAAAACCTTGCTGGATCGCTTTTTCTGTTAGTGAACTTATCCAAAGGCGCTGGAAAGGCTTTTTACAATTTAAATAACTATATATTAACCTAAAAATAAGTTCACCTTCTCTTCCAGCATCAGTTGCGACGATTATGCTATCACTTTTGCTAAAGATGTCTTCAATAATTTTTAATTGCTTACACGCTCCCGGATCGTCCAGATAACCTTTATCTTTCTTAACTTTTCTTATTGTCAATATGAATGGATTTGGTAATATCGGAAGATTATCTCTCTTGAATCCAATAATTCCATAATCTATGGGCATGGCCAATGAAATTAAATGTCCAATTGCCCAGGTAATATAATATCCATTACCTTTTAGATAACCATCATGTTTTTCAGTTGCTCCTAAAATAGCTGCTATTTCACGAGCAACACTTGGTTTTTCTGCTATAACTGCTTTCATATTTTTGGATTTTACGATACTTTTCTACCTCTCTTTTTAGGTGGATTAGAGATTGTATTTTGTTTATCCTGCTCTTTTTTATTGCGAGGTACATTTTGACCCGATTCTAACGGCTTTTTAATATTTTTTGTCGCCTCATTGGTTTTACCGTCATTGTTTACGGCTGTTTGGGTTTTATGAGTCTCAGCCGGAGTAGCTTTGTTCTTCAGTCTATTTGGATTTTTAAAATCAAAATCGAGTTTCCCAGTTTCTTTGTTAAGCCAAACATATCCAGGATATTCTTTTCCTAATCCATCTTTAAAATCAGGGATATAAACTATTTCGCCTTTTGAAATCTTATTGTATTGATCAACAGTAAATTCTTTTCTTCTGAATTTTGTTGGCAGTTCATCCGTTTGACTTTGGGTTTGTTCTTGATTTTGAGTTTTTGAATTTTCTTTAGGAAATTTAAACTCAATATGTCCTTTAAACGCATTAAATTGAATTTCTCCTTTAAACAATGTATTGCGCTTCGAAAGCATTCCTTCAAGATGTATTGACTTGCCTTCCTGTAGGTCATTTTTTTGTTCTGGTGAAAGAGTTACTCCTTTGATCACATCATCAATTTGTATGTTTGCCGTTGAATAGGCAACTATTTGGTTTGTATGATGGTCAAGGCTTATTAAATGAGGTAAATGAGTTTTACCGTCTTCCGTCAGATTAACAACTCGGCCCATATTGCCTTTTTCTAACAGGTTAGCCTTGTCTTCCTCGGTAAACTGGTGACCAAAAAATGGTTTATCCAATTCAACTTCGTTTTTCTTTGGAATCATGTTAAAAACGGCTTTACCATTTTTACCCATTTCAAGCCAGAGTTTACCCTCTGTATCAAGATTTTGATTTCCTACCTTTACAGATATTGGAAGCATCTCAGCAGTTTTAAATCCTTTTAAAAGCGAATCAAGCAGGTTAAGTTTTTCAAAATCTTCACGTTTCCACCCAAAATTTTGAAGACTCTTCCAATCAATTTTGTCTACCGAATAGCGATTGCTATTTTCAGTTTTGTTTTGTTCTTGTGCCATAGTAATGTTATTATTATTTGTATTTAATATATCTTTAAGACCTTTCAGTAGATCTTTACCTTCAAGTTTTGCAGAATCAATAAACTGTTGCATTTTTTTAGCGATTGCAACTGCAGCCTGTATGGGAACTTTAAAAAAGTTGAACCGAGTAGGATTGCCTATTTGACTAAAAAAGTTCCTCAAAAAGTTAGAGAGCATGTCCTCATTTTTATTGAGTTTTAAAAATGAATTTTCTTTTCTCTTTGAAGGCTTAGTAGTTTCAAGTTCATCCTTTTCATCTGTTTTTTTTCCAGGTTTTTTCTTGCTACCTTTTACTGCTAAGATCTTGTTCGTTTCAGTATTATGTACTAAAAGAGTATCCATCAAATCAGTTGATGATTTTTCTTGATCGGATTTTTGCTTTTGGAATTGATTATCGCTCATAACATTAAATATTTCTTAAATCTTAGATCAAGGTATTTTATATATTAATAGAAGTTTAAAAGTTGGAATTTGTAGGACCTATTTGTCTTTCATTTTCTTTATGCGTTTAGTAGGTGTATTAAAACTATCACGAATAAACTGATGTACATCTGACAATTTATAATAGAGCTTTCCACTTATAGTATAATAGAGTAATTTTCCTTCTGACCTGTACCTTTGTAATGAACGATTACTAATTTTCAGCATTTGGAGAAGATCTTGGTTGTCCAGTAATTCCTCACCGTCTATGGCATTTCTATTTTTTTTAATTTCTCTAACACTTTCTGAAATTAAATCGAACCGGTCCATGATTCGTTCCATCCACGCTATAAATTCTAATTTGTCTATATTCATAACATTGCGTTTTAATTATTTTCTGTTATTGAAGGTATTTAGCCTAAGCCATAGTAATTTTAAACTTGTACCTGCATACCTATTAATTCCTTCAGTTTCATTATGAGCACAGCGAAGCAATGCTTTGCAAAAGTTTTATCCTTATCAGCAAAACAAAATTGGAAAGTTTGGGTGGAACGCTTTTCCGATAGGTGTCTATCAAAAAGGCATATTTTTATTTTTTTAAAAAAAAATGTTAAGTTGCTGATATTATGGCGTTTGATATAGAATTATATTTATTCCGATCTTTTTCTTATTAGATTTACCCATATACACATATAGGCTAAAGTGAAAAAAAAAACAGCACCCGAGGCGCTGTCATATTGGTAATGTATATTTTGTTATTAGAATTGCTAAAATGAATCTTCTTTATCCATATATTCTTCTAAACTATATTTTAGCTGATCAATGAATAGTGTTCTAGATCCTGATCGGGTTTTCATTCGGTGAAAACTATTATGTAAATCATTAAGAGAAATATGGAATATGATTTGAAATACACCGCTAATTTTACGGATACCTAGCTTTCCATGAGAAATAGCATCCACTGCATGAAGGGCATATATTAATTCGATCAGTGCATTTTTTGTTTGCGTCCAAAGAATATCTTTTGTTTCAGCAAGCTGCAATAGAACATCATTGTTATCTTCTGGATTAAGTCTCTGTTGTATATAGCTATATAACAGATCATCAGCTTGGATATGAGCTACCTTATAGTCGTAATAAGTAGAAAAATGTTGGTCAATCTCAAAAACATAACTATTTAAACCCTCCATAATATCAATTTGACCTAGTCTAAAGTACTTTTCATCTAGGTCAGTACGCCCAGATTTGACGTATCGATAGAAATCCGAATCAATAAAAAATTCCTTAAATTCTTTGTTCAACTTTTCTTGTTCCTCCTGAAAGTATCTGGTATAAATTTCTCCTCCTTTAGCAGGACAGGAGGTTTCAATTCTGTAAACTTTATTGTAATAGATTAGCTTTCCAAGAATTTGCGGTTTTATATTCTTAAAAAAATTGATTTCTTCTTCTTTGTTCAAAAATCCCTTTTCAGAAACAATATCTTTTGCTTCATTCAGAAGCCCACTTAAAATATTCGTCATTTGATACGCTTCCTCTATTACTTTTTCTTTGTTTAGCGTAATATTTTGCTCTTGAATTTCAATACGTTTTACTATAGTGTCATAAATTGATTGTATCATGGTAAAAATATATTAGAAAGGTTCTCATTATCAGGTCCAGTGATATCAGCAGTCTTAAAAATATAATATTTTTTCCCTTTTCAGCGATTTATCTTATTAACCTACTAATTATTCATTATATAATTATATTATTATTAAACTCCTACTAATGTCTCAGTTTTATTAGTAATTTTTTAAATGTTTATAATTTGATTGTAAAGCAATTTAAATTAATGTATGGTATAATTAGTTGCTGTTTAATATTTGGACGAGATCAATCAATTTTCGTATGCGATGGTCAATATTTTTGATTTCATTTACCGTTGAATTGAATATTGCCAATAGGGAAAATTCAATATTTGTATTCAAAATAAATAATCCTTCCAATTTTATGGAAGGATTACTGCTCGCTAACACTAATACCATTTTTTCTTTTCCATATTCTTTATATAATCATTGCCCTTTTCGTTTATGTCAGCCAGAGAACTTTTTTTCCCTTCCTGAATCCATTCTAAAAGTTCGGCTTTTAAAAAATGAAGTCTATTTCCTTTTTTGTAAAATGGAACCTCACGGAGACTGACTTTTGAGTAAAGAGTAGGGAGTGAAATTTTTAGAATTTTGCATGCTTCCATTGCTCCTATAAATTCAATGTCGGTAAGTTCGTTTTGTATTCGATCCAACAAAATTTCTTCAATTTTATCTAGTCTATCTTCAATTCTTTTAAGGATGTTTGGAATCTGATCAAAAGTGTATTTCATATCTTTTTTTTCCAATTTTATGAAGGTTTTATCTTGTATTTTTTATTTGGCATTTGCTGTCTCAATTTGTCTTCAAATGACATAATAAAAGTATTTTGGGTATTAGACCTCTATAAAGGAATCTATTACGATGGTTTAAGGGTATTAGCAATATGGATATCTGAAATATTTTTACTGATGTCATAAATGTTAATTTTAATCTTCTCAGAAGCTTCCTTCTTCAAGCTATCAACTATTTTCGCATATATTTGTGTTGTTTTTATATCCTTATGTCCTAGTAATTTTGAAACTGTGTAGATATCAGTTCCAGAAGCAATTTGAAGTGTTGCAAACGTATGTCGAAAGCCATGAAAAGTAAAATGTTTTTCTATTCCAGCATTTATAAGCCATTTCTTTAATGAAGTCACAGTTTGATCGTATTTTAACCCTGCAAAGACTTTAGAATCGGGATCTCCTCTCTCTCCCAAAAATTTAATCGTTTGATCCGATACCGGATAATATTCGGCACTGTCGGTTTTTTCTTGGTTATATAGGATATAATAATTCCCTTCTGACCCGTGAATTTCCTTCCATAATAATGTTTCAACATCTGAATAACGAAAGCCCGTCATAGCAGAAAATAATCCGGCTTTTTTAACAATTTGATTTGGGCAGAATGCATTTGCCATTCTATCCAGTTCATCCATAAATAAGAAGGGCCTATGAGTTTCCTGTGGGCTTATACTTTCAATAATTGAGGCTAAATCCGTAGGTAGGAATCGCTTTTTGAAAGCTTCTTCTAAAGTAAGTTTGAATCTTCCAAAATATGCAACTGCTGTATTCTTTTTAATACTTATTTTTGATCTTCCTAAAGCTGGACCGGATAATAAATAATCGGCGTATTCCTCACATAAAGTTTCATTTAGAGCTGTAAAAGGAACTTTTGAACCGGCAAAATCTTTAAAGTACCGAACGGACATTGACCAATTATAGCAGTTCTTTCTCTTAGCAGCTTGTTCCTCAAAGAAATCAAGAAAGTTTGATTTCATTTTGGTATCTGATATAAAATCAAATCTTCGACTTTGTAAATCAATTTGACGTTGTGCCCTAATATATTCTCCTAAAGCAAGAGTTTCTTTATTCAATTCTTTTTCGATCTCATTTTTTGGACGCTTATATATATAAAGTTTTAAGTACTGTTTGCGCTGCATTATTCCAGTATCAGGATTATAAATAGGGGGATAAATCTCTAGATACAAGGATTGCCTACCTTGGGATATAGGCTTTTTTCTTAATGTAACCTTTGACATAATATTTAATTTTATGGGTAATATTAATTAATGATATTGTTCCATCGAATACTGGTCGTACTGACAGGTATTATTTGGCGTAGAGATGCCAATTACATAGATGTTTTATCTATCCGAAATATTCGTTTAGGAGTATTTTATTTAATATCGGTTCTATTAATTTTTTAGGGACATAGACGAATTTACCCTTTTGAAATTTTGGGATTTTATGTCTTTTGATAAGGCTACGGAGCGACGTCTCAGAAAGGTTATATTCTTTGAGAACTTGCCCAATAGTAAAGCAGTCTTTCAATGGAGTCGATTCTAAATCTTTATCTGACATACTATTGCCTTGAATACTCTCTATTTGTATTACAAATAGCGCGTCGATATCTTTTTTTAATATCCGTATTCTCCTTATAGAAAGATTTCCGGCAGGTAACCTCCCAGATTTGATTAATCTATAGACGGTCCTACGGTCACATTTTAATAAAACAGCAGCTTCTCGAACTGTTAGATAATCCAGTGTTTTGATATCAAAATAGTTGTCTGGATTTTGTTTAGGTTTGGATTGTTTTACTTCGATCTTAGGATCGGTTTTGCTTAGTTGCAAACGAAGTTCCCGAACATTAGCTTTGTAAGCTTTTTGGTTGCAACGGTGACAACAGTATTTTGTCGTCGTAGTTCTTGCGATAAATTCTGCACCACAATGTTCGCAGAGTTTTTTGATTTTGATGTTTGAACTCATAATATTTTATTTGTGAGAGGTCAAACATCACTTTAGGTACAATAAGGTACGTTAAGATACAATAAGGTGCAATAAAGTACCTTAAGTGACATAATCTCTCCCGGATTAAAAAAAATAAAATATTAATCGTTGGAAGGGCAAATAGGGGGCAAATTGTGGCAAACCAAACCATATTTATAAAATTTCAAACAAAATTGATTATTTTGTAAGTCACTAATAAATAGAGGATTAGTATGTTTTAGTTTGTTCTATTTTACCTATTTACTTCCCGATGCAAAACTTAGAAAAAATATTCCCAAGCACCTCATCATTCGTCACTTCACCGGAAATTTCCCCGAGATGTTCTAAAGCATTTCTCAGTTCATAGGCCAGCAGTTCTGTGGAGATCTGGAAAGAAATGGCTTCTTTTACTTTATGGGTAGCCTCCAAAGATTTCCGAAGGGCTTCAAAGTGTCTTTGGTTGGTAATAACGACATTATTTTCCTGAGATTGTAACTGTTCAACGTAGGAAGACAGTTCATTTTTAAGGTCCTGGATATTTTGGTTTTCTACCGCTGATATTCTGATAAAATCAAAATCCTGGACAATTTCATTTCTGAAAATATCTTCTACAGCTTCATATTTCGGAGGCAGTACTTCATCAATTTTTGTGGCACAGATAATCAGTTTGAGATCGTCTCTCTGCAGAGATTTTATCATTTCGATATCTTCGGAATAATCTTCTGTAGCGGCATCTGCAAGGTATACGAGAATATTGGCATTTTCTACTTTTTCTTTGGCCTTCTTTACCCCGATAGCTTCGATCTCATCAACAGTTTCACGAAGTCCGGCCGTATCGATCAAACGAAATGCGTGACCTTTGATATGCAACACTTCTTCAATGGTATCTCTTGTGGTTCCGGCAATATTACTGACGATTGCTCTTTCTTCTTTCAGTAAAGCATTTAACAGAGTAGATTTTCCGGCGTTCGGCTTTCCGATGATGGCAACTGCTGTTCCGTTTTTGATGGCATTTCCATATTGGAAACTTTCAATCAGAGAGTCTAATTTTAATTCGATCTTATCTAAAAGACCATTAAGGGCTGATCTGTCCGCAAATTCTACATCCTCTTCAGCAAAATCCAGTTCGAGCTCAATCAAGGAAACAAAATTCAGAAGATCTGTTCTCAAGATCGATATTTCATTGGTAATTCCTCCTTTCAGCTGGTTGATGGCTACTTTTCGGGAAGCTTCATTTTCAGATGCAATTACATCTGCAATGGCTTCCGCCTGTGAAAGGTCTATCCTTCCGTTAATAAAGGCGCGAAGGGTAAACTCTCCCGCTTTCGCCATTCTCGCCCCATTTTTAGTGAGAGTTTCCAAAATACGTTTCCCGATATGCGGTGAGCCGTGAAAAGCTATTTCCACAGAATTTTCTGTAGTAAAACTTTTCGGAGCCAGAAAAATAGAAAGCATCACTTCATCAATAGCTTCTTCACCATCCATAAAATACCCGTAATGGATGGTATGGGACTTTTGCTTTTCCAGTTTTTTACCCGGAAAACTCCTCTGGACAACCCGTAAAGCATCGTTCCCTGAAACTCTGATGATCCCTAAAGCTCCTACTCCATTGGCTGTAGCCAGTGCGCAAATCGTATCGTTATTCATGGTGCAAATTTACGATTTTTCATGCTAATTTCTGTGGAGGTATTTTATACAGATTGTCTATGGCTTTTATTGGAGATTTTGAAATTTAAAGCATTGCGGGGAACGAAGTGACGAAGCAAATAATCACTAATGAGATTGCTTTGTCACTTCGTTCCCCGCAATGACGGTTTACTTCTGCTGTTTTCCTAATTCTTTTACTTTCTGGAGCCACCCGGCACGCTGTATCTCGGTAGAATTTCGTATGATACCTATATAATTGACCTTCACCGGTTTTACACCGCAGAATTCCAGCGTTGATTTTTTCAGCTGATTAATACTTGGCCTTCCATAAAAAAGCCGATAATACCATCCCGGCTGATCCAGTGTTGTAATGATATGGGCAGTTTTTCCTTTCAGCAGCTTATCCCACCAAACTGAATTTTCTCTGTAGCGGTAGGCAAATCCCGGAAGAAAAAGCCTGTCAATAAACCCCTTCATCAGAGCAGGCAAACCGCCCCACCAAACCGGATGTATCCAGACCAGATGATCCGCCCACTGGATAATTTCCCAGGCCTTCAGCAGATCGGGCTCCAGTTCCATTCTTTTCTGGTATCCAAAGTGAAGAACAGGGTCGAATTCCAATTCGGATATTACAATTTCTCTGACTTCAGCTCCTGACTGCTCGGCTCCTTTTCTGTAAGCTTCAGCCATTCCAAAATTGAAGGAATTCTTATTGGGATGCCCGTTAATAATGGCTATTTTTTTCATCTTGATGTTTTTATATTTATGGATTCATAAGCTTTAAGCCTTTCCAGAAGCAAGGATGGCTGATGCAGCTGATGACTGAAATACGTATTATTTTCATGGAAATTCTTCAACAGCTCTTCCGTGTGAAGCACCGCAGAAAGTGCCGTTAATTCAGCCTGTCCTTTTGTGCTTTGCAGGCTTAATTTTTCATTCCCGGATTTAGTTTTTATAATAATCTCAAATACACTCTGATCGCCGTTTCCACTTGATCCGAAAATCATTTTCCGTTCTTTAAGTGATAAAATATTAAAAATTCTCACCTTTTGAAATGCGCCTAAAAGCCATGTGATAAACTTCGAATTGTAAGTCATTTTCACACTGACATTAGGTATTTTTTCTATCTGATTGAGAATATATAAATCCGGTACATCAAAGTTATAGGCTTCTCTTTTCCCTATTCCAAACGAAAAATCAAAATCTTCGGAATCTAAAAAATGTTTTATGGGAACCTGTCGGTTATTTTCATACCTGATAAATGGCTTAGCTACATTTTCAGCCATAAAGTGGGCTGAGCTTTCACCCGCAAGGTCTTTCACGGAGTAATACACAAAAAGCTTCACTTCCTGAATGTTGTTTGTATTATCTGAAAGTGTTTTTACCAATCCGTTGACAATTCCTCCCATCCATCCGGAGCTGAAAACAATCCTGCTCTGTACATCTCTGTTTTTAGCAATTGCATACGCCTTGACAAGATCAGGAGTCGGTTTAGTGATATCCAGATAATCTATTTTATTTTCGATGGCAAAACGGAGAATATTATCCTCTTTATCATTCACAGAAAGAATGATCATATCTATTTTATTTTTCAGAATCAGCTGAAAAGTTCTGGCATCCGTAACATCAATTTTCAGATGATTGCCTGTTCCTCCTTTTCTTCCACCAATGAAAATATTGACCTGGGGATTTCTTGATTTTAAAATTCGGATAATTGTTTTACCTACAAGGCCGTTTCCTCCAACGACCAGAATATTGTGCTCCATAATATTTTTTTTACAAAATTATAGAGCCGTAATGCCGTGGCGTAGGACAAATGTCTAAAAATTATATGACCGTTTCTTTTCTGATCCTGCTGAGATGTCTTTGTGTAATTCCTAAATAAGAAGCCAGATACTGCAGAGGAATTTTTTGAACATAATCGGGCTGATTGCCAAGCAGCGTTTCATACCGCTGTGCTGCACTGTCTCTTTGGAGCTGAAAAAATCTTTTCTCGAGCTCAAGATATTCCTGTTCAGCTATCATCTTTAAAAATTTTGTCCAGTTGAGATCATCTTTTATCAGATCATCTATCGCCTCTTTTTTTAAAACCAGTAAATCGGCATCGGTAATAGCCTGCATATTTTCCCTACTGGGACAATCTGAAATAAATGAGGAATAACTGGCCATAAGCTGATTCGGAAACCTGAAACAGTAGGTCATATCTTTTCCGTTATCTGAAATATAATAGGAACGGAAAATTCCTGATATAATAAATGCTATTTCCCTACATTTATCGTCTTCCTGTATAAAAAAATCATTTTTATACACTTTTCTGGTTTCAAAAAGCTGCAAGAAATCTTTGATCTCGCTGTCCGAGAATATATTAAAGCTGCGGAAATAGTTTTCTATCATATTTTCAAATTGCACTTAGAAACTGGAGGTTTTCTTTTAGTAGTTTTTAGCGAAATTAAACAAATACAAAGGTGATTGCAAGTCTTTGGAATTTTCTTTAATATTTTATTTAAACTTTCAATAATGAATGAACTCTTAATTTATAACGAATTCAATTATATGACTGATTATAAAAAATAAAACCATTTCAGAACGAAATGGTTTTACCTGCTTTGAATTTAATAAATATATGAAGATATGAAATGATGCATTTTTATTGACACAAAGATAGATGGTCCCGTAAGATGTTCTGTCAGGGGAATCCCTAAAATTATATCCGTGAAAATACGGTTGTAGATATAAAAAAGCCCTGCGGATTTCTCAACAGGGCTTCAGAATTTATCTAACAATTATTAATGTTCAAAGTATGAAATTCAATGTTTAAAATCTAAAATTGACCATTGACTATTCATATTTACCTATTAAAGCGGGCTCACCAGCTCAAGGAACCATGTTTTAATGTCTCCCTCAAGGTAAGGCCCAATTTTTTCTTCACATGTTCTGTGATAGTCATTCAGCCATTTAATTTCTTCTTCTGAAAGAATTTCTTTCACAATAGTATCCTTAAAGAACGGGCAGAACGTAAGGGTTTCAAATTCATAGAACGTTCCGTGTATTGTTTTTTCTGCTTCTTTTACAGCGATCAGGTTTTCGTGTCGGATTCCGTATTTTCCTTCAAGATAATATCCTGGCTCATTGGAACATACCATTCCCGGAAGAAGATCCTGCGGGTTCATATCTTTTCTGATGCTCTGCGGACCTTCATGAACGTTCATGAAGCTTCCCACTCCATGACCAGTTCCATGATTGAAGTCCTTTCCTTCCATCCAAAGCGGAAGCCTTGCAATGGCATCAAGGTGAACACCTTTTGTCCCTTTCGGAAATTTCACCATCGATAACCGGATCATCCCCTGAAGCACTAAGGTAGAATTTCTTTTAAACTCATCGGAAACAGCTCCTAAAGCCAGGGTTCTTGTAATATCGGTCGTGCCTTCCAGGTACTGACCTCCTGAATCTACCAGGATACTTGCGTCGTTGGTAACCTCTTTACTTCCTTCACTTTTTGCAGAATAGTGCATGATAGCCCCGTTATCTTTATATCCTACAATGCTGCCAAAACTTTCTCCAACGAAGTTTTCTCCTTCCGCACGGAAGCCTCTCAGTTTTTCACCGATAGAATATTCGTTCATATTTTCTTTTCCGGCATTATGGGTCAGCCAATAAAGGAATTTCACCATGGCAACACCGTCTCTTACCATTACTTTTCTGAATCCTTCCAGCTCGGTTTCGTTTTTCTGAGCTTTCATCAGGTTGCCGGGAACCGGAGCTTTTATAAACTGGTTATTTTCTTTTAAAGTTTCAATGATCATCTGGTTGCTGTTTGGAGAAACCAGAATTTTTTCATTTTTGAAGGCTTTCAGATAATTGTAAAACTCTTCATAAGGCATCATTTTTACAAACGAGTCATCCATTTGTTTTCTTGCCTCCACTTCCAGCTTTTCAAGATCTGTGAACAGCACCGCATCATTTTTGGTAATGACAACATATCCTAAAAATACAGGATTGCTTTGTACATCGCTTCCTCTTAAATTCAGTGTCCACGCTACATCATCAAGACTGGAAATAATATGAACGGTAGCTTCCTGGTCTTCCATTTTCTGACGGATTGCTCCCAGTTTATCAGTAACAGATTGTCCGGCTCTTTCTACAGGATGTACGAAAATAGGATTTTTTGAGGGTGTACCTCTGTCTTTCCAGATCTCCTTTAATAATGGAAGATCCGTTAAGGTAATATTTTTTGACTGCAATTTTTGTGAAATCAGCTCCCAATTGGCATTTGAAGTGGCAACAGCATTAACGGCTACTTTTCCTCCGGCAGGAATTTGGGAAATAATCCAGTCTATATAATTAGGAGTTCCTTCCATTCCGTCTTTGAAAAGATCGATTCCTGAACCTTCCAACTCAATGGCAGCCTGGGTAAAGTATCTTCCGTCTGTCCAAAGCCCTGCTTTGTCCTTTGTAATTACCACAAAACCTGCAGAACCTAAAAATCCTGACAGCCAAGCTCTTTCCTGCCATTCTTCAGGTAAATATTCGCTCATATGCGGATCTGCAGAATATACTATAAATGCATCAACATTATTCTTTTGCATTTCTTCACGAAGTGCAGCCACTTTTTCCTTTGAAGTCATTCTTTTCTTTTTTAAACACCGAAAGTTACAAAAAAATTGAGGTTCAGAAGTGTATTCCATCCTGTATTTTCGTTAATAATCTGTTATTTTTTCTTTCATATGCATTAATCCTTAAAGGCAACACTATTTATAATTACATACCACAAAAACAACATTATTACTAAACATATAAACTTTTGGAGAGATTATTGTTATTATTATGGCATGAGAGAGCAGAATTATAAAAATCACAGGAAATTTTATCCTCCCCATCATTTTATTTATCTTCCGCTACTGATCGTACTGGAAGTTATTGGAATTTATAAAATCTGGGATGATCCTGAAAATAAACTGACATGGATATTATTTTCAATCATGATATTTCTGCTTTTCTATCTGGCTTTTATGACAAGACAGCATTATGCGCTCGGGCTTCAGAACCGTATGGTAATGCTTGAATTTAAACAGCGGTATTTTGAAATTTTCGGACAGAGGTCTGATGAAACGGCTGATAAGCTTAGATTTGACCAAATTGCAGCGTTAAGATTCGCCTATGATGATGAATTCAGGGAGCTTCTTTACCGGGCACTTCACGAAAATATATCAGGCGATGAGATCAAGCGTTCTATCAAAAGCTGGAGAGCCGACCGCCAGAGAATCTGACTTAACACCAAAATATTATATCATGAGAAAGTTAACTTTATACAGTATGATCGTATTCACATTGCTAACGTTAACAAGCTGTGAAGCAATTGAAACTATTTTTAAGGCTGGAATGTGGTGGGGAATTATCCTGGTCGTTGGAGTAGTAGTAATCCTTTTTCTGATCTTTTCGAGGGGTAAGAACTCTTAACCATTTTTTATGGAGAAGAATACGGATCTGGAAATTATTTCCCACTTAAAGCCTTCAAAAATTATCAAGATCATGAAGGATCCCGAAGCCTCCGCAAAGGCGGTACATCTTGTATATACCACCGATGCGGAAACTGCTGGGATTACCCGGAAAAAAACCGGAAAAAAATATTCTTATTACAAAAACGGAGAAAAGCTTAAAGATAAGGATGAGATCGCCAGGATCAACAAGCTGGTGATTCCTCCTGCCTGGGAAAATGTATGGATCTGTGCATTGGACAATGGCCATCTTCAGGCTACAGGTTTTGATGTAAAAAAGAGAAAGCAATACCGCTATCATCCCTTGTGGAGTGCTTTAAGGAATCATACGAAATTTTACAGAATGCTTCAGTTCGGGTATGCATTGCCCAATATCCGGCTTCATGTGGAACAGGATCTCGCTTTAAGAAATTTTGAGAAGAGAAAAATCCTGGCATTAATTGTAAGTTTAATGCAGCATACGAACATCCGTATCGGTAATAACGCCTATGAAAAGCTATATGGCTCTTTTGGTTTAACGACTCTGAAAGGCAAACATGTGAAAATTAACGGTCAGAAGATTTCCTTTTCGTTTAAAGGAAAGAAAGGAATTATGCATAATATTGATCTCAAAAGCCGAAGACTTTCAAGACTTGTTCAAAAATGTAAGGATATTCCAGGAAAAGAACTTTTCCAGTATTTTGATAATGAAGGGAACCGCCATTCGATAGATTCGGGGATGGTAAATGAGTATATTAAGGAGATCAGCGGGGAAGATTTTACAGCCAAAGATTTCAGAACATGGTCGGGAACAGTCAGTGCTTTAATTGCTTTTAAAGAAATAGGCTACGCCGAAAATAACAGTCAATATAAAAAGAAAGTAAAGGAAGCCTTGGATATCGTTGCAGAACACCTGGGAAACACCAGTACGGTTTGCAGAAAATACTATGTACATCCGCTGGTGATCAATCTTTATGAGAATAATACGATCAAAAAATACCTTGACGAACTGGAAAAGATCGAAGAAAATGATGGAAAAGCAGGCCTCACCCAGGAAGAAAAGCTAGTCCTGAAAATTCTGGAAAATGAAAAGATGTAAGTTGTCGATAAGAATTTAAAGATCAACAAGAAAACACCAGATTTACTTATTTTGAATCATCAAAAAATGATATTTTTTAAATTTAAAACAGTGTTAAATTTCATTTTATAAAGATGAGCTGCTTTTTTTCTTTGCGTTAATTATTGTAAATTTGTATACCAACATATTTATCAATTTTAAAATAATATAACATAATATGTCAAAAGCAATTTCGCAAGTACCATTTGCAGTAAACGAGCCGGTAAATTCTTATGTGCCGGGATCTCCAGAAGTTAAAAGCCTTATCGCCACTTATAAAAAGATGTGGGCTGAGAAGACAGAAATTCCAATGATTATCAATGGGAAAGAAGTAAAGTCTGATGAGAAAGTTCAGCTTCAGTCTCCTCAGGATCATGCTCACGATTTCGGATTTTACTATAAAGGTACGATGCAGCATGTAGATGACGCTATCAACGCGGCTCTGGCAGCTAAAAAAGAATGGAACGAACTGGGCTGGGAACAGCGTGCAGCTATTTTCCTGAAGGCAGCTGACCTTTTGGCTGGACCTTACAGAGATGTGATCAACGCAGCAACTATGATCGGGCAGTCTAAAAACGTACACCAGGCTGAAATAGATTCTGCTTGTGAATTCATTGATTTCTTAAGATTCAATGTAGAATTCATGACTGAAATGTATGCTGAGCAGCCGGTTTCCGACAGTGGAATCTGGAACCGTGTAGAATACAGACCATTGGAAGGGTTCTGTTTTGCAGTAACTCCGTTCAACTTTACGGCAATTTCCGGAAACTTACCTACATGTATGGCAATGCTTGGAAATGTTGTTGTTTGGAAGCCTTCTGACAAGCAGGTTTATTCTGCCAAAGTAATCATGGATGTATTAATTGAAGCAGGTCTTCCTGCAGGAGTTATCAACATGGTTTTTACGGACGGAAAAGAAACTGCTGAGAAAGTATTGGCACATCCTGATTTTGCAGGTCTTCATTTCACAGGTTCTACGAAAGTATTCCAGGGAATGTGGAAAATGATCGGCGATAATATCCATAATTACAGAACATATCCAAGAATCGTTGGGGAAACCGGCGGAAAAGATTTTGTGATCGCTCACCCTTCTTCTAATGTTGAAGCTGTAGCTACTGCTTTGGTAAGAGGTTCTTTTGAATATCAGGGACAGAAATGTTCTGCGGCTTCAAGAGCTTATGTACCTAAATCTCTTTGGGCTGATGTGAAAAAAGTAATGGAAACTCAAATCAATTCAATTAAAGTGGGTTCTCCTGAGGATCCGTCCAACTTTGTTAACGCAGTAATCGACAAGAACTCTTTCGAGAAGTGTAAAGGATATATTGACAGAGCGAATGCTTCCGGTGAGGCTGAAATAGCAATCGGTGGAAAAGTTGATGATTCTAAAGGATGGTTTGTACACCCTACCGTAATTGAAACTACAAATCCTCATTACGAAAGTATGGTAGAAGAGATCTTCGGACCTATCCTATCTGTTTATGTATATGAAGATCAGGACTGGAAAGAGACATTGAAACTGGTGGACTCTACCTCTCCTTATTCTCTGACAGGCTCTGTATTTGCACAAGACCGTTACGCAATCAACGAAGCTTTCAAAGCTTTAGAAAACGCTTCAGGAAACTTCTATATCAATGATAAGCCAACTGGTGCAGTTGTAGGACAGCAGCCTTTCGGTGGCGGCAGAGCTTCAGGAACCAACGATAAAGCAGGTTCTAAAATGAACTTACTGAGATGGACCTCTGTAAGAAGTATCAAAGAAACTTTCGTTTCTCCAAAAGATTATAAATACCCATATCTGGGATAAAAATTATAATTGTGAGTTACAGATGATAATAAGCAGTAATGATCAATAAATAATACTAGAAGCCTCGAAATTATATTTTCGGGGCTTTTTTATGAATGAGCGAGTTAGTCATTATTTATGTGTTAAATGTTAGAATTATAATCCATAACTTTCTTTTAATCATCTATAATCTTTTACTATTGCTTTTTCTATAACATCTTTTAACAAAGTTTATCTATGTTTTAATAGTTTAGTGTGTTGGTTAGGAATAATTATTGAACTTTAAATAACAACACCAAAATAAAATATTTATGAAAAAGTTTTTGTTAGCAGCCATAGGTTCAGGAATACTAGTTGTGAGTTGCGGAACCAAGGAATCTTCTATGTCATCAAGTAATACTGATTCAACGGCAGTAGATACTACCAGAACAGTAACACCCCGTATAACGGATACAACAGCCACAAAAACGGTTGTTCCGGATACGGTAAAGATGAAAGTAGACTCTATGGCCACCACACCTCCCGCTAAATAGATAAAAACAAGTTTAATCTAAAATGGAAAATCCGCAGATGAAAGCTCTGCGGATTTTTTAATGTTTCTATTAAAGGTAACAATAATTATTTTCTTAGAATCTATGGCCGACTCTCAGAAAACTCTTAATATTTTTTTATATTTGATCATATTAAATATCAAAATCAACTATTATGAAAAAATTATGGATAGGAGCTATTTTAGGGGTTTTATTCCTAGGAAGCTGCGCCCAGAACAAGGAGAAAAGAGAAGAGTTCAAAGATGAGCACAATAAGGATTCACTGAGAAATAATATGGGGGATTCAGCAGTGGCAAACTCTGAGCCGGCTCCAGTTGTTCAGGATACCGCCAAAGTAAAAGCCGACAGTCTGAAAACAAAATAAAAAAACAAATCCGCAGCATGCTGCGGATTTGTACTTAAAAAAACTTGACTGAAAAAAACCGGGCAATCAACCCCGATTGTATTATAATAAAATTTTACCGCGTCAGGCCAGGTTACTTTACCTGATCAATAAAATATTAATTATTTGCTAACCGAATAACTTCCAAAAAAGCTTGGAATAACTTCCTTCACTTGGGTCCATAGCTGTTCATGACGCTATTCAGGCCGCAACCAGTACAGCTGTACTGGACTATTTCTATCTTTTCAAAAGCTCAATAGAAAATGCATATGTCAATACAGCTGTTGAAGTTGCCATCCGTTTAATTTACTAGCTTAAAGTTTTCATGGTTAGCATAAAATGATCAGAGATATTTTACACATCTAATAATTTTAGTGTTTGAATTTGAGCGCTGTGCTGCTTTACCGGAATGAAGATTAAAATATGAGTGACAAACAGCAGTATGCCTGTTCCTATAAAGCTGGCGCAAAGATATAGATGTGAAGGTCTTACGTAAAACAATAGGTTAGCTGTTTTCATGAAAATGAAAAGACAGAATACTTAAAAACCTCTGCTTTTTAATTGTTTTCAGGAAAATGGGTATTTTTATCTGATTGATTTTCATCCAGATATTTAATATAAGCCGAGGGCGAAAAATCAGTCACCGCCTTAAATACTGAAGCGAATTTACTGTGTGAGGAAAAACCGCATTCCTCAGCAAGGATACTTATTTTATATTGTCTGTATTTGTCATCATTGATGAGCTTATCTACAATATAATTAATCCTTAAACGGTTAACGTATGTTTTGACATCCGCGCACTTATGACGGTTAATTACATATGACAGGTATTTTGTATTGGTATTCAGTTCTGCAGCCAAAAATGATAAAGACATATTTTTGTTGTTGTACAGCTCTCCTTTTTCAAATTCCTCCAGAAGCTCCAGAAGCTTTGATTCTGTCTCGGAAGTCATCAGGGATTCGCTTCTTTTTTTGCTATCTTCTGCTACCCTGTCATCTACTTCTTCTACAGAAATATTTGAAAAATCAGAATTTTCTCTTTTTAAAGGTAAAGGCTCGCTGCGTGAGCTGATCATCTGCAGCTGGGTCCTTATAATATTCCTGAATTTGGCATGCTGCTTTTTCTGTTTGGTTCTGAAGAAAACAACAAGGGCAATCAGAGCGGAAAGCAGGACAATAATTGCTGTATTTTTAACAATACTGATCCGGGCACTTTTTTTATTAGGCTTAACTAAGATTTCGGGACTTTTAAGTGTAAATTCACGGTTTCTTGCAATAAGGCTGTCATAAGCTCTTACATATTTTACTGCATAAAGGGAAGCTTTGACGCTATCGCCTGTTCCTTCATAATAATCATTAATATTGGAGTATACGGTTTTCTTAAGCTTGAGGCTACGTGAACTGTCCGCTATATTTTCTGCTTTTTTCAGGTAAATTTCAGCGTCTTTCCAGTTTTTCTGTTTTAGACGTATGCCACCCAGTCCATTATATACCAAACCCAGAATGCAACATTTATCTTTAAGCAACGATTCTGCTTTCCTGTAATTGTTTTCAGCAGTCACGTAATCTTTAAGTTTAAAATATACATCACCAAGAAGCTGGTAAGAAGCTGCTACAGCCCGTTCATTATCCTGAATATTATCTTCTCCAAAAGAGTGTAATGATTTTTGAATATACTTTACAGCATCCGGATAGCTTCCCTGTTCGATTTCATAATAGGCCATTTCCTGGTTCAGCAGCCCCAGCACTTCTCCTCTTTTTTGGATATTAGTGATGCTTTTTGCTCCTTCAATGCCTTCCAGCGTATATTTTTTTGATCTTTCAAAGAGCCCAACCAACCGATACTCTTTTGCCAAAAATTCATTGACACGGCAAAGCCATTCTGCATCATCAATCTGCCGAAGCAGGGAATGGGCATTTTCACCATAACATATGGACTTTTTGAATTCACCAGCCGAGTGGTACAGTTCGGCAGAAAGTAAAAGACTTTTTACTTTATCCAAAGGTTTCTGCGCCTTCATGTATAATGAATCTGCTGTTTTTAAAGCTTCGGGAATATTCTTTTGCGCCACCTGAACAGATGTTCTTTCACAGATCTGGTCAAAATTGTATTTTTTCTGTGCCCAGATGGGGACAGCAGTAATGAACAAAAACAAAAGTTTCAGCAGACCTCTAGACATAAAAAAATAAATTATTATTTTGATTTTATAATAATTCATCATTCTCATGGGGTGTCTTTTTGTTTTTACAAAGCTACTAATATTTTATATTTTATTAAAATATTCTTCTATTATTTAATTTTTTTAACTAAAAATCTTAATAACATTTATTTTAATAACATTTTATCAATAATACTCACCTTAAATAGATTTATTATATATTAAAATAAAATATCCGTAACTATTTTCTCTCTGCGCCGACTTATTTGTTGACATAATTATTACATTTGTAATCAATAAAAAGTTTTTATGAAAAAAATAGCATTATTTTCTTCTTTATTTATAGGAGTTCTCGCATTGGCGCAGGGAATTAAATTTGAAGACAGCAATTTCTCTGCTATCCTTGCAAAAGCAAAAAAAGAGAATAAACTTGTATTTGTAGATGCTTATGCATCATGGTGTGGCCCTTGTAAACTGATGGTGAAAAATATTTTTCCTCTTCAGACCGTTGGAGATTTTTACAATTCCCATTTCGTAAATGCAAAAATAGATATGGAGAAAGGAGAAGGAATAGGTCTGGCCAAGAAATACAATGTAAAAGCATTTCCCACTTATCTTTTCATTAACGGTGATGGAGAGGAAGTACACAGAACATTAGGCTATGTGGAAGAAAAAGATTTCATCCAGTTTGCCAAAGATGCCGAAGATCCTAATAAAAGACTTACCGCATTAAAGCAAAAGTTTGAAAATGGAGAAAAAGATCCTGAGTTTTTAAAAAATCTTGCAGGATTGACGATCTATAATGATTCAGAATTTGCAGGAAAGGTACTTGACCGTTATTTTCAGCAGAAAACAACACTTGACCAGGAAGATGTACAAATGCTTATTTCAGGAACACAAAGCACAGAAAGCCCTCTATATAAAACATTCCAGGCAAAAAAATCTGAAATTATCAAGATCTTCCCAGAAGAAAAGTATGCAAAATTCGACAAAAACATTAAGCTTAATACGGTTCTTAAAAAGTCTTACAATGCAGATACAAAATCCTGGAATGACAATTATTTTCTAGCTGAATCGCAAAAGTTTATGACAAAAGACGAGGCTGAAAAAATATTAAAAAGAGCAAAAGCAAGCAGAGCTTTAAAGAATAAAGATATCCAAACTTATGAGAAATTAATGCTGGAACTGTACAAAGATCCTTCTACAGCAAGTTCTGAGGAACTAAATTCTTTAGCGTGGAATTTTTTCGAAAACGTAAGCAACAAATCTTCTCTGGAAAAAGCAGTAAGCTGGGCCCAGGAATCTGTAAAAAAAGATGAAAACTATGCGAATACAGATACACTGGCTAATCTTTACAACAAAATAGGAGATAAAAAGAATGCTAAGATCTGGGCTGAAAAGTCTGTTCAGCTGGCTAAAAGTACAGGACAGGATTCAACGGATACTGAAAAGCTACTAAAGAGTCTTTAATTCAATAATTATTATAAAAAGAATCCGCCGAGCTTTGCTCGGCGGATTCTTTTTATTTAGACCACCCGTAAGATCTTCGATCTACCCTGGCAAAGGGAATTATCGGTTGGAGGTTGGTTATTTACCTTTACTATTTGTCTATTGGCCAACGATTAATATTCAAACAATACACTTCCCCACGTAAACCCACTTCCGAAAGCTGAAAGAAGGACAAGATCTCCTCTTTTGATTTTCCCTTCTTCAATTGCTTCACTTAATGCAATAGGAATAGAAGCTGCCGTTGTATTTCCGTATTTCTGAATATTATTATGAATTTTCTCATCCGGAAGTCCGAATTTCTGCTGTACAAACTGTGCAATTCTAAGATTCGCCTGATGAGGAATGAACATATCAAGATCTTCAATGGTTTTACCTGCTTTATCCAGAGCTTCCTGCATTGTTTCAGGGAATCTTGTTACCGCATGCTTGAATACAAAATTACCGTTCATGATAGGATAAACTTCCTTATTGGTCACATTTTCCGGTTCTTTTCTCATTCTGTCGCTCCACCCGAATTTGGAACCCGGGAACTGTGTACACAGTTCATCGGCATATTTCCCTTCAGAATGCATATTCACTGCTAAAATATCGCCTGCATTTTCATCTTCCGTTGCTGAAAGTATGATGGCTCCTGCCCCATCTCCAAAGATCACAGAAACACCTCTTCCCTCATCAGAAAAATCAAGTCCGAAGGAATGAATCTCCGCACCTACTACAAGTATATTTTTATAGGTTCCTGATTTGATAAAAGCATTGGCAACACTTACTGCATACACAAATCCGGAACATTGGTTTCTTACGTCCAAAGCACCTATGGTGTCACAGCCCAGCATATCCTGAAGCAAAACACCACAACCCGGGAAATAATAGTCCGGAGAAAGCGTTGCAAAAACAATATAATCTATATCCTGAGCAGTAAGGCTTGCTTTTTCAAGGGCTTTTTGAGAAGCTTTGAAAGCTAAATAAGCAGTGGTTTCCTGAGAATCATTTCTATTTTGTCTGTGTCTTCTTTCTTTAATACCCGTTCTTTCTGTAATCCATTCATCATTGGTGGTCATCAGTTTTGCTAAATCATCATTCGTAACAACATTATCTGGAACATAAAATCCAATTCCTTTTATTGTACTTTTAATCATATAGTTTTTTTAATTTTGGCAAAGATAAAATTATTTAACACATAGTTTTTCAAAATATTAGTATTTTTATTGTATGCCAATCGACACGATATACAGAGACTCCCAATGTGAATGGGTAGATGTAGAGGCTCCCACTGCGGAAGACCTGAAATTTCTTCACGAAAGATATGAAATCAACAATCTTCTCCTGGAAGATACGATGGATCCTAACCACCTTCCGAAATATGAAGAGGATGGTAATATAAGATTCTTTCTTCTCCGCGAAAGCACGGAACTGGAACGTAAAAATCTGAATACCATAAGTGATATCAGCACAAAAATCGGGATTTTCTTGCTGGAAAATACCATTATTACCATCCACAGGATGAAGACCAAAAGTATCTCGGAGACGAAGAAACAGCTTACCAGTATGCAGACAGAAGTTCCACCGTCAAAAATAGCTTTAATGATCGCGATTCTGATCATGAAAAGTTTCGATGATGAATCGGTAAGCCTTCTGGAAACCATGGATAATATCGAAAACGAAATTTTCCTTAAAAACACGAACCATACCAACCAGATCCGAAGACTGTATAAGCTGAAAAGGAAATCAGGACTGAATTCCAGGGTACTGGTTATTTCCACAGACGCTGTAGATAAGTTTAAATTATTAAACCTTCAGGATTCCGAAATCGTAGATTTAAAAGATAAGCACAAAGATGTAGTGGCAGACTTTGACCATCTGAATATTCAGATTACCAACCTTATTTCGATGTTCCTTGCATTGTCGGATCAGAAGGCCAACCAGGTCATGAAAGTCTTGGCTATTTATTCAGTGTATTTTTTGCCGATCACTTTTATTGCCGGACTTTACGGAATGAATTTCGACAATATGCCTGAGCTGCACCATAAATATGGATATTTTATAACTGTAGGCGCTATGGCACTAGTCGTAATCTGTACATTTATTTATGCGAGGAGAAAACAATGGTAATGGAATTAAAGAGAATCAAATAAATAAAAAAATGAAAGATTGGACGGATATTGACATTGCAATGCATGAGATTGCATTGAAATTAGAACTAATACCTGAAGACAATTTTCCCAAGTTTAAGTCATATTATTGGTCAGGAACAGAAAAAAGTAAAGCTTTAAAAAATATATTAAATGAATTAACAAATATTGGATTTCTGGACTTTAATGCAGATGAAAATACCTTCAAAGTAAATCAAGAGTTTTGTTTTGAAAAATAGTTGATAAGCTTATCAAGAAATGTTTTTTCGTTGTATAGAAGAAACTTTTTCATGATTGACTGTTCAGTCACAATAAACACCAAACCACCATGAAAACCGAAATTCTAAATAAAATCCTCGAGGAAAATGTGCTTTCCAGGGAATCTAAAGAAAAACTCTCTGCCCTGCATGAGAATATTTCTTCCCGGGAATTTTCTGACCTGCTGGATGCTCAGGGAAACCAATATGTAGAGTTTGTTCAGGAAGGAGGTGGTGTCTGGGGAAGTGCACTGGTTGGCTACCTTTATGGCCTGGAAATTTTCGGGGTACGTTTTCTGAAAGTAGCAGGAACCAGTGCCGGTGCAATCAATACTATGCTTATTGCCGCCTGTAAAACGAAAGAGGAGGCAAAAAGTGAAGTGATTAAGGATATTCTCTTCAGCTGGAATTTTGCAGATTTCATGGACGGAAAAACCTATGTTAAAACCACCATCCATGCGATCCTGAACAATAAGGATTTCCTTAAGATCAATGCCATTATTGCAGCGGTTATTATGATCATCCTTGTAATTATCCCTTTTGTTGCTCAGCCTGAAACTACGCTTAATGCAAAACTTCTTTTCCTGATTCCGTTGATTCCGGTAATTATTGCTTTTTTCTGCATTAAAAAGTTCTATAATGATTTCCGGAAGCAAAACAGCGGATTCAATCCTGGAAATACGTTTTTAAATACGATGCAAAATGTCTTGGATGACTTCGGAATCAAAACAGTGGCTCATCTTAATGAGAAATTTATCCGGAAAGAACAGGACCTCAACCTTAATTACCGTTATGGAAATGGCCAGGAATATTATACGATGGCTCTGAAAAGTATAGAAGCAATCAAGGAAAAAAATCTTGAACATATTGACCAAACAAGTTACAGGATATTCTATGAAAGTGCCCTCAACAATGATTATTATAAGAACAATCCCTTCTACCAGCTTCGCTCGGAATATGTTGTAATTACGACTGATATTAATGCCAAAATAAAAGTAGAGCTTCCCACAATGGCCAATTTATACTGGTCGGAAGAAGAGTTGAAGCATATAAGTCCAGCTGAGTTTGTACGGGCTTCCATGTCTGTCCCTTTCTTTTTTGAACCCTTTCAGAAAAGAATCAATAAGGATGATGATTCTGTGAAATATGCCTGGAAATTCTGGATGAGTACGAAGCCGGAAAACATCTACCCTGTCGGAATATTTATTGATGGGGGAAGCATTTCCAATTTTCCCATTGACATTTTCCACGCCAGCGATGTATTTTATCCGAGAATGCCGCTTTTCGGGGTACAGCTTACGAGTGATTCCGATATCCTTTCGGAGAAAGGAAAAACCAGTGAGGAAATCCTCAAAACCCCTTTTTCTTACGCGGGAAACATTATCAGCACATTAAAAGGGTTTAACGACAAATCATTTTTAACCAAGCACAGTTTTTACCGTCTTTACAGCATTCAATCCGTTAATTGCGGTACAAGCAGTTGGCTGAATTTCTTCATGAAAAGAGAGGAAAAAGAGGATCTTTTCAACAGAGGCTTCCAGGCTGCCCTCGACTTTCTCAATCAGTTTGACTGGGAGAAATATAAGTATGAAAGGATGATGCTTTCGATGAAGGAGAAAAAGATTTTGAAGGAAGAGGATACGCCGACGGTGGGGTAAGGATTTGTTAATATTTTCAAGATCACGATTACAAAACTTTAATCACAAATCATCCAAAAACTCCAGATACATCGGTACACTCCTTTCAACCCATTCCTCCGAAGGATCGTTTTCTATTCCGTAATAAACAAATGGTTCTTTATACTCAGCTTTGATGTAGTCAAAAGTCAGTTCATACGGACGGAAAAGCTCGTTCATGGTATATTTATATTTCCCGGAGGCGCTATAACCTTCTTCATCAATTCCTGCTGTAACAGCCAATGTCATTTTCTTCCCGCCAAGTTTATAACCACTTTTGCTCCCGTATGCCCAGCCATAAAGAAGAACCTCATCAAACCATTTTTTTAAAAGCGGCGGACTGCTGAACCAGTAAAACGGAAACTGAAAAACAATCCTGTCATAAGACTCCATGAGTTGCTGCTCTTTCGCGGTATCGATCTTTTCATCCGGATAGGCTTCATACAATGAATGAACAGTATATTTTTCAGGATATTTCTGCAATTCTTTAATCCATCTTTTATTGATTACTGATTTTTCTATATCCGGGTGAATAACTATGATTAATGTTTTCATTTCTTGTTAAATTTCTTCAGCAAAAATAATATACGTAACTTACATTTTAAATAGTAGTGCCCAATTGTATGGTACTATAAAAAATGTAAGTAATGACCAAAATAAAGGAAACATCCACCAATTTTGCCAATAAGAAAGCCCTTTCTGATGAATGTCCCGAGATCTATGCGTCCAATACTATCGGCGGACAATGGGCGCTTGCCATCTGCTGCTACCTCATCAATGGTAAGCTGAGATTCGGAGAGCTCAGAAAAAAGCTGAACAATATCACAGAACGTATGCTCACGCTACAACTCCGCAGGCTGGAAGAAGATAAAATCATCACCAGAACTGTTTATGCTGAAGTTCCGCCACGTGTGGAATATGAGCTTACCGAGATCGGTTATAAACTAAAGCCTATTATCCTGGAATTCGAAAAATGGGGCAAGGAGCATAAGGAAATCATGAAAAATATAGATTCTGCTTCAGAATCACAAAAATTATAAATACTAAATTTAGATTTTAACTAAAGTCCGTTTCTACAATCAGAATTCATTACTCTAGTCCATCCAAAGCGGTTTCTGTTTCAGCACGTGATGATAAACAGGGCAGCTCTCGGCATGAGCACCTTTCAGATATCCTGTACTCATCAAAAATTCATTCACAATTTCTCCACCCGTAAACTTGAATGTTTTTTTGAACAGCTTCATCCATTCCTGAAGGGTTTTCGGATGATGATGTTCCAGCCATTTTTCAAATGATCCGAATTCTTTCTGTAATTCTATAACGGTCTTAGCATTTTCAATGGCAGCATTTATTTTAAGCCGGTTTCTTATGATTCCGGCATCATTCATAAGCCTTTCGCGATCGTCTTCCGTATAGGCAGCGATAGCCTGAATATCAAAATTGTTGTAGGCCTTCCTAAAGCTCTCTTCTTTCTTTAAAACGGTCTCCCAGCTCAGTCCTGCCTGATTAATTTCCAGAATAAGCCTTCCGAAAAGTTCATTGTCATTATGAATTGGGAATCCGTAATAATTGTCGTGGTAATTTTTATGCAGCTCTTTTCTGCTTTCAGGCTGCATTCCTTCTATGGCTAAACAATAACTCATTAAAATCAATTTTCTGTTTTGGTTATGAACAATTCAGACGATAAAGATAAGACAGGTTTGTGACAACTGTTAGTCAGCAGCATTGTAAATTTTAAATAATATCATATTTATTTTCCAGGACTGAAAAGAAACTCTGAGATGAAAATGATTGCCGGAAAAATCATTTCAAGGTCATTGACAATTGTTTACTCTACTTAATTGTGGACTGGCAGCATGAATTCCTGCAATTCATAAGCTTACATCTAAAATAAAGTGTAGTTTTGTAAAAATGCCAATATCAGGAAACCATATGAAAAATCACAAAGCATTCATCATGATGCTTATACTGGCATTTTCATTATCCCCGTGTTCTGTAAAAAGAGATGTCCTCGGTATTTTTGATATCCAGCATATCAGCGGTTTAAATAAAATAAAAACAACAACCGGTTCAGTATCTGCATGTGACCTCTCCGCTGATACTTCATCTGCCCGAACCATCCTTTCAAAGGCTAATATTAAGCTTAAAAGCAAAGGTTCTCTTTTCAATTCAAATACAGTTTTCAGTTTTGGAGAGAAAAAAATTACTTTAAACGAATATTCCGGACATTCTACCGGAAACAGTCCGCCAAAATATATTCTATTTAAAAGACTGAAATTAGATCTGATTTAGATTTTAACCGGATCAATTTTAATAAACAGTTTTTTAATACAATAAATTTCAATGAAACATACTTCAGACAGCCAGTCTTATGACCTGGCCGGACTCTACACATTATCACTCCGTCTCGTGATCGGATGGACCTACTTTTCAGCTTTCTGGCGGAGACTCGTTCTCGAAAACAAGCTTATTCCGGATGAAGCCGGATATATCGGGGAAAAATTCAATCATTTTCTGCCCAATGCCTTAGGAATAAAACCTTTTATAAAATATCTGGTCACCCATCCGGATGTTTTACATACTTCCATGGTTACGTTTACCATTGTTGAAGCTGTTGTAGGACTCTTTATTATTCTGGGATTATTTACCAGATTAATGAGCATCGGTATTTTCGGTCTTGCGATGGGAATCCTGTTGGGTTCCGGCTGGATCGGAACCACCTGTCTTGATGAATGGCAGATCGGAGTTTTGGGAATTGCAGGAGGATTTGTTTTATTCCTTACCGGGAGCGGCCCTTTTTCTCTTGATCACCACTTTATCAAGAGCAGTAAGAACTTTACCCATAAAAAATGGTTTCTCTGGCTGGGATCTGGTGTTCTTCCTTTGTCAAAACCGAAAACCCTTGTACTTGCAGGCTCGTTATTCATTTTTGGACTTACGCTGTATACCAACCAGTACTTTCATGGCGGAGTCTGGGGAACCCTACACAATAAATCTGTAAAACCGAAGATTGAGATTTCAAATATTTCTTTAGTCAATACAGATCTAACCTTTGAAATTTACCGAACGGAAGGTGTAGATGTCTATGGTTCTTTTCTGATTGGTATTCATATTCTGGATAAAAACGGAAAGATTATAAAAGCCTTAAATCATACAGAGCTTTCAAAATTTCCAAAAGAAAACATCAGGAATTATTATGTAGCTAAAGTAAAGCCGGGAAAGCACAGCCTGGTTATTCCTCTTGGCTCAAAGGCGGATCTTACATTGAATCTCAAGGATATTTTAGTGGAAAAAGAAATGATTCACGCTATAAAACTGATTGACATTAGTGGTATTGAATGGACGGCGAGGATTATAACTTTTAACCATTAAGGGTTTTTAAGTTTTTAAGAATAATAAGTGAGATGCTTCGGCTCCGCTCAGCATGACATTTCAAATATGAACTTTTTTTAACAATCTTCTTTTAACATTGCCATGCTGAGCGGAGTCGAAGCATCTTTAGTAAGAACATTCGTATCATTTACATAAAAAAACCTCCGGAAATTCGGAGGTTTTGTATTGAATCGATTTAGTGCATGGCTTCACTTAAATCTATTTTTTCTTTGCTTTTCCTTTCTTTAATAAAAAGGATAAACGGTATACATACGAGGAATATAACTCCTAAATAGAGGAAGACATCCATATACGAAAGCACTGTAGCCTGTTTTGTGACTGATAAATCCAGCATTTTATAGGCTGCATTCATCGCTGCGTCGGGAGTCATTCCTTTTGCAACAAAGCTGGCTTTTAATGCGTTCAGGCGTTGCTGTACATCAAAACTGTTTTCATCCAGATGGGAGATCAGGTTGAGCCTGTACTTCTGTCCTGCATTGGCAATAAACGTAGTGATCGCCGCAATCCCAAATGAACCTCCTAGCTGTCGCATCATCCCTGTAAATGCTGCGCCCTGACCAATTTCCTGCCCTTTCAGTGTACTCAATGACAGTGAAGTGATCGGGATAAACAGAAGTCCCAAGCCGGCTCCCCTTACAATCAGCATCCAGAAAAAAGCATCTTTACTGGTATCTGGTGTCAGGATTTTATACCCCCAGAAGCTATAGACAAAGAAGATGAAGAGCCCTAAAGATACCAGGATCTGCTGTTTTGCCCCTTTTGAAAGAAGCCTTCCGATAATTGGCATCATAAAGGCTGTTGTCAGTGCTGCGGGAATCATCAAGGCTCCCGACTGCAAGGCCGTCCATCCTAAAATACTCTGCGTATACAGTGGTACAATGAATGTGGAACCATACAATCCGAATCCTAAAACGAATGACATCACCGTTCCGATCCTTAAGTTCCCGTTTTTCAATACCCTTAGCTCCACAATGGGATATTTAAATGTAAGTTCCCGCCATAGGAAAAGGATGAACCCTAAGATGGCCGATATGGTAAATGTTACGATCATTCCGCTTTCAAACCAGTCTTCTTCATGGCCTCTTTCCAGAATAAACTGTAAAGATCCCACGGTAACTGCCAGTAAGGCAATTCCGATCCAGTCTACATCTGAAGCCTTTCGTTTTTCAGCATATTTCGGACTTTTTACAAACTGTAAAGTCATCAGCGTTGCTGCAATCCCAATCGGAATATTGATATAGAAAATATACGGCCAGCTGAAATTATCTACAATATATCCTCCCAATGGCGGACCTAAGGTTGGACCAATAATTACTCCCAAACCATAAATGGCCTGTGCCATACTTCTTTTCTCAATAGGATACGATTCTGTAATGATCGTCTGTGACGTCACCAGGAGTGCTCCTCCGCCAATTCCCTGCATCAGCCTGAAAAATACGAGTTCCCAGATATTGGTGGCATTTCCGCATAAAAACGAAAATATGGTGAATATAATGATGGAAGCTGCAAAGTAATTTCTACGTCCGAACTGCTGTGACAGCCAGCTCGTCATCGGCACCACAATTACGTTACCGATTGCATAAGCTGTAATCACCCAGCCTACTTCAGAAAGTGTGGCTCCAAGATTCCCCTTCATCTCATTCAAGGCAACATTCACAATCGTGGAGTCCACAATTTCAAGCAGAGCACAAAGGATTGCTGTGATCGTGATGATCACCCTCCGGGCTCCATATTCTACTAATGATTCTTGCATAGTTTTTTACGATGTAAAAAGGTGAATTGCCAATGGTTAATCAACTTCGTTGTCAATTTTCAGCTTCATATTATCCTCATTCATTGACTTGCATCAGCAAAATTGACAATTCACTTATTTCACAGTTTTAATATTATTTAAGCGACACTTCTGCTTTTACGTTCATTCCTGTTCTCAGCCTCTTTGCAATATTCTTATCAAGATTTACAAAATCGATTTTTACAGGAAGTCTCTGAACCACTTTTACGAAGTTACCGCTGGCGTTATCCGGAGGCAGGATTGAAAAAGTAGCTCCTGTTGCCGGAGAGAATGAGCTTACAACTCCATCAAATTCCTGGTCAGGGAAGGCATCAATCTCAATTTTCACTTTTTGTCCTTCTACCATTTTATCTACCTGCGTTTCTTTAAAGTTGGCCACAACCCATTTCTGGTCGTTTTTAACCAAAGCAAAAAGTTGTGATCCGGCTTGCAGATACTGGCCTGCCTGAGTAGAAACTTTTCCAACATACCCGTCTTCCGGAGCAAGGATCACCGTGTATGATAAGTTTAATTTAGCATTTTCCACATCTACTTCTCTTTGTTTTGCTACTGATCCTGCAACACTGATCTGCTGAGAGCTTGCTGCAGTCTGAGAAGATGCAATGGTAGTTTGCTGTGCAATCTGGTTTCTCTGATCCACTAAAACCTGAAGCTGCCTGTCCGCAGACTGTTTGGCCGCTAAAGCCTGCTCATATTGCTGTTCTGTAATAGAATGATCCTTTACAAGGTTGGCATATCTTTTCAAATCCTGTGATGTTTTCCAAACGTTTACTTTTGCTGCTTCTATCTGTGCATTGGCCGTTGTTACTGCTGCCTGGGAAGAGCTTATATTTTTTGATGTAGCCGTAGTCGTAGCTTCTGCATTTGAAATATTACTTCTGGCTGTTGACAAAGCAGCCTGAGCCTGCTCAAGAGCCATTTTCTGATCTCTGTTATCAAGAATAACCAAAGTATCCCCTTTTTTTACGAACTGATTGTCTTTTACTTTTACTTCTGCTACATAACCGGAAATTTTAGAAATTACCGGCGCCATATTGGATGTGATCTGTGCATCGTCAGTTTCTTCGTGATACTGCCCGTAAGTAAAGGCTCTGTACCCATAGATCCCTCCACCGATTACTACAGCGGCTAAGATGATAGGAAAAACGAAACTTTTTTTCTTTTTAGGTTCAAGTTCAACGGTTGGTTTATTATTATTTTCCATTTTGGTTTCAGTCTGATTATTTAATTGTTAAAGTTCCTGTTGTCTGTAATAGTTTTCTGTATGCTAAAGCGGCATCTGCCTTGGCATTGATCACGCCTACATTAGCTGAAATCTGGGCAGCGTCTGCATCCAGAAGCTCTGTCATGGTTGCAAGGCCGTTGTCGTATTTATTTTTGGTAATCCTGTAGTTTTCATTAGCCTGCTCAGCAGCTTTCTCATAAACGGAGATTCTCTTTTTAGAGTAATCCGTATTCTGATATTCTCTATTGACATCAAGTTTAATGTTATCATTCAGCAATTCATCATTGGCTGCCAGCTGCTTTTCTCTTGCCTGAGATTGTCTTAATGAAGAATTTTCTTTCCAGATATTGGATAAATTGTAAGAAATTCCAACTCCAACATTCACGGCATTGTATATGGTCAGGAATTTTGGAATGTCTGCCGCTACATACCCTCCGGTAAATGCTATGGAAGGAAGGTTTTCAGCTTTTGCCGATTTTGTACCCCGTTCCGCAGCTTTTCTTTGCTGAGCCAAAGCCTGTAAGTCTTTACGGTTTTCTCTGGCTTCATTTACGTAATAATCAACTGTTTTTACTTCTGAACCTTCATCGATATAATTCGGGTCAACTTCAATTTCTGTAGTTTCCGGGATTCCTAGAAGCAGGTCCATATTGATGTTGGCAATATTGTAGTTGTTTTTAGCTTCCAATAGCTGCAGCTCGATATTTGAAGTCTGCAGGTTTGCTTTTAAACGGTCATTTCTTGCAATAACCCCATTGTTTTCAAGCTTAAGAAAGGTTTCGTCTCTTTTTTGAGAAGCCGTAAGGTTTTCTTCTAAAACTTTGATGGATTGATTCGCTTTAAATAAATTATTATAAGCCTGGGCAACATTATAAGCAATCGCTATTTTATCATTTTCTGTACTTAGCTTTGATGCTTCCACCAAATATTTGGCAGATTGGATACCATATTTGATTCTTCCGCCACTATAAACCGGGACACTTAGGTTAACCGATCCATAAGCAACCTGATGTACTTCCGGACCTCCCGCTCCCGAAACACCGGAAAGCTTTAGATCAATAGTGGGCTTAGTGGGAAGATACATATAGCTGCCTGAAACTTTCAACTCTGGAAGCTGTCTGTTTTTGGCCTCCAAAAGATCTGCCGTAGCTTCTTCGATCTTGGTGGCATCAATCTTAAGATTTTTACTGTTCTGGATTCCCAGCTGCACGGCTTCATCGAGAGTGAGCTGTTTTTTCTCCTGGGCATTTATGGCTGTAACTCCCATAAAAAGGGATAATGCCAACACCGAGTTATTTATTCTCTTCATAACCTAAAAGGTCTTTTAGTAAATATTTTATATGTTTATTAAGTTCTGTGTAGTACTTTTCGTCAAAAATCTCATCGTCTTCCGTATCATTCAGGAATTCTTTGTACATCTCTTTGGCATTGGATGCATAAAACAAGGTTCCGCTTACTGTGGCATGAAGTAGATAGATAGGAGGATTTTTAGTGAAAATTCCTTTTTTCAGTCCGCTTTCAAGGACCTGCGAATACATGGAGATAAAGCCCATCTTAGTCTGCTTCAGAAATTCCACGATCTGCGGGTTTTCCGTGTGAAGCTGCTCACGCTGCATAATTCTGTAAAAACATTTGTGATGTCTTACTCTTCCGGAAAACTGGTCTACAATCTTTTCTATTTTCTGCCATTCATTGATATCTGTTCTTTCGAGGATATCTTTAGCGAAGAACTGTCCTTCGTTCATTCTGTATTCCACTAATTTCTCGTACAGTTTTTCCTTGGACCCGAAATAGTAAGAAATCATAGAGATATTTACATTCGCCGCCTTAGAAATCTCCCTGGTGGAAGTCCCTTCGAAGCCTTTTTCAGCAAAAAGCTTCTCTGCAGCAAATAATATATTTTCTTCTTTTGAAACCATAGTAATTCTATTTTTCAGGGCGCAAATTTACATAAGTTTTCAAACAAATCAAACGATTGATTGATTTTTTAATTTATATTTAATATTTGCCAATGTAAAGAGCTGAAAACTAATTGTATTAAAAAGAAGAAAATTTTAAATAAAAGTTAAGAACCCCAGAATTCCACACAATATGAAAAGTCCGGAACTGATCCGGACTTTAATATCATTAAAAATTTTCAGCTGTATATTTTGACTGAACTATGAGTTTTTGTGAATATAACGTGATAGTTTAATCCCAAGGTCTGTCCAGACAATTTTAGGATTTCCGTTTCGGGTTAAATGGAGATCTGCAGTGCTGATTTCTTCCAGAATACTTTCAATATTGGCGCCGCTGATGAATTTTGAAAAGCCGTCCCAGTTGAAGCCGTCTGCATCAATCTTTTTGTATACCAAATTTTCAGACTGGTAATTTTGAAGCAGGGCAAGCCTGAAGATCTCAGAACAGTAGTTCAGGAAATTTTTCTGTTTTTCCCTATTCCAGCTAGCAATTTCTCTGGCCCAAAGGATAATGCTTTTAAGGAACTGAGGCTTCTTTTTTACCATGAAAGCATCCCTTACCCACTGTATAAATAGCTTTTCAAATTCGTCGCTTTTATGTCCCGAATTTAAAATTTTCAAGGCTTCATTGAGATCTCCCTGTGCTTCGTGGACAATCTCCCTAACCTTTTCCTCTGAAATCTGAAAATTCTTTTTAAGATGGCTTTCCAGATCTTCATCACTGATTCTCGGAATTTCTACAATCTGTGTTCTTGAAAGAATTGTCGGAAGAATATCATTGGCCGTTTCAGCAGTAAGAAGAATGAGCGTTTTTGCGGGTGGTTCTTCCAAAAATTTCAGAAATTTATTCGCAGCAGCAATATTCATTTTATCAGCTCTCCAGACAATCAGAATTTTAGTTCCGCCTTCAAAACTCTTTAATGCAAACTTCTGGTTCTGATCATCAATTTCGTCTGCAGAAATAAAAAGCTGTTTATTTTCAGATTCGAGGAAGGCTGTCCAGTCGTCATAGCTTGCATAGGGAGAAGCCATGATCATTTCCCTGAAATCCTCAAATTTATTTTTACTTAGAGAATTTTTGTTATCTGTAAAAACAGGGAAACTAAAATGCAGATCCAAATGGTTTAAATGTTCCACTTTCGAAGCAGCATGCTCATTTTCCTGGCTAAAGATCTCTTTGGCATAAGCCAAAACCATAGGAAATGTACCATATCCCTCTTTTCCTAAAAAAAGCTGGGCGTGGCTTACCCTGTTTTCAGCAATGCTTTCACGAAGAAGTTTTTTCAGATTTTCCTGTCCGGCGATGTTCTCCCAATTCATGTTCCAAAGATAAAGAATTTTTAGAACGGATGATTTCTGAGATGTGAATTTTGCTTCGCAAATAAATGGTAAATTTTAATAATACAATTTATAAATAAGGTATAAAAATAACGGGCAAAGCGTATTCATAATTGATAATTCAGCATAATTATGGCTATTCATACCCCTTAACAAACTTTAACCACATATAATTTTTACAATTCATTAATATTTAAGATATTTGCGCATTGTTTTAAAAATAAAGAATGAAAAAAATCTTTGCCGTATCATTCATATCAGTTGGATACTTCCTAAATGCACAGAGTATAAGTAACTCTCCGTATGCAACTTATGGAATTGGAGATGTAAAATATGATAATACGATTGAAACTGCCTCTATGGGTGGTATATCTACTGCTTATATCAGTGATTTCACGAGCAGCTTCAATTTCGCAAACCCTGCGAATAACTCTAATTTCGAGCTTACAAGCATCAGGCTGGAAGCTACCAACGAAAACAATTACTTCAAAACAAATTATAACGATACGAAGTCTACCAAACATTCTACGTATCTTTCTAATATTGCATTGGCATTTCCATTGTCTCCAAAAGTAAAGATGGGACTATCTTACCAGCCTTACAGTTCTAAGAGCTATGAGATTGTAAATACTACTAAAACCTACGAAACTGTAGATGGTGCTCAGGTATTAAACGGATATTACACCAATCGTTTTAAAGGAAGTGGAACCCTGAACACGGCCCAGGCAGCTGTTTCTTATAAAATAGACCAAAATTTTGCAGTAGGTTTGAGAGCCAATCTATATTTTGGAAATCTTTATGATCTGAATGAGCTTAGGTCTTATGATAAAGATGGAGTTTCCAACGCTGAATTCATCAATGGCTATGAAACCAAAAACAGGATCAAAAACTTCAACTTCACTCTTGGTGGTAGCTACCAAAGCGTGAATACGCGTACAGATAAAAAGTTAACCATCGGGGCTACAGCTACATTTGGCAATACCAGCAATATGACTACTGAGTATATCAACAGTACTTATAGATATTCTGATGTAGCACAAACTGTTAAAGCTTTAGAAACCATTGTAGATCAGAAAAGCACAAGTTCTAAAAACCTTCTTCCATTGCAGGCATCTTTAGGGGTTGGGTATGGAAGTGAGAATCATTGGTTCTTTTCAGGACAGCTTGATTATAAAAAAGGGGAAGATATTTCTTATTTCGGAAAAACTTTTGACTTCCAGGACAGTTACAGAATTTCTGCCGGAGGATGGTATCTGCCGAATTATAACAACTTCAGAAACTATTTCTCAAGAGTAACCTACAGATATGGAGCTTTCTATGAGAGAGGAAATCTTAAGATAAATGGCACCAGCATCAATAAGTTTGGAATCTCTGCCGGAGTATTGCTTCCATTCAAAACAAGCAGCATTACAAGAATGAGCGGTCTTGAACTGGGTGTGGAACTAGGAAAAAGAGGAACTCTTGATAACAACCTGATCAACCAGAATTTCATCAACTTAAAAGTCGGCTTCAACTTTGCTGACAGATGGTTCAGAAAGACTCTGTACAACTAAAATGAATTTTTCAATAAAAATATCATATAAAAATATAGCATGCCTTTTTAGTTGTGCTATATTTTTTATATTGACATCCTGTGAGGAAGATCTTACCAAAGCTAATGGAAACAAAAGCAAGAACTTTCCGTCAGAGATCATTAATAATGCCAATATCATACAACGGGATTCGGGCTTCATATCTTTAAAAGCCAAGGCACCCATTATTGAAAAGTATCAATTAATTGACAGTCCTTATATTGTGGCTAAAAGAGGTATCAACATTGAATTTTTCGATAAGAAAAAACCTAAAGTTCCCGGTAAGATTACCGCTAAATATGCCCGCATTTTTGAGTATAAAAGATTTTACGAAGCCAAAGGCGATGTAAGGATTACCACCAATGAAGGACAGCGGTTCGCGATGCAGAGTATTTATTGGGATCAGAAAAAGAAAAGGATTTACACCAAAGATACCGTATATGTCACCATGGAAGACGGCTCTACCCTAGTTGGTGCCAATGGTATGACAGCCAAGGATGATTTTTCCGAATATACTTTCTTCAATAATTCGGGGGATTTCAGTACCAAAAGACTCGAAGAAAAAAAAACACCGCAGTAATATGAAAATTCAGGCTATTGGGCTTATGTCCGGAACCAGTCTGGATGGTCTGGATATCTGTTTCGCCGCTTTTGAAAAAAAGAAGGACTGGAATTTTCAGATCTTAAAGGCTGAAACCCTTCCCTATTCTCAAAACTGGGAGGAAAAACTCAGAAACTCAATTCATTTATCTTCAGAAGAATTACTGGAACTTCATTCGGAATATGGTTTTTATCTCGGCCATCAGGTTAGAGAATTTATAGACCGTAATTATCTTGAAAATATTGATCTGATCGCCTCTCATGGCCATACGGTTTTTCACCAGCCTAAAAAAAAGTTTACCCTTCAGATCGGAGACGGAAGAGCCATCAAAATAGAAACAGGGCTTCCGGTTATTTACGACTTCAGAAGCCAGGATGTATTGATGGGAGGAAACGGTGCTCCTTTAGTCCCTATCGGTGACGAACTGCTTTTTTCTGATTATGATGCATGCCTGAACCTGGGAGGGTTTTCCAATATCTCTCTAAAGCAGGATGGTAAAAGAATAGCTTTTGATATTGCTCCTGTCAATATTGTCCTGAACAGGCTTGCGAATAAATTCAATAAAAACTTTGATGAAAACGGAGATTTAGCCAGAAAAGGCAGTGTCGACCAGGATCTTCTGGGTAAGCTTAATTCCCTGGATTTTTATAATCAGGCACATCCTAAATCTTTAGGAATTGAATGGTGCAACGAAGCTATTTTCCCACTCCTTAAAAATTCTGATGTAACGAATGCTATGGCTACCTTTATCGAGCATGTGGCTCAGCAGATCTCAAATGTCATTAATGTAAACCGTTTAGAGAATGTTCTATGCACTGGCGGGGGCAGCTATAATACATGTCTTATCGAAAAGATCAGAGAAAAAACAGAATTTACCGTCATCATTCCGGAAAGGCAGATTATTGACCATAAAGAAGCGCTTATTTTTGCTTTTATGGGAGTTTTAAGGATGAAGAACGAGATCAATGTCCTTTCTTCTGCAACAGGCAGTACCGCAGATCATAGCTCAGGCGTATTGGCATAAAAAAACCTCCATTGCTGAAGGTTTTTCTTATTATTTGTAAGCTTCGATCTTATCTGTCAGTGTATTGATAAAATTCTGAAGTGGTTTTTCAACCATCATTTTGATGAAAGGATTGAATTTCCCCTCAAAAAGCATCTGAACTTCAGTTTGATCATCGTTGATAGGATTTAAAGCCGCTGTTAAAGTAAAATCCAAACTTGAGCTTGCAGATTTCAAAACTGCTTTCTGCTCATTCACTTCATCTATTTTCAGAGCAATTTCAGGCATACCCTGAAGACCGAATTTGAACCCGTTGTCTTTGGTTTCAAATTTCTGAAGACCATCCGGCATAAAATCTTTATAGTTTTCAGGCGATTTCAATATTTCAGACAATTCTTTAGATGATTTATTGACAATAATCTTTCGTCCTTCTAAATTCATTTTTTATTTTTGTATTTAAATTCTTAATTCTTACAAATATATGTATAAAGTTTTTGTGAACGAAAAAAAATTATTAGTGTCTAAGCATCCCGAGCCTCTTGAAAAAGAACTTAGGTACGAAAGTTTCACAACTTTAGAGATTGCATTGGATCTTTTGGAAAACACTTCGGTGAAAGAACTTAATGTTTTCGGTGAGAATATTGAAGAAATCTGGAGCGAATTCCAGAAGCTTTTCAGAATCATAGAAGCTGCGGGAGGCCTTGTCAATAATCCCGATGGAAAGTTGCTTTTTATTAAAAGGTTAGGTAAATGGGATCTTCCCAAGGGTAAAATGGAAAAAGGTGAATCCCGCGAAGAATCGGCTGTGAGAGAAATTGAAGAGGAGACAGGGCTGAAAAATGTGGAACTGGTAAAATTCATCAATACTACCTACCATATCTACATCGAAAGAAACGGTGAAAAAATCCTTAAATGCACGCATTGGTTTGAAATGAACTTCAATGGTGAAGATACTTCAAAACCGCAGATAGAAGAAGGAATTACAGAAGTAGCCTGGAAAAACACCACTCAGATCGAAGATGAAGTTTTCCCAAGCACTTTCCAAAATATCAAGCTGATTGTAAAAGAATTCTGGAATTCAAAGCTTAAATAAATTCGATAGACTTTTCAAGTGCAATTCCTCTTGAACCTTTTAACAGGATATTTTCTGCATGGATTTTATTCTGCTTGAGGTATTCTATTAATTCTGCAGTATTTTCAAAAGACAGTGACGAAGAATTGACATCTTTAAAATACTTTCCTACCGTAATGATTTGGTCAAAAGCTAATTCGTGGGCAAGCTTTAAGATATTTTTGTGTTCTTTTACACTCTCTTCTCCCAATTCAAGCATATCACCAATAATAATGGTTTTACTGCCTTCAAAAGTTACAAAATTATGCAGTGAGGCAGTCATAGAGCTTGGATTGGCATTGTAGGTATCCAGGACTAATGTTGTCTTTTCTTTTTTTACAACCTGGGAACGCATATTAGTCGGAGTATAGTTTTCAACAGCATGCTTTATTTTTTCAAAGCTGATCCCAAAATGAAGACCAAGACTGGCTGCTGCACATAAATTGGTAAAGTTATATTCTCCCGTAAGTTTAGAAACAGCTTTTATACCTTGGTAGTCTAATCCTACAAAATGTTCTTCGGAAAACAACCCGAACTGGTAATCGGAAGTGTCTTTTCCAAAGGTAATTTTTGGTGTATAATTTTCCGTTTTTTCTGACTGTATGGGATCATTTTCATTAACAACAATAATCTGGTTATGATTTTTCAAATAATCATACAGCTCAGATTTTCCTTTGATCACGCCTTCAAATCCGCCGAAGCCTTCCAGGTGGGCTTTCCCAAAGTTGGTAATATATCCAAAATCCGGTTGTGAAATGGTGCATAAAAGCTCAATTTCCTTCTGGTGATTGGCTCCCATTTCTACCACTGCTATTTCATGTTCAGGTTTAATGGAGAGAATGGTTAGCGGAACTCCAATATGGTTATTTAAATTTCCGGAAGTATATTGTACATTAAATTTCTCAGAAAGAACTGCATGGATAATTTCTTTGGTCGTTGTCTTCCCATTGCTTCCTGTAAGTCCGATAACAGGGATTTTAAGCTGATTTCTGTGGTGAACAGCAAGCTGCTGAAGAAATTCCAGTGTAGAAGGAACATAGAAGATATTTTTATCCTTATTTTCAAATTCCTGTTTCTCCACAATTACCGCCAAAGCTCCGTCATCAGCAGCTTTTTCTGCCAGGGTTGCAGCATTGAAATTTTCACCGGAAAAGGCAAAGAAAATATCATTCCTGCCTACTTTTCTGCTGTCGATCGTCACTTTATCTGATTGTAAAAATAAAGGATAAAACTGTTCTATATTCATACTTCAAAAATAAAAAAACCTTCCGGAAATCCGGAAGGTTTTTTATAAGTATTTTTTGATAAATATTATCTTCTAGTTCTGCCTTTATCACTAGCTCTGGCATCTTGTGCAACACGGAAGCCAATCCATCCGTAAGCTTTGCCTTCGTTTTTGTATCTTCTTTGTCCCGGATCCAACCAATAGGCTGTATCCTGCCAAGAACCACCTTTTACAACTCTTACATCATTAGATACTGCAGATGTTCTGTCTCTGGTATCTTTCTGAAGTTTTACTCTTCCACCTGCATCTACAACAAATCTTCTCTGAGGAGCATTGTACATATCAAATGAAGAAGCTGAATCTGAAGCTCTGTAATATTCTAAAGAAGACTGTCTGTCACCATCTCTGTAGTTTCTGTGATCAGCAATGGTTTCTCTTTCAAACTGTCCCGGAAGACCTCTGTATACTAATCTGCCATCTGCTAAGGTATCATACTTGATAGTACCTTCGTCGATCATTTTGTAAGTTCCGTCACCGTTTCTTACAATAGCCTGAGGCATGTTTCCTCTATAGTAGTTGAAATCGTTGAAATCTTCATCAATGATTGGTCTGTATACGTCAGCCGTCCATTCAGAAACGTTTCCGTACATACCGTAAATTCCAAGATCGTTAGAAGGATATTGTCTCACGTCTGCTGTTTGTGCAGCTCCGTCATTTTTCCATCCTGCAATACCTGAATAGTCACCTCTTCCCATTTTGAAGTTTTCAAGGAACATTCCTTTATCTCTTCCTTTGGTACCTCTTAATCTTTCGATTTCAGGTTTTTTACCTAAGTATTGGTTGTATTCTCTGTTTTTAGCCATGCCAAGAGCAGCATATTCCCATTCAACTTCGGTAGGAAGTCTGAACTTCTGAACCATTGAAGCATTTGGGGCTCTGTTTGCAGAAAGAAGTCTCTGGTTGGTTGTTTTCATACCAGATTTCTGCTGCATTCTTTTCTCGTTGATGTATCCCTGCATTTCAGGATCATTCGCTTTGAATTTATCCATATTGAATGCAGTTCCACCCTGGTTATTGGATTCGTTGATATACAAATCTTTAGCAATAACTCCGGCCTGCATTAAAGCTTTTTCATTCGCTCTGTCTGTAAGCCATTCACAGTATCTGTTCGCCTGAGTCCAGGAAACTCCTACTACCGGGTAGTAATCGAATTCCGGGGAACGAAGATACGTTTCATTATAATCGTTTCTAGCTAGTTTGTTGTCCCATAAAAGAGTATCCGGTAAAGCGCCGTTATAGATCTCCTTGAAGCTAGGGTCACTTGGTGGAAATACATACTTCAACCATGTAAGGTATTCGCGGTATTCGTAGTTAGTAATTTCTGTTTCTCCGATGAAGAATGAACTTACCTGCATTCTGCGCGGTGTGTTATTCCAATCATGCATAACATCATCTTTCACTAATCCCATTGTAAAAGTTCCACCTTCTACATATACCATTCCTGGCCACCCCTTCTGTTTTTGTTGCTTTCCTGCAAAAAACCAACCTTGTTTTTCGTTTGGTTTCCAACCCGTCTTGCTGACAAATTTTTTAGTACCGCCTCCTTTGCTGGTCCCGGATCCGCCACAGCTGGTTAATGCAAGTGTAGAACTTAATGCTATTAATGAAAACAACTTTAGTTTTTTCATAGTCGATATAAATATTTTCAAAGTACAAAGAAAAAATAAATTATTCAATAAATCAAGTAAACATTTGATTTTTTTGAAAAACGTTAACAAATTAATTTTATTGTATCACAATTTAATTCTAAAATTTTCATTTTATTTGTAATTCAGAAATTTCAATAATAAACATGAAACAAAAAATCACCTTTTTATTACTATTCTCTTTTGTATCAACACTTTGGGCCCAGAGAAAAGCCATAGAATGGGAAGGCTCTAAAATCCAAGATTTTGGTGACACAAAATTAAATCTTCCAAATTTCAAAAATGAAGGTTTTTCGTTCAGCCAAAATAATGTTTTTATCATAACCAAACAAAAAATAGGAGAAAAGCAGCTGAAAGTTTCAGACCTGGCCTGGGAAAACGTTTCCAGTAAAGATTTATATGATCTTGATAAGGGCAGACTGCCGGATTACGAAATTGCAGATGTCAGCTATTATACTTTAGAAGGAGAAAGATATGCAAGCATCAGCGTATCTTTATTTAAGAATATAAAGGGGCGTATCCAGAGGCTTTCTTCATTTAATATTTCTGAAACAGCTGCTCCCAACAATTTCAGATCCGGAAATGCAAGCAAAGTGGGAAGTACAGCAAACCCTCTTTCAAGTGGCGGCTTTTATAAGATTAAAGTAGACAGGTCCGGGATATTTAAAATTACAACACAATTTTTAAAAGATAACGGCATTAATCCTGCTTCTGTAAATCCGAAAAATTTCAGAATTTATGGAAACGGCGGTGTGCTGCTTCCCGAATACAACATGGACACAAAATACAGCGCACTTCAGGAAAATGCTATTCAGGTAGTGGGTGAAGATGACGGTGTATGGAATGACGGGGATTATGCTTTATTCTATGCTCAGGGACCAAACGGATACAATCTTTATGATACATCCAACGGAAATGGTTTCAAGAGAGTGGATACAAGGGCGGACAGAAGCAATAATGTAAAAAATATATATGAAGATTTTTCTTACTACTTTATTAATTTTGACAAAGGTGCAGGCAAAAGAGTACAACCGGTTGACGTCAATCTCCCGGCCGGTAATTTAATAACAAGGTATGATAATTACCAAGTAATCAACAATGATCAGGAGAACCTCTTAAAAGTAGGACGCATCTGGGTAGAAGATGCACCGTTTACAACAGACAAAGCGGTTACCTTCACTACCAATTCACCAATACAGGCTGGTGATGTCATCAGATACAGAACACAGGTGGTAGGTTATAGATCCCAGCAGAATACTGTTGAAATTAAAATCAATAACCAAAACCCAATTGTTCAGGCGGTTCCGGCTAATACCAATAATTATGTATTCGATTTTTACCAGTTAAGATATGATGGAACCATATCCAACCTGAATGGAAACCAGATTACCTTTAATTATGCTCCAAATATTTCTGTAAATCCTAATGGGGTTTTCCATTTTGACTATGCAGAAGTACAGTATAAAGAAAATCTTACTTTCAACGGATCTCAGATGAACTTCAGGGATTTCTCTCTTACCAGCGGAAGCAATACCAATTACGGCTTCGGGATTTCCAATGCTACAAACCTTGAGCAGGTATGGGATGTAACTGATATTACGAATGCCAACAGAAGAGTAAATAAGGCGGGTGCGGGCAGTTTTAACTTCGGTTATTTTACTTCAGATCCTAATTTCAATAATGAATTTGTGGCTTTCCGTGCCGATGCCGCTTATAATCCTCAGTTTGTAGAAAGAGTTGCCAACCAGAATCTTTCGGGACTGCAGAATGTGGATTATCTGATTATCACGGTTCCTGAAATGATGGGGCAGGCACAGAGACTGGCCAGCTACCACCAGACTAAAAATAATTATACGGTAGAAATTGTGGATGCTGCTAAGATTTATAATGAGTTCGGAAGCGGAAGCAGGGATCTTACGGCAATAAGAGATTTTGTAACAAAGCTTAATAACAGCGGAAGACTTAAGTATGTATTCATTTTAGGAGACACTTCATATGATTACAAAAACAGGATCTCCGGCAATTCCAATATCGTTTCCGCTTATCATGGCGAAAACTCAGCAGACTTTGTCGGTTCTTTTGTAACAGATGACTATATTGTAATGACACAGCCACAGACTGCATCTTCCATTGAAAATAACCTGCCTGATATTCCTGTAGGCAGAATTCCTGCAGCCAATGTAACTGAAGCCGGAAATATGGTTAGTAAAACCCTTGCCTATTACAATGCTCTTCCAGGACAGTCTTCTCCTTTCGGGGAATGGCGTATGAAGCTTGATTTTGTAGTAGATGACGATAAAGACGGCGGAAGTCCATTCCATGAAGTAATGAATAATACGTTGTCCAGCATTTTTGAAATTCCTGGCCAGCAGGATCTGAAAGAGTATAACGTAAGAAAATTATATCTGGATGCTTTCCCGGCCCAAAGTACTGCGGCCGGACAAAGATTTCCTCAGGTGACTCAGGCCATTTCAAATGATATTGGCAACAGTCTTTATCTGTTCTATTTCGGGCACGGAGGTATCAACGGATGGGCACAGGAAAGAGTACTTACGAGTACGGAAATTCAAAATTCCAATAACTTTTCCAATGTTTACAGCAGATTCCCGTTTGTATCTACCATTACCTGTGAATTTACATTATGGGATGAACCGGCTACTTCTTCTGCAGGGGAGCAGTTCATTAAGCTTAAGCAGGGAGGCGCAGCTGCCATGATCACATCAAGCCGTGCCATTGGGGTAGATTACGGACGTAACTTTACGGATCTTTATACTAAGAATATTTTCAAGCTAATTAATGATGATTTTGAAACCTTAGGATATGCTCATTTAAATGCTAAAAAACAAAAAGGAGCTAATATTGACCACCTGAAAGTAAATTTACTTGGAGATCCCGCAATGAAACTGAGCAGACCTCAAAGGCAGCTTATTATAGACAATATAGAATCTCCGGTTCCGGGACTGATCAGAGGTCTGGATTTCATTAAAGTGAAAGGACATATCAATAACCCTAACGGAACGGTTAACACAACTTTCAATGGAAGGGTTTCTATCAATATTTTTGATAAAAGGCTGAACAAAAAAACCTTGAATAATGACGGAGTATTATCGCCTGTCATGGATTACACAGAAGAAGGAAGCGCTATTGTTAAAGCTTCAGGAACCGCAGTAAACGGGGTATTCACTGTAGAATTCTACGTTCCGAAGGATATCAACTACGCCGTGGGACAGGGAAGAATACTGGGCTATGCGGACAATAAAGCAATGGATGTATTCAATAACCAGGCAGTGCAGGTGGGAGATATCAACCCGAATGGAATCAATGATAACGAACCTCCAAAAGTAAAACTGTATATGAATAATACAAATTTTGCAGACGGAGGAATCACGAATCAAAACCCTATGCTTTTGGCTTGTGTTACGGATGACACGGGGATCAACTCCACCGGATCCGGTGTAGGTCACGATATTACCGTTTATCTTGACGGGCAGATCATCAATACGGTTGTTCTGAATGATTTCTTTGCTTCAGGCGAAGGAAACGGATGCCTTAGCCCAAGTCTTGCCGACTATCAGAAAGGAAATGTAACCTACCCTTTCAGAAACCTTGCGGTAGGACAGCATCAATTAACATTTAAAGTTTGGGATATAAACAATAATTCGACAACGTCTACGTTAAACTTTGAAGTTAAGGATGAAACCGACCAGCATCTGATCATTAACAGACCGCTGAACTGGCCGAATCCGTTTACCAATAAAACATACATCCAGTTTGAACATAACTGCGATGATATTTTAGATGTAAATGTTCAGATCTATACGATAACAGGAAAATTAGTGAGAACATTATCTCAGCCGGTAGTTGCAGAACCGTTCCTACAGGGCTTTAGAACGCCTCGTCAGGCAATAGAATGGGACGGAAGAGACGATTTTGGGTCAACTGTTGCAAAAGGTACGTATATTTTTAAGATATTTGCAAAAAGTCAAAATCAAGAAAAATGCAAAGGAAGTGCTACAGCTGTAGAAAAAATGGTACTTTTGAAATAAATTAAATAATACATAGATAATAATATTTATAAAAAACTGATAATATATAAAAGACAACATATGAATTTAACTACTAAACTGCTTTTGGGATTTGGTTTAAGTGCTGGTTTTTTAGGCTATTCGCAAGATTTAAGTAAAATAAATCCAGTATTGACCGGAGCTCCTTTTCTGAGAATTGCACCAGATGCAAGAGCTGGAGGTATGGGAGACCAAGGGGTGGTAACTTCACCGGATGCATTTTCACAATTCTGGAATGCGGCAAAATATCCTTTTAGCAGAACAAGTTCTTCCATAGGTCTTAACTATACGCCTTATATGGGAAAACTTACCAATGATGTATTTTTACTATATGGTGCATTCCATAAATTTTTAGGCCAGGAAGAAAGATCCACTATTTCTGCAAGTATCTATTATTTCAACATGGGTGAAGTAGACCTTACCCAGCTGGTAGGTTCAGAAGTAACTTCTATGGGTACGTCAAAACCTAATGAGTTTTCCATTGACGTTGCTTATGGTCTGAAACTTTCTGATTCTTACTCAATGGCTGTTACCGGTAGATTCATCCGTTCAGATTTAGCCGGAGGTTTCAACACAGATACTACCCTTAAAGCTGCCAACTCTTTTGCAGTTGACGTTTCAGGATACTATACTTCTCCAAGATTTTCAAGTTTCGGGGGATACGACGGTAAAGTGAATGCAGGTTTTGCTGTTCAGAACTTAGGTCCGAAATTAGACTATACAGGAAATGAAGAATCCAGATCTTACCTGCCCACTATGGCAAGATTGGGACTTGGATATGATATGTATTTAGATGATATGAACAAAATCGGCATTAGTGTAGAAGGTTCAAAAATTTTGGTTCCGGGATCAGAATATGTAGGAATAGATCCTAACACAAGACAGCCAAGATATGAAGTTCCTAACGTAGGCGTAATGGCAGGAATCGGAAAATCTTTTAAAAATAAAAACTCTATCATGATGAGTGGTGCTTTAGAGTATTCCTATGACAATGCATTTGCAGTAAGAACAGGTTACTTCCACGAAAGTGAGGAGCAGGGAGCAAGACAGTTCGCTACAGCAGGTATCGGATTGAAATACCGTTCTTTCGGACTTGATATTTCTTACCTGATCAATATGTCAAAAATCAATACTGCTTTAGATAATACCCTTCGTTTCGGTCTTACCTGGAACATCGGTGATGAAACATCTAATGTAGATTATTAAGATATTTAATACCCAAATACAAAAAGCCTCATTTTTATGGGGCTTTTTCTATGCATCGAATCGACGAACCGGTCAATGGTGAATTTTGCTTCGCAAGTGAATAGTGAATTGAGGGATAAAGAAAATTCACTGCAAAGCGCAGCTTATTTATCGTTCACACTTCTGTGGCAAATAGTATAATCCGCCATACCCAATCGTCATAATCACAACGATCCAAATTGCCAATTGACAAATTATTAAAGAAATATAATATATAAGTTTGCAAAAGTCTCATTTTTATAAGGTATTTCTTGTTTTCAATAATTAATTTTGTAGTATGAACTATTCAGCAGAACTCAAAAAATTCGTTACCAGCCAATATGTATATTCTGCGATCAGAATTACGCTGGCAACCGTTCTGCCTTGTTTAGTCCTCGCCCACTTCGGAATCCTGAAAGAATACTTTCTATTTCCCCTCGGAACCAGCTTTGTAGCACTTTGTGATCAGCCGGGACCTTTTATCAGAAGGAGAAATGCGCTGACGTTTGCTATTTTCTGCTTCGTTTTTGTAGCGCTTATCGCCAGCCTGGTGATGAATTTTAAAGTTCTGGTCATCCTGGAAATCATTGTATTCGGAATGTTTTTTTCCCTTATCGGAGTTTACGGACAAAGGCTGGCCGCTGTAGGTTCTTTATCTCTTGTTGTACTCGCGATCTTTATTGACGGACATCTTACAGGAGGTAATATTTTTAAAAGCCTGCTGATCTTTGCATCCGGCTGTATCTGGTTTTTGCTGATCTTCCTTGTAGTTACAACCATCCAGCCTTATAAACTGGCAGGACAGATGATCGGGGAAAATTATCTGCAGCTCGCAGAATTCTTAAAGATCAAAGCCAATTATTACCAGAAAAATCCTGATTTTGATAAACTGACCACTCAGGTCATTGCCAAGCAGGTCGGGATCAAAAACCTTCAGGAAGAAACCAGGGAAACCGTTTTCAAAACGAGAACCATCGTTAATGAATCAACAACAACCAGCCGTCTGCTGATGCTGATGTTTTTGAATTCCATGGATCTTCATGAAAAATTGATGACCTCTGAAAGCGATTATCAGAAACTGCAGCAGAGCTTTGAAGACAGCATGATCCTGGTCAATATCCACGATTACCTCAACCTGCTCGCCGAAGAAATTACCAATATCGGAATCTCTCTTCAGATCGGGACGAGGGCAAAATCCATATTCGATCTGGAACATGAACTGAAAAGCCTTAACGTTCTTTATTTTGAGTTACGTAATAAGCAGCTGACGCCTGATAATCTGGAAAATTTCATGATCCTCCGGCAGATTCTGATGCGCATCAACGAGATTACAAAAGAGATCAATGAGATCTATAAAGTATTTTCCCAGGATGTAAAACTGGCCAAAAGTCTTTCTACAGGGTTAGATTTAAAAAAATTCATGCCTAATGAAGAGAAACTTAACTTCAAAGTTTTAAGGAACAATATTTCGCTTTCGTCCTCCCATTTCAGACATGCGATAAGAATTACCACTGCCCTGCTTGTAGGCTATCTCTTTTCTATGTTCGATTTTCTGGGTCTGGGTCATACCTACTGGATCCTGATTACGATTACAGCGATATTGAAACCTGCCTACTCCATTACGAAAAAAAGGAACCTTCTGCGTTTATACGGAACCATTGCAGGAGCAGTTATTGCCTATACGATTCTGCATTTTGTACATTTCAATGGTCTTTTATTTACCATTCTTCTTTTGAGCATGATCATGTGTTTCAGCTTTCTGAAAGGCCGGTATTTTTGGGCCGTCCTGTTTATGACGATCTATGTATTTCTGACCTTTAACTTTTTAAATCCGGGAAATGTAAACGTGATTTTTAAAGACAGAATCCTGGATACCATTATTGCCGGAGTCATTGCTTTTGCCGTATCTTATATTGTTCTTCCTGTATGGGAGCATACTCAAAACCTTGATCTGATGAAAAAATCTGCTGCAGATAATCTGATCTATTTTGAAAGTGTCATTTCCAAATTCTTACAGGGAAATTTTGATATTGAAGATTATAAAGTAAAGCGGAAAAATGCCATTATTTCGCTGGCCAACCTTTCCGATAACTTCCAGAGAATGATCTCTGAACCGAAGAACCAACAGAAAAAACTGGAAGTGGTACACCAGTTTGTAGCAACATCACATTTGATCACAGCCTATACCGCTTCCCTTTCCCAATACTCTAAAAACAATGAAAAATATCCTGAAATAGATGCCGAAAGCTGGAGCAGAAAAATTGAAGCCGAGATGCAGCAGACCTCCGTTTTATTACATGGAAACGAGATCAATGAAGCTTTAAAAATGGAAAGCCGCCTGGAGCCGGAAGATTCTTCCATTGAGGACATGCTAGTGAAAAGAAAAACAGAAATTGAGGAAAATGACTTGGTTGACAGAAGGGATCCTGATAAAATTTCACATTTAACGGAGCTTAAGAACATCCACGATATCCTGGAATTGATCTACGATGTAGCCAAAGAACAGAGAAAAGTGATTGAAAAATACAGAAGCGAAGCAGATTCTACTCCTCCACAATCGTAAAGCAGTAGTCATCAAAAAATTCCACTCTCGCCTTGAACTCATCTGAAAACTGTTCGTCATAAACCCTGCAGCTTATTTTATAAAGATGCTTAAGCTCAAACGGCTTTACTTCGTAATTCTTCTTCAAGGACCAGTATTTGGAATGATGGATTTTGTACATGCTTTCCTTTACACTCCATATAATAGTATAGAAAGCAGGAGCATTATCTTCAGGAATAAATCCTCTTTCATCCTCGTAGGTAAATTTATCAATAACTCTTAAAATCTTTGGATTGAATTTTTCAATATCAATACCTATTTTGTTCTTAGAAACCGCTATGGCAGCGAAAGGAAAAGAATGGGTAATGGAAATTTCCGCATCTTTAGGCGACAGGAAAGGCTCCCTTTCTTTATATAATATTTTGGAGTGAGGTTTTAAACCTTTCAGAAGCTTACGGATCATGAGTACCTCCAGGAGTTTTTTCGGATGGTAGTCTTTTACTTTTTCAGCATTTTCCGGTTCCAGAAGCTCGTTGATATCAAGTTCTTCGCTTTCATCATATTTCCATACAAGAATCGTGGCATTGTCATCTGAAAAATCTCGGTAAAGGGGCATCGTTTTTTTATTCGATAAAAGTAGTGAAAAGATGTGGAAGTTGAAAGAGGATGGATGATGGGAGATGGAAGTTAATGTTCATTTATACCATAGCTTTTAAAGTTACTTAACCTCTAAAGCTTCCATCTTCCATCTCCATTCTTATATTTTTATTTCGACTGATGGTTCACATCATTTCTATGTTCAAGAATTTCAAGATTCTCATCAACAAAGTAAGCACTTCCAAATCCGTTCACATAAGATCCTTTTACAGGCTGTAGGGCAATAAGAATAAAATCTCCCATCTCAGAAATAACATCAACCACTTTTCCGTGAGTTTCTTTAAGCTTAGTAACAACAGTGTTCCAGGTTTCAGAATCTCTTTCTATCTGGGAAGTCGATGCTTCTATTGTGAGCCGTTCACGGGCATAGATCTGTTTGGTTGCAGATTCGTCTTCAATGAACATCACGGAGGTTTTTCTGCCATCCGCAAGATTTTTGGTATGTTTTGCCATAAAAGAGACCAGAATATATAACGTATTGCCTACCTGTACAAAGGGTGCATAGCTGGAATTAGGAGTTCCTTCCGCATCTACCGTAGCTAAAATCACACTTTTGGTACGTTCTATCAGTTCCCTTACTTTTGGTGCAACCGGCTTGGCCTTCCTGTTGGCCTCTTCCTTGGAATTTGTATGATTCATAACATAAAATTTATCTGAACAAAAGTAGTTATTTATATTAAGACTAAATAATATTAAACCATGTATAATCTCATAAAGCCTAACACGGTGTGCCGTTTTTATATCTTAATTATTAATTGTAATTTTGCATTTCGTTATCAACTGAATTTAAACTTATTCATTACATATGAGTACTACAACACAATACGTTCCTTACAAAGTGAAGGACATATCCCTAGCAGAATGGGGAAGAAAAGAAATTACCCTTGCCGAAGCAGAAATGCCAGGTTTGATGTCTATCCGTGAAGAATACGGACCATCTCAACCTTTAAAAGGTGCAAGAATTGCCGGATGTCTTCACATGACGATCCAAACAGCCGTGCTTATCGAGACATTGGTGGCTTTAGGAGCTGAAGTTACCTGGTCTTCTTGTAATATTTTCTCTACACAGGATCACGCTGCTGCTGCTATTGCTGCTGCAGGAATTCCCGTTTATGCATGGAAAGGTCTGAACGAAGAGGAATTTGACTGGTGTATTGAGCAGACTTTATTCTTCGGTGAAGACAGAAAACCATTGAACATGATTTTGGATGATGGTGGAGATTTAACGAATATGGTTTTCGATAAATACCCTGAATTCACAAAAGATATCAAAGGGCTTTCTGAAGAAACCACTACAGGTGTACACAGACTTTATGAAAGAATGAAGAACGGAACTTTAGTAATGCCTGCTATCAACGTAAACGATTCGGTAACTAAATCTAAGTTCGACAACAAATACGGATGTAAAGAATCCGCAGTAGATGCTGTAAGAAGAGCTACAGATGTTATGCTTGCTGGAAAAAGAGTGGTAGTTTGCGGATACGGAGACGTAGGTAAAGGTACTGCTGCCTCTTTCAGAGGAGCTGGTTCTATCGTTACCGTTACTGAGATCGATCCAATTTGTGCTTTACAAGCCGCCATGGACGGTTATGAAGTAAAAAGACTGGATACAGTTGTAGACAATGCAGATATCATCATCACTACTACAGGTAACTTTAACATTGTAAGAGGAGAACATTTCCTTAAAATGAAAGATAAAGCGATCGTTTGTAACATCGGTCACTTCGACAATGAAATCGATATGGCCTGGTTAAACAAAAACTACGGTCAGACAAAATCTGAAGTTAAACCTCAGGTGGATATCTACACATTAGAAGGCGGTAAGGAAGTTATCATCCTTGCTGAAGGTAGATTAGTAAACCTTGGCTGTGCAACAGGACACCCGAGTTTCGTAATGTCTAACTCTTTCTCTAACCAGACTTTGGCTCAGATCGAACTGTGGAACAATTCTGCTGCTTACAAAAATGAAGTATATATGCTTCCAAAGCACTTAGATGAAAAAGTAGCTGCTTTACACCTTAAAAAGTTAAGCGTTGAGCTGGAAACTCTTTCTCCGGAACAAGCTGAATATATCGGTGTAGATGTAAAAGGCCCATTCAAGCCTGAGTATTACAGATATTAATATTTTCAATCTTATAATAAAAGACTTTTCAGATTCCTGGGAAGTCTTTTTTTATTGGTTTAGTCTTGTGACATCTGTCTCCGTATTTTACCCATATTTTTTTAGCATTGCCACTAAGATTAGAAAAAATGGAATATATTTAACCTCTTAAACAAAAACATTTAATCAATGAAAAAACAAAGAGTATCAAATGCGTTCGTAGCCGCATCTTGGGTAGCATTGGGAGCAGGGATGATAGGCTTCATCGTAGGTCTTGCCAGAGCAGAAATGCTGCTCAATGAAAAAGGATATTACTTTACTATCCTTCTTTATGGCCTGTTTGCCGTAGTTTCTCTGCAGAAAGCCGTCCGTGACAGATTGGAAAACATCCCGGTAACGGATATCTATTATGGAATCTGCTGGTTTGCAACGCTTTCTTCCATTGTCTTATTGGCCATAGGGCTTTGGAATGCCACTATACTTCCGAGTGAAAAAGGATTTTATGCATTTGCGTTTCTCCTCGCCCTTTTTGGCGCTATTTCCGTTCAGAAAAATACAAGGGATAATATGGCCCAGGAATAAATAAAAAAACGCTCCGGTATTCGGAGCGTTTTTGTTTTATAAAATCTTTAGTTTATGAAAAAGAAGTCATTCACTTTGCTTTCATTATAAGAAAGACAGCAAATCTAAGATTCACAATTCACAATTGACTATTCACAATTATACTACCTATCATATTGATTCGGGTGCTGAGCTTTAATATCATCAACTGTTCCCAATACCTTATCTTTCAAAGAATCCTGATATTTCTGAAGATTTCCAGCGATTGCTTCATCTGCACTTCCCAGGATCTTGACAGCCAGAATTCCTGCATTCAAAGCCCCGTTTAAAGCAACTGTTGCCACCGGAATACCGCCCGGCATCTGAAGGATAGACAATACAGAATCCCAACCGTCAATAGAATTGCTGGATAAGATAGGAACCCCGATCACAGGTAATGTGGTACAGCTGGCTACCATTCCCGGAAGGTGTGCCGCCCCTCCTGCTCCTGCAATGATCACTTTAAGGCCTCGTTCCTTAGCTGTTTTCGCATAGTCGAACATTCTTTCTGGGGTTCTGTGCGCCGAAACTACCGTCAGTTCGTATGGAATATCGAGGCTTTTCAAAAAATCTGCAGCCTGTTCCATGATCGGCAGATCGCTCTGGCTGCCCATTATAATTCCTACCATCTCAATTTTTATTAGATCGTCAAAGATAAAAAAATATAATCTTTTTTGAAGTATACATTTCTTCCTGCCTTTTCAGTCTAAAAAAGATAAAAATATTTCGTTTTATAAAATCAAAAAAAGTTAAACTGTGTTAATCTTGATTCAGTGTTATCATTTTTTTACAATATTTGTTTACTAACCAACATAAAAATTTATTCAAATGAAAAATTTAAAAAAGCTTAAAAAAGAAGAACTAAAAAAAGTTTTAGGAGGTATGGAGGCCTGCTCATTCCAACTTTGTTTTAGAAACGGCAAATGGCAGTGTGTTCCTTTTGACACATGCGGAGGATTCCAACCTTAAAAGCCAAAAGAGTACATTAAAAAGTGTACTCTTTTTATTGTTACATATTTTACCTGTTCTTCTGGGCCTTCAAAAAACACAGCAACTGTACCCATCTGCTTAATTTCATAACCTGTATATTTGCTTGGCATATTTAATTTCTATATTGAAAGACTATAAACTTACTTTTGCAGTACTGACCGTTGCCATTGTATGGGGAACTACCTTTTTGTCGATCAGGGTGGCAGTGGAGACCATTCCCGCATGGTTTGTCGCCGGAATACGTCAGTTTCTGGCCGCCATTATGATGTTTCTGATTCTTCTGTACAGGAAAGAATTTAAATGGATTGGCTGGAAAAACCTGAAGTACCAGCTTATTTTTTCGTCATTAATGCTCATTATTGCGAACGGAATGACAACGGTAGCCGAAGAAGAAGTTACCAGCAGCCTGACATCCCTGATCAGTGCCTGCTCACCTATTCTCGTTTTTTTGGGAAGCCTGGCGTTAGGACTTCAGAAGTTCCATGCAAGAGCCTTTATCGGTGTCATCATGTGTTTCAGTGGGATTGTTTTCATATTTTGGGATGGCATTCATGATCTTAAAAACCCGGATTATGCCTTAGGCATTCTGTTCCTGTTTATTGCCATTGCAGGGTGGGCCTCAGGAACAATCTTTACAAAAAAAATGAATATCCAGAGTGGTAATATCTTTCTGAATCTGTTTTACCAGTTTCTGTTTGCCGGAATTGTACAGCTTATCTTTGCATTTTTGTTTTCAGAAAATTATAATTTTGAAAACTGGAGTGCAAAAAGTATAGCTGCAATGCTTTATCTGGCTGTTTTTGGCTCTGTAGCAGCATTTTTTGCTTTTCATTATGCTTTAACCAAAGTGTCGCCGGTGCAGATATCGATCCTTGCCTATATCAATACCCTCATCTCCATATTTTTAAGCTGGCTGATTCTTAATGAGGAGATCAGCGCTAAATTTATTATTGCTGCCGTACTGATTATCGTGGGTGTATTTATCATTAATTATAATCCGCAAATGTTCAAAAAAAAGAAAATAGAATAATATGAAACTGTCCGCATGCGGATACTCCAATTCATTGAAATCAAAACTTCAGCATTATTGGCAATAAGAGCCAGATCCATTAATCCTTAAAAAATCACCTGCGTGAACTTCTTATACAGGTTCTAATTTTTCAGGATTTCTGCTTCAACAGTGTCATTTTCCCTTCATTTAAGCTTATTTGAACAGGGAAATTTTATATTTTGCTTATTTTTTCCTATATTGTTTACCCCAACACTGACAATATGCTTAAAAACACATTTTTTCTCCTCCTTACCGGCTCATTTTTCCTGATTAGCTGTGATTATAAGGAAAAAGAAAAAAACCTGACTGAAAGAGAAAAACAACTGCTCGAAAAAGAAAAAATATTTGCTAAAAAAGAATCTGAATATCAGTCTCTGTTAAAGATGAGGGACAGTATTTTTGCAAAAAAAGATTCCGTGAAGATCGTTTTATGGCCAGAAGAAATTTCGGGGCCCTGGACAGGAAAAGTTATTTGTACAGAATCTAACTGCAGTGATTATGTAGTGGGTGATCAGCGTACGGATACTTGGGAATTCGACAGCGATTCTATTCATCTGTCGGCAAAAATCATTAATAACAATAACCTGGTAAGGGTTTATTCAGGTAAATTTGAAAATAATGAGATTAAACTCAATTTCAGAACAGATTCCACTTCTCAAAAGAAAGTAGAGATGAATGTCCTCCTTAATGATATTTCCGATACCAAGCTTAAAGGAACAAGAACTATTACTGCCGACAACGGCTGTACAGCCAAATTTTCCGTCGAATTAGTACGTTCCACAAAATAAAAAACATCTATGATTTTACTGAGTATACACAATCTGAGTTTTCCTATAGAAGATCCGGTACTAAAATTCCTGTTGGTACTGGTCATCATTCTTGCCGCTCCCTTACTTCTGAATAAAATTAAAGTTCCGCATCTCCTGGGGCTTATCATTGCAGGAGCTGTAATAGGACCAAACGGCTTTAATGTGCTGGCAAGGGACAGCAGTATTGTTGTAACAGGGACTACTGGTCTTCTTTATATCATGTTTCTTGCAGGATTAGAGATCGACATGGGCGATTTTAAAAAGAATAAGTGGAAAAGCCTTACGTTTGGGCTCTACACATTTATTGTTCCTTTCGTTCTGGGTTATCTGGGCGGCTATTATCTGCTGCATTTTTCTATATTGACCTCGATCCTATTTGCCAGTCTTTTTTCTTCACACACGCTGATTGCCTATCCGTTAGTCAGCAAACTGGGAATTGCCAAAAATAAAGCAGTGAACATTACTGTCGGAGGAACGATGATTACCGATATTCTGGCCCTTTTGGTGCTTGCCGTAATTGTAGGAATGTCACAAGGTGATGTGGGTACGGAATTTTGGCTTAAACTCTCCGTTTCCTTTATTGTTTTTGCCCTGATTGTCCTGATTGTATTTCCGATCATAGGACGTTGGTTCTTCAAAAAGGTAGATGACAAGATTTCACAGTATATTTTTGTACTCGTAATGATTTATCTGGCAGCGATGCTTGCTGAGCTTGCCGGAGTAGAAGCCATTATCGGGGCGTTCTTTGCCGGACTTGTTTTAAACAGGCTCATTCCGCATACCTCATCTTTAATGAACAGAGTTGAATTTGTAGGAAATGCTATCTTCATTCCGTTCTTCCTGATTAGTGTAGGAATGCTGATCGATTTTAAAGTTTTCTTTAAAAGCTGGGAAACACTGGAAGTAGCAGGAATCATGCTTGTTGCATCCATTGGAGGGAAATATATTTCAGCCGTAATGACCCAAAAGACATTCAGGCTGTCCAAGGAGGAAGGAAAGCTTATTTTCGGCCTAAGTTCTGCTTCTGCAGCGGCAACATTAGCCTCTGTAATGGTGGGATATAATATTATTCTTTCCGAAACGGAAACCGGCGAACCGGTAAGATTGCTGAATGAGCATGTACTGAACGGAAGTATTCTTCTGATCCTTATTTCCTGTACAATCTCTTCATTTATTTCAATGGCCAGTGCCCAAAAAATTGCAGAAAGTGACAATGAAGATACAGTTTCCGGCAACAGCCATGAAGAGGAAAACATCCTTCTGGCTATTAACCATGAGGAAACTGTGGAAAGGATGGTGAATCTAGGTATTTTGATCAAAGCCCACTCTAATACAGAAAACCTGTTTGCTCTAAACGTCATTAATGAAGATAAAAATGAATCTTCTGTAAAAAATGCTGAAAAGCTCCTCCACCAGGCCGCAGATGCAGCTGCTGCAGCTGACGTTAAAATGCAGACTCTTAAAAGATATGACAATGATGTGATCAATGGGGTTAAAAATGTCATTAAAGAACAGAATATTACAGACCTTATCATCGGGCTGGAGGATGAGAAAGGCTTCTCCCCTTCTTTTGTCTACAACCTTTACAGTGGATATCTTCAGAATGATGACGTGAATGTACTGGTATATCATGCAGCACAGCCACTCTCCACAATAAAAAAATATGCCGTGATGATTCCGGAAAATGCCCATAAGGAAGCAGGATTCTTCCATGCGATTCTGAGGGTATGGAATATTGCAAGAAATTCCGGTGCCAGCGTAGTTTTTTATGCTCCGGAAAACATTCTGGATATCCTTCAGAAGATCGTTAAGAAAGCCAATATAGAGGCTGAATTTATCATTATGAGTACGTGGCAGGACGGTGAAAAAACAGCTGCAAAGCTAAAAGAAGATGAAGCACTGATTGTCCTGATGGCTAAACGCGGGATGAAGTCCTATATTCCACGAATGAGGCTTATACCGGAATTGCTGAACAGATACTTAAGTGATAATAATTATCTGCTCATCTTCCCATTCTCAGAATTTGACGAAAACAGCCCGGAAATACGTTCGGTGGGGAACCATGGAGATTTTGTAGAGATCGGAAATGTGATCCAGAAGATTTTTAAATAACAGAATTGAAATAAAAAAAGCCGGAAGATTTTTCTTCCGGCTATAGCTATCAAAGAGATACTCTTATTACATTACATACCAACGTCCACAAGCATTATGACATCCAAAATTATTCTCCGGGTCAAAGCCTGGAGATTGAAGGCATGCTGCCTGACTTGTATAATATGGCTGTCCTGAGCCCCACCATTGTGCACATTCCGGAGTAATTCCTCCTTTTACAGATTTTAAAGATTCTCTTGAGATTTTTTTTAAGTTTTTCATAGTAGTAATATTTGATGTTTCTCCGAATTTTTCATATTTCCGGATTTTCATTATGAAAATACATGTTTTATTTTAATTTCAATATATTTTTTTCATTAAATCACATAAAAAAGTAAAACAAACTTTATAAAGAGACACAATTCACAATCTAATGTAATATCCTGGAGATATGACAAAGTATTTCTTTATGAAATATTTTCATAATAGTTTGGAATAAAAATGAGAAGGTCTTATTAAAAATCCGTCACTCAATTTTCAAAATATTTTTCACGCAAAGTTTTTTATATCATTCTGAATTGGGATAAAGCAAAGGCAGAATCAACAAGTTTATTCGACGAAGCGCACGGCTTAATCGCACATAAAAAAAGAGCTGTAATGATCTTCCAGCTCTTTATCTTTTATCTTAAGTTTTTATTCAGCAATAACCCTCACCATACTTTTCACCGTCACCAGCTTCTCCATCAGTTCTTCCCTGGAATCAGCCAGTACATTGATATGTCCCATTTTTCTTCCGGGTTTGGTTTCGGTTTTTCCGTAGAGATGAATGTAGGTTTTCGGTAATTTAAGAACATCATCCATTCCTTCGTAGATCACTTTTCCGGCGTGTCCTTCTGCTCCAACAAGGTTCAGCATTCCGCTGTAGGTGAAAGCATCTGTGTCTGCCAATGGCAGGTTTTTGACAACGCGATACATCTGCTCAAACTGGGAATTGGCATTTCCTTCCTGGCTTTGGTGGCCTGAATTATGCAATCTTGGAGCAGTTTCATTCACCCATATTTTTCCTTTTTTATCAAGGAACAGTTCGATGGCAAAAAGGCCGGGCGAGTTTACAGCAGCAAGAAATTTCTCAGTAATGGAATCAATCTGCTTCTGAATATCATCGTTTAAAAATACAGGACAGATATTGAAATCTAACAGGTTCAACTTTGGATCAGCTACCATTTCCGTTACAGGAAAAGTTTTGGTTTCTCCGTTTTCGTTTCTGGCAACAATTACGGAAAGTTCCTTGTCAATATCTACCAGACTTTCGATCACGGAAGCTTCTTTCCATAAATGCTGATAATCATCTTCTGTTTTAATCACCTGAACGCCTTTTCCGTCATAACCTCCGGTGTTCATTTTCTGCACAAACGGCAACGGCATCATGATCTTTTCTTCACTGTTCCAAACAACCTGAAATTCAGGACTTGGAATATCGTATGTTTTGTAGAATTCTTTCTGGAGGATCTTTTGCTGGATGGTTTTAATAATAGCAGCATTAGGGACTATTTTTACACCCTGCTTTTCAAGCTCTGCCAAAGCATCGGCATTAACGTGTTCTATTTCGATGGTGATTACGTCTTTATCTTTCCCGAAATTCAGTACCGTATCATAATCGTTGAAATTTCCCTGCGTAAAATGGGAGATGCTGCTGCATGGTGCATCGGAAGCAGGATCCAGTGTATAAAATTGGTCATCGTATTTCAGTGCGCTTTGTATCAGCATTCTTCCAAGCTGTCCGCCTCCTAAAATTCCTATTTTCATTCTTACTTTTATTTTTTCTATTAGATTTTAATGGAAAGTTTTATTGAATTTTATCAATCTTCAAATATCCAAGTCCTATTGGGTTTTCCTGATTCTCTGCCTCAGATTTTGTCAGGATAATGGAATACTTTTCTTTCATTTTTTGTGGCAGAATGTCATTAACATTGAAGATATCATCAATATCAACACCGTGTTTATCATCAATATGGCTTACGGCTCCTTCAAAGCCCATCGTTGCATAAAATTCTGTTGCCTTGGCCCTTTTAATAATTTCACCCATTGATTTTCCTACCATCAGGTGCTGTTCGTGAAATTCTTCAAAAAAACCTTTTTTGTATCCTCCTAAATTAAGGAAATACAGCTGGTCTTCAGACGGCTGATCTGTTTTTTCAATGATCTTCACCCCATATCCGTCTGCAAATCTCACCTCCTGATAACAGTCTAGATGAATCTTTCCGTCCGCTTCTTTCCAGAAATCTTTCATATCGGGAACGAGATCTTTAAGATTTTCTGCGATCCCGAAAAAAACGTCATGCTGCTCGATATTCCTCCCTTTGGGTGTTGCACCGAGAATGATATAAAATAATTTCATTTCACTTTTCATATCTGCAAAAATACGTCAAATTTATCTTTTTTAAACGTTTGGCAGAGTACCGCAATAGTTTTATATTTGTAATTATGTCAGAAATCATTATTCTGTTCCTCGGCGCGGTTTCAGCCGGTCTTTTGGGTTCACTTACAGGTTTGGGAGGAGGAGTCATCATTATTCCTTTATTGACGCTGGGTTTCGGCGTTCCGATGCATTATGCCATTGGTGCTTCTTTAATTTCTGTGATCGGTACTTCTTCGGGTGCTGCCGTAGCTTTTGTGAAGGAAGGGTTTACGAATATGCGGATAGGCATGTTCCTGGAAATTGGTACAACTGCCGGAGCTATTATCGGAGCATTGGTTTCCGGAATGCTTAATCCCAATACAATCGGAATTATCTTTGCGAGCATCCTTTTATTAACAGTTATTATCAATCTTAAGGGAAAACCTGATCACCAGGAACCTTTGATAAAAGGAAGCCTTGAAGAAAAACTGAAACTGTACGGAACTTTTCCTGATAAAGGGGTTTTAAAAAGCTATTCTGCAAGAAATACGGTTTCGGGATTTCTGATGATGCTGTTCGCCGGCGCGATGTCCGGGCTTTTAGGGATCGGCTCCGGTGCTTTAAAGGTTCTCGCAATGGACAATATGATGAAGCTGCCATTTAAGGTTTCTACGACTACGAGTAACTTTATGATCGGTGTCACAGCTGTAGCCAGTGCCCTGATCTACTTCCAGAGAGGTGAGATTATTCCTGTAATTGTAGCACCGGTACTTATTGGTGTCGTAGTAGGAAGTTTCATTGGTTCAAAAACCCTGATGGTATCCAAGACGAAGAAATTAAAAGTATTCTTTGCGATTGTGATCACCATCTTATCAATATATATGATGTATAACGGTATCAATAAAAGTTTCAGATAATGAGAAAGAATTTTACAGATGTGGATCTGAACCGTTCGGTAGGAAATCTTCTGAGACTGGGCGTTATTTTGTCAGTGGCAACATCATTGATCGGCTTTATCAAACTTTTCATGGAAGGCTTTAAAATGCCTAAAAAATACACTTCTCTGGACATGGGTTCCTCTTCTGAAAAGGTATGGGGAATGTTTTGGAGTTCTTTATGCAAAGGAGAAGGTATGGCTATTATTCAGCTTGGAATACTGCTGCTGATCTTTACACCTCTGGTTAGGATTATTTTTGCACTGGTAGGGTATTTAAAAGAAAAAGACTACGTGTATGTAGTCATTTCCTCAATTGTTCTGGCCATTATGGCTGTTAGCTTCTTTGCAGGTTACGCTCACTAATTTTACATTTCATAAAACTCCAGCGGAAGCCGGTCCGGATCCTGGGTAAAGAAGAATTCTTTTCCCGTGTATTCATCTATGCGGATATCTTCACAGATGAGACCTTTTTCTATAAGCTCTTTTCTTTTGCTTTCTACATTCTCTACCGAAAAGGCCAGATGCCTTAAACCGCATGATTCAGGGCGGGAAGGTCTTGGCGGAGGCTCAGGAAACGAGAACAGTTCAATAACGTAATGGTCCCCGATAGCAAGGTCAAGCTTATATGACTGTCTTTCTTCACGGTAAACTTCGCGGATAATACTAAGGCCTAAAACTTCAGTATAAAATTTTTTTGAAACTTTATAATCTGAGCATATAATGGCAATGTGATGGATCTTCATTTTACATATTTTACTTTTTCCTTCAGCTTTCCATAGATTGGAAGTGAATAACAGATTGATTCTATCCTTTATTATTTTAATTCTCTGCAGTTTTCTTTTCTTCTGGTATCGATGATGTACTGAATTTTCCAGTCATTCTGCTGCTTGACCAATTGAAAGCTGTTCGCCCCGCAATGTGAAAATTTACCTTTAAAGAAGAAAGAATAAGGCGTAAAAACACTGGCAAGTCCGCCATCTGTATGTACAGCATCAATGACAATTCTTTCATCAAGATCATCCTTTGAAAATTTGGAAACGGAAGCAATAAATTCCTGTACGTTTTCATTTTTTACTGTTCCGTCTTTTGTAATACTCTGAAGAATAGCTCCTTCTGCAAAAGCAGATTTCATCAGTTCAGGATCTGCATTTTTCATTCCTAAAAACAGATTACGGATCGGTTTTTCTATTTCCTGGTTCTGCTGTCCGAAACAGAAACTACCGAAGAGCAGAGCAGCTGCAATAAGTTTATTCATATGGATTTTAATTAATCTGACAGAATAAAAATAGGAAAAATATGGTAAACTATTAAATCAACAAAGCTTAAAAAACGAATTGATTTGAATTGTATAAAAAATAAACTATTTTTATCCGTTGATTAAATTTTATGTGGAGTATTTATTTGTCGTTAATCGGATTGCTGGTGCTTTTGACACTGTTGCCTAAAATTCAGAATTCCCATTGGATATTCAGGGTTCCGGAATTTGGTAAGATTCAGATTACGTATGCTGTTTTGATTACTTTTATTGTAGGACTTCTGATTGATCATCCTCAGCATTTCTGGTATGGGCAGGGTCTTCTACTCTTACTGTTTGTTCATCATGGGGTCACGCTAGTAAAGTATACTCCGCTTTATCCGGTCAAAAAGCATAAGCAACAGCATCAATCTTCTCAAAAACTGCATTTCATTTCTGCCAATGTTTATCAGTTTAATAAGGAATATGACAGATTTATTCAACTTATTAAAAAATACAGACCTGAAGTCTTTATGACTATGGAAAGCAACGGAGAATGGGAACAGGCTATGAAAGTTCTTGAAAAAGATTATCCGTTCCAGCATAAAGTAACTCTTGAAAACACCTACGGAATGCACTTCTACTCTAAAATTGAGATTAAGAGTGCACAGACGCATTATTTCGTGGCTGATGATATTCCGAGCATTGAAGTACATCTAAAGACTGAAGATGGCTTTTCGTTTGTATTTTTCGGGGTACATCCGCCTCCGCCAAGTCCTACTGAAGAGGAAACATCAAAAGAGAGAGACGGTGATCTTTTAAGTGCAGCAAAACGGGTAAAAGAGATCCACGAACCGGTTATTGTTGTGGGAGATTTTAATAATGTGGCATGGTCGAAATCATCCATACTATTCAGGAAAACGAGTCATTTGATTGATCCCAGGATCGGGCGTTCTTTTGTCTCTACCTTTCACGCCAGATACCGTCTGTTGAGATTCCCTATCGATCTGATGTTCCACAGTGAGGATATTTTTATCAATGAGCTTAAAACCCTGGAAAATTTTGGGTCAGACCATCTTCCGGTATATTGTGAGTTTTTCATAGACCATCACAATGATGAACAGGAAGAACGGGTTCAGGAAGCCACTCAGGAAGAGAAAGCGGAAGCAGAAGAAATGATTCAGGAAGGAAAGGAAGAAGACGGCAACCGTGATGAAATAGTGACTGAAGGCTAAAATACCCTCTCACACGAGTCGTTTTTTAATTTACCCCATAAAAAAAGAGACTATCATATGATGACAGTCTCTTTCTTATTTTTATTGTATTCTGAATTTTAGAATAACTCTTTTCTGATAATATTCTGGCTTCTTTCAGGACCTACAGAAACCAAATATACGTTGATTCCCAAGTACTCCTCAATGAATTCGATGTACTTCTGAGCGCTATCCGGAAGTTCGTCATAGCTTCTTACTTTTGTAAGATCTTCGTTCCATCCCGGTAAATCGTGATAGATTGGCTCGTAGTTGTATAACTTCTCAGTTGAAGAAGTGAAATAATCGATGATTTTTCCGTCCTCAGTTTTATAATGGGTTACAATCTTTAAGTTTTCGATTCCTGTAAGAACGTCTAACTTTGTAATAACCAGGTTATTGATTCCGTTGATCATACAAGCGTGCTTTAAAGAAACAAGGTCTAGCCAGCCTGTTCTTCTTGGTCTGCCGGTTGTAGCTCCAAATTCACCACCGATCTGTCTGATTTTTTCTCCTAATTCGTTATCCAGCTCGGAAGGGAAAGGCCCGTTTCCTACTCTTGTACAATAGGCTTTGGCAACACCGATAAGGTTTTGAAGTGAAGTCGGCGGTACACCGGCTCCTGTACAAACACCTCCTGTAGAAGGTGAAGAAGAAGTTACGTACGGATATGTCCCGAAGTCGATATCCAGCATCAATGCCTGAGCTCCTTCGAATAAAACATTTTTACCGTCTCTGATAGCCTCATTCAATTCAACTTCTGTATCTACGATTCTGTCCTGAAGCTGTTTTCCGATGGCTAAAAATTCATTATAAATTTCCTCTACATCCAGTGTTGGCTTTCCGTAGTATTTTTCAAAAAGAGAATTTTTAACTTTTAAGTTTTTCTCAATTTTGTCTCTTAAGATTTCAGGGTTTAAAAGGTCTACCATTCTAATCCCGATTCTTGCGATCTTATCTTCATAACATGGCCCGATTCCTTTCTTAGTAGTCCCGATCTGAGTTCCTCCGTGTTCTTCTTCACGGTACGTATCCAAAAGAATGTGGTAAGGCATGATCACATGCGCTCTTCTGCTGATAAAAATGTGGTCAGTTCTCAAGCCTTTGCTTTCAATCTGGCCAACCTCTTTAATGAAAGATTTTGGGTTTACCACTACTCCATTAGCAATGATACACTTCCCTTTGCACTGCAGTACACCAGAAGGAAGAAGGTGAAGTACAAATTTTTCTTCGCCTACATAAACCGTGTGACCAGCGTTGTCTCCACCTTGGAAACGAACAACATAATCCGATTTAGCCGATAAAACATCCGTGATTTTTCCTTTACCTTCATCTCCATACTGAAGACCTACAACTACGTAAGTTGACATATTTTACTTTTATTTTAGATTCATGCAAAATTACTTTTTAAAAATAGGGTGGGCAAATTATGAGAGAAATTTATTTTTTTGTAGAGTGAAAATCATGTGCTTATTATATAAAAATTTCTTTATCATGATAGACGGTCCAAAATATTTCATGTAAAAAAGGAAATTATTAATTCAGTATCTTTGATTGTCATCTGAAACAACAAAGACAACCCAATATGGCATCACAAAAATCATCCTTTCTCTCCCCATCTTCCTCAAGCGAAGTAAAGCTCTTCCACACTCTATTCACTCCCGATGCAGTTCCTGTAAAAGCTACTATGCTCATCATTCACGGTATGCAGGAACACAGCGGAAGATATGCTGAAATTGCCAGTTATTTTGCCGACCGGGGTTTGGCTGTAATCACCTATGATCATCTGGGACATGGAAAATCTGTGAAAGACAAAAAAGACATCGGGTTTTTCCAGCTGGACCAACCTGATGAAAAACTTATTTCAGATGCTGAAGCAGTGAGTAAATATCTTCACCAACAATATCCGGATGTTCCCCACTTCGTTCTTGGACATTCTATGGGATCATTTGTTACACGTTGTCTTCTTCAGAAAATCGGCAGCCAATTTACCGGAGCTGTTATTACAGGAACAGGAGGCCCCCTGACCGGCATCAGTCTGATAAAAGGTTATCTTTCATTAGCGAACAAAATAGCACCGCATTATCCGACTTATCTCAATACTCTTTTCAATATTGTCAATAACAAGCATTTTAAAAAAGATCCGGATTTCAGTGATACAAGCTGGCTCAGCCTGAACCCGGCCAACAGAAAAGCTTTTTCTGAAGACGGGCTTTGCGGACTTCCTTTTACCAATAACGCGTTTTATGCGCTGTTCAGTATTTACAAAAAGGCTACAGCAAGAAGCTGGGCAAACACTATTTCAAAGTCTTTTCCTTTTCTGTTTATCAGCGGACAGAATGATCCGATAGGTGATTTCAGCAAAGGCGTGTTACAGACCGTCAATCATTTGAAGCAGGATGGATTTAAAGATGTAAATACGAAAATCTATCCCGAAATGCGACATGAAATATTAAATGAGGAAATCCGGGAAGATGTCTTCAATGATATATACCAGTGGATTTTAAAGCATTTATAACATTATCGTGTCATCAGTGAATCTGTGGGAATTTTTCAACCAATGCAATCTCTATTGTCATTGCGAACCGCAGGTGAAGCAATCTAATTCTATTCCATGTCAACATTAGAAGAGATTGCTTCGTCGCTACGCTCCTCGCAATGACAAAAATACCACGTAGGCATCTGCCCAATCTGCAAAATCCGCGAGAGCATAAAACACCAGGATATAATGCTTCTATTTAATCTAAAACAATCTCCCTTTCCACCCCGATTTCCTCAAGAAATATCTCATCATGCGAAATCACCAACAGTGTTCCTTTATAATCTTTAATAGATGCGGTTAAAATTTCCACGTTCTGCAGATCCAAATTATTCGTCGGCTCATCCAGGATCATAACATCAGGCGCTGTACTGCTTATAGAAAGTCCGCAGAGAAGCAGTCTCAAACGTTCTCCTCCGCTCAGCACTCCACATTTCTTATCCCAGGCTTCTTTTCCAAACAGAAATCTGGACAACAGAGTTTTCACTTCAGATTCCTGCATTGCACCATTATTAAATTGCTGTACAAAATCATAGACACTAACTTCCTGTCCAATCAAGAAATATTCCTGATCAACGTAAATCGTATTAAATTCTGATCTCGAAATATCTCCAACAGTTGGTTGCAAACCTCCCAACAACAGTTTTATCAAAGTTGTTTTCCCCGATCCGTTTGAGCCCTTGATAGAAATTCTGTTACCACTCCTGATCTCAAGACTTATGTTATTTTTCCAGAGGTTTTCATGTCCGTATTTGAAATTAATATCTTCCGCACTGATCAGAATTTTTCCGGAATGCAGATTGGAATCATTGAAATTCACTTTCATCTGATCGGAATTTTTCAGTGAAGAACGCAGATCGCGAAGATCACCGGAAATACCGCTGATTTTTTCAGCATGAACACCTTTTAATCTGGAAGTGTTTTTTTCAGCATTATTCCGGAGAGTATTCATCATAATTCTCGCTACGCCGGATTTTTCCTGCTTCTGTTTTCCTCTTGCATCCAGTTTCTGTTTGCGTTCTATCGTTTCCCGCTCCTTTTCTTTTGCCTTTTTCAGGGCCCTTTCCTTAGCATGAATATCGTTCTGGAGGGCTTCCTGCTCTATTTCTTTCTGTTCAGCATAAAAGTCATAATTTCCACCATAGGTAGAAATTCCCTGATTGCTTAATTCAAAAATAGCATCGACCAAATTCAGCAAAGTACGGTCATGACTCACAATCACAACAGTCGAATTTGTTTTTTCAATAAAATTATATAACAGATTTCGTCCTTCCAGATCGAGGTGATTCGTAGGCTCATCCAGAATAATAATGTCCGGCTGACTGATCTGAATACCAGCCAGAAAAACCTTTGTTTTCTGTCCTCCGCTTAAGCTTTCCAGTTTTTGACTTAATTCCAGGTCTTCAAGCTTCCAGTAATTTAATGCATTCTGGCAGCGTTCCTCAATGTCCCAGTCGTCATTTAAAATTTCAAAATAGGCTTCATCCACTTCGCCACTTGCGATCTTTTGAAGAGCATTCAGCTTTTTATCAATTTTAAGACATTCAGCAACAGTCAGATGATCAAAATTTCCAAACATCTGCGGAACATTGTATACATCACCCTTAACAGTTACATTTCCTTCCAAAGGTTGAATCTCCTGACCCATAATCTTCAGGAGTGTAGATTTCCCAATACCGTTGCTTCCTGCTAATGCCGATACGGTGTGAGGTTGTATGGTTAAATTAATTGAATTAAAAAGGAGATCCCCTCCCGGAAACCCGTAAGTTATATTTTGAAGTAAAATCATTATTTCTTTCTTAGTAATAGTTAAACATCAGCAGCGCTTTGGCCACTGTTTGATAAAATCGGAAAGAAATTGAATCCTACATGTCGTATAATTAGGTTTTAGAAATGCAAAGATATAAAATTATTAATTATTCATTTTTTTCATATAAAAAACATTAAATCTTCATATAAAAAACTAATGTAAATAACTCAAAAGCCTAATATTTTTACAATGAGATAAATTATGGGATCAGAATTCCATTTATGTAAAGGACCTGTAAACTGAAGATTTTCCTGGATGTTTTACGTTAATTAAAGTTTTTAAAGATGAATTATCTCAAGATAATCTTTTTAAATGATATGTTTATTAAATCCGGAATAAAAGTACAAAAGATTTTAATCAAAAATCCGTAACTTTGCCGACTACTAAAATTTTTTATGGAAAGCATTAAAGTTCACGACAAAACTTTCGTTCCTTATCTGAAGGACGCCGAAATTCAGGAAATTGTAAAAGAAACAGCGTTAAGGATTTATGAAGATTACAAAGACGAGGTTCCTGTTTTCATCGGGGTTCTGAACGGGGTGATCATGTTCTTCTCAGATCTTTTAAAATACTATCCGGGCGAATGCGAAATTGCTTTCATCCAAATGAGTTCGTATGCAGGAACAGAGTCTACAGGGATTGTTTACCAGAAAATGGAGCTGACTAAAGACGTAAAAGACCGTCACATTATTCTTGTAGAAGATATTGTGGATACAGGAAATACGGTTGAGAGTCTGTTCAAATATTTCACGGAAACACAGCGTCCGAAATCTGTAAAGCTGGCTTCATTCTTACTGAAGCCTGATGTTTACAAAAAAGATTTCAAGCTGGATTATATCGGAAAAGAGATTCCAAATAAATTTGTTCTTGGTTATGGTCTTGATTATGATGAATTAGGGAGAAACCTTTCAAATCTGTATCAGCTGGAAGAGGGACAGATCAACCATTAATTACTGCTACTAGCTTTTGGCTATTAGCCATTAGCTTTAAATATTAAAATCGAAATAAAGTAAATATTAACTAAAAAAGCTAAAGGCTGAAAGCTTAGTGCCGGAAGCTGCAAGCGAATCAACATTATGATAAACATTGTTCTGTTCGGCCCTCCAGGAAGTGGAAAAGGAACGCAAGCTCAAAACCTGATCGAAAAATTCAATTTAAAACAGATTTCAACAGGCGACCTTTTCAGATACAACATGAAAAATGATACCGAGCTTGGAAAACTGGCTAAGTCTTACATCGATAAGGGAGAACTGGTTCCGGATCAGGTAACAACGGATATGCTGATCGATGAGCTCAGAAAACCTACCGATACCAACGGATTTATCTTTGATGGCTATCCAAGAACTACTGCCCAGACGGAAGCTTTGGAAAAAATTGTGGCAGAAGAGCTGAACGACAAGATTGATATCTGTCTTTCATTGGTGGTAGAGGACAAAACTTTAGTGGAAAGACTTCTGAAAAGAGGGGAAACCAGCGGAAGATCTGACGACAGCAATGTAGAAATCATTGAAAACAGAATTAAAGAATATTACACTAAAACAGCAGAAGTTGCCGAACTTTACAAGCAGCAGGGAAAATATGTTGAAGTAAACGGCGTAGGAGAAATTGACGAAATTTCCCAAAAGCTTTTCGCTGAAGTCGAAAAAATTAAATAATCGGGATAGGGTGTACGGGATTGGAAAAATTCGAATCCCATAAGCCGCAACCCGCAACACAAACTATATGTCTAACTTTGTAGATTACGTAAAGATCCATTGTAAAAGCGGACACGGAGGTGCTGGTTCTGCCCACCTCCGCCGTGAAAAATATATTCCTAAAGGTGGTCCGGATGGAGGTGACGGAGGCCGTGGCGGACACGTCATTATGAGAGGAAATGCTCAGGAATGGACTTTACTTCCACTTCGATACACCCGTCACATAAAAGCTGACCGTGGTGAAAACGGAGCGAAAAACCAGCTGACCGGTGCTGACGGTGATGATATTTATATCGATGTTCCGATTGGAACTATCGCGAAAAATGAAGATGGAGAAATTATCGGCGAAATCCTTGAAGACAAGCAGGAAATTATCTTGATGCAGGGAGGAAAAGGAGGAAAAGGAAACGAGCATTTCAAATCTTCTACCAACCAGACTCCAAGATACGCGCAACCGGGAATGGATGGCGAGGAAGGCTTTGTTGTTTTCGAGCTTAAAATTTTAGCCGATGTAGGGTTAGTCGGTTTTCCAAATGCCGGAAAATCTACCCTTCTTGCGTCCGTATCTGCTGCAAAACCTAAGATCGCGAATTATGCATTTACAACTCTGACCCCCAATCTTGGTATCGTGGACTACAGAAATTACAAATCATTTGTAATGGCTGATATTCCGGGAATCATTGAAGGCGCTGCTGAAGGAAAAGGTTTGGGACACAGGTTTTTAAGACATATTGAAAGAAATTCCATCTTATTATTCTTAATTCCGGCTGATTCTGAAAGTCATTTCCAGGAGTTTAAAATTCTGGAAAATGAATTAACGGAATACAATCCTGAACTTTTGGATAAAGATTTCATCATTTCTATTTCAAAATCCGATCTTCTGGATGATGAGCTGAAAAAAGAAATTTCTGCTGAATTCCCTGAAAACAGAAAGCCGTTATTTTTCTCCGGCGTTACGGGAGAAGGCCTTGTAGAACTGAAAGACGCAATCTGGAAAAAACTTCACGGCTAAAAGATGATACACTCATTAAAAAAAATAACAGCACCTGCTGTTATTTTTGTTTCATTTCTCCTGCCTGCCCTGACTTATGCTCAGGACAGCTTTTCATTCATGGAAACATCCAAACAGGATGAGGCGGCTCCTTTAAACCATAAGGCATTCTTTAAGTATGAGTTCAACAAGAGGTTGAAATATAAACTTACTTACAAGAAGGCCGAGGGTCATGGTACGGATAATGAGGTGAGCGATATTATAGAATATTACACAAATGAAACGGATCTCTCTGTTCTGTATTTTAACAACAGTAGAAATGGGATTATTTATAATTTAAACAAAAAAACCAATCCTGTACTTCCTGTTTCCATCAAGGATGAAAGTAAAGAGATCAAACCCGGAAATTTTGATTATTTCACCGGTGACATTCCTTTGGAGTCGGAAATAGCTGAAATCAGGAAAAGGAAAAAGGTAAAAACCGATCAGATATTAGAACTGGTTGAAAAGAAAGCTGAAAATAACCTAACTCATTATAAGTACAATCTTATCCGCAATAATAAAACAAAAACGAATCTGGGAATCATTGAACTGGATGTGACCAACAGCGATGAGGATTTCAACAACAATATCCTTTATGACATGGAACCTTTGTTCTTCAAAAATAAAATCATGTTTGACAAAGGCGAAATAAAAAACTATTCCCATTACAGCTCTTCAAAAAAGAGAACAAAGCATTATGAATCAATCGATAACGATTCTGTACTGCTAAGATTATCATTCACCAAAGGCTGTTGTGTTTCATCTCTGGAATAGCTTCTACTGAGACTGTTCTGCATTTGGAATAATTATTGAAAGAAACCAGAGAAAGCATCCGCTATGAAATATATACTAAGTCTTTGTGCATTTATATTCTTATTTTCCTGCACAACCCAGAAAACCGATTCAAAATATGCTAAAATTGAATATGAAGCAGGAGCATGTTTCGGATCCTGCCCTATTTTCACGATGACCATCAATCCGGACAGAACAGCCATACTGGAAGCGGAACATTTTAATTTCTCAAAAGATTTTTCAAAAGGTGAATTTTCAAAACCGCGTGAAGGAACTTTTAAAGGGGTGATCAAGGAAGCAGATTATAACAAATTGGTTTCTCTACTGAATGGTCTTGACGTGAAAAATCTAAAAGACAAATACGGAACAAGAAATATTACGGATCTGTCGACATCATATCTGAGAATTAATTTTACTGACGGAACTTCCAAAAACGTAGAAGACTACGGCAAAAGAGGAACTGAAAAACTGAGAGAAGTGTATATGTTCATTGAAGAACTGAGACACAATCAACAGTGGACAAAAGTAAAATAATCCGTTTAAAAATATTTAGACTACCTTTGCATCGTATAATTCCTTCACATTGAGGGAATTTTATTTTAAATTAAAAAAACAGTTCATTTGAATTTTACAGACCTAAACTTAATAGAACCTATTGCAAAAGCAATTGAAGAACAGGGATATACTAATCCCACGCCCATTCAGGAGAGATCTATCCCTGAAATCTTAAAAGGCAGCGACTTTTTAGGATGTGCACAGACAGGAACAGGAAAGACAGCGGCGTTTGCTATTCCTATTCTTCAGAATTTATCAAAAAACAAGACCAAAAATAATCATATAAAAGCCCTGATCTTAACGCCGACAAGAGAACTTGCCATACAGATCGAGGAAAATATTAATGCATACGGGAAATACCTGCCGCTAAAACAGCTCGTTATTTTCGGAGGTGTAAAACAGGGAAATCAGGAGGCTGCCTTAAGAAAAGGCATCGATATTCTGGTAGCAACCCCCGGCAGACTTCTGGATTTTATCGCTCAGGGTATCATCAGCTTAAAGAATATTGAAATCTTTGTTCTAGATGAGGCAGACAGAATGCTTGATATGGGCTTTGTACATGATGTAAAAAGAGTCATCAAACTTCTTCCGCAGAGAAGACAGACTTTATTCTTTTCAGCGACAATGCCTTCTGAAATCCAGAAACTGGCAGACTCTATCCTGAATAATCCTGTAAAAGTAGAAGTAACTCCGGTTTCTTCCACTGCAGAAACGATCAAGCAATCGGTTTATTTTGTTGAAAAAGACAATAAGCTGAACCTTCTTTCCCATATTTTAGAGAACGATATTGCAGATTCTGTACTGGTATTTTCGAGAACGAAACACGGTGCTGACAAAATTGCAAGAAAACTGCAGAAGGATAATATCTCAGCAGAGGCTATTCATGGGAATAAATCTCAAAATGCAAGGCAGAATGCCCTAAATAATTTTAAATCCGGAAAAACAAGGATTCTGGTCGCTACAGACATCGCTGCAAGAGGTATTGATATCGATGAACTTAAATATGTGATCAATTTCGAACTTTCTGATGTTTCTGAAACGTATGTTCATAGAATCGGAAGAACGGGAAGAGCGGGAGCTGAAGGATCTTCAATTTCTTTCGTAGACAATCTTGACCTTTTAAATTTAAGAAATACGGAGAAACTGATCGGGAAGAAAATTCCCGTAGTAAAAGATCATCCTTTCCATACTGATAACCTGGTAGCACAGAAAAGGGATTCTAATAATAAACCTATGGCAGCCGGTGGCGACAGGAGACCTCCAAGATCTCCAAAACCACAGAATAATAACAATAAGCCTGCAGGCAGCACTCCAACGAGTTTCAAGAAGCCTAAGAATAAAAATTTCACCAGAAAAAAATAATACGAAAGCCCTTTCCAACGAAAGGGCTTTTTATGTTTACAAGCTAATTGATAGAATGGTTTTCATTACCATCAATTCTCTTCTTTTACACCAAATAATTGATGGGCATTTTCAGTAGTTATCGCATCAATTTCAGAAAAATCCTTTCCATAGATATTCACCAGTTTTCCGGCTACGAGGTCCAGGTAAGAGCTTTCATTTCTTTTTCCTCTGTGCGGAACCGGGGCCAGATAAGGTGAATCTGTTTCCAGGACGATCTTATCTAGAGGAATTTCGTTCAGAAACTGATCTATTTTCCCGTTTTTGAATGTAACCACTCCGCCTATTCCCAATATAAAATTAAGGTCTATGGCACGTTTTGCCTGTTCCAGATCTCCTGAAAAGCAGTGGAAAATCCCACGAAGCTTCGGGTGTTTTTTTCTTTCAAGGACCTCGAATGTTTCATCGAAGCTTTCTCTTGTATGGATCACGATAGGAAGATCCTTTTCTATGGCCCAGTCGATTTGCTGTTCAAAAGCCTTAATCTGGATATCCAGCGTTGTTTTATCCCAATAAAGGTCGATCCCAATCTCTCCTATCGCCGGAAAATCCTTTTCTTCCAGGTAATTTTTAACAATATCAAGCTCTTTTTGCCAGGATTCAGGTTTTACATAGCATGGATGAAGTCCCATCATGGAAATGATCTGTCCTGGGTATTCAGATTCCAGCTGCAGCATCTTTTCATGGGATTCCGAATCAATGGCAGGAAGATAAAATTTTGTGATTCCTTTATCTATAGCTCTTTGAATAGCTTCTTTTCTGTCATCATCAAACTCTTCAGCGTATAAATGGGTATGTGTATCAATCATTGTCTTAAAATTTTAACAGATCTTCATACGGGTTTTTCAAATCCATCAGTAAACCGAAAGCCGGTTCAGTCTTAATTCCCTGTTTCTTAAGTTCTATTATTTTATGTTTAAAATCTGTTCCTTTTTGTTTTAATATTCTATATTCAGCCAGCATATGACGGTAAGCATTCTGTTCAAGTGAGGGTTTGTTCTGTCCGAAAATCTCTATTGGAAATTCTTCCAGCATAAAGTTCAGAATAATGCTTTTTTCTCCGTTAACAATGATATTCTCAATTTTCACTTCAATATCTGCAGAAATTAATCGGTTAGACATGATGTCATTTAGAAAATCTTCTTCAAATTCAAGATCAACTTCACAAATGATATCCAGATCACTGTTTTCAATATCAATTTCAATCGGAATTGTTCCGGCAAGAATTGGAGAATAGGGCTTTAATTTCTCAAAGACCTGATATTTTTCAAGAACTTCATAAGCTCTTTTCTGTTTTTCGTTTCCTGATTTCAAATAACTGAGGTTCGTGAAATCAATCATTTATAAAAATTTTATGCCTTACTTTTTCCCTCTGGGACTCAATTCTACGGTCTAATTTCTCTCTAAACTCGATATACTTTGGATCCTTATCATCATCAGTTCTATGTTCCAGTGCTTTATTAATCTTAAAATTTTCTTTGATAAAACTTTTTGTTTCATCAGAAAAATAGGCTTCCCCGAATTTATCAAAGATGTAATTGACCGCCTGCGATGTCGGATGGATCATATCTTCCTTATAAAAACGGTAATCACGAAGATCATCCATCATTATTTCATAAACAGGCAGATAATGGCAGTTTTCCAGCTGCAAAAGCGCTTCATGCACAGCAGTGATCAGTTTGGATTTGCTGAGTTGATTCTCACTCATTCCATCCTTAGTATGACGTACGGGTGACACGGTAAACAGGATCTGTACATCATCCCTGCAGATATCTTTCAGGTTTAAAACCGTATTGTAGATGGAATCTGTAAGTTCCTGATGGGAAAGCAACCGTTTTTCAAAAAACTTCTGTGGGATTTTGTGACAGTTGGCAGCTAGTTTTTTCTTTGGGATAAATTCATAAATAAATGAAGTTCCGTACGTGATAATCACCCAACCTGCATCCTGCAGAAACCTGTTTCCCACTTCTATTCCCGCATTGATTCTTTCCAGAGTTTGATGGACGTATCTTCTGTCGAAGCTGCTGTGGTGGTCCAGGGAGATAAATTCGTCATTAAAAGTGATCAGCTCATCTTCTGTATAAAACTCTGAATCATGAAGCCTTTTAACGGCATTACTGATCGAAAACGGATTAAAAATAGTTCCGAACGGATTATTGACCGTCTGAAGCTGTCCCTGACCCAGCAAATCTGTCATTTCTGAAGCAAAACAGGATCCTATTGAAAATATTTTATCTTCAACATCAATCTTTTTTTCTGACTCGGGAATGTCAACTTCAGTTCTGAATTTCATTAATATGGGATTAGGGCTTAGAAATCAAGGCTCAGGAAACTGCTATCAACAACCCTAGACCTAATTCCTACTACCTTTCTTTAGCTTTCTCTTCTCAACAGATAATTAGCCAGCTCTATAAAAGGCTTCTTTTTTTCTTCAGGAATATTGATCTTCTCCAGGTAGCTTTGTCCTATTTCGTTATGCTTTTCGATCAGGCGCAATGCTTTTTCATCCACTTTGGCTCTTCTGAAGATCTTTTCTACTCCATATACTTTATCAATATTATCGGTTTTCTTGCCGTACCAATGGTCTAGTTCCCTTCTTTCTTCCTCTGTGGCATGTTCTCTGGCTAAAAGATAGAGCACCGTTTTTTTATTTTCATAAATATCCCCGGCATGCTTCTTTCCAAACTGAGCCTGGTCTCCAAATACATCAAGATAATCATCCATGATCTGGAAAGCAATACCGATATGTTTTCCAAAATTGAATATAGCTTTGGCATCTTTAAAATTAGCTTTTGCAATAAGTGCTCCTATTTCAAAGGAAGATGCGCTCAGAACTCCTGTTTTATAAGTAATCATTCTGATGTAGTCATCATACGTTACATTCTCCTGAGTTTCAAAATTGATATCGTACTGCTGTCCCTCACAAAGAAGAAGTCCTGTATGGGTAAAAATCCTGATACATGCCTTGAAAATTTCAGGCTCAAGATCTTCAAAAAACTTATAAGCTTTCAGCATCAGTCCGTCACCGGAAAGAATCCCCACATTGATGCCATGAAGGGTATGGATAGTAGGTTTATTCCTTCTTAAAGGAGCCTCATCCATAATATCGTCATGGATAAGAGTGAAGTTATGGAAAAATTCAATGGCCAGTGCAGGTTTTATTGCCTGTTTAAGATCTCCTCCGAACAGATCGCAGGCCATCAGTACCATAATAGGACGAAGACGCTTTCCGCCATGGGAAATGATGTAGTTCATCGGATCATAGAGTTCTGCGGGCTTGTCTTTGAAAGTATACTTAGTAATGGCTTCAGCAACAATCTGCTGGTATCTGTCTAAAAATTCCATAAAATCTAATAGTTTGAACAAAAATACAATTTTTCGAGGCTTTATAAAACAAAAAACTTCGTCCCGAAGGACAAAGTTTATATTATTTGTTGAACTTTTAAATTAAGTCAGAAATGTTACTATAAGGTAAGTAATTCCTGCAACAATTGCTGAAATTGGGATTGTAAGTACCCAAGCCCAAAGAAGGCTTACTGTGATTCCCCATCTTACAGCAGAAACCCTTTTCGTTAATCCAACACCGATGATAGAACCTGTAATCGTATGCGTGGTAGATACAGGAATACCAAAGTGATCCGTGATGAATAATGTGATTGCTCCCGCAGTTTCAGCACTTACTCCTTCAAGAGAAGTTACTTTTGTAATTTTAGTTCCCATCGTTTTGATGATCTTCCATCCTCCGCTCATAGTTCCTAAACCAATTGCAAGGAAAGAAACTAAAGGAACCCAAAGGTAATGTTCCGCAAAGTAATCAAACCTTCCTGCTGAAGGAATGTTCAGGTATACGGGATCCTGCAGCATCTCAACATGATAGTAGATCAGGGCCGCCCCGATGATTCCCATTACTTTCTGGGCATCATTCAGTCCGTGTCCTAAGCTGAATAAAGCTGAAGAAGCCAGCTGTAATCTTTTGAAAGACTGATCTGCCTTATGCGGATTTGACTTTTTGTATAAGTGAACAATGATTAACGTAATAATGATTGAAATAATCATCCCTATTACCGGTGCCATAAAAATGAACAGGAAAATAGGAATTACTTTGTCAAATTTTACAACACTCTGTGTCGTTACCTGATGAAGAGCATGCTTGCATGTCTCAAAGAAGCCTAAATTGGGTTGTGCTGCTACCACATCATGATAGTCCAGCATGAAAGCATTCATCAGTGCTGCTCCCAAAAATCCACCAATTAAGGTATGTGACGATGAGGAAGGGATTCCAAACCACCACGTTAAAAGGTTCCATGCAATAGCTGCGATAAGACCTGAAAATATAACTTCAAGGTTGATAAAATTCTCATTAACGGTTTTGGCAATGGTATTACCAATTTTAAATTCGCCAATAATATAGGCTGCAATAAAAAATGCTGCGAAGTTCCAGAGTGCTGCCCAAAGTACAGCCTGAAAAGGAGTTAAAACCTTTGTAGAAACAATAGTTGCAATTGAATTGGCTGCATCATGAAAACCATTAATATAATCGAAAATTAAAGCCAAAGCAATAATAACCGTAAGTAAAATCGGAAATTCCATTTCTGTGAGTTATAATTGTTTAAGCGTATTTAATCATGATGTTCTCAATTGTATTGGCAACATCTTCTGCCTTGTCAGTTACTATTTCAAGATAATTAAGTACAGATGAAACTTTGATAATGTTAATGGCATCATTAGTTTCAAAAAGATCTACCATTGAGTTGGAAAGCAGATCATCTGCAATGTTTTCAATAGAGTTTACTTTGATGCACGCTTCTTTTACCTGGTCCATATTCTTAAAGCCTTTAAGGTTTTTCATAGCATTCTGGATCTCAAGACAAGCTTTGTGGATCAATAATGAAAAATCTGAATAAGCCTTCATTTCAGGCGATTTGTATAGGAAGATGTATTTTGTGGAAGCGTAGATGTAATCAGCGATATCATCAAGGCCGGTTGCCAGGGTGTGAATATCTTCACGGTCGAACGGCGTAATGAAGTTTTTTCCTAATTCAACAAAGATCTCATGGGTAAGTTCGTCGTTTTTATGCTCGTAGTCACTCATTCTTTTTAACATTGTATCATCGTTAAGATCGAAATCTTTGATACCGTGATTAAAGTCTTCAGACATTGCCACTAGGTTCTCCGTTACTTTTTCAAAAAGCACAAAGAAGATTTTATCTTTTGGTTGAAAAGCGTGGAAAATATTACCAATTCCCATTTTTATGTATTTATAATTTGAGTGCAAATTTCCTAAAAAAGGATTTGCCCTGAAACAATATAACATTAAGTTTTGTTAACATTAGGTTAACACCTGATTATCAAATAAAAAAACCGGCCAAAAGCCGGTTTAATATATCTTGAGGCGCCTTAGTTTGCTACTTCAGCTCTCATTTCTTTTCCTTTAAATTTCATTGAAGGAATATTACTCATTACATTTTCCTGGAATGATTTTTCCACTTCAAAGAAAGAGAATTTCTCTAGAATTTCAATATCACCGATTTCCGCTCTTTTCTTGCTTTTTCCGGCTGTTGCTTTATTAATGATATCTAATACATCAAGCTTTTTCAACTGGTCTTTTTTCCCAAGATTGAAAAAGAATCTTACCATATTCTCGTCCTTTCTTCTAGGTTTTCCACCACGCTCTCTGCTTCCTCTGCTGTCTCGTTCGCCACGGTCTCTTCCTCTATCTCTGTCTCTGTCGCGTCCTCTGTCTCTTCTTGAATAATCATCATCCCTGCTGCTGAACTTCTGCTCAACAAGGTCATGCTTATCTTTGTAGTACATTGCAAGATCTTTCAACTGGAACTGTAACAACTTATGAACCAATTCTTCTTTAGTGAAAGCGCTTAGATCCGGAATTAAACTGTCGTTAAATTCAAAGATATCAGCTTCATGCTCTGTAAATAGCTTTTCAAAAACACCTCCAACCTGAGCTTTGATAATATCATCACCTGTCGGAATAAATTTTTCTACAATATCGATCTTTGTTGCAGATTTGATCTGCTTCAGCTTTCTGCTTTCTTCCGGCTTGATTAAAGCCATTGAAATACCGTCTTTTCCAGCTCTACCGGTTCTTCCGCTTCTGTGAACGAATACTTCCGGATCATCAGGTAAGGAATAATGGATAACGTGCGTTAAAGAGTTTACATCCAATCCTCTTGCGGCAACGTCGGTTGCTACCAGGATATCAATGTTTTTCAGTCTGAATTTCTTCATTACCGTATCTCTCTGCGCCTGGGAAAGATCTCCGTGAAGAGCATCCGCTGCATAACCATTCTGCATTAGGAAATCTGCAACTTCCTGAGTTTCCATTCTTGTTCTGCAGAAAAGAATAGAATACTGGTTAGGGTTTGCGTCAATTAATCTCTTAAGAGCTTCTTTTTTCTGACGGTAACCTACCACATAATATTCATGCTTAATGTTCTTTTTAACCTCGTTAATAGAACCTACAGAAATACGGTGCGGGCTGGTAAGATAATTTTTAGAAATTCTCTCCACTTCTTTGTTCATCGTTGCCGAGAATAAGAAAGTCTGCTTCGTGTCTGGTGTTTCACTTAAAATTGTTTCCAACTCATCTTTGAAACCCATTGAAAGCATTTCATCAGCTTCGTCTAAAACTAACCAATGAATAGCAGAAAAATCAAGTGCTTTTCTGTTGATAAGGTCGATTACTCTTCCTGGAGTACCTACAATAATTTGTGGTTTGTCCTTTAAAGAGCGAATCTGATCCATAATACTGCTTCCACCGTAAACCGCTGTGGTTTTGATGTCTTTCATGTACTTGGAATAATTTTTTATGTCTTTAGAAATCTGAAGACATAATTCCCGTGTCGGACAAAGGACCAAAAATTGGATTTTGCGACTCGTTTCGTCAATCATATCCAAAATCGGAAGCGAAAACGCTGCTGTTTTGCCTGTCCCTGTCTGCGCAAGTGCGATCAAATCGCGAATATCTGAAAGAATGAAAGGGATAGTCTGTTTTTGGATTTCTGTCGGGCTTTCGTAACCCAGTTCGCCAACTGCCTTAAGGATATCAGGACTTAAATTGGACTCCGTAAATAAATTCATTAAATATTTTAAAATTTTTGCAAAGATACAACAAATATTTGATTTGTTTTTGAATAAAGTTTTAAATATGTAAACTTTAATTCAGAATCCTTTAATATTTTCTTAATTTTTAAAAAATTAAATCCAAAAAAACACGGCCTGCGTTAAAAACATGTTAAACATTATTTTTTTTTATTAAATTGGATTGATTTTTTCGGTATTATTTATGAATTTTCAAAAATAATACTATTCATGGTAAATTTTTCTTTAAAAAACATTTTTCTACTTAATCCAGATTTTTTCCCTTAAGCACACTGTTTTAGGTATTTATTTAATCCATAATTAAGCATAGTCTACTTTTACATTTAGGCTATTTTAAGTTACGATTATTTTTTTAACTGCAGAAATATTTTCCTTTTTGTTTAAAGAATTGGCCAGCCAATAATTTTGGTCAGCATAAGTTTATTTTTTAACTTGGTTTAATAATTCAACAACTATCATATTAAACATTAAAAACATGAATATTATAAAGCCGGAAACCCTGACCTTTCTAAAAAATCTCACTATTAATAATAACCGTGAATGGTTTAATGAAAATAAAGCCATTTACACGGAAGCACAGGAAAATGTTATAGCCTTCCTTGACGGATTGATCAAAGAAATGTCTGGTTTTGATGAAGAATTGGGAAAAATTGACGGCAAAAAATCACTATTCAGAATTTACAGAGACACCCGATTTTCAAAAGACAAATCGCCTTACAAAACCAATTTCGGAGCATCTCTCGGTATGGGTAAGGGCAGCCAGAAAGGAGGTTATTATCTTCATATGGAACCGGGAAAATCTTTTCTGGCAGGCGGCATTTATATGCCCGAATCTTCTGTCCTGAAGGAAGTAAGGAAAGAAATTTCGCTGTATGGAGATGATTTTATTAAAATAATTAATCAAAAAGAATTCAAAAAGCATTTTCCGGAACTGGATCAGGATGATAAGCTGAAAAAAGTTCCCCAGGGATTTGAAAAAGAAGATCCAATGGGTGAATATTTGAAATTAAAGAATTTTATTGTGGTTTATGATCTGAAAGATGAGGAAATTCTGGATAAAAATGCCATAAAAAACATGACTAAGATTTTTAAGCTTATGAAACCTTTCAATGATTTCCTGAATGCACCTTTTCAATAATTTTGATCAAACTTTCCTTGTCTTAAAAGAATCTGCTTGATCTGCTAAATCTGCGAGTGTAAAAGTCTCTCGCAGATTTAGCAAATCAAGCAGATATTCATTCTTTATTTTTTAAAATTTCATTATGTCCTTTACTACTCCATTTTTCTGGGTATGCTGCAGTAATTCTGTTTCGATAAATGCTTTAATTGTATCTTCAGATCCGTTGTTCGGGAATAGAAGATGAACATTGGCTCCTGCATCCAGTGTAAAGAATAATGGAAGAGCTGTTTCTCTTCTAAAATCCCAGACCTTATTGATCACTTCCATGGTTCCGGTTTTCATCAGAATGAAGGCAGGATCACTCATCATCATCATGGCATGCAGTGTAAGCGCTTCATGTTCTACCAATTTGATAAAACGTTCCATATCACCACTCTTTAAAATCTCTTTCATAGGAACAAAATTCTCTCTTGCTTCCTGGAATCTTCTTTCAGCATAAGGATTGGTGTTCATCAGGCCGTGTCCTACTGTTGAAGAGACACTTTTCTGCCCTTCATGGATCAGCAAGACCCAATCATTGAAGTTTTTAAATATATCATGAATTTCTGTATCAGGATATTTTACCGCAAACAGGTCTGAACTTTCTTCTACCTCATCGGATGTTCCCCAGACTACCAAACCGTTGTATAGGCTTCTGCATGCACTTCCGCTTCCCAATCTGGCCAGGAATGAAGCTTTTCTTAATGACTCTTCTTCAGATTGATCTTCTGAAAATTCTGCATCCAGCCTCATCAGGCATTTGGCAATGGCTCCGAACCCAGAAGCAGAACTCGCAATCCCGGAACTGTGGGGAAAGGTATTTTCTGTTCTGATGATGTATTTTCCTTTTAGGATCCAGGGAAGATACTGTTCGATATTTTTGAAATATTTTTCTATCTTTTCAGCAAATTTCACTTCTTCATTTCCTGATAGGAAAGTTTGTACAGAGAAAGGCTCACCTGCCAGAAATTCTATAGAAGTATTGGTTTTACAATGATTCAGGGTATAACTGATGCTTGGGTTGGCAGGAATCTGATTATCATATTTACCCCAGTATTTGATCAGGGCAATGTTGGACGGGCAGCTTTCTGAAACTGTCTGAGTATGGATGGTGAAATTTTGTTTTCCTAGAAATTCTTGTGTTGTCATAGTTTGATTCAAATAATAAAACTCTTTTAATTAACCACAAAAGGCACAAAAGAATATTAACATTTAGTTATTTAGATTTAAAATAAAACTGCCTATTGAAGACCACTTAAGTTTCTGAAAAATTTTTGATTTTAATCTTAAACCTTTATTAAAAGCTTTTGCTTTTTTGTGGTCGATCAAGCTTTATTTTAATACATTTTCTCTATAATATCTGCATATTTTTTAAGAACTACATTTCTTTTGACCTTCAATGTAGGCGTGATTTCTCCGGTATTGATATCAAATTCAGCAGGCATCAATGTAAATTTTTTCACTTTTTCATAGTCCGCCAGGTGAATCTGCAGCTCTTTAATTTTGTCTTTGTACAAAGCAATGATCTTCTCGTTCTTTACTGCTTCTTCCCAATTGGTAAAAGGAATGCTATTTTTCTTCATAAAATCCTGCAGAAACTCAAAATTAGGAACAATAAGGGCTGAAACAAACTGTCTTCCTTCCGCTACAAGCATGATCTGCTGAATAAAATTATTATTGGTAAGAAGGTTTTCGATCTGCTGCGGGGCCACGTATTTTCCGTTGGACGTTTTCATCAGGTCTTTGATTCTGTCTGTGATGATCAGGTTTCCTTTATCATCAAATTTTCCGGCATCTCCGGTTTTGAACCATCCGTCTTCCGTAAAAACTTTCTGTGTTTCTTCGGGCTTATTGTAATAGCCTTTCATAATACCGTTTCCTTTGGCCTGGATCTCATCATTTTCTCCAATACGGATTTCTACGCCGGGTAAAGGTTTTCCGCTGGTTCCATGCTCAAAATGGGTTAACGGGAAAAGTGTAAGTGTCGCCGTTGTCTCAGTCAGTCCATACCCTACTGTTACGTGAATTCCCACCGAGTCGAAGAATTTTGTAACTTCCGGTGAAAGAGAGGCTCCTCCACACGGTAAGAACCATAGCCTTCCACCCATTTTTTCTTTAATTTTGCTGAAAACAAGCATATCTGCCACGGATTCTTTTAATTTTAATCCAAAAGGAATCTGTTTTTCGTTTCTTCTCAGTTCTGCAGTCTGCCATCCTGTTGCCAATGCCCAGTCGAAGATTTTTTTCTTCAATGATGAGCCTTCTTCTGCTTTTTCCAGAACTCCGGCATATACTTTCTGGAAAAACCTCGGCACAGCACACATCATCGTAGGCTTCACTTCCTCCAGAGTTTTGGCAATATTTTTTGGATCTTCCAGGAAATACACTCGCGCACCGCCGTATAGACACAGCAGACTCCAGCTCCTTTCGAAAACATGACTCAATGGAAGAAACGCCAATGACAGCTCTTCTTCAAAATTTTTAAATTTAAAAAACTCAAAATGGGAGTCAAAAGCTTTGATAAAATTTCCATGGGTAAGCATCACACCTTTGGGCGTTCCTGTAGTTCCGGAAGTATAGATCAGCGTGGCTGTATCGTCATATTCTTTTTTGCAGATCTCCAGTTTAGGAGAGGATTTTGCAATGAAATCTTCGAGATAAAAGCTATTGAATTCTTTCTTGATCCAAACAGATTTTTTGGAAACAATGATAGTTTCCAATTGATTATCTTCTTTCTGCAACAACTCCAGGCATGCATCGTACTGCTCCTGGCTGCCAACAAGCACAGCCTTTGCAGAGGAATCATTAAGGATATATTCTGCCTGTTCTGCATTATTGGTAGAGTAAACAGGTACGGTAACAGCACCAATGGCCATTGAAGCCAGATCAAAGATCATCCATTCAGAGGAATTGTCTGAATAAATGGCTACTTTATCATTTTCCTGAATTCCTGCATTTTTTAGTGCATTAGCTGTTTTAAAAACAATCTCACCGAACTTTTTCCAGCTCAGCTCTTTCCAGGCTTCGTCTTTCTTTTTAAAGCCTATCGCTGATTTTACCGGATGTTTTTCTACATTTTTAAGGATAATTGCCGCTGCAAGGTTCATGAATTCAGCTTTTTGTCGTTAATATAATTTTTAAGATGAAAATCTATACTTTCCTTCACAGGAATAAACTGATAATCAATCTTTTGTTTAATTTTCTGATTGGTAATGGTATTGAGTGATGAGATGGATTCAATATTGGATTTTGTAATGATTCTCAGTTTTGGAATCAGCCAACCGAAAAGTATATTGGCGAATCTCCCCAGATTCAGCTGGGATTTCGTGAGGATTTTCGCCTCTTTCAGACCAAGCTGTGATCTGATCTGCTTTCCAAGCTCTGCATATCTTTTATTTTCAGAAATGAGAATAAAACGTTCTCCGAAAGCATTCTTTTCCATGAGCTCAATAGAAATCTGAGCTGCATCTCTTACGTCTATATAACTTGTTCCACCGGAAAATGTAAAGCCATTTTTTTCAAAAGTAGGGAATATATCTCCACTGCTCTGTCCCCAGTTTCCACTTCCGATGATCATTCCCGGATTTATGATTATGGTGTTCAGCCCTTCAGCAGAAGCTCTCCAAACTTCCATTTCAGCAAGATGTTTAGAAACGGCATAAGCAGAATGTTCTTCCTTGGGATTAAATTCTGAAGTTTCGTCTAATTCTCCCTTTTCATTAAAAATATCCAAAACAGCAATCGTGCTTACGTGCAGAAATTTTTTCACCTCTGAACCCTCGCATGCAAACAGCAGGTTTTCCGTACCTTTTACATTGGTATGGTACATTTCTTTTGCATCATTAGGATGGAAGCTTACTTTTGCGGCACAGTGATAGACTTCGTCTACCCCTTTTAATGCATTCTGAAGAGAATCAAGATCATCAAAATCTACATCTACCCAATCGATCTTATTAAAAAAATCATTGGGATTCTCTGTATAGAAGCTAAAAGAATGCCTTACATCGTTTAAATTGCTGCCCGGTCTTTTGGAAGCACGCACGTTTCTTCCTTTTTTCAGAAGTTCCAAAACGATCACCCTTCCCAGGATTCCGGTTGCACCCGTTACAAAAATCATTAATTATTTTACTTGATTGCTGACTAAAATATGACAATATTTCCTATCCGGCAATTCTTCCTGTTCCTGTAGAGATTTTACGAAAAACTGCTTATGCAAATTTGCGATTTTTAAAGCAGAATTCCACTTAATTTAACCAATATTATCATTATGAAGGTCTTTATCACTGCGTGGTTCCATATAACAAACCTAATTTTTCACTTTAGTAATCAAAAAAGTCCTTCAGATTCACAAAAGGACTTTTTTAGTTTAAATAGTTACTCCGTTTTTAAGCCATAACCATATTGTTCCGTCTTGGAGCCTTGTCACAGAGAACATCTGCAATACTTTTCGAGATCAGGTTTTCTTCTGTTAAATTATCTAACCAGAAAAATTCACCTGCGGCATTGATCTCGATGAAATAGTATTCGTCTTCGGGAGAAACAATAATGTCTATAGCACCATAATCTACATTGTAAACATCTAAAAGCTCCAGAAGTTTTGCTTCAATATCTGAAGGAAGTTCTGTTCTCACCCATTTAGTAAGCAGGTTCACACCGTCTTTTCTCCAGTCAACCTTTGCATTTTCAGACTGCTGGGAATCTATTTCAAAAGCATACACGTCCTGCCCTACAATGGTAATCCGTAATTCTTTTTTCTTTTCTATTTTTTTCTGGAACTGCATCGGGCAATACACCAATGAATCCAGCTCTTCAAGTTTATCCTCGTTAACCACATTGGTAAAAACCACACTTTCTACCCCGTCTTCATAGATGGCAAAACCGGTCTGCATTTTAGCCACTACATTCTGATGTTTAAGGATGAATTGTCTGGCTTCTTCAGGATTATTTGTAAGACAGGTTTCAGGAATCTTAAGGCCCAGCTTAACGGCAATTTTCAACTGTTCTTCTTTACTATCCAGCCTTCTGTAAACTCCCGGTTTTCCCAATGCATAAGCATCTACAGATTCTATAAATCCAAAAAGCGTGTTGCGGATTTCACCCATTGCGGCGCCGTAGAACTTTTTATCCATTTCTTCTTTTACCCCATTTCCGATGTTGTAAGCTCTCCGGTACCAAACTGCAGTAATATCATCAAGACGGTATTTTGCTTCTTTAGTTTCTAGGACAGTCATCCACTCACCATCTTGGAATACAGTAGATAGTTTATTTTGTATAGGATACAGGTCTACATCGAAGCGAATAACCTCGCAGCCGTTTTTTTCTATGTATTCTGTTACTTTTTCGATTGAAAAATTATCTTGAGTATGCGTAATAATTAGTATTTTATTCATGGATATTGATTCTTTTTATAAGGTTATCAGCAATTCTTTCTGCGATGGGAAATCCAAGTTCTTTCTGGAGCATTCCCCATTCTCCCTGAGGATTTACTTCAAGGAAATAATATTCTCCGTCCTTTCCTTTGATCATATCTATGGCACCGATATAAAGTCCCATTTCCTCCATCATAGAAGCAAGACCGGCCCTGACATTTTGCGGCAACTCATAGGCAGACCATGCATAATTTCCGTGGGCTACTCTCCAGTCTGCATTTTCACTATTGTTGATTTTTCCGGTAAAAAATTCTCCGGCTATGTAAACGATTCTTAATTCGTATTCTTTATCAATATAGGGCTGGAAGATCATCGGACAGTAAGCAATATCTGCCATATGCTCCAGAGTATCTCCTTCAATGATCATGGTTGAGATCAGATTCTCTCCATTCATGGTTTTAGCGGTCAGGCTATGAAGTTTTGCGACTGCTTTACCATTGCAGAATTCATGAAAAAAAGCAGTGATCTTTTGTTCGTCGTTGGAAAAAATGGTTTTAGGAATGGTCAAATTATTTTCTTCTGCTATTTTCAGCTGCAGCATTTTGCTTCCATCGATTCTTCTTTCATTTTCAAAGGGATTGATCCATGGAATATCTTCCAAAACAGTGATCAGGTTATAGCGGAGATTTCCGTACCCATTCAGAAATATTTTTTTGTAGTCTTCGTCCAGTTCTTCAGGAATAGCTATTCCCCAGGCCTTCCTGTGCCACACTGCTTTGATATCTTTGGAATGAACAGTGTTTCCAGACTCATCAGTCAGTTCAAATGAATTTTCAGTCACGCTGATCTTCTGGAGATGATTCATACGGTCAGAATTCAGTCTGAAATAAGGAATATCCTTGGAAGCAAGATATTCAAAAAAGATATCGATATTGTAAAAATCCTTCGAGTGAGTGATGCAGAGAATCATTTGCCGGTTTTTATTAAAAAAGGAAACTTAGTGGTAAGTTTCCTTTGAGACGATTGTATTAATACTATTATTTTTTTTAAAGTATTAGTCTAATGGTACTGTTGGAGAATCATCATCTCCGTCAGAAGGATATTTCATGGTAACCTGAAGATCATCTGCAGGAGAAGTTACTGTGTCAATTGATGGTTTTGTGATAACATCTCTTTCGGGAATTGTAATATCACCACCTCCTTTCACTGTTTCAGGATCTTTAAGCTGCTTTTCTAAAAACGACGCAAAAAATGGTTTCTTTTGTGAATTTTTGTCTTTCATAATAATTTAGTTTTTGGTTAAAAATATTTCTTAGCAATACTGATTACAAAACATCTAACTCTCCTGACTCATCGCTGTCGGAAGGATATTTCATTGTCACCGCCTGATCTTTTAACTGCGTTGTTGCATTATCAAGAAACGGTGAAGTTGTGATAGTATCTCTCGTTGGCACAGTAAGTACATCAGTAGTAGGTGTCGTAATTCCACCTCCGTGAACTTTTTCAGGATCATTGATTTGTTTCTCTAAAAACGAAGCAAAGAATGGTTTTTTTGAGTTTTTCTTTTCCATAAGTTATTATATTTAGTTTTATGCAAACTAAAGTACAAAAAATTTCAATACACGGGGATATATTGTTTCGTTTTAAGAAAATTTTAACTAAATTAGAAAAAAGAAAGAATTAAATCAACCTAAGTTCAAAAACTCTTTAACAACTTTCGCGAAATCAACCGGATTTTCAGCCTGAACCCAATGTCCTGCATTTTTTACTGTAACAATTTTCGCTTTTGGAAACTGCTGCTTGATTCCGTATTCATCCTGAGGAAGGATGTAATTTGATTTTTCGCCTGCAATAAATAAAGAGTCACCTTCGAAAACACCAAATTTCACCGCATTAGAAACAAATTCGTTATATTTTTCAGATAAAGTTTTAAGATTGAATCTCCAGTTTAGCTTTTTATTGTCGTCCCAGTATAGATTTTTTGCTAAAAACTGGATTGTAGATTTTTCTGGAATGTATTGGCTTAATACTGTTTCCACATCACCTCGTGAGCCTGCCGTATTGAAATCTACGGTTTCAAGCGCTTTAATGATTCCCTGATGATGAGGAGGGTAAGCTTTTGGTGAAATATCTACTACAATTAGCTTTTCTACTCTTTCAGGGTATTTTAAAGCAAACTGCATCACTGCTTTTCCGCCTAAGGAATGTCCCAAAACATGGGCTTTCTGAATACCGTAATGATCCATATAACGGGCAATATCATCTGCCAGATCATCATGCGACATGCTTTCGGAATGAAAACTTCTCCCATGATTTCTAAGGTCAATCAGATGTACGGGAAGATATTCACCTAAGTCTTTTCCAAAACTTCCCCAGTTGTCAAGCATTCCAAACAGTCCGTGAAATACAAGAAGTGGCGTAACCGTAAGATTTTCGCCGAATATTTTTGAATTAAGGATTTCCATTTTCTAGATGTTAAGATGTTAGATGTTAGAAACTAGAAATTAGAGGTTGGGGAATATTTAAAGGGTTTCTTTAACACTAACTTCTCTAATTTCTAGCCTCTTCTTTACCATTTTGCCAGTCTCTTCAAATAAGCCTGAACAGTATTTTCAAGTCCCATATAAAGAGCTTCTGAAACCAATGCATGCCCGATGGAAACTTCAAGAAGATTGGGAATATGGTCAGCGAAATATTTTAAATTTTCCAGGCTCAGATCATGTCCTGCATTGATTCCCAAACCGAATTCTGTAGCAGCAACTGCTGTATCATAATAAGGTTTTATAGCCTGTTCTTTATTAGTAAGATAATTTTTCGCGTAGCCTTCGGTATACAGCTCAATTCTGTCGGCTCCCGTTTTTGCAGCATATTCTACCAGCTCCGGCAAGGGATCAAGAAAAACAGAGGTCCGGATTCCTGCATTTTTAAACTCTGCAATAATCTCGGTCAGGAAGTCTAAATGCTTTTTAGTGTCCCAACCGGCGTTGGATGTAATGGCATCATCTGCATCAGGAACTAATGTTACCTGCTCAGGTTTTACTTCCAGAACCATATCAATAAAAGAGCGGTGCGGATTTCCTTCAATATTGAATTCTGTCGTAACCAGCGGCTTCAGATCATAAACATCCTTTCTTGTGATGTGCCTTTCATCAGGTCTTGGATGGATAGTAATTCCCTGTCCTCCAAATTCCTGGATTTTTACGGCTGCTTCTGTTACGCTTGGTGTTTCACCTCCTCTTGCATTTCTTAATGTCGCAATTTTATTAATGTTTACGCTTAGTTTTATCATTTCTTTATTTAGATGTTATTTTTAAGAAATTAGATATTAAAGTAGAAATTAGCTTTTGGAGTCACTTCTCTATCTTTAAAGCCAGATAAAAGTAAAAGGTCAAATCCCACTAACTTATGATCTTTAGCTTCTAACTTCTCTATTTATACCTTTACACTGATCTGCATCACCTGTAGGTCAAATTCTTTAGAAGCCACCAGGAGATGATCAAAAATATCAGCCTGGATCTGCTCAAAATGTTCCCACTTGGAATCATTTGCAAAACAATACACTTCAAGGGGAAGTCCCTGTGGTGTAATATCGAGCTGGCGGACCATTTTAGCTCCTTTTTGATCTATATCCGGATCATTCTCTATGTATTTTTGGGCATAATACCTGAAAACCCCGATATTGGTAAGCTGCCTTCCGTTGATAGTCTTATCATTATGCTTGAGGTCCTGTTTCTCTTTTTCTATTTCCAGTGTTTTTTCTTTAAGGTAATCCGAAATCAGGTTGATTTCTTTTAAACGTTCAATATCTTCTTCATTCAAAAATTTAAAAGAATTGATGTTAAAATAAATAGATTTTTTAATCCTCCTTGTATTGGATTCGGACATGACCTGAAGGTTTCTGATCTCTGTAGTCAAAAGATCATAGGTAGGAATTGTAGAAACGGTTTTATCAAAATTCATGATTTTTGTGGTCAGAAGACTGATATCTATAATATTTCCTTCCATGCTGTATTTCGGAATGCTTACCCAGTCTCCTACCTTAAGGTTTTTGGAAGTGGCAACGTGTATCCCGGTTACAAAACCTAAAATCGTATCTCTGAAAACCAATACCAGCACAGCTGTAATAGCTCCTAAGCTCCCGACAATAGTAGTCCCTTTAATCCCAAATATGACGCATATTCCCAATACGGAAAATATAAAGATCCCTAAGATCTTTACGGTTTCTGAAATAGCATTCAGTGCCATGATCTTATAAAAATCCTGCTTTATGGTGAAATAATTTCTGAAACCCGTTAATGACCTGTAAAGCATTCCGGCAAGAATAAGCACAAGCCCCAAATTGATAGATCTGTTGATAAAAATATTTGTTTTAGGAAGTGCCGTTGCCGGAAATATAGAAGGATGTATTCCCGCGACCACCAAAAGCGCAGCAAAATGAGCCACAGAATTGGAGATCTTAGATTGATAAATTGACCGGATAATCGGATACTTTTCATCATTCCGGAAAAATCTGAAAATAAAGTTGATAGCAAATTTAAAAACAAAATCTACCACTAAAAACACGGCACACAAAAGTGCCAGCTTGATAACAATATGAACAATCCAATCCATTCCGCCAGGCGTTACCTGACTGATATAGATGTAAAGCTGATCACTAATTTCCTGCAAAAAATTCTTAGTGTCTTGTATTTCGTCTTTCATTACAGCAAATTTATAAATTAAGAATGATGATCTTACTATTGACAATCAATTTTCATCCCAAATATTAAAAAGGCTCCTGCAAATTTTCTTTTTTCCTATCTTGCATTGATAATTTAAAAGAATGGATACAACCTTAATTAATATTCTCTGTCTTATTTTATTGGTTCTCGGGATGCTGGGAACTTTCCTTCCCGTACTTCCGGGGCTTGTGCTAAGCATCTGTGGACTTTTAATTTATAAATTCGGGACAGATACCGATCTGCCAATGATCTACATCTGGGCATTTGGGATCCTCACAGCAATTTCTGTAGTTTTAAGCTACGTAATCCCAGCAAAAACCAACAGGAAATATGGTGGAACGCGTTGGGGAAGTATCGGATCAATCATCGGAACGATCGTAGGAATTTTCATTCCTATTCCTTTAGGATTCCTGATAGGAATGTTTGCCGGGGTATTTATCGGGGAGCTTCTTCACGACAGTAAAGATATGAATAAGGCCTTACGGTCTACTAAAGGCGCATTTATCGGCTTCATTTACGGAACAGGTTTTAGTCTTGTGGTAGGTGTGGCAATGTTTTTGGTAGTAGTTTTAGATATGCTTGATATTATTTAAAAAAAGAAAATATGTTCCATAAAGCCATTATATTCAGTCTGGGAATGCTCACTTTAGCAGGATGCAATGCCCAAAAGAAAACAAAAACTCCGGAATCAACTGCCGGAACTGCCTCCAATTCCTCAGGAACCAAAGCTGAAGTACAGAAAGAAGGTATCATTTATTTTAATCAGGGGGAAAATAAATTCCTTAAAGAGTATGAAATGAATGTAACCTTCAAAGGAATTTCTGAAGACAGCCGCTGTCCTGAAGGAGTAGCATGTATTTGGGCAGGAGTTGCGGTAGCGCAAGTAGAAGTAATGGGAACCTACACCCGGCCTGTCGTCTTAAGTCTTGCTACTTCTGACCATACAGGACGAAATTACCACAAGTCTGCAGAGTTCAACGGATATACCATTTCACTGGAAGAAGTAACCCCTTCCCGGAAATCTGAACCCGGAGGAAAAGATCTGGATGGACAGTACAGAATCGGAATCAAAATCACAAAAGCTGGCGGAGCATCAAGCTCTACCACGAAATAGGCTTCTTCCCTTTTGAGACCAGATATTCATTGATCTTTGAGAAGGGTTTGCTTCCATAAAATCCTCTATGTACAGAAAACGGTGACGGATGCGCCGATTTTAAAATAAAATGCTTAGCCGGATCAATGAGTTCGGCTTTTTTCTGTGCAAAAGCTCCCCAAAGTACAAATACTACATTTTCTTTTTTATCTGAAATTTCCTTGATGATAAAGTCTGTAAATTTTTCCCAGCCTAAGTCTTTATGGGAGTTTGGTGAATGTGCGCGAACGGTTAAAGTGGCATTCAGTAGTAAAACGCCTTGTTTTCCCCAGTCATCCAGCTCTTTTGAAGTTCTTATGATTCCTAGGTCATCCTTTAATTCCGTGAAAATATTTTTAAGGGATGGCGGTGCCGCTACCTGTTCCGAAACGGAAAAGCACAAACCATTAGCCTGATAATCATTATGATAAGGATCCTGCCCGATGATCACTACCTTTACCTCTTCAAAAGGTGTGATTTCCAGTGCTCTGAATATTTGGTTTTTAGGTGGAAATACTTGGATTGCTGCATATTCCTGCTTTACTTTTTCCCAAAGGTTGGTAAAGTATTCTGTGTTTTTTATTGGGGTTAAAACTTCTGTCCAGGTCATGGGGTTTGAATTAATAATTTGAAAATGAGTTAAATTGATAATTAAATTTATAGCTAAATATTCTTTTTTAAACTAAAGACAATATTGTCAGGAAAACCATCATCGGTTCTTTCCTCTTCCAAAACAAAATTATGCTTTAAAAGAAGACCTTTTGAATTTTCATTGAGCTTATGGGTAAAAGCTAAAATTTCCTGTAAATGTAATTCATTAAATCCATAATCTAAAACAGTTTCCAATGCCTCGGACATGATTCCTTTTCTGTGATAGCCGGGCAAAAGCTCATAACCTACTTCAGCAGTTTTCCTGTCTTCAGAAAAATTCCAAAGGCAGATTGTCCCGATAAGGTTCGGTTGGTTTTTACAGGTAATTCCCAGATAAACAGTCTGATTATTTTGGGTTTTTTCTTTAATTATTAAAATAAATTGCAGGGCATCATAATTCGTTTTCGGAGAATTTCTTTTTACGAATTGATTAATCACTTCATTACTCCGAATTTTCAAAATATCTTCTACGTGACTTTCATTAATTTCTTTTAGCAGTAATCTTTCCGTTTCCAGTTTCATCCTTCAAATTTAATAAAAACCTCATGATTCAGTATTTTCAAATGCTCAAATTGTCTCATTTTCAAATAACATTCACATTTTCTCACTAAATTTGCAGTGTGTATATAAATAAAGAAGATTTAAACGAATTAGAGTTTCCGCAATTGCTCGCGGAAATCTCTCCATTTGCGTATTCTCCGAAAACGAGAGAAAAAATTCTTCAACTTCGTCCCATGGAAATTGACGAGGCGGAACTTTCACTGAAAAAAACGTCGGAGTACCTGTCGAGTTTTGAAAGTTCAAATGCAATTCCATTCGATGAATATGAAGATATCGAAAGTGAGCTGAAATTAATGCTGATCGAGAATTACCGCCTGGAAAACAGTGCTTTCATTAAAATAAAAACCTTAACTGAACAGATAGGAAAACTTCAGAAGTTTTTCCCGACCATGCCCGACACGTTCCCTACTTTGATAGGTGATGTTTCCGTGCTGGAATTCAAAAAAGAAATCATTGATAAGATCGATAAGGTCTTTAACCGTTTTGGGGAAGTAAAAAGTGACGCCTCTCCTATTTTAAAGGAGCTCAGAGCTGAAATTCAACATGCTAAAAAGGCAATCCAGGAGAATTTCAACCGTGCGCTGTTCAATTACGGACAGAGTGACTTTCTGGATGATATCCGGGAAACTATTCTTGAAGATCAAAGGGTTTTAGCTGTAAAATCCGGGTTCAAGAAAAGGGTGGCAGGAAGAGTTTTAGGAATTTCAAAAACAGGTTCTATCACGTATATCCAGCCGGACAGTGTAGTAAAGCACTACTTCAAGCTGCGTGAAAGTGAAGAGGAAGAGAAGAAAGAGATAGATAAGATCCTCAGAAAACTGACTGCGGAACTGGCAGAATTCCAGCCTCAGCTGTGGAGATACCAGATCTATATTTTTGACCTTGACCTTACAAGAGCGAAAGCTAAATTTGCTGATCTTGTCAACGGAATCCTTCCGAAGATCAACCGTCACAGGACGCTAAAGCTTAAAGATGCGTACCATCCGCTGTTATGGCTCAGAAATAAAGCTGAAAACAAAACGATTCACTCTCAGAGCCTGTCATTGACGGATCACAACAGAATTATCTGTATCTCCGGACCGAATGCAGGAGGAAAATCCATCACACTGAAAACCGTTGGTTTGCTTCAGCTGATGATCCAGAGCGGAATTCTGGTTCCGGTACATCCGAGATCCGAAATGTTCTTCTTCGAAAAGATCATGACCGATATTGGTGATAACCAGTCGATAGAAAATCACTTGTCCACCTATTCGTCAAGGCTTAAAAAAATGTCCGGGATCATCCGCGAAGCTGATGCCAATACACTTTTGCTTATTGATGAATTTGGAACAGGATCAGATCCTGAACTTGGTGGTGCCCTTGCGGAAAGTTTCATGGAATATTTCTATGATAAAAAGAGTTTTGCCATCATTACCACGCACTATACGAACATCAAACTGGTGATAGAACAGCTCCCGAATGCTGAAAATGCAGCTATGCTTTTTGATGAGGAAACCCTGGAACCGATGTATAAACTGGAAGTGGGACAGGCAGGAAGCTCCTTTACCTTTGAAGTAGCAGAGAAAAACAGAATTCCAAGATTTATCATTCATGCGGCAAAAAAGAAAGTAGAGCACGATATTGTCAATTTAGATAAAACGATTGTAAAACTTCAGCAGGAAAAATTTGAGGTTGAAAAACTGAAAACCGATTTGGCTGAAAGAAAGGAATCTGTGGAAGACAAACGTGATAACCTTCAGAAGCTGAATGAGCAGCTGCAGCAAAAGCTTTTCAACTTCCAAAAACTATATGAAGAGGAACACCGAAAGCTTCAGTTTGGAAATAAAATTGAAACATTTATCGACAGCTACGTGAAGGGCAAATCGAGAAAAGATGTTGTAAAGGATTTTGTGAAACTGCTTGAACAGGAAAAATTCAGAAAAATAGGTGCTGATAAAGATGAATCAAAACGTCTTCAGGTGGTTAAAAGAAAGATCACGCAACAGCTTAAGAAAGAAGATGTAATCGAAAAGATTGCTGAAACCAATGAAAAACTGGAAGAAAAACGCAAAACCGACCGTGCTGTCTGGATGAAAGAAGGCCAGCGTGTCCGTATTCCGGGAAGTACCAGCGTAGGAACGATTGAGAAAATCTCCAAGAATAAAGTAATCGTGAACTACGGAACTTTTAAAACAACGATTAATGCGGATGAACTTGAGAGAATTTAATGATTTATAACTTTAACCTTATAAAAATAGCGTTGAATGTTCAGCGCTATTTTATTTTTAGGGGTATCAAATCTTTTTTTACTTTTGAATCATTGATAAAAATTTGACAGCCCTTGGATCTTTGATAGAAAACTGATCATTCCTGCTGTTCTATTTTCTTTTTTGCTATCTTTTTTAACTCAGTTTAAATAATAAGATCAGATTCCAGATAAAGAATAATTTTATAATCTTCTCAAAATAATATTGATAAATTTAATCAAATACCGTTATATTTTACAGAACAAAAAAACATTTAATTTATATATTTGAAGGATCAAAAAATTTCATAAAATGATTTCCATAAACAAAGTATTGTATCTCTCCGCTTTCAGCCTTTTTTCTCTAGCATTTGTCAAGGGTCAGAATAAAGTTCCTTTTGGCGTTGTAAAAGCTGAAGAAGGCTATGCCAATGTGCGTGTCCACAAGGATGACTACAGGAAAATTGTAGACAAGATCCGTATGCGTAAGGGTGATGTATTTGTTTATGTAAAGCCTGCTCCGGGAGAAACGGAATGGGTATGGATCAAATATCCTGAAAAGCAGGATGAGGAAAAACCTTTTGTGAGATACGAGAACCTTGAGAAGGAAGGAATGGTCAACAAGGAACGTATTGCATTTATAGATCAGCTTCCTCAGTTTACTCCTTCTAAATCCAAGAACGGAAAATCACTTATCTTCACAGATAACAGCAATCCGAAAATACCGGCCTCACAGAGAACCAAGGTTGTTATTGATATTTATCCGTCCAATGCCGGTTATAGAAAGCAGGAAAAAGATGCGGATGGAAAGATCCTTACTATAGATAAAATAAAACCATGGGGCATCAAAGACGGACTTCCTGAAGGGATGACAGAGATTAAATCTATCAGAGTTCAGCAACCGGGAAGAGGTTCTGTTTTTGTAAGGGAAGCCATTAAAAATATGTTCCAGCCTACTATGGATTTCAATAATGTCGGAGTAACGGCTCTTGACAAAGATCATATCTATCTTTATATGATCAACGGCTCGGGTGAGAACAGATATGTCACACTTTGGACCATCAAGGAAGGAAGGGTGATGAGCCAGATTATTTACAATAGTCCGGAATAATTGCCTTTTTTCACTTTAATATTCTTATTTTTGCCCTGAAAAAGCTTAACGCTAATTCATCACAGAAACTGGTTCTGCTTAACGCAGATTAAAAGGGAACCGTGTGAAAATCACGGACTGTCGCGCAACTGTAAGTAACTGAAGTCTTTATCAAGAATCCACTGTGCAGGGCACGGGAAGGAGATAAAAGATGTTACAAGTCAGGAGACCTGCCTATTTCTTTAAACAAGAAACTTTCGCGATTTGAAGTTTATTGATCTGATGGACTGCCTCAGGAATTCCTATGATTCCTGTCACTGTTCTGTTATTTTGATAATATTTCATTTCGTATTAATTAATAATGAAATATGACTACAGAAGAAAGAATTGCAGCATCCGAAACCAGAATTTTCAAAGCGGTTTTCCCCAACACAACCAATCATTATGATACTCTTTTCGGAGGTACGGCTATGCAGCTGATGGATGAAGTAGCTTTTATCACAGCAACCCGTTTTGCAAGAAAAAGAGTGGTAACCGTAAGCAGCGATAAGATCGATTTTAAAAGACCTATTCCCGCAGGAACTATTGTAGAGCTGATCGGAAAGGTATCTTATGTCGGAAAAACAAGTATGAAGGTGAATGTAGAAATCTACACAGAGCAGATGTACTCCTATGAAAGAGAAAGAGCTATTGTAGGTGATTTTACTTTTGTGGCAATTGATGAGTTTAAAAAACCAATCAGAATAATGTAAAGAATAAGTTTCGGGCGGCCTTTGGCCGCCCGAAACTCTTTATAGTAAATAATGTATTTATGAAAATATATTTACTCCAATAAGTGAATGCCCTTGTTTATCTAAAAAAATAGCAATTTAAAATCTTAATCTCTCTTTGCGATAAATCTACCGAACCACCTTGTCAGTATCCAAGCTTCTGATCAGTAATGTCTCAAAAGCCTCTCCCATCTCATCCGATGCCCGTCTAATAGCATTTTCCAGCATATTTCTGATCTGCTTTTCAGTCACACCGGCTTCCGTCCAGCTTTTTCCTGAAGTGTGAGAATTTAAGATAAACGGCATGATACGGTCAATGGAGCAGGCAAAAATAGCATCCGGTGTTTTTTCTTCCTCAAATTCAAGCCATAGTTCAAAAAACTCTGTACGTAAAGGTTCATCCAGGATTCCAAAGATTTTCTGTGCTGAAATTTTTTCTCTTTCAAATTTTCCCACCATTGCTATTTCATCAAAAAGGAAAGTATCTCCTGCCTCTATTTCCACTAGATCATGAATGGAAAGCATTCTTATTACTCGTAAAAGATCAATATCCGCACGGTTTTTAGCATATGGATAAAGGATCTGCGCCAGAATAATAATCTGCCATGAGTGTTCGGCTGTATTTTCCCTTCTGGAATCATCGGCATTGTAGTTTCTTCTCTGTACGTTTTTCAGGGCATCAACTGCCAGGATAAAATCAATCTCCTTCTGTATCTTCATTTCTATTTTTTATTTAAACTATTAATATTCGGTTGACTTTTTAACTACCCACTTGTTATTAATCTTTTCTCTTATGGTTACTTTTGGAGGTTCCTCACTTAAATCTCCGATTTTTTCGTAAACCAGATCTAATCCTTTATTGGGAATCACCTGATATTCGTAGGTGTAATGTAAAGAAGCCCCGGATCTGGCGTAAGTGGTTAGTCGTTTTCGCTTTGGATCTACATCAAACATTCCCTGGTAGGAACTGGCAATTTCAGTAAGTTCTTTACTCATGACAAATTGTTTCTTTGTGGAATTAAAAACATACACGTCAAAAGAAGCGCTGCCATAGTTTCCGCCACTGCCGTTTCTTATGGCTACATCTTCGGTACCGTCAAAATTAAAATCACCAAAAATCACAGGTTCATCATGAACCATCCCATGAGTTAGTGTTGTTACACTGGTATTTGACAGTTTCATTTCTTTTTCAAAATACATCACAAAATCTTCAGAAGCAAGAGTCTGTAGCTTCTCTCCGCTTTTACTGAACAGTATAATAATAGCTTTATTCCTACAGGCACCAGTCTGACATTCTTCAACTGTAATCTCTGCATTATATTTTTTGGATGCATCTTCAACAGCAAAGCGGTATTGCCCGAAGCACACAGGCCCCAGCAGGAGCAATGCATATAAAGACCGGTAAAATAGAAACGTATTTGTCATTTGGAGTAACATTAGTTTTAAAACTCAGAACAAAAATACGAATCACCAGCCACAATTTGTCATTTTTTAAGTTGATTTTAAATTGATTTTCATTTATTCAGATTTTAAATTGAAATTTATTAAATTGAAAATCAGCAAATTAAATTATTTCTTTTAAAAATTTCACTACTTTGTATTGCATATTACCATTTTAATTACATATCTTTGTAATGTAAAATCGGAATAGGTTCATCTAGCTAGGAACATTATTCTGAAACTATAACTAATTAACAAAACTTATTAAAGATGAATACTGAAAATACCAAAGCGCAAATGCGCAAAGGAATTCTGGAATTCTGTATTTTAAGTCTCATCAACCATCGTGAAATGTATGTTTCCGACCTTATCGATGAACTTAAAAAAGGAAAACTGGATGTAGTGGAAGGAACCCTCTATCCTCTCCTTACAAGACTGAAAAATGGCGAGTTCCTTTCCTACAGATGGGAAGAATCTACAGGAGGACCACCAAGAAAATACTACCAGATTACAGAAAAAGGAAAGCTTTTCTTGGACGAACTTCAAAATACCTGGGCAGAACTGACAGCGTCAGTAAACCAAATTACTCAAAAAATTTAAAAAACAAAGCTATGAACAAGACACTCTCAATAGGACTCGCAGGTTTTTCTTTCACTATAGAAGAACACGCATATATAAAGCTCAGCGATTACCTGAATGCACTGAGAAGCTCATTGGATGCTTCAGAGGAGGAGGAGGTAATGCATGATATAGAAATAAGAATGGTAGAAATCTTCAGAGATTCTTTAGGAAAACGTGAAGTAGTAAATGATTCTGATGTAGAAAGAGTAATTGCTCAGATCGGTACTCCTGAAAAGATCGAAGAGCAGGAAGAAGCTTATTTTTCTGAGAAAAACACTAAAAAAACCCATACTTCAGGTACTGAATATACAAATAAAAAGCAATTATTCCGTGATCCTGAAAGACAAAAGATCGCTGGGGTATGTGCCGGACTTGCTCATTATGTAGGAATGGACATTACAGCAATGAGAGCCATCTGGCTTGGAATCTTTGTATTGGGTATTTTCACGGCAGCTATCTCTTCTTCACTGATTGGTCTTCTTTATGTAATTCTCTGGATCGTACTTCCTAAGGCAGAAACAGCGGCAGATTTCCTGAAAATGAAGGGAAAGCCTATGAACTTCGACAATCTTAAGAATGAGTCTAATAAATTGGTTCAGTTTGCCAATGAATCTACTCAGAGAGTCGGGGAAATTTACATCGAAAACAAACCTTATATCAACAATGCAGGAAGCGGAATCTGGAATGTAATAAGATATATCTTAGGAGGAATCTTCGCATTAATGGCATTCGGGAGCTTATTAGGTGCATTTGTAGCATTCGGATTTATGGGAAATAACGATTTTCCTCCTATAAATCATATGAATTATCTGTTTGATGACGGGAACATGAAATACGTACTGATGGCAATGATCATTATTGGAAGTTTAATTCCTGCAATGATATTCGCACTGTTAAGTATTAAACTTATTTCACCAAAAACTAAATTAAGAAATACAGGATGGGTTTTAGGAGCATTATTCCTTACATTAATTGCAATTTCTACTTATTTCGGAATTAGCATGGCGAAAAAAGAAATGTTCCTGAAAGGACATAAGGAAGATACAGAAGAGATCTCTATTAATACAACTTCTGATAGCTTATATGTAGATATGAAGCAGATATCTATCCCACAGAACTTTACAGGATACGATGATGATCTTTACTCTGATAAAGTCTCTGTATTTGAAAAAGACTGGGTACATGTAGAAGTTACAAGAAAAGCGGATATTAAAACACCTTACCTGATTATTAAGAAAGAAGCTAAAGGATATAACCTTCCTCTTAATGTAAATGTTCCGGTAGAAATTGTTAACAACAAAGTTATTCTTCCAAATTATATTAAGTATCCTTATGAGCACAGATTCAGAGATTATAATATTGATTACGAACTGGTAGTTCCTCAAAATGTGATTGTCCTTCCAGTGAAAAAAGACGGAATCAATTTTGACGGAGATCTGAACGGGGACGGAATCAATGACAGTGATCAGGAAAAAGATGAAGACGGAAAAATCAGAATTGAAAAGAACAAAATTTCTGTAAATGGTTCTACCATAGAATATAATTCCGATGACAAAGACAGCATCATCATCAATGGGAAAAAAGTTCCGAATTCCCAGGCTGATCAGGTAATTGATTCTATGAAGTCTACACTGAAAAAAGCGAACAAAAATGTAGACATCAAAATTAAAGACGGAAAAGACGAAATTTCCATACAAACTAAATAATTAACTTCAGAGAGTGCAGAAGGTGTGAATGGAAGGCAACCGTTTGAAATTCACACTCTTCTTCTCTCAGAAATCAGAAAAAAATTATTATTTAGTTCGCTATGTTAAAAAAATGTTATACATTCGTGTAGTTAAAAAATAATTAACCAAATCATTTAAAACACCTTAACCATGGTACAAGTTGCATTAGAAATTGTAATGAAAATCGTAGATTTAATCAGCGGTTTGTTTTAAGAGCGATAATATTTCAATATATTTGTAAAGTATAACCTGTTTGGTTATACTTTTTTGTTTTTAATTTAAAGATATATGAAAAAGCTGATAGGTAAATTAATGTTAAAGATGCTGGGCTGGAAAGTTGTCCTGCAGGGCGACGCGAAAAGTCTGAACAGATGCATCCTTGTCGTTGCACCCCACACGCACAACATGGAATACCTGTTAGGAAATCTTGCCTATTGGTCTTTGGAAAAACCTTTGAAAATCATCATCAAAGATGCTCATACAAAAGCATGGTACGGAAGTGTTGTAAAAGGGCTTGGCGGTATTGGTATCGACAGAAGCCAGAAAAATGACCTGGTGAATTTCGTGGCCAGACAGTTCGAAAAAGAAGATTTCAGCCTTGTAATCACACCTGAAGGCACCAGAAGCTGGGTACCGAAGTGGAGAAAAGGGTTTTATCATATGGCATTGGCTGCAAAAGTTCCCATTGTTCTTGCTGCAGGTGATTTCAAAAGAAATATTGTTTATTTAGGATATACTATACCTTATGAAAGAATTGCTTCAGTTCCTTTCTCCGAGATTATGGAGGAAATTCAGGATTATTACGTAAAAAATGATATTGTTCCTAAAATTCCCTCAAACTGGAACCCGAATATTATGGGAACGGGTAACGAAGATGAAGTTAGAAGTTAGAAGTTAGAAGTTAGAAGTTAGAAGTTAGAAGTTAGAAGTTAGAAGTTAGAAGTTAGAAGTTAGAACAAAATTACTTTTACTCATTAGATAATCATTTATCATTCATTATTTATCACTTATAAAATGAAAGGTCAGACTAAAGAAGAGCTCCTTACGTTCTTAAACAACTGGGGCGACAATATAACATTAGCAAAAACGCTTGAAATACAGTTCATTGATATTGACGTTGAAAATGAAACTTTAACTGCTACAATGCCGGTACAGCCAAAGGTACACCAGCCTTTCGGGATCCTGCACGGAGGAGCAAGCTGTGTGCTCGCTGAAACTTTGGGCTCAAGCCTGTCCAATATGTTTATAGACGGCAGCAAATATTACGGGGTGGGAACCAATATCAATTCCAATCACCTGAAAAGTAAAAAAGACGGGATCGTAACAGCTACAGCACGTTTCATCAGGAAAGGAAAGACCATGCATGTTTCTGAAATTGAGATCAGAGATGAAAAAGGAGTACTGATCAACCATACTACGATGACAAATAATATTCTCCTGAGATAATCGGGAATATCAATAAAAAAAGGCTCAAAGAATTGGGTCTTTTTTTATGCACTTATCCGAATATTTTGTTAAAAACAGCTCTTTTAATTTTGACAGTTTTAAGACTAGTAATACCTTTGCTGAAAGGAAAATCAATTTGGGAATTTCCTAATGTATTCCTGTGGTGATTTTCAAAACCTATCCTCAGCTCATGATTTATTTCAAACTTCCTTTCGACGAAACACTATATTCAACTGATCCGAAAACAAACGAGGAATCCGTCAGCTTTCATTCTTTTGACCTGTTGAGACAGATTAGTTTCAAAGGCAATATCATCAATGCTTCCGAGCAGTTTAAGCAAGCTGGCATTACCAATGAAAATTTATCGAAAGATGAAAGTTTTTTCAGTGCAGAAACAAAAGAAGAATATATCAATAGTCTTCACCAGGTCATTAACGTTATTAAAGACCATCAGCTTCCAAAACTGGTATATTCCAGAAGGAAGATCTTCAAAAATTTTAACCGCATAGATTTTAAAGAAAGTTTCAACAAGCTATGTGCCTCTTATCCTAACGCGTTCAGATATATTTTCAATGACGGACACAATGCCTGGATGGGAGCTTTTTCAGAGACTCTGGGGAAATTTAATAAAACAACCCATGAGTTTGAAACCATGAGCCTGGCAGGAACCCTTCCTGTATCCGAAGAATGGACAGAAAAAGAAATTGAAGAGCAGAAACCTGTCACCTCCTATATTCAGGATACTCTTAAGAACTATTCCGAAAACATAGAAATATCAGATACCTACGACCATATTTCAGGAAACATCAAGCATCTCCGGACAGATTTTAAAGCCCACATTAAGCCTGAAGATCTGGACAGTCTTATCAATGACCTTCATCCTACTCCGGCAGTCTGCGGTATTCCAAAGGATTTCTGCAAAAAAAGTATTCAGGAACTTGAAAAATTTCCCCGTGAACTGTATTCTGGCTTCATTAAAGTGGAAACAGATGAGAATGTCATGTATTTCGTCAACCTGAGATGTGCAAGGCTCTACAAAGATTCTGTACACGTATTTGTAGGTGGTGGCATTACTGCCCAGAGCAGTCCGGAAAAAGAATGGCGGGAAACGGAACTGAAGTCAGAAGCAATTTTAAAGAATCTTGTGGTTTCTTAAAATACAGGCAATGGTGACTTTGAGAATCTCAGTAACAGATCCAAATTTTATTATAATGGATTTAAAATAAAGAAGAGTATTGTAGGTGGCTGAGGATCTCGAAGCCACCTCTCTCAAAACCAAAAAACCTCTTTCCAGCGAAAGAGGTTTTATTATATTAAATAATGTAATTTTTAAATTATTTCTTCACTCCAATCCTGCTCCACGTATCCAGTACAAAAAGCAAAATCAGACCAAGAACTGCTGAAGCGATTGAAAATACAAACTTCAGGTTATCTTCTGACAAAAGATCCGTCTGCCAGTCCAATGCATAAAGATTGATGGCAATAAAAACGATAAACACAACTAGAAATACTTTATAAAACTTCTGCATGATTCTTAAAAATTAATATAGTTCAGCACCAATTGGGCAAAGTTTGCGGTAAATAATTTTATTGAAATAGCTAAAAGGATGATCCCGAAAACCTTTTGAAGAATAGACAGGGTAGCCTCCCCCATTTTGTTTTCCAGCCATTTTGCTGATTTCAGCACCAAATATACGAAAATTGTATTGAGAATAATCCCCAAAATAATATTAATATCATGAAATTCAGCTCTGAGAGATAAGGTTGTTGTAAGTGTTCCGGCTCCTGCAACCAGTGGAAACGCAATAGGAACAATGGATGCAGCCTTTGCCTCTGTAGTTTTGTTGATCTCAATACCTAAGATCATTTCAAGGGCTATGATAAAAATCACAAAAGCCCCTGCAATAGCAAAGGAATTTACATCTACTCCGATCAGCTTAAGAATTTTATTTCCTACGAAAAGAAAAACGATCATAATGGCACCGGCAGTAATGGACGCTTTTCCAGCCTCTATCTGCCCAAACTTCTGCTGAAGGCTTACCACAATAGGAACAGAGCCAATAATATCGATTACGGCAAAAAGAACCATAAAGCAGGTAACGATCTCTTTAATAGAGAAATCATTAAATATTTCCATCTCTTTGTAATTAATAATTTCGCAAAAATATGAAAAAAAAGTGACTATTTGCTAATTCGTGAATACAAATCAACAACTGCTTTTAAAAGTTCCTCCATTCCTTCTGCTGATTTCAGAGGCGAGTATTTTTCCATTTGAATCCTCTGAAGCAAATTTCTATATTCTTCCGCAACAGAAAGTCCTTTATAACTTTCCAGGAATATTCTGAAATCCTGTGAAGAGCTTTGGAAATACTGTTTTCTGACATCCATATCCATTTCTTCCAGAGTATCAAAGAACTTTTGATAATCTCCGTTATCTTTAAGATTCTCAAGATAGCTGAAATAATCGTTAATATCCGTTCTCAGCGTTTCTCTTATCTGCTTTTCTGTTTCAGCTACAGAACCAAGCGATTTCGGGGATGCTGTTTCTTTAACTAACGTTCGTTTTTTTTGCCATGTCTTAAATAACAGATACATAATAAATAACCCGATAAGAATGGAAATATTGGTTAAAAGAATGTTCCAGTGGAATTTACTCTTTTCCTTTACTTTAAATGTCGTCGTCTTCAGAACGGGAGTATTTACCGTTTCCAGAAGCGTGTTGGTATATTCGTTTACCTTCTCAACTGTGGTACGTGATTCCAGGATCTGATCATGGGAAAATGCATTCAGGGTAAGGGTTTTATTTCCAAGGTCAACATATTCGCGGCTGGCCGGATCAAAAAATGCGAACTGCTCGGTCTGGATCGAAATAGCACCCGCTTTTTTAGGAATGATAACATAGTTAGCCAGGATTTCTCCTTTCATTCCTGTAGTTCCGGGAGCCACTTTGGATGTAATTTTAGGGGTAAAAACTTCATAATCCGGAGATGAGGTAATCTTAGGAAGATGCATATCCGGAAGATTTCCTTCTCCTGAAACTTTAACAACAACGTTGATCGGCTTGTTAACTTCTATTTTATCTTTTGATGCATTATATACATTCACCTTGAAGTTACCTACTGCATTTTTAAAGTATTCAGGTGATCCCTCAGGAAGTTTTTTAACATTAAGCTTTACTCTATTGGAAACAATTTTATTTTTATTCGAATAAGAGCTTACCGATGCAGATACTGATGGAACATCTACATACCCTGATTCATTGGGAAATACCATAAATACTGCTACTACCTGAGAAGCCATATTTCCCGCACCGGAAGGATCTATCTCCGATTTGTTTAAATTTATAGGGTGTACATTCAGATTATCCTGACGCGGAAGGTGAATATCTTTCACCTTTCTGAAATTGTCCATGTTTTTGGAATATACCCTCAACACAGCTACTGTAGCCTGATCCTGATAAACTTCGCGGTCTTCTATCTCCATATTGAGATAGATTTCAGTGGCAAGATTGCTGGCAAGAGATCTTCTTTCAATGATCTCTTTTATATTAATATCAAAAGGTTCTGTTTTATAGATCTTATTATTGACTGTTACCAGTACGGAACCGATCTTGATTTTACCCTTCTTTTTAGGTTCAAGAGCAATTCTGGATATTTTCTGAGTAATAAGTGTATTGGTAGCCGGGTCAATTAATGTATTCGTCATTGATCCGCTTCCTATAATATTGAATTTCGAGAGGTCGGGAAGCTGAAAACGGGTTTGTGGCTCAAGGTCTATACCATTAAGCTCCAAAACAATTGTAAGGTTTACAATATCCTTTCCGTTATATTCGGACTTATCAGGCTCCATAAACAGATTTACCTGTCCGTAAGAAATTACGGATGCGAAAAGGAATAATATGTAAATCAGTTTATGCTGCATCACCAATCTTTTTCGTTGCTTTGAGGCATCGAATAAGAATTCTTATTTAAGATTTTTCTGGCGGTTTCTTTTTCTTTTTCGTTGACTTTATCTAATATAGCATTTTCAAGGTTCTTAGGCATTTTTCCTTCATTATTCTGGTTCTGCTTAGGAGTATTTCCCTGCTCGCTTTCCCCTTCATTTTGCTGGCCATTGCCCTGATCCTGCTTTTGATCTTTCTGGTCACCTTTCTGATCATCATTTTTATTCTGATCATTTCCTCCTCCGCCTTTTCCTGAATTGTTCTGTTCGTTTTTCTGCTGTTGCTGCTTTTCTTTTTCTTTCAGCTTGGCAATTTCATAATTCTTTCTGGTCGCTTCATTATAAGGATTCTGCTTCAGAGCCTGCTTATAATAGTCGGCCGCCTTTTCCGGCTGGTTCATCTGCATGTAGGTATTGCCCAAATTATGAAGAGCGGCCGTTTTATCCGGCAGCGTCTGTGAAAGCTTCTGTGCTTTGTCAAATTCTGCTTTAGCCTCTTCATACTTTTTGCTTTTATACAATGCATTTCCCAGATTATAATGAGCTGTAAAATCTTTTTCATTTTCTTTTACAGCTTCCATATACTTGGAAGAAGCTCCGTCATAGTCTTTACCGTTAAATTTCTGATTACCCTCATAAACTAAAGTTCTATAGTTTTCCTGCCCAAACAGTACGTTTGAGAATAAGAAAGCAATAAGAAACGATAAAAAAATGATTTTAGTATTCATTACCTGCAAAATTATTCCTTTATATGTTAATAAACAGACTTCTATTTGTTAAAGTTCGGTTAAAGTACTTATTTAAAATCTTGATAAACAAAGTATAAAAACTAAATATTGAAATCTTTTTTCGGGTTCAAGATATAAATTAAAAAGAAAAAGAAAATGGAAACTATTAAAAAATACTGATAATAGTGATTGGCATTCTGGGACTTTACCAAAGTCTGTGCAGATGAAGTTTTTTTATTAACTGCACCAATAATTTTATCGGGAGCTTCATTGATATTATTGCCGTCTATGTAATCTCCTCCTGTGGATTCTGCCATCTTTTTCAGGGCTTCCGTCTGTCTCTTAGAGATCACCGTTCTGCCATCCATATCGGTCTTATAGCCCATCAGCTGTCCGAAAACATATTCCGGAACCGGCGCCCCTTCATCTGTCCCTATTCCTACCGATGTTATGGAAATTCCTTCTTTATTAGCCAATCTTATGGCAGCATTATCATTTCCTTCATTATCTTCGCCGTCGCTCAGAAGAATGACCTTTCTTGAGCCCTTGCTTACGTTTTTAAACTTTTCTGCTGTCGCCTGCATACCTTTCAGGAAATCTGTCCCCTGGATTTTCATAGAACCTGTCTCTACTGCACTTATGTAGGTTTCAGCAGTTCCGTAATCTGTGGTAAGCGGCATAATAGAAACTGCTTCACCGGCAAAGATCACGATACCGATCTTATCATTCTTCATCTTCTGCATGGTGCCCAGCATTAGGTTTTTCGCCTCTGCAAGGCGGCTGGGATCAATATCTTCTGCATTCATAGAATTGGAGACATCCAGCATAAAGATCACATTATTAAGCCGTTGATTGGTTTTCACCTCCTCAGAACCATTCAGTAAATCTATAATCGAAAATATCAGAAAAAGCGTTCCCAAAAGGTATAAAGCCGGAAAGAATTTTGTAAACCCGGATCTTTTTTCAAATAAGCTGTCATGAAACCTGCTGTCTGCAAAAATCTCTCTTTTTTTCTTTTTCCACCTCAAAAAACGGATCAGAAAGAAAGACAGCAGCGGCAGCAGCAACAGCAAAAATAAATACCAGTAATTTCCTAAAGACCAATTCATCAGCTTAAAAATTTATATAAAACCCATCGCAGCAATGCATCAAAAAACAGCATTCCCAATGCGATCCATAGGAAGATTTTAAAATATTCGTCATAATTGTACAGCTTGGCAACCTTAATATCGGTTTTCTCCAATTGATTGATCTCGTCATACACTTCCTCAAGACTGCTGTTGGAAGTCGCCCTGAAATATCGACCGCCAGTTGTCTGTGCAACTTCTCTCAGTGTATTTTCATCAATCGTAACCTCTGTTTCCGTAAAGATAAGATCTCCGAAAATATCCTGAGAGGTGGGCATCAGGGCAAAACCGTTGGTTCCTATCCCAATGGAATATACTTTTATATTATTATTCTTGGCTAGTTCTGCAGCAAGTTGTGGAGGAATTGCATTCTGGATGTTGCTTACTCCGTCTGTCATGAGGATCACCACCTTACTTTTAGCTTTGCTTTTGATAAGATGGTTCACCGCTACAGAAAGTCCTTCTCCAATAGCTGTTCCCGGCTCAAGACCTGCAGAATTAAGATTTTTAATTTCATCTATAACCACCTGATGATCAGAAGTCACCGGCACCTTGGTAAATGCTTCTGCGGCATAAGCCACCACTCCTATCCTGTCATTCGGACGTTTCTGTACAAATTTTACAGCAATATCTTTTAATGCAGTAATACGGTCCGGACTAAGGTCTTTGGCAAGCATACTCAGGGATACGTCTATGGAAAGCATAATATCTACACCTTTGGTATCGTCCCTGTCCTGAGAGACTGTAAAAGTTCTCGGCCTGGCCATCGCAATAATCAGTGCGGAAAGAATAATATATTTCGAAAACTTAAGCAGGCCAAGCACAGCACGGATTCCCGCGCTGCCTTCCATATTCTGGACAGTAGGAACTTTGATGCCTTTCCTCCGCTTTCCACCCGCATCTTTAATAAAAAGGGGAATAAACAGCAGAAAAAGCAACAGGAACCATGGGCTGTAAAATTCAAAATCAGGCATCCTTTCTTAAGTTTTCAAATTCTAAATCTTTCGAGGATCTCTTCACAAAATTGCGGATATCTGCAAAATCTTTTTCCATGGTAGTCTGGTCAGGGAAAGTCTTGGCAAATTTCACCAGATCTCCTCTTAAAAATACATCTTCCACTATTTTTTCATTTTCCTGAGAAATGGTATTGTTCTTTTTCATGACATCAATAAGATCATCGGTAAGAAGAACATCTGCCGGCAGATGATATTGTTTCGCAATAAATTTTCTGGATATGTCTATCAGTTCAACATAGAACGAACGGAAATCGCCTCCTTCAATGTACTTTTTCTTTTTCAGGGAATCCAGCTCCTTTAAAGTCTGGTTGGTAGCAACAGCAGGTGAACTTTTAGATTTCCTGCCCCATTTGATAAACATAATGACAGCAATGATAAGAGCAATAACGGCTAAAGCAGCGAGAATATAAAATTTATAAAGCTCCCAGTAATCTTTAGCTTCAAGCTTTACTTCCTTATTATTCATGATATCATTGATCTGGTCTGCCTTTTGGGCGGTATTCACCACATCTATTTCATAAGGAATGGTTTTTAAAATCTTACCTCCTACATTAAATTCCAGCTCGGGAATGGTAAACTTCCCTTCTTCATACACTGAAAATTCAATTTTTCTTTCATAAGAATTCTGGTTTTGCCCGATGCTGTCTTTAATTTCTTCAAAATGAAAAGGCAGCAGTTCGTTTTTAGGAGCGGAAATTACCTGCAGCTCATGAACATTGTCTATTTTAATGACCAAATTATTGACTTCACCTAAGGCCAGGGTTTTCTTTTCCAGATTGGAAGACAATATCTGCGAAAAAGCATTTCCACAGATTAGAAAAGAAAGTATGAATAATATTTTTTTCAATTTAAAATAATAATAGTTGAGATCGGAGCCTTTGTTATTGATATTTACTTCTTCTGGAAATAATTATACAGCATTTTAGAATAATCGCTACCGGTGCTCATATTCATAAAGCTGGCCGAGCTGGAGGCAAAATCTTCTTCCAGAACCCGGACTTTCTGTTTCTGGGCTTCAGCAAAAGTATACCTCCATCTTGCACTGGAAGTATTGGCCCAGACTTCTTTTCCTGTTTCGGCATCATACAGAAGAGCATAGCCTACATCAGGAATTTCATTATCTTTTTCGTCATAAATCCTCATCCCAAGCAGTTGATGCTTTTTTGAAGCCACTCTAAGCATTTTGGAATCATAAGGGTCTTCGAAATCTGAGAAGAGAAAAACGAGTGACTTTCTTTTGAAAATTCCCATCATATATTCCATGGCCTTATCAATCTTTGATACAGCCGGGACATAATCTGCCGTCAGAATATTGCTGATAATAGAAAGAATATGTTTCCTGCCTTTTTGAGGCGGAATTACTTTATATACTTTATCTGCAAACAGGATCAGTCCTACTTTATCATTATTTCCTGCTGCTGAAAACCCAAGGCTGGCGGCAATTTCTGCTACATATTCCCTTTTAAGCTGGTTTTTGGTTCCGTAATCCATAGAGGCGGAAATATCTACCAGGATCATCATGGTCAGCTCTCTTTCTTCTTCCATTACTTTGACGAACGGCTCACGAAAACGGGCTGTTTTGTTCCAGTCGATCCTTCTGATCTCGTCTCCGAACTGGTATGGGCGGACTTCGGAGAAAGTCATTCCCTGTCCTTTAAAAGCACTGTGATACTGTCCCATAAGTGAAGCTTCCGTCTTCTTTCTGGTACGGATTTCTATCTGCTTTACTTTTTTTACAATATCTTTTATTTCCATAAATGCGTTGCGGGTTTCGAGTTGCGGGGTTTGTGTACGCGCTACTAACTTCCCTCTTCTAATCTTTCAATTCAATCGAAACATTCAGCCACTCACTGTCAAATTTCGGGCTGTATTTCTTATAAAAATTAATGGCAGGTTCATTCCAGTTCAACACCTGAAAAACCATTCCGCTGTACTGGTTAGATTTTCCATATTCCAAAGTGGCATCAAACAGAAGTTTTCCAATCTGTTTTCCTCTCATTTTTTCAGTTACTACCAGATCTTCAAGATACAGCCTTCTTCCTTTCCAGGTTGAAAACCGGTCATAATATAGGGAAATTCCTACAATTTCATTGTTCAGTTCAGCAACGAAAGCTCCCCAAACCGGAGATTTTCCGAAACCATCTTCTATAAATTCATCCAAACTTATAGTCACTTCATGAAGTGCCTTTTCATATTCCGCAAGTTCACGGATGAGCTCCAGCATCGGAGCACAATCTTCCCGGACAGCTTTCCTGATAACCACTTCACTCATTATGGTGCCTGAATTTTAGCTAAAATCCTGTTGATAATCTCTTCTGATGAAATTTCTTCTGCTTCCGCTTCAAAGGTAAGACCAATTCTATGTCTTAATACATCCTGAGCCAATGCTTTTACATCTTCAGGAATCACAAAAGCTCTTCCTTTCAGGAATGCATAAGTTCTGGATGCAATGGCAAGATTGATGGATGCTCTGGGAGAAGCTCCGAATCCGATATAATTTTTAAGTTCAGAGAGTCCGTAATTTTCCGGATAACGGGTTGCAAAAACCATATCCAGAATATATTTTTCGATCTTTTCATCCAGATAAATCTGGTTAATCAGTTCTTTGGCGTCTACAATATCCTGCAGTGATATCACCGGTTTTACAACAGGTTGATGAGAAGTGGAAACCATTCTCATGACCGTTCTTTCGTCTTCAAAATTAGGGTAATCGATCTTACATTTCAGCATAAAACGATCGCTCTGTGCTTCAGGTAACAGATAAGTTCCTTCCTGATCGATCGGGTTCTGAGTTGCCAATACCAAAAACGGCTTCGGAAGTTTCATGGTTTCATCTCCAATTGTTACCTGCTTCTCCTGCATCACTTCCAGCAAAGCTGACTGTACTTTTGCAGGTGCACGGTTAATCTCATCCGCCAATACAAAATTGGCAAAAACGGGACCTTTTTTTATCGAAAAATCGTTGTCTTTGATATTGAAGATCATGGTTCCTACCACATCTGCCGGAAGCAGATCAGGAGTAAACTGTATTCTGGAAAATTCGCCATGAACAGCTTCTGCCAGGGTTTTGATCGCTAAAGTTTTTGCCAGTCCCGGAACTCCTTCCAAAAGGACGTGCCCGTTTCCTAAAAGACCTACCAGAAGGCGGTCTATCATATATTCCTGGCCAATAATCACTTTATTGATTTCCTGTCTCAGAAGGGAAAATAAGTAATTCTTTTCTTTTACTTTTTCCGTCAACTGGCGGATATCTTCAGCTTGATATGTATCTGACATAGCTTTAATTAAAAATAGGTGGTAAATTTCTGATAAATACTGGCATTAATCAACATAATGAATGCCATTTTAAAGTTAAAGTTTGTTAAATATTCCTTTATTTATAATGGATCCAGGTAGTGGCTTCAAAAAAAATTCAGGCAAAATCACTTAAAATGGCTTAAAAACCATGATAATAGTTCTTTAAAAAAGCTTCTTCACTCGGCTGTTATTTTTAACAAAAATGTATTGATTCCAATGGCAACTCGTGCTTATTATCTAATGCAGAATATTTTACTAAAGTTTAGTACCGGTCAATCACTATCTTGAAATTCATGGAGCTTTATACTCAGTAATATATCTTATCGCACCGCCAATACTTTTCGGAGTTTTTATGATCGATAAAAAGAACATAACAATTAACATCCTTTTTCAGGATTTAAGAACATTTAATTCAATCCCTTATCCAAAAAATTGTCACTTCCAGTTTATTAAACTATTTTTGGTGATTAAAATTTTTTGCAAAATGAATTATCATTTTCAAGCACACAGACAAGTGAGAAAGAACCTTTTAAGTATTCTGCAGAACACTTCCCACGAAGATCTTCTGTTGATTCCTGACGGTTTTAATAACAATATGTACTGGAATATTGCCCATACGGTTGCCACACAGCAGCTCCTGCATTATTATCTGAGCGGAAATCCCTTCAGAATAGATAAATATTGGATCGAAACCTACAAAAAAGGAACTCTTCCTAACCTGAATGTACAAAAATCTGAAGTGGAAGACCTTGAGTTTTTACTCACTGAAACTTCAAAGATTTTAATGAAAGATTATGACAGCGACTTCTTTTCAGATTACACGCCATACACGACCAGTTTCGGAATGGACCTGAAAAGCATCCAGGATGCCATCATCTTCAATAATATGCATGAAAGCCTGCATTACGGTTATATCATGGCACAGAAAAGAGCAATACTTGGAGAGAACGGAAGGTAAGTGAATTTTTGCTACGCAAGTCAATGGTCAGATGTGAATTGTACGGCTTTCAAATTTTGACTTATGAAGTAAAATTCACTATTAACCATTCACCATATAATTTATAATAAATTTCAATGAAAGACGATTTTATTTTCGGGCTACGTCCCGTAATTGAAGCTATTGAAGCGGGAAAAACGATTGACAAGATCTTTGTGCAGAATGCACTTCAAGGTCCTATTTATGCTGAGCTGAAAACAATTTTAGCCAAAAATAAAATTCGTCCCAACTATGTTCCAATTGACAAGCTGAACCGTTTTACAAGAAAAAACCACCAGGGAGTGGTTGCTTTTATTTCAGATGTTCCGTTTCACAGAGTGGAAGATATTGTTCCGCAACTGTTCGAAGAAGGAAAAACACCTTTCCTTTTAATCCTTGACAGACTTACAGATGTGAGAAACTTTGGGGCGATTTGCAGAACAGCAGAATGTGTAGGGATAGATGCCATTATTATTCCTGAAAAAGGAGGAGCGCCTATCAATTCAGATGCTATTAAAACGTCTGCGGGAGCGCTTTATAATATCAAGATCTGTAAGGAACCGAATCTTGCGCATGCAGTAGATTTCCTTCAGCAAAGTGGTATTTCTGTATTTGCAGCTACCGAGAAAGCTCAGAAACTGATTTATGATGTAAATTTCACAGAACCTTGCGCTATTGTAATGGGAAATGAGGAAACCGGAATTTCTAAAGAGGTCATGCATCATTCAGACGAAAAAATAAAGCTTCCTATTGAAGGCAAAACACAGTCGTTAAACGTTTCTGTAGCATGCGGAGCCATTTTGTATGAAGCAGTAAGACAGAAAATCGTAGCAGCTCCAATTCTTTAATCAGTCAGGAATAAGTATTTTATCGTGATGCTTTGTGGTATCGTTATTGATGCACAGAACGGACATATCAGTAAAATTTAAACTTTAAAAAAAATCAAATGAAAAATATAGCAGCATTAATGCTTATCTCATCTATAGCTCTTGTATCTTGTAAAAAAGAAACAGCAACCATCACTAAAGTAGATCCTAAAACAGGAAAAACAGTTACGGTAGAAGTTCCTGCCGATTCTGTAGCTAAAGTGGCGGCAAACCCTGCCATTAAAGATTCTGCGGGAGTTTTCACTCAGACATTTAAACTGGAAAAAGGAAAAACCTATCCTCTTACTACGTACCAGAGAGATGTGAAAACAATGGAGGATCCTCAGGGAAAAACGATCACAGCAACCAGTGAATCTACGGATGAAATGAGCTTCACCGTCAATGATATCAAAGGGAATGTGTATGATATGACCCTTAATCTTGTAGCTAAAAGAAATTCGCAGAGTGCACAGGGTAAAACAGTGATCGTAGATACCAAACTGGCTATTCCGAAAGAAGATGACCTGAAAATGATCTGGAATATCAACAAAGCTTTGACCGGAAACAAGCTTAACATGAAGATGGATACTAAAGGAAATGTAGTTTCTATCACAGGATTTGATGCTGTTTACACCAAAGTTACTGCTGCTGTAGGCACTCTGATCAAAGATGCCAACCAGAAAGCAAGCGTTGTAGCCAGCCTTAAGGAAACTTTCAATGAAAAGGTATTAAAAGATCAGCTGAATAAAAATTTAACGATCATTCCTAAAAAAGGAGTGAAAATCGGTGAAAAATGGACCACTTCTGAAAATGCTGATCCAAGCGGAAGTGTTAAAGTAACTTCAAACTATGTGTTGAAAAGCGTAGGAAACGGAACTGCAGAAATCTCAGTAACAGGAGGAATTCCTAAAAAGACGGAAAAGAAAACACAGGGGCCTATCACACACAGCCTTAGCAGTGAGCTTGATCAGAACGGAACCATTAAGTTTGACCAAAGTACAGGATGGATCACCAATCAGAATATCGATGTAAAAACAACACAGGTTGAAACTATTTCAGACGGAAAACAGTCACAGTCTATGAAAAGCACGTCCAAATCTTCTGTAATGGTAAATCCTTCTGCAAAATAATTAAAATTAAAGACGTTTTAGAGTCAGAGTGTTAAGCAGGTTTTTATTGTTGATAATAACTTTCAGAATAATTTTTTATAAACCTTGAACAGCAGCTTTGAACTTTAAATCATAAACTTTGAATTTAAATTAGAAATTATGAAGTACATTCTTGAGTTAGTTCTCTCTGCCATCATTATTTTCTTTGTCTGGAATATCCTGAAACGGGTATTCTTCAAGACCTTTTACAGTTACAGATTTGATAATAATAAAAATAATAACAGACAGCAGGATCTAAACAGCTCGAATAAGAATAAACAGAACCTCAACTGGGATGCAGAAACAGTTGACTATGAAGAGGTAAAAGAAACCAAAGACAAAAGGTAAAAATTCCAAAGAAAATAAAAGATAATAACCCGTATGGCTAAAAATAAAAACTTAATTTATATTGCAATTTCATTAGTTGTATTTATAGTTTTAGCATTTTTATACTCCACTCCTGTTTTTTCCGGAAAACAGCTTTTTCAGCATGATATCGTACAGTACAGAGGAGGAGCAAAAGAACTTCTGGACTACAGAGCCGATACCGGAAACGAAACCTACTGGAGTGACTCCATGTTTGGCGGGATGCCCACCTATCAGATGGGAAGCCAGTTCAAAGGCGACATCATCAAAAAAATCGACAGCAAGCTGAACTTCCTGCCAAGACCGGTTAATTATCTATTCCTCCTTTTTGCAGGATTTTTCTTCCTTGGAATGGTAGCCGTCAGAAACTGGAAGTATGCTTTACTGGGTGCCACTTTCTTCGGATTATCTACTTATTTTTACATTATCATAGCGGCAGGACACAACGGTAAAGTAAATACCATCGAGTATTTTGCACCGCTCCTTGCCGGAATTATATTAGTCTATATAAGGAAACAGTATATCTGGGGATTCATTGCAACGACCCTTTTTATGGGACTTCAGATTGCAGCTAACCACCCACAGATGACGTATTATTTGTTTCTGGCGTTAGGATTTTTATTCCTGTCCGAACTGGTAAGAATGATCCAAAAAAAGACGCAGCTGAAGCATTTCCTTATTTCATCAGGGATTATTGCTGCTTCATGTCTTATCGGTGTCGGGATGAACTCCCAAAGGATCATGGCTAATTCCGAGTACATCAAAGAAACTGTACGTGGAAAACAAATCTTGACTAATGACAGCCATACCTCTGGCGAATCAGGGCTGGATAAAACCAGTATTCTGATGTGGAGCTACGGAAAGCTGGAAACGCTGAATCTTTTCATTCCAAGGCTAATGGGTGGCGGAAGTCAGGAACCGGAAGCTAAGGAAATGATGAACAGGGTTCAGGAGTTAATCCAGGAAAATGTAGGCTCACAGGCTGAAATGGACAGAATTTCCAAAGGTTTCAACGGGGTTACCTACTGGGGCGATCAACCGGGAACTTCAGGCCCTGCTTACCAGGGCGCTGTCGTATGTTTCCTTGCTTTATTAGGATTCTTTTTTGCATGGAAAAAATACCGTTACTGGATCCTTGGAGCATCCATTCTGACCGTTTTGCTGGCCTGGGGAAGCAACTTTATGCCGTTGTCTGACTTCTTTATCGACTATGTTCCTTTCTACAGCAAATTCAGAGCACCATCTTCCATATTGGTGGTGGTGGAATTATTATTCCCATTAATTGCTGTTATTGGAATATACAGGTTTTTTACAGACGAAAAACTGACTGAAGAATACAAAAAGAAAATTCTTATGTATGTAAGCGGCGGAACGTTGGGACTGTTATTGATCCTTCTTCTTTTCGGAAAATCTCTGCTTGGTTTTTACACCGATGGCGAAAAAACATATTTCCCGCCTTTCCTGTTGGATTATCTTGCTGATGAGAGATTTAAACTGTTCAGAATTGATGCCATCAAAGCATTAATCTATGTCGCTATAACGGCTGCTGTTCTTTTCTTAACCATGAAGAAGAAGCTAAGCCAGAATATCGCTTTGATCATTATTGGCGCAGTGAGTTTATTTGATCTTTGGACGGTAAACAAACGCTATCTGAATGATGAGAATTATGTAGACAAGGTTTTTGCTGAAAATCCATTCCAGACAGAAGGTTCAGACCTGCTTGCAGAAAAAGTTCAGGGAAATCCGAACCTAGAGTCCATTTTAGCCAATGTCAACGTTAATAAAACGCTTGAAACCATTGCTGAAAAAGACAAAACACATTACAGGATTTTCAATAATATTTTAGGCACATTCAGTGAGACCAATACCTCTTATTTCAAATCTTCAATCGGTGGCTACCATGCTGTAAAGCTGAGAAGATATGATGACGTGATCAATGAATACTTCCAGGTCATGGACTCTGTGAAAGTACCGAATATTCTTAACCTTCTTAATGCCAAATACTGGGTAATGGGAGGACCGGAGCAGCCTCAGGCAATGCCGAATCCTAAAGCCAACGGAAATGCCTGGTTTGTAAGCGATCTGAAATTCGTGAATACACCAGACGAAGAAATCAAATCTATTGGGGTAATCGACAGTAAGAAAACGGCTGTCATTGCATCATCAGACAAATCTTATTTCAGCAATAAACCTGTTCAGGCAGATTCTGCGGCATTTATCAATCTAACGAAATATCAGCCGAATGAACTGGAATTTAAATCTCAGTCAAAAACACCTCAGCTGGCTGTCTTTTCTGAGATCTACTATCCTCACGGATGGAAAATGTTTGTTGACGAAAAGGAGGTTCCTTACATCAAGGCAGATTATCTTCTGCGTGCTGTACATGTTCCTGCCGGAAACCACAACATCAGAATGGTCTTTGAGCCTGAAGTGATACAAAAAGGTAAATGGCTGTCGCTTTTATGCTTCGGATTATTTATTGCACTGAGTGCATTCGGGATCTTCTGGATGAATAAAAATAAGAAAAAGGAACAGCTTGTTGAAAAAACTGTTTAAAGTTTAAAATTTATTGTTCAAGGTTAATGGAACAAAAAAAAATACTGATCATCACCTATTACTGGCCTCCTGCGGGAGGTCCTGGTGTTCAAAGGTGGCTGAAGTTTGCAAAATATCTGCCTGAATTCGGCTGGAATCCCGTAATCTTTACTCCGGAAAATCCAAGCTATCCCCTACTCGATGAAAGTCTTTTAAAAGACGTTCCGCAAAATATAGAGATTGTAAAAACCAAAATATGGGAACCTTATCAGCTGGCTGAAAAGCTGAATAAAAGCAATAAAAAATTCAAAGCCGGACAGTTTGACGTCGGTAAAAACCAAAGCTGGAAATCCAGGCTTTCGATCTGGGTAAGAGGAAACTTCTTCATTCCGGATGCAAGGGTATTTTGGGTAAAGCCTTCCGTCAAATTTTTAGAGCACTATTTAAAAGAAAATAAAATAGAGGTGGTAGTTACTTCCGGACCACCCCACTCTCTTCACATGATCGGCCTGGGACTGAAAAAGAAGCTTCCTAATCTGAAATGGATCGCTGATTTCCGTGATCCCTGGACAGAAATTTCTTATTACAAACATTTAAAGCTCACCAAAAGCTCCGACAGGAAACACAGACTGCTTGAAAGCGCTGTTTTTAAAACTGCGGATATAACATTGGCAACAAGCTATACGGATGCTGAAAATTTCAGAAAAGCAGGAGCAAATGCTGTTTGCATTACAAATGGGTTTGATGAAAGTGACGCTTCACCTTCACACAGCCTGAAAGGAGAAAAGGCAAAAGGGCAAAATAACGAATCATTTACCCTAAGTTATATTGGCGTTCTTGAGCAGCTAAGAAACCCTAAAAATCTCTGGAAAGTTCTTGATGAATTAGTGAAGGAAAATAAAGATTTTGCAGATCATTTTATATTGAAATTTGCGGGACGAGTTGACGATAAAATCTTTCAATCTATAGAAAATTCAAACCTTAAAAATCATATCCTTAACCTAGGCTATATTTCCCATGACAAGGCTGTTGAAGAGATGAAAAATTCAAACCTTTTACTGATCACTAATTTCCCGAACGAGTCTTCTAAAGGAATTATTCCAGGAAAAATATTTGAATACCTGGCAACCGGAAAGCAGATTATTTCTTTCGGTCCGGATGAAGCGGATGTTTCGAGAATACTTGCGGAAACAGATGCAGGAAAACATTTCGGTTATGAGGATTCTAAAGCAGTCAAAGATTTTATCCTGGAGAAATATGAGCTCTGGAAAAAAGGGAGCCTCCTTGAAAATACTCAGAATATTGAACAATTTTCTAGGAGAAATCTCACTAAAAAACTGGCTGAAATTTTACCTTAAATTTGGAAATTTTCTGATAGGAAAGAAACCTGTTAATTCTCAGGATCATTATACAATGCCATAAATGCTTCGACTCCGCTCAGCATGACATCTCTAATAAATAACTATAAGTTTAGAAAGTGTCATGCTGAGCGGAGTCGAAGCATCATTCATTTACAAAGATTAGTAACTTCCGGCTTCTCTCTTCCAGTTTCAAGCCTTTAAGCACAGGTTAGATTAAATCGTCCATTGGTCATTGACAACGGCTATCAGATATTGTTTTCCCTGGAATTCCTCAAAGACAAAACGGATAGTCTTCCAATCCATTTCGCCATTCTTTTCGGTACCTTTTATATAGTTTTCGGTAAAATCTTTACCGGGATATATTTCCTTTAAATTATTCAGTGAATTCCCGCCAGCCTGGAATTTATTCAATGAATACTGTGCAGTGGTAAAATCTTTAGAGAAGACCCATTTTGCAAAATAATCATTGATCGTTGCTTTGTATGGATCTCCTGAACCATCCTGAGCGCCCCAGGTAAATACCGTCTTTGTCGGCTGAAATTTCACAAACTCCTCTTTGGAAAAATGCTTGTCTTCTTTTGGATTAACAAATCCATACATTGAGAAGCTGATTCCTTTTTCCGGATGAATAAATGAAGCAAAAGTTTTATAATCTTTACTTTTCAAAGCCTGCAAAATCCCATCGTTAGCTGTCTTTACAGCTACTTCATCTGTTTTTTTCTTCTGTGCTGCCGTCTCAATATTCTTTTCTTTGGCCTGGGCCATAGAATCTATCACATTCGGAACAGGTTTTTCCGGATTTTTCTTACAAGCGGCTAACAAGGTTAATGACAATACCGGAATAATGAAGTTTTTCATCTTTTCAATTTTTTAATTCATAAAAAACACCAAAACTGATGCCAATACAATACCTATGATAGATAAGTTCTGTTGTCAATTTTCCGTTTAATAAAGTGCTTTTGAGTAAATTTGTTCTATGGAAATTTTAGACATCCTTATTATCGGAGGCGGGCCTATAGGTCTCAACTGTGCCCTTGAAGCCCAGAAAAACAATCTGACTTACCTGATCATAGAAAAAGGAACTATCGTCAATTCCTTATATCATTATCCTTTATATATGCGTTTCTTCTCCACGGCGGAAAAACTGGAGATAGATGGTATTCCGTTTATTTCTACTGCTCCCAAGCCGGGGAGACAGGAAGCTCTGGAGTATTATCAGGGAATCGCCAGACAGAGGAACATCAATATCAATCTCTATGAAAAAGTCCTGAGGGTTTCCAAAACCGGAGATGTCTTTGATATTGAAACTTCCAAATCAGTTTATAGAGCCAAAAATGTTGTTATTTCCACAGGATTCTACGACATCCCGAATCTGATGAATATTCCGGGAGAAAATCTTCCTAAAGTGAAGCATTATTATACGGAGCCTTATCCATATGCAAAGCAAAAAGTGGCTGTAGTAGGATCAAGTAATTCTGCGGTGGATGCAGCTCTGGAAACCTATCGGAAAGGAGCCGATGTAACCATGATCATCCGTCATTCCGAAATTTCCAAAAGTGTAAAATATTGGGTAAAACCAGACATTGAAAACAGAATTGCAGAAGGAAGCATCAAAGCTCATTTTAACTCAGAAATAATAGAAATTACCGAAAATTCCGTCATTTTTAAAGATGAAAACGGGCAGGTTAACGAAATTGAAAATGATTTTGTTCTTGCCATGACAGGTTATCTTCCCGATTTCGAGTTCTTAAGAAATTCCGGGCTGGAACTGCAAGGCGACTGCCTGAATCCGCTATACGATCCGGAAACCATGGAAACCAATGTTCCGAATCTGTATCTGGCCGGTGTTGTCTGCGGAGGAAAGGATACGCATCTTTGGTTTATTGAGAACTCACGCGTTCATGCGCAGATGATTATTGGAAATATACTTTCTAAGAAGTAATTATCACTTGGTAGATTTTAATCCAATTTTGCGAATTATGCTGTAATTACAGTTTGCTAAAATTCAGCATTGGCTCCGAAGATAAAGTTTCTTTTTGCAGCAGGATTATAGAAACGGCTTCCAAAAGCATTGATATCAAAACCGGCAACGTAATCCGTATTGTAAAGGTTCTGAATCTGTAGATATAGATTCAGTTTTGCCCTATCAATCTGTATTGGAAATCCTAACCTGATATTGCTTACCAGGCTTGGTTTTGACCAGACAGAATTGGCATCGTTCAAAAGTATTTTTGAGATATAGTAATGAGAATAGTCTACAGTAAGATTTTTAAAAAAAACAAAACTGAATAAGCTGTTTACCGTTGTGTCCGGTACTCCTGTAACCTCATTTCCTGAAAAATCTTTCTCCAGCTGTTTATAATTTCTGAATTTAAAATCATAAAAACTTCCGGAAAACCGAAACTTAAAGCTGCTTAATATTTCATTCTTAAGATTAAAATTTTTAGACTCTAAAAGAATTTCTACCCCTTTCTGGGCGATATTTCCCTGATTGGCAAAATATTCCTGTCCGCTTTCATTTTGTCTTCGTACAATGGCATCTTTCATCCTGAAATCAAAATAACTTCCTTCAATAAAAATAATATTTCCAAACTGTTTTCTGAAACCAATCTCTTTATTCCACCCATATTCAGGAACAAGATTAACATTAAACTCCTGATTGGAAGACCTGATCTCTTCACTTGTAGGAGCTGAATTTCCTTTTCCTATTTTTCCTCTTATTGAAAAACCTTTTCCCAGCAGATAAGTAATTCCCAAGTTCGGAAGCCACTGCTCCTTAAATTTCACACGACCCACATTTGAAACCGGATACATCCTCTCCCATTCGTAGGAATTTGAATTTAAGCTTATTGAAATATCGGTAAAAAGCTTTTCATTAAAATTCAGTTTTTGTGACAGAAAATAAAAGCCAGAATTATTTTTCAACTGATCAAAATTCTGAGGGCTGCCCGGCATTCCTTTATTGTTGTTATAATTCTTAACCAGAATATTTTGATTTCCACCCTCAAATCCTAACCTCAACGCCAAGGATATGTTGTTCCAGTTTTTTTCATAATTAAAATGGGTCCTCAAGGCAAAATTCCTTTCAAATCTGGTCTCAAAATTCGTGATGAAAGGGTTTTTAAAATCCACATAAGAACCCTGTACTAAAATAAAGTGTGAAAAATTTGGGTTAATGGCAGTCTCATGTGAAATTCCTGCTAGAACCATCTTATTACGGATTCCTGCATTCTGTTCTTTTGCGCCCAGAAGCTCGCCAGCAGATGGCCTTGCCTGTTTCCTGTCAGATTCCGTCTGTTGCAGGGTGAGTCCGCCCGGGGTTTCATAATCCAGATCAGAAACCAATAGTACAGCATTCAGTGAAGCTCCGGAAGCATATTTAAAATGATCTTTAAGATAGATCTGCTGTCTCTTTACGGCTGATTGCTCACGGTAAGAGTCTGTCTGGTAATAATTCTGAAAAATTTCAAAGAAATGTTTTCCTTTCTCGCTGGCAATATCAAAATTCTGTTCGAAAGTGCCGTAACTTCCTATAGAAATTCCGGCAGATAAATGATCTGATTTCCTGGTTTGCAAAAGCACCGTTCCACCGGTCACAGCTCCGTAATCTCCACTTTCCGGGCCTTTATAGATCTCCATCCTGTCGATAAGTTTCGGGGATATGATATTAAAATAAGTATTCCCGGAAGCATCAGATAAAATGAAATCATCCAGATAGACTTTGATATTCCGTACGCCAAAAGGAGATCTCAGGGTGCTTCCACGGATTGATATCCTGTAGCTGGCCGGTGAACGCTCTTCCATTCTGGCTCCCGCAATTTGATTGACAGCTTCCAGAAGTCTTTCCGGAGGATTCTGCCCCAGAAGATTTTCAGAAACAACAGAAACGGATTTCGTAGAGGCCATAAAAAGAACCGGCTTCTTATAAGCATCAATTTTCACCTCAGATATCAGAACAGCAGTATCCTTTTTCTGCGAAAAGAAAAACGACACGGTGAGAATAAAAAAGAATGCTAATAATCTCGTCATCAGCACAAAGCTAGCAAAGTTTTTATTGTAATTTTATGCGTATTGTAAAAACATGCAATATTTTAGCTTTTAATCTCCCTTTTCTTAAGCATCCAGGGAATCACAAAATAAAACCCGGCAGCAATGCCCACAGCCAATACTCCGGTTCCTATCCACAGGGTATTGAAGCCTAGTTTATCTGCGGTCATGGTCCCGACATATGGTGTAATAATAAAAGCTAAAGCAACAGATATTCCGTTCATTCCCATATAAGCTCCTTTATTGTTTTCACCAGAACGCAGGGCTGTTATTGTAGAGATAAACGGAAGCGTCCAAATCTCGCCAATACACAGCAATGTCATGGAAACAACAAGTGTAAAAATGGAATGATCAAAGACCAGCATTGCATAAGAAACTCCACATAATACAGTTCCTATGAACAAAGTAAAGGCAAGGTTGAAATATTTTTCTGCAATCTGTACAAAGCCCATCTCCAGGAGTACAATAAGAAAGCCGCTATAGCCCAGAATATATCCGATACTTTGTTGGCTTAGATGTGCGGTATCCTTATAAAAAATAGTCAGTGTGCTGAATAACTGGAAAAAACAGATGGCGAACAACATACAGAAGAAACAGTAAAGCAGGAATTTCCCATCGCGGTATGGAGAATTTTCTTTTCTAACAGCAATGGCTTCTTTTACTTTTTTCGGTTTCAATGAGGCCAGCTTATTACGTTTTCCAAAGAACCGGATATACATCAAACCGGCCAGCAGTGCGGCCAGGGCATTACTGAAAAATAAAAATTCATAAGAAATAGCGGATAGTATACCTCCCAATGCAGGGCCGATGGAAAACCCAAGGTTTACAGCCATCCGGTTGAGTGAAAAAGCCCTGGTAATATTTTCAGGTTTCGCATATTTCGTAATCGCTACTGAGTTGGCAGGACGGAAAGTCTCGCTCACAATACTTTGGATCAGAATAATCGCGGCCAGCCCCACTTCTGTCTTAAAAAGTGGAATAAGGCAAAATAAAGGCACACTCAGAAGCAAACTCAGACTCTGGACACGGTATTCTCCGATTTTATCGGTAATTAATCCTCCCAACCATGATCCCAGTACGGAACCTATTCCAAAAAAGCTCAGAATAATTCCTGAATTTTCAATACTGAAATGAAGATGCCCTGTCATATACACTCCCAAAAACGGAAGTACCATAGAACCTGCACGATTGATGAGCATGACCAGCGCCAGCATCCAGCTTTCTTCTGAGAGTCCTTTGAAAGAACCCGTATATACGCTAATTAATTTCACAATATATTATTTTTTTGGGGGAGAAATTCGAGTGAGGTGCAAAAATAAGCAAATTGGCCAAGAATGCCTTTTAAAAGGCACTTTTTTTATCAATCATATTGATAGAGACAAGGATATAACACATGAAAGAGAATTAATATAAAATGATCTTTAAAGTAATACTTAAACAAAAAAGCAGGACTTTCAATAAGTCCTGCTTTTATATTAATCATTGTAAGATTACTCCGGTTTAAAAGAATCTTTCAATGTTACTGTACGGTTAAATACCAAATTAGAATCTGTAGAATCCTGGTCTTTTGTAAAGTATCCGATTCTTTGGAACTGAAGTGGCTCTCCTACAGCAACATCTTTTAAGCTCGGTTCAGCAAATCCTTTAATAGTTGTTACCGATTCAGGATTGATGAAATTCAGGAAGTCTACATCCTTTTCTGCATCAGGCTGTTCTACAGTAAAGAGTTTGTCATAAATTCTTACATCTACCGGAATAGCATGCTTTGCAGATACCCAATGAAGTGTACCTTTTACTTTTCTCAGGCTTTCTTCGGTTCCGCTTCCGGATTTGCTCTTTTCATCATAGGTTGCATAGATCGTAGTGATCTCACCGTTTTCATCCTTTTCTACCCTTTCTGCTTTGATGATGTAAGCTGATTTCAGACGAACTTCCCCTCCTAATTTCAGTCTGAAGAACTTATTATTAGCCTCTTCCTTAAAGTCTTCTCTTTCGATATATAATTCTCTGGAGAAAGGAACTTCTCTTGTCCCTGCATTTTCCTGTTCAGGATTATTTTCAGTTTCAAGCCATTCTTCTTTACCTTCAGGATAATTTTCAATAACCAGTTTTACCGGATCTACGACTGCCATCACACGCTTTGCCACCTTGTTCAGGTCTTCACGCACACAGAAATCAAGCAGCTGGATCTCTATCAGGTTTTCTCTTTTGGCCACCCCTACTTTTTCAATGAAATTTTTGATTGATGCCGGCGTGAAACCTTTTCTTCTCATTCCGGAAATGGTAGGCATTCTAGGATCATCCCATCCTGTTACTACTTTTTCAGCAACCAGCCTTTGAAGCTTTCTTTTGGAGGTGATCATATAAGAGACGTTCATTCTGGCGAATTCTCTCTGCTTAGGAGCTATTTTAGATTCGTCGTATACCTGCTCAAGGTACCAGTTATATAGCGGTCTGTGATTTTCAAACTCTAATGAGCACAATGAATGCGACACCTGCTCCAGATAATCTGATTCACCGTGTGCCCAATCGTACATCGGATAGATCTTCCATGCCGTTCCTGTTCTGTGGTGAGGCCTTTTCAGGATTCTATACATCACAGGATCACGTAAATTCATGTTCGGGGACACCATATCGATCTGCGCACGAAGAGACATTGAACCTTCTTCAAATTCTCCGTTCTTCATTCTTTCGAACAGGTCAAGAGATTCTTCTACCGGACGATTCCTGTACGGCGACTCTATTCCCGGCTCCGCAGGATTCTTTCTCTGCTCCGTGATCACTTCAGATGGCTGCTCATCTACGTAAGCTTTCCCGTCTTTAATCATCTGTACGGCCCATTCATAAAGCTGCTGGAAGTAATCGGATGCATACAGCTCTTTATCCCATTTGAAACCTAACCATTCAACATCTTTTTTAATAGAATCCACAAATTCCTGCTCTTCTTTCTCAGGATTCGTATCGTCAAAACGAAGGTTCACGGGAGCGTTGTATTTTTCGCCCAGCCCAAAGTTGATGCAGATAGCTTTAGTATGGCCAATATGCAGGTAACCATTCGGCTCAGGGGGAAAACGGAAACGGATCTGTTCTTTTTTCAGACCGTTTGCCATATCATCTTCAATAATTTGCTCAATAAAATTGAGTGATTTTTTTTCTTCTTCCATTTAAATTAGCTTTTATTGTATGCAAAAAAAGTTTGACAAAGTTACGGAAAATTTAGGGCTTACGGAAATGATAATCTAAATGCTGAAAGACTAATAAATTCATTATTTATAGCTAACTTAGATAGAACTAAGACCAATCACAAAATTTATTCACTATGGCTGTTTATATCCTAAGCAATCGTAAGATCGTCCGTCACAAAGGCGAAAAAACAGATTCATTTTCCAATGATGAATACTCTATTCCCAATTTCAGGATCGCAAAATGTGATTTTGACACCTACAAAGAGCCTACTGCAGCCAAAAAGAAGAAAGGTTATACCAACCGAGGTATTTTAAATTACAAATTATTTTCTGAGCCGGAAAAGCCGGGCTATGAAGATGTCCTAGAAGTTTTACGGAATGAAAAAGGCATAAAAACCTCATCACTGACAGCCGATAATCTCGGAGGAACCCAAAGAATGTTCTATGAATTGTATAAGAATATGTCTTCCACGAAGGAAAGAAGTGATGTTCTGATTTTCATTCATGGTTATGCGTATGATTTTGATGACGAATTAAGAGCGATTATTGATCTTAAAAAACTGTTTATTGATAATCCGGCATCACCTGTGGAACATATTCTTTTTGTGAGCTGGCCTGCTTCAAGCAGTATTGTTCCCCTCACCTATTTTGATGATAAGGCATCAAGTATTAATTCGGGATCATCGCTGATGCGGCTGTTTTATTTTTACACCCAGTTTTTAAAAGATATTTTTTCAACCCGCGACCTTGCTCCGTGCAATCAAAGGGTACACCTGATGGCTCATTCTCTTGGAAACAGGGTGCTTCAAAGTATGCTGTACAGCCTTAAAAAAGAAAATATCCTCCGCGTTATCGATCAGGTCCTGCTTTTAAATGCTGATGTAACGTATAAGGTCTTTGAAAATTCTGAGGATTCATTTAATAAGCTCCCGCTTCTGGCCAACCGTATTTCGATTTATCTGAACAGAAAAGATACTGTGTTGGGAATTTCACAATTCACTAAAAACATCATGACTCCCAGATTAGGCAAAAACGGCCCCAGCGATATTGAGAAACTGAAGGATATTGTTTCTATTATCGACTGTACTTTTGTAGAGGACGATATCCTGAACAGCCTCAAATATGAGATCGGAAATCATTGGAGATATCTTTCCAGCTCAATGGTTCAAAATGATATTTTTCAGAATTTATATGGGATTGATAGAAATTTAATCATAGGTAGACTAAAAAATAACGAAAATATTTTCACAATTATTTCTTAACAATTAATTAAAAAATTCCTATAAAATTAACTATATGTTAAAGTTTTTTTCTATCACTTCAAATGGCATGAAGATTGTAAATCATTTTAAAGAGAAATAAAATATTTTATCATGAAAAGAATTAAAAACAAGTTTTCTTACATAGTGAGATATATTAAGAAAGCAATTTTTGTAAAAGACGTGATTTAATAAATGAATAGCAACCCATAAAATAAAATTATCCGACCCTAACACTACTTTGCTCCTATTTCTAGATCTTACATCTTCTTTATTAGTTTAAAGAAGCTATTTGTAATATCCGTAATTTGGATGTAAAAGAAAGTTTATCTCAAATGAAGATAGACAATCTCTGAGCATATGAACAACCTTGTTTGCCCAGAGATTTAATTCTTTTCTTTGTATATTTTAAAACGGAGCAGCTCGTTATTCAGTTCTAAACTAGATTCAAAATTATTTACAAATAGAGATCCGGTTCCCAAACCTTGAGGCATCTGATTTTTTTTTGTAAATGTATACTGTGCGATAGCATTAAGCCCTATATTACTTTCGAGTGCGGAGGTGATCCACCAGCCAATATTCTGCTCTTCTGCAAGTGAGATCCACTCATCTGAGCCGGCAAACCCACCAATCAATGCAGGTTTAAGAATAATATACTGCGGTTTAATTGTTTCTAAAAGTTTTCTCTTTTCAACAGGATCTGTAATACCTATCAGCTCTTCATCCAAAGCAATGGGAGTTGGAGTTTCGGCACATAAAAATGCCATATCATTCCAGCTTCCAGCTCTGATAGGCTGCTCAATAGAATGAATATGAAGATCTGCAAGTTGCTGCAAAACAGTTTGTGCTTCTTCCTTATTAAATCCGCCATTCGCATCTACACGAAGCTCCAACATTTCTTTTGAGAATTTTTCTCTTAATTTTTGAAGAATTTTGTGTTCAGATTCCCAGTCAACGCCAATCTTCAATTTGATACAATGGAATCCTTTTTCAAGCTTTTCCCGGATCTGCTCCTCCATATACTGAATATCTCCCATCCAGATGAGCCCATTAATCATGATAGCAGATTTTCCTTCGGTAAATTCACTTGGAAAATACAGATGGCCTCCGTATTTCAGATTCAGAACTGCCTGCTCATACCCGAACCATATAGACGGAAATTCTTTCAGTTCTTCTTTTAAATACAGATAATCCCGGTTAATATTTTCACAAAGCCATTGTAGCTTTTCTTCATAATCCGGCCTGTCATCGAAACTCAGTCCCCTGAATACTGCACACTCCCCTGTTCCTGCTCTCCCGTTTTCTTGGATTTCGAGAATAAAGGTTTCTTTTTCATGCAAAACGCCGCGAGACGTTCCGCTCGGGCGTTTAAATTCTAATAAATATCTGAAATATTTTGCTTTCATTATTTTACACTGTCAATCCGCATGAATTCCTCTGCTTTTTCCACCATCTGAATACTTCCGCAGAAAAAAGGAATTCTCTGATGCAGCTCTGTAGGCTCTACTTCAAGAATTCTTCTGAATCCGTCTGTAGCTTTTCCTCCAGCCTGTTCAGCAAGGAATGCCATAGGATTGCATTCGTACAGCAATCTTAGTTTTCCGTTTGGAGCCTGTGAATACGAAGGATAAATATAAATTCCTCCTTTCAGCATATTTCTGTGGAAATCTGCTACTAAAGAGCCGATATATCTTGAAGTGTAAGGACGGTCTCCTTCTTCCATCTGGCAGTATTTAAGATAGTTTTTCACACCCTGAGGGAATTTGATATAATTTCCTTCGTTGATGGAATAAATCTTCCCATTGGTAGGAAATGTCATATTAGGATGAGAAAGATAATAGGTTCCCAATGAAGGATCCAGAGTAAATCCGTTCACTCCGTTTCCGGTAGTATAAACGATCATGGTAGAAGAGCCGTAGATCACATATCCTGCTGCAATCTGGTTGATCCCTTTTTGAAGAAAATCTTCCAGCTGAACCGGAGTTCCGGGTTCTGTTACCCTTCTGTAAATAGAGAAAATAGTTCCAACGGAAACATTCACATCAATATTGGAAGATCCGTCCAAAGGATCAATCAGAACAACATATTTACTTAAATGACCGTTTTCACCACACTTAATGTCAATAAAATCATCATTTTCCTCTGAAGCAATACCACAAACAACCTCTCTCTGAGACAAAGCCGTAATAAAAATTTCATTGGCAATTACATCAAGTTTCTGCTGTTCCTCACCCTGAATATTCTGATTTCCGGCTGCTCCTGTTATATCTACAATTCCGGCTTTATTTACTTCTCTGTTTACCACTTTTGAAGCCAATCTTATGGCGCTCAGAAGACGGGAAAATTCACCTGTAGAATACTGAAAATCGTCCTGTTTATCTATAAGAAATTCTCCTAAAGTCTGTAATGGTTGATTTGACATATTTTTCTTTTTACGTTTTCCCCAAATTTCGGAAAATTTATCGGAGAAAGAAAGCTTTTATTAGAAAAGACCTTAACGATTGTTTTTCAACACAATACAAAGCCAACAATGATGTAGACTTAAAATCAGCACTGCATAATTAATCCCCATTTGATGACAATAAATCAAGGATATTCTGATAATATTCATCATGTATCAATTTTAATTAAATCTTAATCCTATCCAACCGCCAGAAACTTTCATATCTCGTTGTAAATTTATAATTTTGACGTCCGTAAAAAACTCATGTAATTTTTAATCTAACAATTTTATTTTTAACAAATTAATGAAAATTTTCAAGTTTGGTGGAGCATCTGTAAAAGATGCCGAGAGTGTAAAAAATGTGTCCATGGTTTTACAAAGCCAGGGATTTGCCAAGTGTCTGCTGGTTATTTCAGCAATGGGCAAAACGACAAATGAATTGGAAAAGGTTGTAGAACTTTATTTCAAGAAGGATAACTATCAAACTGAGATTGAAAAGATAAAACGAAAACACATCGAGATTGCGGAAGGTCTGTTTCCTGAAAATCATGCAGTTTTTGCTGAGATCAATATATTTTTTGATGACATCGATTCTTTCTTAAGAAGAAATAAATCTCCTAATTACAGCTTCGTCTATGACCAGGTCGTAAGCTGTGGGGAAATGATCTCTACAAAAATCCTGAGTGAATACCTGAACGAAATTCAGTTTACCAATCAATGGCTGGATGCCAGAGATTATATCAAAACCGACAGTTCTTACAGGGAAGGTATGGTAGACTGGGCAAAAACAGAGGAATTTATTTCAACTTTAAATACGGATATCTGTTATGTAACGCAGGGATTCATCGGTTCTGACGACAATAATTTTACAGTAACTTTAGGAAGAGAAGGCTCTGACTACTCTGCCGCTATTTTTGCGTATTGCCTGAATGCTGATGCCATGACGATCTGGAAAGATGTTCCGGGAGTGATGACAGGGGATCCAAGAAAATTCAGTGATGTTTCTCTTCTTTCCAATATTTCTTATGAAGAGGCCATTGAGATGGCTTATTACGGGGCAAGTGTCATTCACCCGAAAACGTTGCAGCCTCTGCAGCAAAAAAATATTCCTTTTTATGTAAAATCTTTTGTAGATCCTACCAAAGGAGGAACTAAGGTTGGAGCTTCAGATAAGAACCAACATGAGGAATCTTATATCTTAAAAGAAAACCAGGTTCTTTTAAAGATCTCAACAAGAGATTTTTCATTTATTGCAGAAGACCATATGAGTCTTATTTTCGGATATCTTTCCAAATATAAGATCAAGGTATCTCTGATGCAGAACTCTGCTATTTCACTGGCTTTATGCCTGGAAGATAAGTTCAACCAGGTGGATGAGCTTAATGATGAACTTCAAAAAATATTTAAAACCAAAGCGGTTAAAAATGTATCTTTATTCACAGTAAGAAATGCGAAGATGGATCATATTGACAAATTTTACCAGGAAAAAAATGTATTATTGGAACAGATTTCCAAAAATACGGTTCAAATGGTAACACAATAATTTTAACTGCGACTAAACACATATGAGTTTAATTTCGAAAAACGATCTTATCACTGCTTCCGGCTTAAGCAAAATTGGGTTCCTTAAAAACCCGGTCGCATCGGCCGTGATGAGTATTGCCAAAATAAATGAAGTTAATAGATTATACGACAAATTAAAAGATAAGGTAGGCAAGGATTTTTTCGACTCATTTGTAAGAGAAAGGAACTTAAGCTATGTTGCTTTTGAAGAAGATCTGGCAAAAGTTCCGAAAACCGGACCGTTTATTCTGGTTTCGAACCATCCTCTGGGTGCTATTGACGGGATTTTAATGTGTAAGATTCTTTCTGAAGTACGCCCGGATTTTAAAGTAATGGGGAATTTCCTTCTGGAAAAGATTAAACCTATGGAACCGTACGTAATTTCTGTAAATCCTTTCGAAAACAGAAAGGAAGCTTACAGCAGCACTTCGGGAATGCGTGAAACTCTGAAACATCTTCAGAACGGAGGCTGCGTAGGTATCTTCCCGGCAGGAGAAGTATCCAATAAGAATAATCCTTACGGAGAAATTCTTGACCGAGACTGGGAGAAACCCGCTCTTAAGCTGATCAGAATGGCTAAAGTACCGGTAGTTCCTCTGTATTTTCATGCTAAAAACAGCAGGCTGTTTTATCAGGTTGCAAAACTTCATCCAAGTTTACAGACGCTGATGCTTCCTGCGGAAATGATGAATGACAGGGAAAAACCAATCAGGATCAGAATAGGAAAGCCCATTACCGTAAAGGCAATGGATGAAATGGAAACCATTGAAGAGCTAGGAGAATTTCTGAAGCGTAAGGTTTATATGATGAAATCTTACTACGAAAAGAGAAAATCATTGGCCCAAAGCATCAACCTTAAAAATTTAACGTTAAAATTCCCACTCTTAAGAGAAGAAAATATCGTCCAGAATATCATTGATGAAACTCCCACGGAAGACATCCTAAAAGACATCAACCGCTTGAAAGGGACAGAAAAAATGCTATTCAGTAACGGAAATTACGAAATCTATTTCACGACTTACGAGGAAATTCCTTCTGTGATGAGAGAGATCGGCCGTCAGAGAGAACTTACTTTCCGTGCTGTGGGTGAAGGGAGTAATCTTCCGTTTGACCTTGATGAATATGATAAGCATTATCATCATCTTTTCCTTTGGGACAGCAGTGCGGAGAAGCTTGCCGGAGCCTACAGAATGGCTTTGGGGAAGGAAGTTATGAAGAAATACGGCATCAAAGGATTCTATACAAGCTCTTTATTTGAGTTTGAGCAGGATATCCATCCATTCTTCAAAAAAGTGATCGAAATGGGCCGCGCTTACATTTGTGAGGAGTACCAGCAGAAGCCACTTCCTCTTTTTCTTTTATGGAGGGGAATTGTTCATGTATGCTTAAGGAACTCCGACCATAAGTTTTTGATGGGCGGCGTAAGTATTTCCAATAAATTCTCTGAGTTTTCAAAATCTCTGATGATTGAGTTCATGCGCTCGAACTACTTTGATTCAGCAGTTGCACAATATATCACGCCGAGAAATGAGTACAAAGTAAAGCTTCGCGACCGGGATAAAAATATTTTCTTTGAGGAAATGGAATCTGATCTGAATAAGCTTGACAAGATTATTGATGACCTTGAACCTGAGCTAAGGTTACCCGTTCTGATCAAAAAATACATTAAGCAGAATGCGAAAGTGATTGCTTTTAATGTAGATCCGAACTTTAATGATGCTATCGACGGATTGATGTACATCCGAATCAGTGATCTTCCGGAAAGTACGATAAAGCCTGTATTGGAGGAGATGAGCGACCATATCAGAAAAGAGCAGGAAAATAATTCAGCTGAAAATCAGTAGGTTTTATTTTTATTTTAAAAAAGTACGGTTAATACTTGCTTCATATAGGAAAACTTACTACTTTTGCATCACTTTAAAACAACGAAGTAAGTCAACAAAAATATAATGGTTTCTTAGCTCAGTTGGTAGAGCAATGGATTGAAAATCCATGTGTCCCTGGTTCGATTCCTGGAGAAACCACTTGAAAACCTCTAATTTATTTAGAGGTTTTTTTGTTTTTATGGGTAGGTTTCAAAAATATTTAAACACAAATTAGCACTAATATTTTGAACTAATTCTACAATTCTTTTAATAATTTTTCTGATTCCCAAACAGAAGCAAATTCATCATTTAAATTGGCAAGTGCCGTCATATGAATCAGTTCAGCATTATATTTCTCGCCATTTATCCCTATCCTATCGAATGCTGCTGTTGCATCTGAAATTACATATGTTTCATACCCAAAGTTTCCAGCCATCCTTGTCGTCGTTGAAACACAATGATTGGTGGTTATTCCTACGATCACCAAGCTATTAATATCCTGTTCGTCCAGTCTTCCTTTTAAATCCGTTCCGATGAAGGCACTGTTTACATTTTTTGTAATGACAGGTTCATCATTCTGAGGCAGAACAAGATCATTAAACTGAAAACCTGGGTTCGATTCATGCAATTTAGACTTCGGATTCACAGAGCTGTGCCTGATATGGAAAACAGGAAGCCTTAACTCTCTCCACTTTTCCAGCAATATTCCACTGATCTTTTCTGCATCTTTATTATTTCTATTGCCACCCCAATACTCTTCATCCAAAAATCCTTTTTGAATATCAATCAGCATCAGAGCTGGTCTCTTATCTCGTAATTTTATCATTTATATATTATTTGGTTAAAACATACGGCTGTAAAGAAATTCCTTATATCTGTCATTTAAAGGAGAATCAAACAGATCAAATACATGCAGTGCTCCCGGTATTACCCACAGCTCGGTTTTAACTCCCGCCCGGTATAAAAGCTGGGAAAACTCAATATTCTCATCCCTTAAAGGATCCAGTTCACAGGCTACTATAGTTGTTCTTGGAAGATCACGAAAGACATTGTAGTTCGTAAGATCTGCATACTTTATACTTTTATCCTTATCACTTCCCAAAAAATGAAGCCAGGCAGTTTCTGCATATTTTTTATTCCATAAAGGTGTATCTGTAAATTCATTCATGGAAAAGGTATTAAGCTTATTATGAATCACCGGATATAGTAAAAACTGGTGGTTTATATTTCTTATTCCCTTATCATTAGCCATTTGGGTAACAGCCGCAGCCAGATGTCCGCCGGCACTTGCCCCGAAAACAACAACATGATCCGGATCAATTCCCAGCTGTTCCGCACCATGCTCAATGGTCCACTCCAGCGAGTCAAATCCGTCCAATACCGGAATGGGAAATCTATATTGCGGAGACAGCCTATAATCAACCGAAATTATTGTAGCATTAAGATGCTCTGCTAATTCAAACATCTGGCTATCTACCTGTTCCGGGAGGCCAAAGACATATCCTCCTCCGTGAAAATAAATGGTGGTTCTGTTTTTATCAAATTCTTCAGACTGGTAAATATGAAGTCTTATTGAATGGTCATCCAAGGAGCTTTTTATGAAAGCATCCTTAACATTGATTTTATCCGGTCTATTAAGCGGATTATTCCTTGCAAATGCTTCTTTTTCTTTCTGAATAATTTCCGGATTATTAAGAAATTCAGCTTTATTGATTTCCAATGAAAACGGAAAACTATCTATACTTTTCTTCAAGTCTTTATCAATTCTATTGAAATCCATTGTATTATGTAATGTGTTTTGGATGAACGAATTTTAAGTTTTGGCTCAACTGTCAATCTTTTTATTTTTGTAAATTTATATGATGAATATCGGGTCTCCAAACACTCAATGAATTGTGCGGAACGAACAAAAAAGTAAGTATGAGCATTAAAGAATCATCAACCAATCATGAAAATAAAAAAGGTCTGGAACTTAGCTGTTCTGAAATATATGCCGTAAACCTGATCAGCGGCCGGTGGATTCTTTCAATCTGCTACTGCCTGAAAACAGGAAAACTGAGATTTTCCGAACTCAAGAACAGCATCCCAAATATCAGTGAAAGAATGCTGACCATGCAGCTCAAAAAAATGGAAGAAGAAAGACTGGTTCTAAAAAAAGTCTATGCAGAAGTTCCTCCAAGAGTAGAATATGAATTAACGGAAATCGGGCGACAGCTGATCCCTGTTTTAGATCAATTGGAAATATGGGGTGAAGATCATAAGAAAATTAAGAAAGGTTCATAAAAAATGACTGTCTTGATTTTTAAGCAAATACAAATCATAAAAGATATCTTTGCACATACTTTGAAATTAATTATAAAAAATTTGCACAATATTGCAAAAAGTTCTATTTTTGCACCCACGTTAAACAACGAAACAATTGGTTTCTTAGCTCAGTTGGTAGAGCAATGGATTGAAAATCCATGTGTCCCTGGTTCGATTCCTGGAGAAACCACAACATTCACGAGTAAAATACTCAAAGCCCCTTTAATAGGGGCTTTTTTGTTATACGTAACCAAATATTACCGAAAGTTTGTAGTATTCTAAAGTATTCTTTACCCAGATTTATTCCCCCTATAATTCCCCGCCCAAAACAAGAGGGAAATTTTGTAACCAAATTCCTATTTTGAGTCAAATATGACAAGGGATTAAATTTCCAAAATCTGAAAATTTTAATAAAGCAACTACTCTATTCCAGAATTACAATAATTCTGATTTTCGGAGCTCCTTTTTTAATTTTTAGGAGAGTTAATGTAAATGAAAGCAAGAAAAATTCTTACAGAATTAAAAATTAAAAATAAGATTATGAAAAAATCATTTCAATTTTAATTATCCTAAGAAAGGATAAAATAGGAGTTGACAGAAGATGCCGCTTAATGTTCAGGTTAGATCAAATTCTAAAGTAATTAAACTACCAACAAAAGATATACGCAAAACAAAAAATTGTATCGGTAAAGGCTACGGAGAATTGAATGTATTTTTAAAAAACATTACTTTTAAAATTAGGAAAATTTTGTTTCAATAAAATTAATAACAATCAGCCATTTCTTCCAAAGAATCTACAAAAAAATTAAGATGATTATTATTTTTTAGATAGTCCCATTTTAGATTTTTGCAAAAAATAAACAGCATATCCTAAAAAGCCATAGAATAAATCATAGTTTCCATTTTCTTTTTCCAGTAATGGTACTTTTTACAAAAAATTCATCGAAAGAATCTACAAGATCTGAGTCTAGTTCGAAGGCTCCATGTTTACATAAATATAGATAGAACCAAACAATTCCTGTATAACCACTAATAAGCCCAGAATTATTAAGTTCATTTTCTAAAGATTCATATACCTTTTCAAAACTACTAATTACAGACTCTTAACAATCTTAAAGTTCGTTAATATAGAGCCTTGCTGGCCAAATCCATCGTCTATTTTTTGGAAAATAACTATCTTCGCCTATAAATCTAATTTGAAAATGAAGAAGATCATCTCTGGGGTATTTGTTTTCTGCTCTGTTATTCTACTGGCTCAGGAAGCCATACAGTTCCAGGAAATACCGCTCAAAGACATTATAGCAAAGGCAAAAAAAGAAAAAAAACTTGTTTTCATCGACGCCTATGCTTCCTGGTGCGGACCGTGCAAGATGATGGAGAAAAATGTATTTACTCAGAAACCTGTCGGAGATTATTTCAACACCAATTTCATCAATGCCAGATTTGATATGGAAAAAGGTGAAGGAAGGGAAATTGCTGCCAAATACGGTGTACGTTCCTATCCTACTTATCTTTTCCTGAATGGCGAAGGTGAGCTGGTTTCTCAAAATTCCGGTTATATGGAGCAAAGCATGTTTGTGGCCATGGCCCAGGATATTAATTCTGCAGGCAACAAAAAGGGTTCTTTAAAGGAACGTTTTGCCAATGGAGAGAAAGATCCGGAATTCCTAATCAATATTATGAAACTGAACTCTTCCTCAGATTACGACTTCGCTAAAAAAGCTTCCAACCGATATTTTGAAAACAAAAAGAAAACAGAAGAAATTTCTAAAGAGGAAATAGGCTTTCTTTTATTTTTCCTAAAATCAACGGAAGATAGTAACTACAGTACATTTACAGCAAGAAAAGCTGAAATTATTAAATATCTGCCGGAAGAAACTTACAATGAATTTGACAATCAGCTGAAGCTTTCAAAAATCGTTGAACAGTCTATTGATGATAAAAATAAAAAGATCAATGACGAATATTTTATGAAAACGGCTGAACCGTTAGTAGGAAAGCAGCTTGCACAATCCAAACTGAATCAGACAAAGCTCAGTTATTATGAGCAGAATGCCAATTTCCCCGAATTCGAAAAAGCAGCTTTGGAATATTATAAAAACTCCGATGCATTTGAACCTAATGAACTGCTGAGAGCGGCATGGGTATTCAGTGATCACATCAAAAATCCCGCATCACTAAAGAAAGCCTCAGAATGGGCAGAAAAATCTGTAATGCGTGGCGAAACACCTGAAAACACTTACATTCTTGCCAAGCTTTATTTTCTTACCGGAAATAAGGAAATGGCCAAAAGCTACGCAGAAATGTCTAAAAATATGGCCGTTCAGACCAGCAAAGACTCCAAACTCGCAGAAGAATTATTGAAACAAATAAAATAAATGCTAAAACACAAATTTCTCACCACATCTATCACACTTCTGTCTGCAGTAATGCTGACAGCCCAGGAACAACAGGAAAAAAGTCTATATATCAAAGAAAATGCACTTCTGGCTCCAATTGGGCTTATCAATATCGGTCTTGAAAAGCAATTAACTTCAAAGATCACGATGCAGGGCGACGTTCTGGTATCTCCATGGAAGTCTTTTGCAGGACATGAATTTCAGTATTATTCTCTTTCTTTGGAGGGAAGGTATTATTTCAATGAAGCATTCAGCCATTGGTATGTTGGAGCTAATGTTGGGGTATCTTCATTTGTCCTTCAGAAATGGAATTACTGGAAGGATGTTGCCTATACCAATGACCGAAATGAAGTATTTGTTAAATCTAATCTATATCAAAAAGGATTTTCATTTTTAGTTGGCATTACCGTAGGATATCAGTTCAAAGTATCTGACAGATGGAATATAGATGTGTATGCAACTATTGGTTCATCCACAGATTTCTATAAAGGATACGATCGTACTACCGGAAAACGGTATGAATCAGCTCAAGGATACAACAAAAGCGGAGAAATCCTTCCTTACAGAGGAGGTGTCATGATTTCTTATAAATTAAAATAACAGCATGAAACTGTTCGGAAAAAATCATATTATCATTTCAGTGATCACTTTTGTGATTCTTTTTTTAATGAATTATATCGGAAATGGCCTGCCCGACAGGCTGGAAAGAGCATTGATGACAGCTTTTGCAGGAGTTATAGGTTTATCACTCGGGCTTTTCATTCTTAATAAAGGTAAGAATGACAATAAGCCTCCGCAGAATTTTGATTGATATTAAGTGAATGGTCAATTGTGAATTCGGCCTCGCCAGTGAATTTTATGATCTATAGGTTCTCAATTGACAGGCGAAGCCAAATTCACAATTGACTTTTAATCTTAGTCTTTGTAAACAACATACTTACGGCGGATCTTTTCGAATTTCTCCAGATCACTTTTCCATGAAGCCTTGATTTCCTGAATTGATTTCCCGGCTATAATCTGTTTTCTGAACTCATCTGTTCCGGCCAATTTATCGAAGAACAAATTCTCGAGGAAGAAGTTCTGCTTTGTATTCTTATAGCCTTTATAAGATTTGATAAGCCACTCAAGATTCAGTTCTCTAAGATCTTTCGGATAGGCTGAAAGATCTTCACCATAGCAAAGTTTTCCGTTTAGAAAAGGGTCTTTTGCTCCAAAGTTAGGTTTTGGCGTAAACTGATAAGGAAATTTCTGCGTCCATGGAGAACCATAGATCTGGAATGGCAGATCAGTACCTCTTCCCACAGAAACCTGGGTTCCTTCAAAAAAACATAAACTAGGGTATAGATTGATAGATTTATCGTTAGGCAGATTCGGGGAAGGTTTATCTAAGGTTGAATAACGCTGCGTTTTGTGATAATTTTTCATAGGAATCAGGGTATATTTTGCCTGGACTCCATTTTTCAGCCACTTTTCACCGTTGACCATTTTCCCATACTCTCCTATCGTTAATCCGTAGACTACAGGAACTTCGTGCATTCCTACGAAGCTTGACCATTTTTTCTTTAAAACGGGCCCATCTGTATAACCATCGTGTGGATTCGGGCGGTCCAGCACCATTATTTCTACATTATTTTCGGCTCCGGCTTCCATCAGGTAGGCTAAAGTTGAGATATAAGTATAGAACCTGACACCAACATCCTGGATATCAAAAACTACAATATCAATTCCTTTTAACTGCTCAGGTTTTGGTTTTTTATTGTTTCCGTATAAGGAAATAATCGGGATTCCTGTTTTGGTATCTACCCCGTTTTTTACTTTTTCCCCTGCATCTGCATCTCCCCTGAAGCCGTGTTCAGGAGCGAATATCGCCTTGATCTTAATATTATTTTTTACCAGAAAATCTACGACATGGTTTTTATCACTCATCAGTCCTGTTTGGTTGGTCACCACGCCTATTGTCTTATTCTTCAGCAGCGGCAGATAGAGCTCTGACTGATCTGCACCGGTTTTGAAATCCGGCTGATCTTGAACCTGAGAATAATATTGGTTGAATACACCTAAAAAAATTAGGCAAATAAGAAGTAAATTTTTAATTTTGAAATCTAAATTCATAAGCTTGAAATTTCCTTTATATTTCTCTAGAAAAATAGCGTTTTCCAAAGATAACAAAAATAACCTTTCGAGAGTTATCATCTTCATCGGCAGGCTTTCTGTAGCTTTGGGGATCATTGTTTCTTTAATTACTGTAGCTACGGGCTTCGGTTCAAAGAAAGCCATCAAAGAGAGACTGGCAGATTTCAGCGGGCACGTTACGGTACGGTCTACAAGGTCCAATTCTTCTTACAATACGTCTGTTCTTGACAATCAGGGACTGAATATTCAGAAAATTAAAACTCTTCCTGATGTAGAAAGTGTTCAGAAGTATGCAACAGTAACGGGAATTATGCGTAATGAGCACAATTTTTCAGGCATTATATTTAAAGGAATCGGAAAGGATTTTGACAGTCTGAGGTTCAAAAAATTCCTGGTTGCCGGTACTACTCCTAAGGTAACAGAGAATGGCTTTAATAATGATGTGACTATTTCACAGAAGATTGCTAATGATCTTCACCTGAAAGTAAATGACAGTATTGTTACCGTATTTTCAAAAGCAGATCAGAAGCCGATCTACCGTAAATTCAGAGTCATAGGAATTTATAAAACTGATATTAAAATGATTGATGAGCAGTTCGTTATCGGCGGAATCAATCATGTAAGAAAAATTCAGGAAATGAAGCCGGATGAAATAGGTGGTCTTGATATATTTTTTAAAAATGTAAATGACATCGACAAAGATTTTCCAGAAATTGAAAAACTGATCGGCTACAAAAACTATGCTGAAAAAGCAACGGAAAAATTCCCGCAGATCAATGACTGGATCAGTATTTTTGACACCAATATTGCCCTGATCATCATCATTATGCTGATCGTGGTTGTGATCAATATCATCATGGTTCTTCTAATTCTGATCATTGAAAGAACTAATTCTATCGGACTTTTAAAAACACTTGGAGCAAGCAATTCACAGATAAGAGCTACGTTCATCAATTATACACTGATCATCATGATTCCGGGACTTCTGTATGGTAACGCCATAGGTCTGGGCTTGATTCTGATTCAGAAGTTTTTCGGCATCATTAAGCTTAATCCTGAGAACTATTATGTAAGTACAGTTCCGGTAGATCTTAACCCTGTTGCCATTATTTCCATTTCATTGGGAATTCTGCTTATTTCCGGGCTGGCTCTGATCGTTCCGAGCTACCTGATCAGCAAGATATCTCCGGTGAAGGCGATTAAATATAACTAACTATGTGAAATGTGAAGGAGTCAACTGTCAATGATAAAAACAGTGATCAATTCTATTTTAGTTTAAAAATTCACCATTCACCATTCACCATTCACTTTATACAATTATTAATGAACAGGATGCAATCAATCCAATTCAACGACCTAAGTAAAAATTCATTATTAACAATTCACCATTCACGTAAATCGCACGGCTAATTTTTAAAGCATTATCTTTGTACCGCTTATAAACCATTTATGAAATACGCAAAAAATATTCTTGAAACGATAGGGAATACTCCTCTTGTAAAACTTAACAAAGTACTAGGAGAAGACTTTCCTGCTCTAGTTTTAGCAAAAGTAGAGACATTCAATCCGGGGAATTCTGTAAAGGACAGAATGGCCCTTAAAATGATAGAAGATGCTGAAAAAGACGGCAGATTAAAACCTGGAGGCACCATCATTGAAGGGACTTCAGGGAATACAGGAATGGGGCTGGCTCTTGCGGCCATCATCAAAGGCTACAAATGTATTTTTGTAACCAATTCCAAACAGTCAAAAGAGAAGTGCGATATTCTTCGCGCTGTAGGAGCAGAAGTAATTGTGTGCCCTACTGATGTGAAGCCTACTGATCCGCGTTCTTATTATTCAGTTTCCAAAAGACTGGCTAAGGAAACAGAAAACGGTTGGTATGTGAACCAATACGACAACTTATCAAACAGAGCGGCTCATTATGAATCTACAGCGCCTGAGATCTGGGAGCAGACGGATGGAAAGCTTACACATTTTGTAGCAGGTGCCGGAACAGGTGGTACTGTTACAGGTTGCGGAACATTCTTTAAGGAGAAAAATCCGAATATTAAAGTAATTGGTGTTGACACGTACGGTTCTATTCTGAAAGAATTCCACGAGACCGGTGAGCTTCATTACGACCATGCTTACACGTATATTACAGAAGGAATCGGGGAAGATATTATTCCTGAAAATTATGACATGTCTGTTATTGATCATTTTGAAAAAGTAACGGATAAAGACGGTGCCATCTATGCAAGAAAACTTGCTAAAGAAGAAGGAATTTTCTGTGGATATTCTGCAGGAAGTGCTATTGCTTCTTTGATCCAGATGAAAGATCAGTTCACGAAAGATGATGTGATTGTAGTTCTTCTTCACGACCACGGTTCAAGATATGTAGGAAAAGTCTACAATGACGAGTGGATGAAGGAAATGGGTTGGTTGGATTAATCAAAACCAAGAAGGTAAATTTACCTTTTGCATAAATAAAAATCAGAGCAAAACGCTCTGATTTTTTTATGGCTTGATATTTTTCTTTATGGTTTGTTTTAAGCTGCTGTAATCTCCTTTACTCATTGATTTTTCAGGAAACATATAATTATATTTTCCTTCCAGGGCAATAAATGTATCATTGATATCGTATCCCTTGAAATCTTCCCATTTGCTGAGCTCTTCCTGATGATTAAGATTAACGTTAAAAATATCATCATTAAAACGGATCTCATAGATTTCAGAATCTTCCAGCGACTTTAAATATCTGTTAACTTCTTTCTTCCACCGGGAAACCTTATTGATGCTTAAAGAAAGATAAACCGTACAAAGCAGGAACAAAAAGCTCACGAAATATAGAATCCCAAACTTTTCTTTACTTAAATCATCCTTAAAATAAAATAAGATCAGTAGAATTAATCCTACAACTGCCGTAGTAACGGTTTTTCCTTTGGTAGTCTGTGAAAAAAACAAACTTCCCTGGTTACCGCTGAAATAAATTTCTTCGAAATCCTTTCTGTTTACATTTAATTTAATGATTTTCTCTCCATTCATTTCTCAGAAATATTTAATTTGTTTTTAAAGATTACAAAACTAAATCAAATATCTTCATATTGGTTACTTATTGCAGAAAGTTTATTCATTAGGTCACGGTTCTTTTTCTTCAAATCTTCCATTTTCCGAAGCATATCATGGATGACTTCAAGACCGGGAAGATTAATCTCCAGATCATAATGCCAGTTGGTAAACTTTTCAAAAACAGGCAGATCTTCATAGAGTAAATACCGGACTTCATTTTCTGTTTCTACATGCAGCAAACCTACATCCACCAATTCATCAAAAAAAGTGATTTCTATATTGTATATTTTTACGAGTTCTTCCCGCGATATTCTTTCACTACTCATGGCTTAGGAATTTTTAAGTTGTTCAAAAAGTTCTTTCTGCTTGTCTGTCAGATTGGTAGGCAGCTTCACCTCATATGTCACAAAAAGATCTCCGGTCTGCCCTTCTTTTTTATACACCGGAAAACCTTTCCCTTTCAATCTTACTGTTGTTCCGTTCTGTGTTTCCGGCTTCACTTTAAGATTAACGCTTCCGTCCAGTGTAGTCACTTTTACGTCGCCTCCTAAAACAGCAGTATACAGATCTATGGAAACCTTGGTTTTCAGATCGTCTCCGATTCTCTCAAAATTAGGATCTACAGGAATATTGAAGGTAATATACAGGTCTCCGTTTGGACCGCCATTAAAACCTGGACTTCCGTGGCCTTTCAGTTTGATCTGCTGTCCGTCATATACTCCCGCCGGAATCGTAATTCTTACTTTTTTACCATTAATCTCAAAAGTCTGCGGATGAGTCTGAGCAGCGTCTTTTAGGCTTAAATTTAATTCAGCATGAACATCCTGTCCTTTGAATTTTCCTGAAGAACTTCCCTTTGTACTTCTTCCAAAACCTCCGCCGGCACCGCCAAACATACTTTGGAAAAAATCTGAGAAATCTTCACCCTCACCGAAATCAGCACCGGAAAACCCGCCACCTCCATAGTTCTGCTGCTGATACTGTCTTTGCTGTTGCTGGGCTTTTTCGTATTCTTCGCCATGTTTCCAGTTTTCCCCATACTTATCGTATTTGGTGCGGTTTTCAGGGTTACTGAGAACTTCATTAGCTTCATTCAGTTCTTTGAATTTTTTTTCAGCCTCTTTGTCGCCGGGATTGAGATCAGGATGAAATTTTCTGGCCAGCTTACGGTAAGCTTTTTTAATGTCATCCTGTGTTGCGCTTTTATCTACGCCTAAAATTTTATAGTAATCTATATAAGCCATAGAACCGATATTTACTCAAATTTATGAAATTTACACCTGAAAATTATATAAGAGAATGTTAAATAAACCTATCTTTGATAAAAAGCGTTGAATGAAAGAAGTACTGAACAACTACTCAGGAATTATATTTTTACTATTAGGAATTGTTGCAGGAAGCATTATAGGCATTACTGCTCCAAATATTGTGGAATATATTAAACCTTTGGGAGATATCTTTCTGAATCTCCTTTTTGTGAGCGTGGTGCCGTTGGTATTTTTTGCTGTTTCCAATTCTATAGCTTCGCTGGAGCAGCAGTCTAAATTTGGAAGGATCATTTTAGTGATGTCTTTTACTTTTCTGTTTTTTATTTTGACAGCAGCTATTTTTACGATCTGTGTAGTCTATGTATTTCCGGTTTCCGGTGTTTCCGGCAGTTCTGAAATCATCTCCGAAACCGTTAGCGAAGACAGTTGGGGTAACAGGATTGTAAGCTTTTTTACTGTTGGAGAATTTACTCAGCTTTTTTCAAGACAAAATATGCTGGCTCTTCTTATTTTTGCTTTCATGACCGGGTTTGCAGCCCGTAAGGCCGGAGAAAAGGGACAACCGTTCAGGGTTTTTATCGCTTCTGGATATGAGGTAATGAAAGAGTTGCTTTTATTGATCATGAAACTGGCGCCTATTGGGCTTGGCGCTTATTTTGCCTATCAGGTGGCCACGCTGGGGCCTCAGCTTTTTGGTTTTTATGCTAAACCTTTAGGACTTTATTATATTGCAGGAATCGTTTATTTCTTTGTCTTTTTTTCTCTGTATGCTTTTATGGCAAACGGACAAAAGGGAATCAAAGGTTTTTGGACGAATGCTGTCTATCCTACTTTAACCGCTTTAAGTACCTGCAGCAGCTTTGCCACTATGCCAGCTAATCTTCAGGCTGCTTCAAAGATCGGCATTTCGAATTCCATTGCCAACCTGGTTATCCCGATCGGAACCACATTGCACAAAAATGGATCTTCTATGTCTTCCATTATTAAAATATATGTAGCTTTTCTGATCATCGGAAAGGACTTTTTTGATCCTGCGAATTTACTGCTGGCTTTAGGAATCACCGTTTTTGTAAGCATTGTAGCAGGTGGAATTCCGAATGGCGGGTATATCGGCGAAATGCTGATGATCTCAGTATATAAATTACCTCAGGAAGCTATTCCGGCTGTGATGATTATTGGAACGCTGGTGGATCCGTTGGCAACTGTTCTGAATGCTGTTGGAGATATTGTGGCCGCAATGTTTGTAAACCGGTTTGTGAAGGTCTGACTCTATACTATCTTTTTTAGCGCTTAAAAAGCGGAACTTTCCGGCATATTCTTAAAGGTTTAAAAATTCTTAATGATTTAAATTTTAAATCTCCCGCAGATCTCACGGATTGCAATGATCTGGAGTTAATTTATTCACTACGCTTTACAGGTTCCAGGTTTTCATATTCTTCTTTGGTGAAAAGTCTGTATTGGACTTTGAATGTTTTGCCTAACGGAGTTTCCAGAGAAAAACCACCCGGACCAAAGCCATCTGTGACATCAAGTGTAAAGTGGGAATATTTCCAGTATTCAAATAAATCACGGTCTATCCAGAATTCATGACCATTGATGGTTCCTATCATAGCATCGTTCATTCTGGGAAAAAAACCGTCTTTCTCAAAGCATTGTGGCTGAGTGCCTTCACAGCAGCCTCCTGCCTGATAAAACATCAGGGGACCGTATTTATCCTCCAGTTGATAAATAACATCAAGCGCTTTTTCTGTTGCTGATAATCTGGATATTGTCGCTTCCATTTCTTTTTCTTTAAAACGAGTTGTTTCTATTAAGGTACGAAGATTAATTGATGAACTCTTTTGCTTAATATATTTTTTAATCGCAAAGGCGCAAAAGTTTTTATCCCATGCTATTTTTAGGACGCAAAGATTTTATCTACGATAAAATTGTATACTGCTGCCATTTTGAACAATTTCACATATCAAATCGTAAAAATTATCATTAGCATAGGAGTTTTCTGCTTTACCGCAGGTCTCTGATTTTTTATGTATTAAAATACAAACTGTAATTCCAAAATACTGGCTAAGTTTTCGCGTGAGGGATAGGAAGGGCGGCGAGGAACGAGCCGGTGCGGAATGAAATGGAGCACCGAAACGAAGTGAAGCCCTGGAAAAGCCCGACCGTTTTGCCCCGGCTCCGCCGGGGCAAACGGGCACGCCCTAATATTTAAAAATTAAAAGAAACCTAATTTGTTTTTATTGTAGGAAATCAGCATATTTTTGGTCTGACGGTAATGATCCAGCATCATTTTATGATTTTCTCTACCTATTCCCGACTGTTTGTATCCTCCGAAAGGTGCTCCTGCAGGATAAGAATGGTACTGATTAACCCAAACTCTTCCTGCCTGGATCTGGCGCGGAACGTTGTACAGCTGGTGCGCATCTCTTGTCCAAACTCCTGCTCCAAGACCATAGATCGTATCATTCGCAATCTTTACAGCCTCTTCTTCATCTTTGAAAGTTGTAAATGCCAAGACAGGTCCGAAGATCTCTTCCTGGAAAATTCTCATTCTGTTATTTCCTTTGAAAATAGTCGGCTGGATATAGAATCCGTCTTCCAGGTTTTCTCCCACATTGTTTACGTCTCCACCTACAAGAACTTCTGCCCCTTCTTCTTTTCCTAACTGAATGTAAGACAATATTTTATCTTTCTGGATCTGGGAAGCCTGGGCACCCATCATCACGGTTTTATCAAGCGGGTTTCCTACTTTAATCGCTTTTACTCTTTCTATCACTTTTGCGATGAATGCGTCTGCAATATCTTCCTGAACCAACAGCCTTGAAGGGCATGTACAGATCTCTCCCTGGTTTAAAGCAAAAAGTACAGCTCCTTCAATCGCTTTATCCAAAAATTCATCATCAGCGTCCATTACGGAACTGAAGAAAACGTTTGGAGATTTTCCACCTAGCTCAAGCGTTACCGGAATAATATTCTCTGTAGCGTATTGCATGACAAGACGCCCTGTAGCGGTAGAACCTGTGAATGCAGCTTTTGAGACTTTAGGATTGGTCACTAAGGCTCTTCCAAGCTCTGCCCCGAAACCATTCACGATATTAATAACGCCTGCAGGCAGCAGATCACCGATAATTTCCATTAGAACCAAGATTGAAACCGGAGTGCTTTCGGCAGGTTTCAATACCACGCAGTTTCCTGCTGCTAAAGCCGGAGCTAACTTCCATACGGCCATCAATATCGGGAAATTCCAGGGGATGATCTGTGCGATTACTCCCAGCGGTTCGTGAACGATCAGGGAAACGGTATCTTTATCCAGTTCATTGTGAGAACCTTCGTCTGCACGGATCACGGAAGCAAAATATCTGAAATGGTCTATAGCAAGAGGCAAATCGGCAGCCAGTGTTTCCCTTACCGCTTTCCCGTTATCGATGGTTTCAACAATGGCAAGGTATTCAAGGTTCTGCTCGATCCTGTCTGCAATCTTGCTCAGAATAATACTTCTTTCTGTGGATGAAGTATTTTTCCAGGTTTGGAATGCTTTGTCTGCAGCATTTACAGCCAATTCCAGATCTTCTTTTGAAGAGTGTGCTACCTGAGTAAAGTTTTTACCATTCACCGGCGAAACTACATTGAAATACTGTCCGTTTACCGGAGGTGTAAATTTACCGTCAATATAATTATCATATTGATTTTTGAATTCAGGCCACTGAAAAGCGGTCTCTGATTTCGGTTCTGTCATAGTGCTCATATTAATGTAATTTTATTTTTTCGTAATGCCAAATTACATTTCCAGATGAAAAAGTGATAGCACAATCGTGTAAAAAAATATCACAATAGTGCAGATGCTTAATTTTATATTTTTATTAACAACAGTGTAGGCCTAAAATTTATATATTTGAGTGATTGGGTTTTACAAATGTTTAGAAATGAATAACAATAATAAATTTTTATTAAATACTCCTGCACTAAAGAAGGAGCACCAGTTATTGAACCTTGTTGAAAATCAGACAAAATTCAATCTAAACAACTGTGAGTTCAGCATATACGAGACACACAAAACTGCTTTCGGAGTGAAGCTTCACTTTGAAAACATTGCTTTTACGGCTATGCTGAGAGGCAAAAAGCACATGAAACTGGACAATAAAACGAATTATTTTGATTATTTTCCTGGCGAAAGTATTCTGGTAGCACCCGGTGAAACCATGGTCATTGATTTTCCTGAAGCAGACAAAGCCCCTACCCAATGTATTTCTTTAAGCCTTAATCCCGATTTTATAGAGGATTCTCTTAATTATTTAAATTACACCCTTCCTAAAGTGGACGAAACCTCGCAATGGAATATCCAGCTGGATGAATTTTTCCTTTTTAATAATCAATCTTTAGCCTCTGCGACCAACAATATCATGAGAATTGCAATGGATGATAATTCGCAGAAGGATATCATGGCAGATTTTGCTCTTAAAGAACTGTTGATCAGACTTATGCAGACTCAAGCCAGAAGCATGGTGGAAAAAAATATTGCTAAAAATAAAACAAGGATAGGTTTTGCGGTAGATTATATCCGTAAAAACCTTCACCAGAAGCTGTCTATCGACAATATGGCAAAACTGGCTTATGTGAGCAAGTCCAATTTCTTTAAAATGTTCAAAGATGAGCTGGGAACTTCTCCCAATGATTTCATCCTGCAGGAAAGGATTAACAGGGCCAAAGAATTATTGGCAGGACAAAACAGCATTAAGGAAACTGCTTATCAGACAGGGTTTTCAGATACGAATTATTTTACGAGGGTTTTCAAACAGCTCGTGGGTATTACTCCCAAAAGTTATCAAAATAAAATGATATTTCCATCATAAAAACTGCTCTGAAATATAGGTTTCAGAGCAGTTTAGCTATTAATATCCAGGATTTTGCTGAATATTTGAATTGATATTGATTGCTCCCAGCGGAATTGGCCATTGCCACTTATAGCTCGTAGAGGACAATGTAAGTGTCGGGGCCGGGCTGCCTCCTCCGGTACTTAAAGCACCTTCACTTGGCCTTGTTAAATTTAAACCTAACCTTTTCAGCGTATACCATCTATCAGCTTCTCCCATTAGCTCCAGCCTTCTTTCTTTCTGAATTTCATCCCATAGTGCAGTCCCCGTGATATTTAACGGAGTATACTCGGAATATCTGGATTTCCTTAAGGTGTTAAGGAGCTCAAGGGCTCTGGCCGGGTTAGAAGTAAAAGCGGCTTCTGCACCGTTAAGATAAACTTCTGCAGTTCTGAGATATTTATAATTTACGACGTTGGGCAAAGTTCCTCTGGTATTATATTTAATCACATTAATATAAGTCTGTCCTGAGAAAGCACTTACCTGAAAATAGGTATTTTTTCTAATATCAGTAGTTTTATATAAATCATAGAAATTTTTGTAAACTACAAATTCTGATTTAATTGCCCCACCCATAATTTGATTATAAGATACCCCTACAGTAACTTTTTCTGCGTCCGAATTCAGTATTTCGAATAGAGTTCCATCCTGACTGGTACTGTTCCATACCAATGGAAAATTATTAATTGATCCTACACTGGATGATAAAGCAATGGATTCCTCTGCAGCTGCAAGCGCTTTCGTATGATCTCCTTTAAATAAATATACTCTTGAAAGAAGACCTGCTACGGCTGCCTTGTTTAAATATCCTCTTGTGAATGGTGCAGGTGTATCATTGGATTTAGGAATGTTTGCTTTTGCAAATTCCAGATCATCTATAATTTTATCATACACCTGAGCAACTGTCAGGTTTCTTGTAACCGGATCATTGGAGGTTGCCATCATATATGGAATTCCCAAAGACGTATTGGCATCCGCAGACTGAGTGGGTATTTTACAATAGGCTCTGGCAATATCAAAATGCATAATTCCCCTTAATGCTCTGGCTTCTGCTTCAATCTTCAATGCATCTGAGGAGGAAAGTATTCCATTATTCAAATTTTCCAAAACAAAATTGGCTCTGGAAATTCCAAAATAGGCAGCGCTATATAATGCAGTCGTCTGTCCATCATCCGAACCAAATTCCAAGATCCAGGCCCTATTATTTGATAATCTTCCTCCAGGGCTCTGAATTAAGTTATCCGAAGTCAGATCAGCCATAATATTCTGATTTCCTGTATCTCCAGAAAAATATCCGGATCCTTTCATCGTATCATAAATACCATCTAAAGCCATTCTATAATCCGAAGAAGTTTTAAATGCCTGCTCGACAAGTGTATTTTTATTGGAAAGCTGATCTAAATCTCTGTCGCATGATACTGCTCCTAAAAAAACAAGCAATAAACCTGATATAATTAATTTTTTCATTTTTAAAATTTTAAAATTCTACTTGAATACCAAACATAAATTGTCTGACAGCGGGATAGCTGAACTGCGCATATGAGCCCGACACATAAGTCTGCCCCGCACCCAGCTGACTTTCACCTGAACCAACTGCTACTTCAGGATCTCCTTTAAAACTGGTCCACGTTAATAAATTTTGTGCCTGCACATATGTTCTAATTGAGTTTACAGGAACATCATCTCCCAGCATTTTTTTATTGAAAGTATACCCTATCATCAAGGTTCTGAATCTCAGATAATCTGATTTTTCCAGAAATTGGTCAGACTGTCTTAATCCTATAGTAGTAGGTTTCGGCAGCACATTAGTATCTCCCGGATTTTTCCAATAATTGAATGCTTCCACACTCATATTATTTTTCCTATTGGAAGGATTTTCTAACATTTGTGACTGGAAATTGTAAGTATAAGCTCCTGTTTTAAATGTAAAATCTGCGGACAGATCAAACCCATACGCTTCCAAGATAAATCCAAATCCCCCAAAAAATTTAGGCAGAGGAGACTTATCTGTAATGTCTCTGGTATCTGATGTAGCATTGTATACATCAGTAGCAGTTCTTCCGTTAATTGTATAAAAGTTTTCTCCGGCATCCGGAGCTGTTCTATCGGTATAATACAGTGCTTTCCCGTCTGCAGAGTTTACGCCTGCATATTCTAATAGTCTATAAAAATTGGGAGTTTCTCCTACTTTTAAAGAGGTCAGCCCTAAATTTCTCTCGTTATTTACACCGTCAAGAGAGATGACTTTAGATCTTTGCCAGGATGCATTTCCTCTTAATGAAACTTTTAGATTTTCCTTCCTGATAACATCGAAGGTAAATTCCGTTTCAATACCTTCAGTACGTATATTACCCAGGTTTTTATAAATAGAATAATTTCCCGATTCATAAGGCAGGTACAACTCCTGAATAAAATTATCCCTATCCGATCGATATGCTTCTACAGCCCCTCTAAATCTACTTTCCAGAAATGCAAAATCGACTCCTATATTGGTTGTTTTATTCGTTTCCCATTTGATATCCGGATTTCCAATGACGGATGTAGGGTTCATTGTACCTCCCGTCCCATAATCTCCATAAGAAACATATCCTATATTGGCATAGCTTGGAATATTTCTGTCATTACCTGCTATCCCGTAAGATGCCCTAAGCTTAAGATCATTTAACAGGCCTCCGTTAAGAAAATCTTCTTTTCCAATATTCCACGCTACACTACTGCTCCAAAATATCCCGGACTTGTTATTGGCTCCAAATTTTGAGCTTTTATCCTGACGAATAGATCCTGTAAGTAGGTATTTCTTTTTATAATTATATTCAAACAGACCCAGCAAAGAAAATAAGGTACTTCTTACTTTACTTCCGGTAAAAGTATTCTTGTCTGAGGGAGTCGTATTGGAAGGCGCATCAGAATTGGGATTCTTATAATTGCTACCACTGGCAGCAATATCTTCGGTAAATTCACTGTTAAATTCTACAACACCGGTAGCGCCAATATAATGGTCATTCAGCTGTTTTTTAAAATCCGCTCTATTCCCATAAATATAATTGAATACATAAAATGTAGATTTCGTAAGTTTGCCTAATCCATTGGGACCATTCGCAGTTATATCTAGCTGTGACCCTTTTTCTAAATTGTTAGTATTTACCAGATTGTCATATAAAGAATTGAAATACATTCTATAGGACAGAGCATTATTCAACTTATACTCCCCAAAAATATTACCGGATGCCCTTAACCTTTGTGCAAAATCAGGAACTCTCCGTAATGATTCCACCACGTTAGGGCCCGATCTTAGCTTTATATTATATGATCCATCCGGATTATATACAGTTTCAAAAGGGTTATATCTGTACATGGCACCAAATGGACTCTGTGTATTATTCCTGTCCCTGATATCCTGGGTATACTGGTAGGCTATCCCCAGATCCAACCCGACCTTTAATCTGTCACTGAGATTATTCTCAAAGTTAAATCTTCCCGTATACCTATCAAGCCCGTTGATATCCCGCACAATACCATCATCCTTATCATATCCCAGAGAATAGTAGAATTTGTTTTTATCACTTCCTCCTCTTGCAGAAAGCTTATAACTCTGCAGAAAAGAAGTTCTTAGAATATCTTTCTGCCAATCATGATTTAATTTTAAAAGGGCTTCTTCCTCTGCCGGAGTATAAATTGGCAATCCTCCCAGCCCCAATGTATTCATTTCCCTTTCATACTGTAATTTCTGAGCAGAATTCATCATCTCAAAATTAAGCTCTTTGTCTGCAATTTTCTGAGAAAACCCGAATCTGCTCTCAAATGAATACTGTGTTTTTCCTTTTCTGCCACTTTTGGTAGTTACCACCACCACTCCGTTTGCTCCTCTGGAACCGTATTGAGCTGTTGCAGCAGCATCTTTTAAGATCACCATACTTTCAACATCACTCCCATTCACTGCGCTAAACTGTCTGGCAGTCATGTAAAGTCCATCCACAACATATAAAGGCTCTGAATTTCCGCTAAAGCCGGAAATTCCCCGAATATTAATTTCGGCAATTGCTCCGGGCTGCCCGTTTCTGGATTGAACAAATACCCCTGAGGCACGTCCCTGAAGCATATTTCCAAGAGAAGTTGCAGGAGTTTGTGTTTTTAGTTCATCAGCAGTGACTACAGATTGCGCCTGGGCAATCTCATCTTTCGTTTTCTTCTGATATCCTGTAATGATCACTCTTTCGATCTCTTTCCGGACCGTATCATTCTTAACTTTTTGCGCAAAAGCGACTTGTCCTATAAAGAACAAAGCACCAGCACTTAACACATTTAATTTAACATTCATTATTAACAAGTTTTAATACTAAGTAAACAAATGTGTTAATAAATATTAATTATAACAAATGGTAAATAACTGATAATAAACGCTTAACGTGCATGAATTTCATCAAAAATAAATAAAAACATCAAAAAAATGAACAATCTTTCTAAAAGCCTAAAAAAAATCTCTCATAAGATCCCTTTAACAAAATTTTAACAATTATTAAAAATTTTAAAAGGTTAATGCTGATTAAAATAATTAGCAAAAAAATTACATAAAAACAGAAATTTGAGTAAAATAAATTCAAAAATAAAATCCGTATAAAAGGTCAATAAAACATAAAAGTAAGTAAAAAGACATCCAAAAATTAACAAAACATGTCTTCTGTGGACATGTTTTGTTAATTTTAAAGCAAAGATCAATTAATATTTATAGCTGTAATATCTTGCTCCGGTAAGAACAGGATTTTCAGATTCTATTGATATGAGTCCGAAACCTTTATAATTTTTATTGACAGAATTATTCAGCTTCTTTCTGTGCAGCCTTTCGTAGGTTTCAAAATCAACAGATGTTCTGTTTTTTAAGTTTTCAAATAGATTCCATTTGGCGGCTGCAGTCTTCCAGTTTTTGGATATTTTTCCGGTAAAAACTTTAGATTTTGAACCGCTTCCGTACCCCAAAAAGCCTATTTCTGCACCTGTCAGCTCTTCACCTTCGTCAAAAGCAACCTGTATTGCAGAAAGAAATGCCATAAAGATGGAAGCTGTATACATATTTCCTATTTCTGAGGACGCACGCTGTGATCTTTCAATCTTTTCACTGATAAAATTGAGATAATCTTCAGATTTTGCAACTGCTTTCTGCTCGTCAGGAGATTCGTAAGGAAGTCCGTTTTCTAAACTGTAGATTTCTGTAAAAACTCTTTTTCCATGGAAAGCGTAAGGAAGGTGGAAAATAAGATACTTCCAATCTTTATAAGGTTTATCTTTTCCTGTAATGTCCTTATAATGCTGGTAAGCTTCCCTGATTCTGTCCTGATAACATTGATTGGAATACTGTCCGTCAAAAACCGGCTCATCGGTAAAGATCTCAATTTTATCAGGAAATGTTTCCGGAGCTGAATTTAGATTTTCTTTAGTATAGGCTCTTCTGGGTTTAAAGAAGTCAAAAACGCCTTCGGTAGCTACTCCCCAGTTATTTTCAATTTCAAGAAGATCCGGCTTTGATGAAACGAGAAGAGCAACTGCACCTCCTCCCTGGGTATATTCGCCGGAAGAGGCCAATTCGTATTTGGCATAATCGCTGGCGATAACTACTGCTTTTTTGTTGGGATTCACTCTTACGAAGTCAAGGGAATTATGAAGGGCATCTATCGCTCCGATACAGGCGAAAGTCAGATCCACCACATCACAGTTTCTGAAACATCTTTCGCCAAATTCTTTTTCCAGAACTTTTTCTATCATCTGCATCGCGTAGGAAGCTGTAGGTTTTGCTGCATCGAGAGCACTTTCCGTTCCTAAATAAATCCTGGCTATATCTTTGGGATTAAGATCATGATCTCTGATCAGTTTCAATAAAGCTTCTGCTGCAAAGGTAGCAGCATCTTCATGAACATCAGGAAATCCCATTTTATGCAGTCCCAATCCTTTTTCCAGTTTTGCAGGTTCAATTCCTCTTTTCTCCGCCAGGTCTTTGATCTCTAAGTACAAAGATGGCACATAATAGCCCGCAGCCTCAATTCCAAAAGTCATTTTATTCTAAATTTTTATACGAATTTATAAAATGATGTTTGAATAGGCCCTCAGTTATCAGGTATAATTTGCCTTTTTAATATAAAAATCATAAAAAAACCGCTGTTCAATACAGCGGTTTTATATTCTTGATATTTTAATGATCTGTTTATTTAAAATCTTCAATGGCTTTATTTATGGCATCAATCTGTTTGTTGATGCTTGCAGAATTCTGAGGATCCTGCTTCAACAGCTCCATTTTTTTACTTAAACCATCTTTCAGCATCTGGGAAATCATCATTTTTACCTGAGGATTATCACCCATTTCACCTTTTGCTTGGCTGACTATTTTGGTAATGTTTTCAGTAGCTTTCAGATTATCTGAGCTCATGATCCAGTTATATCCTTCTTCCGCAGATTTACCCAATTCCGGATTCTGGAACTTAATAAACGGATAAAAAGCTACAAGCGGAGTGATATTGGCCATCTGTGAAGTCACTTTATTCTTTACAATAACCGGAAGCAGCTGACTTAGCAATTCGTCTGAAGCTCCTTCAAGATCAATTTTACCAGCCAATGTACTAGCTTTTGACGGGTCAATAGCTACAACAGCGCCTAATGAAGTCCCTTTTACAGCATTGGAAACAGCATTTACTCCTTTCTCAAAAATTGGAAGATATTTTTTATCCTTAGTTTTAGCTAATGCGGAAATGGCAGCAGCCTGAACTAATGTTTTTGGGTCGTTAGAAGCTAATTTCTCGACATCTGCGCCCAGGGCTTTCATCTGTTCAGGATTTGAAAGATCCATCAATTGAAGGGCTTTGATTCTTGTTCTAAAATACGGATCTTTTATTGCAGCAGCCAGTAATTTAGTGACGGCCGGATTTTTTCCTACCTGATCTTTTATGGCTGATAAAGCTTTATATCTGCTCTTAAATTCTTTAGAGTTGGTGAACTGCATCAGGTTCTGCTCGGGAGTTTTGGTATCTGTAATATCTGCCAGTAAAATTCCGTCTGCGTTGATATTGACAAGATCAGGAGTTTTAGAAACATCAAAATTGAATGTATTCTTCGCTTCGGCATTTACCCAGACGTTATATCTTTTTGGCTTTCCGTTGTCATACACATCAATGGCAAGAGGAAACTCAAATGGCTGCTCCTGTGTCTGGTTGATCGTTACGGCTACCTGTTTTTTTACCGGTTCGAAAGTAAATGAGTAATTGATCTTTGGATTTCCGCTTCCGAAATACCATTGATTGAAGAACCAATTCAGGTCTTTCCCTGAAACCTTTTCAAAAGAAAGTCTTAATTGGTGTGCTTCTGCATTCTGGTACTCATTGGTTTTCAGATAGTCGTTCATTCCGGCAAAGAAAGCATCATCACCGAGATAATTTCTCAGCATGTGAAGAATTCCACCTCCTTTCTGATAGGTCACAAGATCAAAAACATCTTCACGGGAGTCATAATTGAATCTTACAAGGTTTTTCTTGAAATCAACCGGATTGTGGATATACATATTCACATCGGTCATCTGGTGGTAGTCTGCCTGGTCTTTTCCGTATTTATATTCATTCCAAAGGTATTCGGAATAGTTGGCAAATGATTCATTTACTGTTAAGTTGCTCCAGCTTTCTGCTGTCACAAGGTCTCCGAACCAGTGGTGGAATAATTCATGGGCAATGGTATCTTCCCATTTGTTTTCATCGATAAGCTGTCCCGGCTTTTGAAGGATATCGCTTCCATGAAGGGTTGCGGTTGTATTTTCCATGGCACCGCTCACATAATCTCTTCCTGAGATCTGTGCATATTTTGCCCACGGATAATCATAGCCCATTTTTTTGGAGAAAAACTCGATCATTTCCGGAGTATTTCCGTAGATCTGTTTTGCATAAGGTTCATATTCTTTTTCGATATAATAATCTACAGGAATATTTTTCCATTTGTCTTTAACGATGGCATATTCTCCTACGCCCATGAAGAACAGATAAGTGGCATGTCTTTTATCCATTACCCAATGGTCTGTTCTTAAATTGTTTCCTTCTTTCTGTGAATCTTTTAGAATTCCGTTGGAAAGCGTTACGTATTTATCAGGAACAGTCATATAGATCTCCTGGGTAGTCTTCTGATTCGGTTTATCGATGGTTGGGAACCATGCAGAAGAAGATTCCGTTTCCCCTTGTGTCCAGATTTGTGTAGGCATATCCTGTTCCTGTCCCTGTGCATTGACGAAATAAAGACCTTTGGCATCATTGATGGCCATACTTCCTTTCTGTTTTACTTCATTAGGTCGTGCGGTATATTTGATGTACACCGTATATTCCTGATTTTTCTGATAGGTTTTGTCCAGATTGATTTTCAGGATGTCATCTTTATATTCATATTTCAGAGGTGATCTTTTTCCGTTGTTGTCAAGAGCTACTTCATGAATCAGCATTCCTTTTGCATCAAGTGTTAATTCATTGGTCGGATAAAAATACGGAGAGGCTGTCAGCCATTCTTCCCCACCCATTTGCTCTTTCTGATAATCAAAATTGACTTTAAGCTTGGTATGTTTAAGTTCCGTTACTTTCGTGTGAGTGGCTCTGTAAACCTTTTCCCTTCCTGAAGTTTCGGTCTGTGCTGATACGTTGGTGGAAAAGAAAATTCCGAGTATAGCAATGGACAAAATCGCCTTTTTCATGTATTACTGTATTATTTTTTAGAATTATTTTTTGTTATTATTTCAAAAATATCATTAACCAGGGTTTCGTAGTCTCCTTTTGAGCTGTTCTTTTGTTTTGGCAAAAGCTTTTTTCAGTTCACTTTCCGGGTTTTCGTCATCAACGATCTCTGCCGAAGCTACACCTTTCAGTTGTAGAACTGCATTTTGAAGTGCTGCAAGGTCTGCATTGTCTTCTGTATTGATTTTTAAATATTTCATTTTATTGTTTCTTAAAGGTAAAATTATTGGCTCCTTGTGAGAAGTCCATAGTTCCTTTCTCAGCATTGAACTTCATTTTAATGCCTGCCATTTCAAACTTAAATTCGCTTTCAGAGACTGCTTCCAGTGGAAATGCGCCCTGTCCTGTAGCCTGCCCCATCAGCTTTCCTTCTTGCTGAAATATTTTTATATCCAATGGAAAGCCTTCTGTCTTGTAAAGCCCTTCATATTTTTTCAGAATTTCAGCTGCTATAGAAACTTCTTTAAAATTAGGCATTTTAAAATCTTTTCCAATAGCTGTCTGGATCATTTTGATCGAAATATCATTATTATCGTAATCTGATTGATTGGTTATGGCACTCACTGCTACTTTCAGCTCAGGAAAATAATACAGTACTGATCGGAACTGATCAATTCCCCCGTTATGTCCATACCCCGAATATTTTTCAAAAGGTACCTGTGCAATTCCATAGCCATAGCCGTCGATAAAATTTTTCATCCGGGAAAGGCTGGTTTTATTGATGAGTTTTCCGTTTTCCAGAGCAGTGATAAACTTCAGAAGTTCTGTTGGGGTAGAAATGATATTTCCTGCACCAACAGGAATGCTCATATCTGTTTCCTGCCACGGCTGATAACTTCCAGCGGAGTAGGTATAGGAAAGCGCCTGGTTTTTGGAAGGATCAATCTTTCCGCCCACTTCCGTCAGTGTTAACTTCAGAGGATTTGTAATTTTAGCCTTAAGCAACTGTGCATAAGTTTTTTTATAGACCTTTTCCAGTATAAAGGCCAGCAGAATATAATTTGAATTGCTGTATTCATATTTTGTTCCCGGAGAAAAGTCGTTTTTGTATTTTTTGATGATTGACACCAGGGATTGTTCTGTCTGAGCTGTTGTATTATAGCTCCAGTACTCCTGTTCATCCGTTAGATTATGAATTCCGCTTCGGTGCTGTAAAAGATTTTCAAGGGTAATTTTATCTGCATTTTCTATTTCAGGATACCAGGTGGAAAGTTTAGTATCGAGGGATAGTTTTTTTTCTTCAACAGCCTTCATCACAAGTACTGCGGTAAATGTTTTGGAAATGGAACCTATTCGGTATTGGGTATTTATATTGGCTTTCTGCTGTTTTGCAACATCGGAGAATCCTGTAGTTTTCAGAAAAGTAGGTTGCCCTTTTTCTGCAATAGCGAAACTTCCCATGACTTTATGATGAACAGAAAGTGAATCAAGATAATCCATTAATTTCTGTTTGTTTGTACTTTGAGAAAATGCCATACATGAAATACTTGCTGTCACCACAAAAAACAGTTTTTTCAGAATCATATTATTAATTTTCCAATCAGTAGTAAAATTAAGGATTCTGTTACAACAGTACGTACCGGAAAGTTATTTATAGTCTTCAGAAGAAATCAAGATTTCTCAGTTGTGACATCATCTTATGTTCATCTTTCCACAAACTGTCTTTTTTTGAGATAAAAAAAGTGAAGACCTTGCTTCACTTTTATATTCCATACGATTAATTAAATTGCCACAGGAGCTTTGATTCCCGGGTGCGGATCATAATTTTCCAGGGTAAAGTCTTCAAAATTAAAACTGAAAATATCTTTTACCTCAGGATTCAGCTTCATAACCGGAAGTGGCCTTGGTTCTCTGGAAAGCTGTTTATTAACCTGTTCAAAATGATTGTTATAAATATGAACATCTCCGAAACTATGAATATAATCTCCTACTTCCAGATCGCAAACCTGTGCAACCATCATCAGCAGTAAGGCATAGCTTGCAATATTGAACGGCACTCCCAGAAACACATCAGCGCTTCTCTGATATAATTGCAGCGACAGTTTTCCATCTGCTACATAAAACTGGAACAAAGCGTGACATGGTGCAAGGGCCATATTAGGTATCTCAGCTGCGTTCCAAGCAGAAACAATGAGCCTTCTTGAGTCAGGGTTCTTTTTGATCTGATCTATGACTTCAGTAATCTGATCTACCACTTTTCCGTCAGCTCCCTGCCAGCTTCTCCACTGTGCACCGTAAACAGGTCCCAGGTCACCGTTTTCATCAGCCCATTCGTCCCAGATGCTCACTCCGTTGTCGTTGAGATATTTGACATTGGTATCACCATTCAAAAACCAAAGCAATTCATAGATAATGGATTTCAGGTGTACCTTTTTTGTAGTTACCATCGGGAAACCTTTTGACAGATCGTATCTCAGTTGGTACCCGAAAACACTCCTGGTTCCGGTTCCGGTTCTGTCCGTCTTGTCTGTTCCATTGTCTAAAATATGCTGTAAAAGTTCCAGGTAGTTCTGCATTTTGAAAGTGCTTTTTATGGTTCAAATTTAGAAAAAATTAAACGATTTATGGGTATCATAGATCATAAAAAAGCATCCATTTCCATGAATGCTTTGTCTATTAGGTTCTTTGATCTTTAATCAAAAGAATGAAATTTTTAACTTTAAATTCCTATAAAATGATTACCAGATCTTCTGAATAGTCTGGGTCATATTATTAATGACAAAAGTCTCGCCTTCTTTTTTTCCTGACATGGCCTTCACCAAAGGTGATTCTGCAGAAACCGTCATAATCTTCTGGTTTTCGGAAATAATTTCGCCTATGGATATTGTGATATAAAAGAAACCTTTATCCGTTTTCACCAAGGATCCGTTCTGAACTTTGTCTGAAGGTTCAACTGATATTTTTTGAATCACAGACTGCTGATTTAGAGATTCATTTAGCTGTCTCTGAAGGTTATTGATTTCCTGCTGAAGCATTTCGCGGCCTGTTTCATATTTGTCGCCCATGGAACTTTTGGTATCATTACTAGAGGCACGGGTTTCTGCAATCAGGTTTTCAAAAGATTGTATTTTTTCTGTAAGCTTTGTTTTTATAATGTTCAATAATCCCTGTTTGTTCATATCTGAAGGTTCGTGTAAATTTTGATTAAAGCCGGTTGCCAATGTGCATAAAGTAAGCGGGCTAAAGCCCGCCTCTATTGAATATTTTATACCTATTTATTTTTCAAAAACTGCATAATCTGAAACTTTGAATGTAAAGTCTTTTCCGTTGTCAAAATCTCTTTTAGTCTTGTCAAAAACATTCCGGAAAGTTCCTGAAAGATTTTGGTCTTCAATCGTAAAATTTACGGGTTCTTTTGACATATTCAGGACTACCAGCACCTCATCTTTTCCGTTCTTTCTAACGTAAGCCAGAATTTTATCATTGGCTGTGGTATTTAAAAGATAAGTAGATACATTACTATCCCCTCCTCTTAACGCGGGATTGGAGGCTTTCAGTTCCAGCAGAGTTTTATAAAATTCAACCATCTGATAGGTACTGGTCCATTTGATGACATCTTTTTCAAAAAATTCCAGCCTTTTCATATTGGGAAGTTCCTGACCTGAATATAACAGGGGAATACCGTTCCATGTTGCAGAGAACACGGCCATAGGCTTGGTGATTGCTCCATACTTTTCGTATTCTGTACCGTTCCAGGAATTTTCGTCGTGATTGGTTGTAAACCAGGCTCTCATGGAAGCATCTCCGATATTGGAATATTTTTGCAACAAATCTTTAAGTTCCTGAAGAGGCTCATTTTTCTTATAATAATCTGCAGATTTGTGCATCCATTTCCACGAGTAGCTTGCATCAAATACTTTTCCGTATTCAGGGCTTTCAAGCTCATCAAATTCTCCCAGCCAGAAAAGAGGTTTTATTTTTTCGACTTCCGGACGTGCCTGCTGCCAGAAATCCACTTCAACCCAAGAAGCAAGATCGCATCTAAAACCGTCTATACCGGTTTCCTTTACCCAGAATTTCATGGCATCAATCATTGCCAGCCTCATTTCCTGGTTTTTGTAATCAAGCTCAATAATATCATCCATTCCTGAAGCAATATGGAATTTTCCATCAGGATCTTTCAGATAGAATTCCGGATGTGTTTTTGTCCAGATATGATCCCAACCGGTATGGTTTGCAACCCAATCAATGATTACTTTAAAGCCTAATCGATGGGCTTCGTTCACCATATGCTTAAAATCATTCATGGTTCCAAACTCCGGATTGATGGACGTGTAATCTGAAGCGGCATACTGACTTCCAAGACTTCCTTTTTTATTTTGCTGGGCAATGGGTGTTATGGGCATAAACCAAAGAGTTCTGACTCCCATTTTTTTCAGGCGGGGCATTTCTTTTTCAAATGCTTTAAATGTCCCTTCCTGTGTATATTGTCTTAAGTTGACTTCGTAAATATTGGTCGTGTGCTTCCATTCCTTCGGCAGATCCATAGTATTTTGAGTATTTCGAGTGGTACAGGAAATAATTCCCAGACCAATTATTGCTAATAGAATTAATTTCTTCATTTATCTATTTTTAACAAAAGTAAGGAATGTTTTTTTGTTAAAGAGCAGAGAAAGTAAAGAAGTGAAAAAGGTAAAATGTGAATGGTTAATAGTGAATTTTGCTTCGCAAGGCAATTTTCATGAAAGATGAATGGAGATAAAAATTCACTATTGATTCCATGAAGTAAAATTCACCTTTAATATAAAAAAGCCCCGGACAGAAATCCGGGGTCTTATATTGTTCAGATGTTATCTTTCATCATCGTTATCATCATCCTCTTCGAAAACATCATCGTTGTAGTTTTCTTCTTCGTCATCATCGAAACTGTCATCATCTTCATCTTCAAAATTTGTACTTCCTCCAAAGTCATCCTCGAAACTGAAATCATCATCCATCAATGGCATTGCCGATCTTTTTTTAGATCCTCCGTTTCCGCTTTTGCTTGGTGCTTTTAACGGAACGTTTCCGAACCTGTATACCGTAATAGGATAATTAACTCCTTTTGTTTCTTCGATGATTTCTACAAGCTCGCAGTATAGCTCCCAAAGATCAAGAAGCCCGTACTGGAACTGAGCTTTGTCGCCTATATTTCCAAAAGCTTCATCAATGTACACATCCGACATAATTTCGCCATCACCATCGTCACTCATATCTTCCAGGGGAACACTTTTTACTATTGTTCCGTCGTCTTCCAACATATTAAAAGTGGAAAGTTCGTCTCCCTGAAGACTGAACGCGCTTTTAATTCCCAAATGTAAGTTCCATAGTGATTGTTTTCCCTTTACTTCAATATCACGGAAAATATCTTCTTTCGCATCTAATATTACGCGGATCTTGTAAACCATATCAGTTTCTTAAATTACTTTTTTGCCTTAATTATTATGATAAATCTCTGTTGCAAATATATAATAAATGACAGGTGACAAAAAAATATTTCAGGATTTTTTAAAATATTTTTTTTTCTTACATTTTACCAGAATTATTTGCTTTTTTCAAGCATAAAACTGAATTTAGTCCCTTCAAGATAGACGCTTTCTACGGTAATATTTTCGTTATGGGCTTCCAGGATATGCTTTACAATAGCCAGTCCAAGTCCGGAACCACCTTCTCTTCTGCTTCTGCTGGTTTCGACACGGTAAAATCTTTCAAAGATTCTCGGAAGGGCTTCAGCTTTAATTCCCATTCCGTTGTCAATCACTTCAATCAGTACTTTATTTTTAAGCACACTGGTTTTTACGACTACTTTCGCTTCCTGCCTGTTGGCATAATGGATAGCATTGGAAATAAGGTTAATAAAAACCTGTGAAATTTTCTGTTTGTCGGCATCTACAAAGATTTGTGGATGAAGGGTCTGGATCTGCAGAGTTGCATTATGCTTTTCAGCTTCAAATTCAAGAAGCTCAAAAATTTCTTTGATCAGAAGGTTAACATCAAATCTTGAAACCGTAATGCTGATCTCTCCTGCCTCGAGGCGGTTGATCATGTCAAGATCTGTAACGATTGCGATCAGTCTTTCCACAGATTTATCTATTCTTTCCAGATACTTATCTCGGATGGTAAGATTGTCAACACCTCCGTCTCTGAGGGTTTCCACATATCCCTGAATGGAAAACAGCGGTGTTTTAAGCTCATGGGAAACATTTCCGATGTATTCTTTACGGTAGCTTTCCATTTCCTTCATCATATCGATTTCCGTTATCTGCTGCTGGTTAAGATCGGAAAATCTTTCGCCAAGTTCTTTAATGGTAATATTTTCGTTATTGTCATGAACAATTTCCTGCGGAAGCATTTGTGAAAGCCCGCGAACCTGCTTTTTCCCATAATAGTTGAAAAGAAGCTCCAGGACCACATAATTGATCATAAAGATGAGGATGAGGCAGGTAAAAAGGCCAATCTTAAAAAAAGGCGTCTGGTAATAGATATCCTTCAGTGAATCAAAGATGATCACTAAAAGAAACATCACCAGTGTCAGAAGACACGAGGCGACGAGTGTAAGTCTGTAAAATTTCAATTTTACAAGTTTTTATAGGTTTATGTAAAGATAGGAAATATGTTATTAAACGATAAGCTTATAACCAATTCCTTTTAATGTCTGGATGGTATTAATTCCCAGCTTTTCTCTCAATCTTCTGATATGGACGTCAATAGTTCTTTCTCCTACGATTACGTCATTGCCCCATACTTTTTCCAGAATTTCTTCTCTCTTGAATACTTTTTCAGTATTTGAAGCGAGAAGATAAAGCAAATCGAACTCTTTTTTAGGAAGAAGGAACTGCTGTCCGCTTTTGGAAACCCTGAAATTGTCTTTGTCGATCACCAGATCACCAATTTCAATCAGTTTAGCATTATCTGAAACCTGGGAAGTTAGCTGCAATAAAGCGTTCACTTTAGAAATCAGAATTTTCGGTTTGATCAGTTTTACAATATAATCATTGGCTCCGGCCTGAAATCCTGCCAACTGGGAGAATTCCTCGCTTCTTGCGGAAAGGAAAACAATCAGTGTTTTCTGCAGTTCTTTTACTTTACGGAGCTCCTGACAGGTTTCGATACCGTCTTTTTCCGGCATCATGACATCTAATAGAATAAGATCGGGGATGATTTCTTTGGCTTTATCTATTCCTTCGTTACCGTTTGTGGCAGTATAGATATCATAGCCTTCTTTTTCCAGGTTGTAAGACAGAATCTCTAAAATATCCAGTTCATCGTCTATTAAGAGTATTTTCTTTTGGTTCATTTTCAATTTTTACTGAGTCAAAGTTAATAAATTTTAAAGCACAGATGAACAAATGTATTATCGTTCATATAAAGTTAACAATAATCTTGTTTTATTAATGTTTAGTTAAAGAAAAATTAAAATTCGCTAAACCACTTACCCCATTAATCTTTTATTCCTTTGCACCGAAAGAAACTAGTAAATAAAGTAAGTAAGATAATGAAAATTAATAAACTTAGCATTGCGGTCGTATTTTTATCCGGATCAATGTTTTACGCTCAGGAAACGAAGCAGGACACGATCATTAAGGAGAAAAAAATTGATGGCGTAGTAATCCAAGGAAGCAGCAACAAGAAAACTGAAACTGCGGTATTAGGAGAACAAAAAAAAGCGGTTATTCAAAAACAGGCTGTAAGTGCTGAAGAGATTTCCAGAAAAGGGATTTCGAACGTGGAACAGGGGCTTACGAAGGTGACGGGAATCACTACGGTAGAAGGAAGAGGACTTTTCGTAAGAGGACTTGAAGAACGATACAATTATTTATTGATCAACGGTCTTGGATCACCTTCCAACAACCCTTTCCAAAAGATCATTGCCCTGAAGCAGTTTCCGACTGATGTAGTAGGAAAGCTAAATATCTATAAAACCTTTAATTCTAACCTTTACGGAGATTTTGCAGGAGCTACTTTTGATATTGAAACGCTTACGATTGATAAGCCATTTACGAAAGTGGAATTTAGCGTAGGGATAAATACTTTAAGTACATTCAGAAATAACTTTAAAGTATCTGAAGGTGCAGACGGAATGAAGGGCTATTTGGGTTTGAATTCGAGAGACAGAAGACTTCCTGATGAAGTTAGAGATTCAAGACCAAGCAACTATAGATTTACAGCAAATGAATCATTAAATTCTTTTAAAGATTCATGGAATGTGGACAATGTAAAAGCAATGCCCAATACAAGTATTGGATTTACAACTGTACAGAAAACAAAAATGGGTGAAACAGGGAATTTAGGAATTCTATTCTCTTTAAACCAGTCAGCAAAATATTCATACAGAGAAGGAGAGAATAACCAGTTTAGAAATAATGGCTCTACCGTAGAGCTAAGCAATTTGTTAACTAAAAAAGATTACGAATATGAAACAGAATCTTCTGTTTTACTAGGATTAGGATATAAAAACAAAGGTACTAATGTAAATTTGAATGCAATTTACCTACAGAATTCATCCAATATTATTCAGGATTTTACCGGATATAAAAATGGCCAAGTTCTGGATCAGCGTTTCTTTAGAACAAATCAGCAGGATATTTCGAGATTTTTGGATTTACAGTTAACTGCGGCACAAAAAATCGGAGAACGTCACCAATTCAAAGCAGGGGCAAGTTATGTAATTAACAGTTATAGCCAACCAGACAGAAAGATTTTTGAACTTAGTCAGCCTGAAGATTTTACTCATGCTTTAATTTCATATGGAGGTAATAGCTTTATCCGACAGTATTTGGATGTTAATGGCAGATTTTATGGTTCAGCATTCGGAGAATATTCTGTTTTATTAGGTGAGAAGGGTGATCGAAAGGATTATCCATTACAAGTATCTATCGGGTATAATGGATTTGCAGATATAAGAAAGAATTCATATCGTTTTATTTTCGGTAACCCGGGAACCGGAAGTTCTTCTGTTTATATTAATGTCGACCGTCCTCAAAATGCTTTAAATAATTCCATTAGCAATGGCCAGCTTTATTATAATGAAGGCAGTGATTCTTACGCTTACCTATCTAATATATATCAGTTTGTAAATGCCGGATATGCTAATATTAATTACAAACCTACTGATACATGGGATATCTTATTAGGTGGTAGATTTGAGAATGACATGAGAATTATTAGATTTAACAGACCTGGTAATTCAAATAGAGAAAACCTAACACCAAATAAAAACTACTTTTTACCTTCACTCTCTATAAAAAAGGCCTTAAATAATAAAAATAACTTAAGATTATCTTTAAGCAAGACTATTACCCGTCCTGTCCTTATTGAAACAATGCCTATTGAATATATCAATCCAGATAATTCCTCTATCCTTGGTAATGCCAATATTCAAAACAGTGAAAACTACAATATAGATTTAAAATGGGAATATTTCCCAACTAATAAAGAAATGTTTGCCGTTAACTTATTTGCAAAGAGGATAGATAAGGCCATAGAGCGTTCCATGGCTCCTTCAGCCAATGCAAGTGGTGCTGTTATTACATTTTATAATGCTGAAAAAGCTACTCTTGCAGGAGTTGAGCTGGAAGGTATTTTGAACTTAGGCAGGTTTTCAGAATCCTTAGACAAATTTACATTAGGAGCTAATGCTACCTTTATGTATTCTGATGTAACAAGAAGTGAAGATCAATTAAAAACTGAAAGACCACAAGGTTTTACAAATGATCAGCTTCATAAAAGAGGCTTGCAAGGGGCTGCTCCTTACACCATCAACGCTGATCTAAAATATGAATACAAGAATTCAAAAAATTTCAGCAAAACTTTCTCTTTGGTATATAATGTATCTGGTTCTAAAATTTATGCAGTAGGAGGTTCGGGTGCAGATAACTATTATGAAAAACCTTTCCATCAATTAGACTTTGTTTATCAAAATCAAATTGATAAGAATTGGAACATAAAAGCAGGAGTACAAAACATTCTAAACAGTAAATACCGTGTTGAATTAGGAGACGATAGTTATTATACTGTAAATACAAACAGTATTTATTCATTAAATAATTATTTCAACGGTGTAACTTTTAATTTGACCGTAGGCTATACCTTTTAAAAATTAACTTATAAAATAAAATCTTATTATAAAATGAAAAGAAACCTTTTAACTTTATTATCATTAACTTTACTTTTAAGCTTGTCTTCATGTACAATCGAAGTAAATGATGATTCAGGAACTCCTACTAATACAAACCCTGGAAATACAGCTGGTGTTTTACCTGAAGGAGGAAAATTATCTGGTGAAATTACTTCCAATTTAACAATAAAAAAAGGGAATTATACATTAGAAGGTATTGTAAAAGTAGCTGATGGAGCTACTCTTACTATCGAAGCTGGTGCAACATTTACCGTATCTACTGCTGTTACATCAAGTTTAGTTGTTTTACAAGGTGGTAAAATACTTGCTTTAGGGTCCGCAACGGAGCCAATAGTTTTCACAACTACAGCAAAAACTCCTGGCGGATGGGGTGGAATAACACTTTATGGAAGGGCCCCTATCAAAGCTGTGAACGGAAATCCTACTGCAGTATCTGAAGATGGAAATGCTATAACATATGGTGGAACTGATGCTAACTTTAGCTCAGGTATCCTAAAATATGTAAGAGTAGAATATGCCGGTAAAAAAATTAATGATGGAACTTCTGAAACCAATACTTTCACATTCTATGCTGTAGGAGATGGTACAATTTTAGAAAACTTAGTTGCCTACAAGGGAACTGATGACGGGTATGAATTCTTCGGAGGTACTGTAAGTGCTAAGAATATCGTTTCTTATGGTAACTATGATGATTCTTTTGACTGGCAGGATGCATGGAGCGGACAGAACAATACCAACTGGTATGCTTTTCAAACAGTGACTGGTAACTATGGAATGGAGATTGAAGCTTCCGCCAATGTAGACAATACAGCACCTAAGATTTCAAATATTACTTTGATAAGAGATACCAATACTGCTCCTGAGGTTGCGGGATCTACAGAAATTTCTGCTATCCAATTCAAAAGACAGGGAACAGGTATTTTCTCTAATGTATATATAAGCGGATATAAAAACACAGGGGGGAAAAATGCTTATGCAGTACTTATTCAGGATGATGCAACCAATACAAGCCAGGTTACTCCAGGAAAAGTAGTAGTATCCCCTATTAACTATGTGAACTCAGATAACTTGGGAGTTTGGGGTTATGCTCAAACTAATGGCGGAAAAACTTTCACGAACACTGCTACGGTTACCAAAGTATCTCTAACTCCTGGAGCATGGGCTACAGTAGACGGAGTTAATCTTTTAGCAGGATTACAATAAGTAACTAGTTTCTTCATATCAAATTTTAAAAGCCATCAGAATTTTTTCTGGTGGCTTTTGATTTTAGTAACATAAGCTGAAAAAGCCACCGGAAAATCCAATGGCTTTATTTACAAAAAACAAGTATATTAAAAAATATATTTCAATTAATGTCTCCAAAATAAATTTCCTTCATTCATTAAGGCTTTTATTTTGGCTATTCTGGAAACCGCTTCTGCAGAACATGAAGCATCTGCAAATACAACGGATGCATCGTCGTCTGGTTTGGGCCATTGCTGTTTTCCTTTTTCATCCAGCGGAAGAATATTTTGGGTTGCAAACTGAAGTGTTCTTGACAGTTCAAATTCTGTTTCATATCCGTACAGTTCAGCAATAAGATTCGCTTTCTGAAGCATATTTCCCGATCCGAAAGTACTCCAGTAATCCTGTACATTATCATTTCCGATCAGGACATTTACATTGTATTTTTTCAAAACAGGAATTGGCATAATCGTTCCTCTGAAAGGGACAGAAGATGCAATTCCGACTTTTCCTTCTGCCAGCCTTTCAGCAATTTTTTCCGTCTCTCTTGATGAAAGATGCCCTAAAGCAAAGGCATGGCTTACAAATGTTTTTCCCTGAAGCTCTGGATTTTCAATTGCTTTATCAATCAGGTAATTAATCGTTTTCATTCCGGACTCTCCTACTTCATGCAGGTGGATATCAATTCCTTTTTTATGATCTAAAGCCAGTTGTATTGTAAAATCAAGCACCTTTTCAATATGTCCGTCAATACTTAAAGGGTCAAGACCTCCGATAAAACCAACATTTTCCAGCTTTGCCGCTTCTTTCATTAAAGGAATAGTTTCTGTATAATACAAACCATGCTGTGGAAAAGCAACAAGTTCAGCTTTAAAAGAATCTTTTTTATTTTCTAATGCTTTTTCCAGATTTTCAAGTGATTGTAAGCCTGATGTAGGATCAATATTAAAGTGTGTTCTCACAAAATGAGTCCCATAATGCTGAAGCAGGCTGATCAGCTGCTCCGCCCTTTCCACGGATGTTTTTAAAAGTTCAGGGATAATTTCCTGCTCATAAGCAATCATATCCTTTACTGTTCTCCGTTTTGGCGAAAGCGCCTGCCACGGGAGCCCGTACAATGTTTTATCCAGATGGATGTGCATATCTCTGAAAGCAGGAAGCATCAGGAAACCTTTAGCATCCAACGCATCGGAACCAGGGTTATTGGGTTTTACAGCTTTGATTTTTCCTTCTTCTATTTCAATACTGAAAAGATCAGTTTGTGTCCTGATCACTTCTTCATCATCATATTCAAATCCCGTTTCGAGACGGACATTTTTGAGTGAATATTTTGCTTTTGCGATTAATTGATAGGGAAACTGCATGACTTTACTTTTAACAGGACAAAGTTACCCAGCTTTGGCTTCAGAAACGGTGTATCAATTATACCATGTCTTGTATGGATTATTCTTTGAATTGAGACGGTGTCATTCCCATCTGCACTTTGAAAAATTTGGAAAAGCTGGCATGATCATAAAAACCGAGATCATACACAATATCTTTTACAGACATTTCAGATACTTTTAAAAGACGTTTCGCCTCCAGCAAAATCCTGTCCTGGATAAGAGAGGAAGCCGAAGCATTAAGATTTTTTTTACAGACAATATTTAAATAATTGGCGGAAATATTAAGTTTCTCCGCATAGAAGGAAACCGATCTCTCCGTTCTGAAATGCTCATCAATAAGATGTAGAAATCTGGAAATAATAGGGTTAGAATGATACATTTCAAAATCTTTGAAAGCTCTCTCCACCGATTTACTGATCAGCAATCCTATCAGTTCGCTCCGTTTTTGAATGACTTCCCAAAAGATAGTTTTTTCACTCACTTCTTTCTGAATGGACTGAAATTCATACAGGAAAGTCTGAAAAGTTTCTTTAGAAAGCTGAATAACCGGATGATTCTGATAATAAGAAGCTGAAAATCTCAGTGCAGGCAGAAAAATCTCAAACCAGTCTCTGCTGATCATCAATTGATAGCCTACAGTTTCCTTTTCAATCACCCACTGATGCACCTGATCCGGAAAAACAAGATGGATCTGACAGTTTTTCACTTCATATTCCGTGAAATCGATCGTGTGGCTGCCTTTCCCATATTCAAATAAATTAATGATAAAAAAATCATGCTTATGCGGTTCATCAATGGAACGTTCCCCATGCAGTTCATTAAACAACAAATGACAGCCCTGAAGCCGATTCTCATTGAATTCCTGAATTCCTAAAACTGGAAAATGATCTGCATGATGACCCACGTGCTCTGATTTTCTCTTAAAATTAGTGAAATTTATACAAGAAATCTGAATGGATGGAGATATTTTCATTTTTAAACAGATAGGATTGCTTTTAACCATAAAAAGCTACTGTATGGATTTTCAATATTTTTAATTTCCTACAGAACACAATAATTTTTAAAACATAAGATGAAAATCATTTGATTTTTTTAAGCTGTGTTTCTTAAAAAGCGAAGCTCTCTTAATATTCTTAAAAACTGAATGAATCTTCATGATTTTATCATTTTCGTAGAAGAAAAGATCATTTTAATAAACCACATTTCCCTGATGAACCAATGATTCCACATTCGAAATTCTGGAGACCGCTTCTGCGGAACAACTTGCATCCACCAGGACAAAATCTGCCTGGTCTCCTGCTTTTGGCCATTGTCGGGCTCCTTTATCATCAAGCGGAAGAACATTAGCCGTTGCCAGCTTCAGGCTTCTGGATAATAAAAATTCTGTGGAATAACCATATAGCTGCGCCATAAGATTTGCTTTCTGCAATACACTTCCTGTCCCGAAGGTATTCCAGTGGTCCACAATACTGTCATTACCTGTCAGGACGGTTACATTATGCTTGTACAAAGACGGAATTGGCATGATAAGATTTCCAAAAGGGATAGTGGAAACAATTCCTATTTGTGCTTCTGCCAACTTTTCAGCTATTTCTTCCTGCTTTATTTTATCTAATTTCGCTAAAATAAAACAGTGGCTCAGATATGTTTTTCCTTTCAAAGTAGGATTTTCATTGACTTTTTTAATTAAATATTCAACGGTATTCAATCCTGATTCTCCAGTTTCGTGAAGGTGAATATCAATTCCTTTTTTATGGTCTAAAGCCAGCTGAACCGTAAAATCAACCGTTTTCTCAATGGCACCGTCAATCGTAAATGGATCTACGCCGCCGATAAAATCAATATCCATCTGTGCTGCTTCCTTAAGATAAGGCACTGAATCTGTATAAAAGACTCCATGTTGGGGAAACGCCACCAGTTCAGCTCCGAAACTTTTCTTTTTATTTTCTAAAGCTTTCTGAAGATTGTTTAATGAATCTAATTTCGATGTCGGTTCAATATTGACATGGCTCCTTGCAAAAGAAGTTCCCTTCGACTGCAAGAGCTCGATCATTTTCTCTGCTTTGAATGTTGAGTTTTTCAGCATCTCAGGAAGCATTTTCTGCTCCAGCGCGATCATTCCTTTTACGCCGCCTGTTCTTTTTCTGACAGCCTGCCATTTGTCACCATAGAACGTTTTATCCAGATGAATATGCATGTCTTTAAATGCAGGAAGCATAAGCATTCCTTTAGCGTCAACAGCTTTGGCATTAGGCTGATTCTGAGCAATACTTTTAATTTTTCCGTTTTCAATTTCTAGATAAAACAGACCGGTCTTAGTTGAAACCACTTCTCCTTCTTCATACTCAAAACCGGTTTCCAAACGGACATTTTTAAGGCTTAATTTTCCTTTTCCTGAAACATTCTGATCATCAAAAAATGGTGATGCTGCCATAATATTAGGTATTAAAGTAAGCCCGGCTGCGGCCAGCGCTGAGTTTTTTATAAAATCTTTACGGGATATCGAATTGTCAGAGGTCTTCATTTCCAAACTATTTATGACAAAAATAGCAAGAACGGGAATGATCAAGATGTATGGTTTATTACAATATCTGTATGATTTATTGGATGGGTTAATTTCTTTTGTCTTGAAAATATTAAACCATGAAGATTCATTCAGTTTTTAAGAATATTAAGAGAGCTCCGCTTTAAGAATACAGCTAAAATCGGTTTGATTTTTTCTTAACTTTTCATTCATTTTAATGTTTTCAAAAAAATATCTAACTATTCTGAATTCGGGATAAGGATTAAAATTAAAACGCAAAAATAAACAAAGCTTTAAAAAGCATTCATTTGATTTTTTAAGATAAACAAAGGCGTTTCACTTATTGGTAAGCAATACAGGGAAATATATTGTCTTATTTTGTTGAATGAATGCCCTTGTTTCCTTATTAATATGCCAGGAAATCTACTCCGTTTGCCTATATTTATTTTCAGGTATCTTCTTATCCCGAACTCAGGTTAATTATTAATCTGCGTAGTCCTTCCAATCTGCGAGAGATAAAAAAAGACCGGATCTAAAAACCCAGTCTTGTTATAATTTATTTTTAAACTCTTAAGAATAATATTCAAATTTTCTTACGGCTTCCAGTGTCATATCAATTTCCGTATCCTTGATGGCATCACTTATAAAATACGTTTCGTAACCACTTGGTGGAAGGTATACTCCGTTCTTCAGCATCTGGTGAAAGAAGTTATTAAACAAAGAATGGTTGGAAGCTGCCGCCTCGTCAAAATTAGAAACCCTGTTCGTATGGAAAAACACAGACATCATGGATCCTTTTCTGTTAATCTTGTGGGCAATTCCTTTTTCATTTAAAATTTTCCCGATCCCAAAATCTAATGTTTCTGCCGTTTTATTGATTCTGCTAAAAAATTCAGGATCATTTTTGATAAGCTGTAAAGTTTTCAGTCCTGCTCTCATCGCCAATGGATTTCCGCTTAATGTTCCAGCCTGATAAACACCTCCTTTCGGAGCCAGGTGATCCATAATTTCGTTTCTTCCTGCAAAGGCTCCCACCGGAAGCCCTCCACCGATCACTTTTCCGTAAGTAACCAGGTCGGCTTTTACATTGTACAGTTCCTGTGCACCTCCAAAAGCCAGTCTGAAACCGGTCATCACCTCATCAAAAATCAATAAGGCTCCGTTTTCATCACAGATCTTTCTTAAGTTCTGAAGAAAATTATTTTCAGGAAGCACACAGCCCATGTTTCCGGCAACCGGCTCAATGATAACTGCAGCAATTTGTCCCTGGTTGTGACGGAACAGATCTTCCACCTGCTCAAAATCGTTGTAACGGGCCAGCAGAGTATCTTTAGCCGTTCCTTCTGTTACTCCCGGAGAATTAGGATTTCCGAAAGTAGCCGCACCACTTCCTGCCTTGATCAGAAAAGAATCTGAATGGCCATGATAACACCCTTCAAATTTAACGATCTTATCTCTTTTTGTAAAACCTCTTGCCAGTCTTACAGCGCTCATACAGGCTTCTGTACCGGAAGAAACCATTCTGATCTGGTCTATATTAGGAACATTTTCTACGATGAATTTGGCAATTTCTGTTTCCAGTTCTGTAGGTGCTCCGAAAGAAAAGCCTTTTTCGGCCTGTATTTTCAGTTCTTCAAGCACTTCAGGATGGGTATGTCCCAAAATAGCCGGACCCCATGAATTGATATAGTCGATATAAGTATTGTCGTCCGCATCGGTAAGGTAAGCACCTTTTGCAGATTTCATAAATACGGGAACACCTCCTACTGATTTGAATGCTCGAACCGGAGAATTTACTCCTCCCGGAATGTATTGATAGGCTTCATCAAATAAAGCCGAACTTCTTTGGTATTTCATATATTAGTTGAGCGTTGAAAGTTTACAACCGACAGTCAGATAGTAACCGGCAATCAGAAACCGTCAACAAAAAATTAGTTTCTAGGTTTTTTATCAATCAAATAAATAAGCTGGCCTGCAGACGGTTTCTGTCCTTCGTCCATTCTGTTTTTTGCGTATAATTTATTTAATTTGATCCCGAACTTCTGAGCGATATCGTGCATATCCTCACCGGATTCGGCTTTGTAGATGGCTGTATTTCCTGCAGAATTTTTAGATTCAAGAAATACAATATCATTTTTCTTTAAAATATTACTGTCAAGTTCATTCCATTTAATCAGCCTGCTCTCGCTTACTTTGAATTTATCTGCAATAAATTTAATGGTTGTATCTTCAGGAATGACAATGTACTTTAAGCCTTCATTCGGATGACTTTTGATAAGAATTGAATTTAAAATTTCAGCTTTTGTTTTGATTTTCTCCACTCTTTTCTGCTGCTGGGCATAAGAGGTCTGTTTATATGGAACTTCCACTGTAACAGGATCTTTAGCCTTCTTTGCCATCATTTTTGAAGGTTCAAGCTGAGCCATGAATGTTCTGTCATCTTTCAGATCCGGATACATTTTAAGAACAGCGTACAATACTTCCTTTGAGTTGGTATCGTCGTACTCATACAATCTGTACTTTTCAATTTTGCTGATCAGGATCGAAGCATAGCGGGGATTGGTTGCATATCCTGCTTTTTTGAGTCCGTGTGCCCACGCTTTGTAATCTTTCATGCTCAGGTTGAAAAGATTTGCGTAATATTTTCTTGTGGACAAAAATATAGAGTGATCTTCATAGGATTGTCTCGGATCGTCATAAACACGAAAACATTCATTGGGAGCATCATCAGTGTGCTTCATGGTTTTTCCGGTCCAGTCTTCCTTACATTTTATTCCGAAATGATTTTTACCTTCCTGAGCCAGCCTGCTCTGCCCTCCTCCGGTCTCTAAAAGTCCCTGGGCCAATGTAATAGAAGCCGGAATTCTGTATTTTTCCATTTCCTCTACCGCATATTTAGCAAATTTTTGAATATACTGGTCTTCAGTCGCCCAAGTCTGGGCTGAGAATGTTGATAAAACTAAAAGGCTTATGATTGAGAAAAGTCTTTTCATGTTTTTCACTTATATAATTAAATTTCTATTTTGTTTTTCCAAAAGCAGATTGGCTCCTTCAATACCTTGCAGTCCGCCGGTATGAAAGCACAAGATCTTGCTGTTCTCAGGAAAATACCCTTCATCAATCAGTTCGAAAACTTTCTGCATCATTTTTCCTGTATACACGGGCTCCAAAGGAACACCGTACTTCTCTTTAAAATTATTGATAAAACGGATGTTTTCATCTTTTATTTTACCATAACCTCCAAAACACGAATCTATTAGATTAAAATTCTGCCTTGAAGTTAATTCTAAAATTTTATTCCCGAGTGAAGCATCTTCAACTACTTTAAATCCTATAACTTTCTGATCTTCTTCACAAAACTTTGCTATTCCGGCAACTGTACCTCCGGTTCCTACTGCGGTGCAAAGATAGTCAAAATCTTTTGTTTGGTCATTGAGCATCATTTTAACGCCTTCTATGGCATCTTTGTTGGTACCGCCTTCCGGAACAATCAGAGCGTCGGGAAATTCTTTATGCAAAAATTCTGTTAATTTTTCTTTATGTCTGTATTCTTCCCGGGTTACAAATTTCAGGTTCATTCCGTTTCTTTTTGCTAAAAGAAGTGTAGGATTATCGCGCCATCTGTCCTGCAGTTCCTCTCCTCTTATGATTCCCAGCGTGGGAATTCCAGACAGACTTCCTGCAGCTGAAACGGCAGCAATATGATTAGAAAACGCTCCTCCAAAAGTGATGACATAAGGATTTTCAGGATTTTCCTCCAGATAGTTATTGATGTTGTAAAACAGTTTCCAGTATTTGTTTCCTGAGATTTGAGGATGAATAAGGTCTTCTCTTTTGATAAAGAGTTTTATATTCTTATGAATAGATATTTCCTGAATGGGAATAGGTTTTGCCGGGGCTTTTAATAGCATTTTTGCTGTTTAACTATTATCAGCAAAATTAGTAAAAGATTTGGACTTGGTTATTGTAAATTACATCAATGATTTGATGACAATTGGGTTTCAATTTAGGTTTTGGCTAAAGCCGGATGAAATGTAGATTTTTTTACAGATGAGCTCAAACCTTCTTCTTTTGAATTTTAAGGTATCGTACATTTTTATTACAAATATTTCCTGAAGCCCCAGAATTTTCTTTTTTTCAGATAGCTCAGATTATTTTCATTGATGTAAGCTTCTCTTTCAAATGAGATCCTTTTATAGGCGAGAAATCCGTCTTTAAGCTTAAAAAACCAATAATAATATTCTATGACATAAAAAATATAAAAGAAAATAATAAGCATTTCGAGCTGCTGTCTTAAATGGATTCTTTCGTGGTTGATAAGTACTTTATTTTCCTTATCTTCGGGTTTCCTAATGAAGATAAAGGGAAAGAGAGCAATGCCGTTAATTTTTAGTTTTTTTAATGGCTTTTGGCATATAATTATCATACTAACAAATATAAAGTTTTTTGACTTAGAGATTTAACTTATGGCCCAATATGACATCAAAGAAGGTGAAGACTTCTACTATAATGAACAGGGGTACAAGGTTTTTACGGAAAAATTCCATCTGAAAAGGGGATATTGCTGTAAAAGCGGATGCAGACACTGTCCTTACGGGTACGATAAAAAGACTGATACATTTATTAAAAACGATAAAAAAAATAAATAAAATGAAAAAATATATTTTTATTTTGTTAGCATCGGCTGCATTAGGCCTTACATCGTGCAGTCCATTCCAGGTACGTTCAGATTATGCTGAAACGGCTAATTTTACAACTTATAAAACATATAAAATTAGAATAGACGATCTGAAACTGAATGACATTGATAAAGACAGGGTTTTAAACGAATTATCGAGACAGCTTCAGAGCAAAGGACTTCAGTCCGGGGAAAATCCTGATCTGATCGTTAATGTAAAAGCTAATCATAAAAAAATCACGGACATCAATAACAGTTCACCATATGGAATGTGGGGCTGGGGCGGTCCTTTCGGTTGGGGCGTTGGCATGAGCAGAACATGGACGAGTAATTATAATGAAGGCGCACTGATTGTAGATCTCATCGATTCTAAAACGAACAAACTGGTTTGGCAGGGTATCGGAAGCGGAATTTCCGTAGATTCTCCAAAATCTAAACAGAGACAGATTCCTGAGATCATGGCTGAGATCATGAAAAATTACCCTCCTCAGAGAAAATAAGATTATTTAAATCAATTTTATATATAATCCGGTGCAGTTTTTCTGTGCCGATTTTTTTCGTCCAAAATAACTGAAAGCTTCAACATCATTAATTTCTTTTTACCTGTTCTTTTGTCTTGAAACAAAAGAACGAAAAGTTCAAGACTGGAATCTTCCGCTAAAAATTATTTCTATTCTCTAAAAATTCTAAAACTTGCGCGATTTCAATATTTGTTTTCAATCCAATATTTCTGTCGCGCTTCAAACAGTAGAATTTTCTTAACGTTCATAGAATTAATTTTCTTAACGCTCCATCTTCCTAGGTCGGTTAGATTCCCCTCTAGATAAATCGCCTGCCATTGAAATGAGTCTACAATCATTTGAAGTAATTCTGATCTTCATAAACTGCATGCTTTACATGTTAAAATTAACAGTAATGTAATTTTTTATTCGTAAAAATATAGTATTCTTACAAAAATTTTATTAGTATGAAAAAAATTATCTTATTTACTGTAATAGCAGGGCTTGCCAATGCCCAGGCTCCTGCAGGATACTACAGCTCAGCAAACGGACTGAGTGGTGCAGCGTTGAAAACGGCATTAAGCTCTATCATTACAAACGGACACCAGGACAAAGGGTACAGTGGGCTTTGGACCGCTTACAAAACGACAGACATTGACAAGAATTATGAAAACGACGGTTCGATCATGGACATTTATTCTGAAAAACCATCAGGAACCGATCCTTACAAATATACTCCGGGTACGAACCAGTGCGGTACGTATTCTGTAGAAGGAAACTGCTATAACAGGGAGCATATTGTTCCTCAGAGTTTGTTTAACCAGTCTGCTCCAATGGTTTCTGATGTTCATTTCATCAGGGCTACTGATGGAAAGGTAAACGGCATGAGAAGCAATTATCCTTTCGGAAAGGTAGGTTCAGCAACATTTACCTCTCAAAACGGCTCAAAACTGGGCAGTTCTTCGTCCTCAGGATATGCAGGAACTGTTTTTGAACCGATTGACGAATTTAAAGGTGATGTGGCAAGGATGATCTTTTATTTTGTAACGCGTTATCAGAGCAAGCTTTCTACTTTTTCTTCCGGTAATATGCTGGGCAGCTCAACATTTCCGGGATTACAGACCTGGGAACTGAATGTTCTTCTGGCCTGGCACAATCAGGATCCTGTTTCACAAGCTGAGATCAATAGAAATAACGCTTCTTACACTTTTCAGGGGAATAGAAACCCGTTTATAGACAATCCTAATTATGTAAGTCAGATCTGGGGCTCCAGTCCTGGAACCACGGATCCCGGAACTCCTACTCCTGGAACAGAATGTATCAATGAAACTTTCGGGACAATTCCTACTGCGAGCAGTGCTTCTTATCTAACAAGAACCTGGACGGGAAGCGGTATTTCATGGACTGCCACAGACGCAAGAACTGACCAAACTATCAACAGCCAGGCTATTACAGTAAGAAACGGTTCTTTAACTTCGGGAAGTTCAGCTAACGGTATCGGTTCACTTACGGTAACTACACAGCTTAAGTTTTCCGGAACCAGCGGAACTTTTGATGTAAAAGTAAACGGTACATCGGTAGGAACGATACCTTACAGCGCTACTGCTACCACTACAACCATCAATAATATCAATATCACCGGAAATGTTACGGTAAGCCTTGTTAACAGCTCATCGAGCAACAGAGTGGCTATCGACGACCTTAAATGGACATGTTATTCGGGAACCGCTAGGCAGGCTCTAAGAATTTCGGCTGATGAAAATGCTGTTCAGGAACTTCAGGTTTACCCTAACCCGATTTCAGGACAGGAAATTTTTGTAAAAGGTGATACACAGAATATCAAAAAGGCAGAGATCTTTAATCTTCAGGGAAAAACGCTTCAGACGATTGACAGTCCTTTTAAAAACGGAAACTCTATTAAGATTAAAAATCTTGAGCAGGGAGTTTATATTTTAAAGCTTGATCAATCTGCTTTGAAGTTTATTGTAAAATAATCTGTTGATTAAAAAATAATATAGCCGGTTCAAAAACATTGAACCGGCTTTTTTAATCCAGATTTCCCGTTATCACTTTATTTCATATAGTTATACCATGGGGATCCCTGCGGAGTCGGGTATTTTAATCCGAAAACCACATCATTTCTATAGGCATCCTTGGTTACGGTTACATATTTATTTCTGATTCTTCCATCGTCCTCAATAGAAATACTCAGTATGGAATAGTTTTTCCCGTCGTCCCAGAAAAAAGAAGTAGGATAGGTAAATGAATTTTTTTCACCCTGATTCCATGCTACTTTATCTGGAGAAACTTTCTTAAGCTTTTCAAAAATCTGCTTGACCAGTTTAGCATCTACAGTTGCTTTATCTGTCACTGTAGCGGTAGGTTTTCCATGTTTTCCTGCTATTTTTTCAACAAACTCCAAAGAGTTTTTTTCAGCGGCATTGGTGTCGATTGCACTTACTTTACCTTTGAATACAGTAATTCTTGTTCCCATGGTATTGTCCAGAAGAATTCCGCCATACGTCAATCCTTTATTTTCATCTGCATAGTATTGTACAACATCTGGTTTGCTGCCTTTATCTTTCAGAAATATATCTTTATTTTCAAGATCATATTTTTTTGCATCTTCCCCTAAAGAGACAGATGAAAGATCAAATGATTTATTTCCACAGCAGATATTGATCAATACAACAAAAATCAATATCAAAAATTTGCCTTTTTTCATAATACTTTATATTTGATTCATTAATGTAACTCACTTCTTTTCTTTGAAGCATAGATCGACTATTTTCACTGTTTCAAATATATGAATACTATGCAAAATACGTTGATCAATGTAATCATTGCTCCTACTCCTAAAGACCACATCACTCTTTTTTTCATGCTGTATGGGGTACTGTAAGTGGAAAGCAATGTTCCAAAAAACGCAGCTACTCCGGTAAAAACACACCCTACGGCAAACATTATCCAGTCTAGCTCTACAGCATTTGTATGATCCCGATTTTCAGCATCTGTAATTTTTATTTTCTCTCCCAATTCAGGTGGATTATTGCTTGTGATATCGAGTGTTTTTATCACTTTTTTGCCTTCCATATCAATATATTCTACTTTCGGAAAAAAAATAGCTCTGTCACTGTAGGTAGAGGAACTTGGAAAGCTTTTAGCTTTTGTGATTTCTTTCTTATATCCTATCACTGTGGCTGTATATTGTGGTTCATCAAAAGTTCTGTAAGCTTTCTCCCAAAAAAACGAGTAGGATAAAATGAACGTTAAAGCATTGATGGAAATCATTATTAACGAAATAAAAAACAAAAGAAAGGCCTTCTCAAGAAAACCTCCTGTTTTTCCGGAATGATCTTTTTTATCCGAAATTTTTGAAAAAATCCGGTACCCCAGGTATACTGAAAATAAAACAACCACCGCTACGAAACCTCCAAAAAAAGTCATGAACCGGATAATTTAAATAATACTAAATCCTTTTTCTTTCGTTCTCATGTGGAGCTTGACTTCCATTTCGATATTTCCCTGCTTTTCAAGATCGGGACTTTTGAACTGGAGCGGCTGAGATCCGTCTTTTCTCATGAGTCTTACCAATTTACCATAGCCCATGATTTCCAAGTGCAGATCTGCTTCATTAAGTTCTTCAACTGCTAAATTCTGCCCAAACAATTGACCGGCACTGTCTAAGAATCTTTTTTTCCGATCTTCAGTATAATATAAAGCCTGCTCCTGAAGCTGCATTTTGTCATGAGACATTTCCAGATATTTTCCGACATTATGTTCAACCAATACTGCGCGTATCTGCTTATAGTATTTGAAAACATCGCTGAAGAGGTCTTCTTTTTTCATGTCTTTAAAATCTACCGAATGCTGCCAACCATCCAGTACAAAAGGAAGTTCCACTTCTATTTCGCCGGCAACATTAAAAGTCGGGTGTTGGACATTCTCTGTCAGTCCGTCCCATGGGGATTCCATTTTAGGGCGAAATTCAACACGGGATGCTTTCCAGTTATCAAAATCTGCACAAAAGAAATCTACCGACAGGGTATCATCCTCATCCAGGACATTTTTCCCCAATCGCGGATACATTTTCCCAACTACCTGATATTTCCCGCTCTGAAGCAGTGCCTGGTTGATCATGGTATCTCCTCCAAACCCACCTTCTTTTGTCTCATCTCCGTACCAGTCTATGACAGGAACATCATTCACATAAATAGTTCCCGAACAATACATTCTGGGATAAACGGAATATAATGGTTTTTTAAAATTATGCATACCTGAATTTAAGTTAAATATTTTTTATCCATATAGTAAGTTTCTTCTTTCATCACTTTTTCTTCTACTTTGAAATTACTTTTCCACCAACCTACTTCCCCTTCTATCTCTACGGAAAGAACAACTCCTGAAAACTTCAAAATGGGCTGGATAAATAATCCTGTGGTATCTGAATCTATGACGAAGTCTCCTCCAAAATAAGAATCTGCTTTGGCCGCCGCTTTAAATGTAGCGATCGGTTTCACTTTGGTTCCTTTTACGGTTCCTACTTCAATGCTGATACTGAGTTCTATTGTGGCTCCCATTTTCCCGCCGATCGTGGTTTTACCCTGCATATTGATCCCGTTGATACTGTCAATTTTCAGGGCATCCACCATAATTTCAAGCTCCCCGTAAAATGTAGCTGTAAAGGTAACTGAAGCCCCGAGTTTTTCTAATCCGCCTCTAAATTTATTAATAATTTTTGCTGCGGCAGGATTACCCGTTGCCCCATAAGAAGCTACGGCAATAGCCGCACCGATGATATCAATAACAACTTCCGCGCCTATCAGAGGTTTGAAGCCAAATCCTACTTCTCCGATTACACTTAAAGCAGCTCTCTCATTGATTCTTTCCAGATACCATTTTCCTACAACAGTAAATTTGGGATATCTGAGATTAAAACCAACAGGAATAGCAGTTTCTTTTGCGGCACTCTGCGCATAATTTATGGCATTCTGAACGATATTGACAGCGGTGGCAATCATTTTTGCGACCAGCTCTATTTTATCGGCAAATTCGTTGGTGAAGCTTCTTTTTTCCCTGCCGGCATCCCATTCTGCAGACAGTCCTACTCCTATGGTAATCGGGACCTTTCCGGTTTCATTCATCCTCCATCTTTGATAGCCCGCCTGCCTGGATTTTTCCTGATGTTTGGCAAATATGTTTCCTGCCGGCATATTGGCCGCTTTGTAGTTGGATACATTGACCTGAAATTCCAGTGCCAGTTCCCATTTAATATCCGGATAAGCTTTAATTAAAACCGTTGTTCTCTTGTCATTGCTGAAATACCTGCAGCTGTGAATGTGCATGTGAAACTGGTTCGGATTGGTCGCTATAGGCCAGATATACTTTATGGGAGCAGCATTTAACCTGGATATATTCGAATACACTTTATAATTAAAGGATGATGGGGCAAAAGTCTGTTTGGTATCTCCTTTATCTATTGCCTGCCCCACATCAACCATCAGGATCTGCTTTTTATGTTTGCCTTTACTGTCTTGGTAGCATTCAGTAGTATCAAATCCTGTGATATCAATAGTGATATCTTTTTTTGTTGACTCCGTAGGAGCCACCACTTCGTAATTAACGGTCTGGGCATCGTGGGCATTAAATACAAAAGAGATGTCTACTCTACGGTTGTTTTCGTAGTCTTTCTCATTTTTATATTTGATATTATCCCTACCCATTTTATCATCGGTAGGATCTACTTCTCCTTTCCCAACGGAAATGATTCTTCTGGGATCCAGGCCTCCGTCTGCAAAAAATTTCTTTACAACGTCAGCTCTCCTTTGGGACAGTCCTTTATTGTGATTCTGTTTCCCAATAACGCAGGCATAACCGCTGAGATTCATGGTAGAGTCTTTATGCTCAAGAAGAAACTTAAGCACATTATTAAGTATAGCTTCCCCGTTTTTATCTATTACTGTGGAATCGAATTTATAATAAATCGTTCTCTCGATACGTTCCTGCAAGGCTGTAGATTGTGCCTTTTTTATTCCTTTACCATTATCAAAAACCATCACGGTTGTACTACTGGCTTTTCCGTCTTTCACTTCGGTTTCGGTGATCTTTATCACTTCAAACCTGCAGGGTTCCTGGCGGACGGAATTTACATCCGGCTTGTATACTTTTGTAGGGGTCTGGTTTTTACTGACATTGGCGTTGGTGGTAACGACTTTATTTTTCACATTCAGGTAGATGGCATGAAGATCATCACCCAGATTATCTTTGATATATTTTTTGGAACCGGAATCTTTTACTTTGATATAAAATTCCTCTACGTTCTGGATGTTATCTACATGAGCCATCCATGAGTAGGTATTTTCTATTTTTAAATTGACCTCACCATCTATTACCTGCACATTATTGTATACATGAACCAGCTTGTCATCTTTTGCAGACTGCTGGTTCCAAAGTTCAATAGTCAGCGTATTTCCATTAAGACCTTCTGTGGTCAGGTTAAGATATACGATGTGACCGTAGGAAATATGATTGACTTTATTCTGGTTTTTAATGCTGGTCTTGCTTCCTCTCTGGGTAGTCCATTTACTGGTAACAATTTTGGGTTCGCACCAGCCTTTCACATAAAGCCCTACATTATTTTTGGTGTCTCTTTTTCCCGAAAAACTGGCTTCGATGTAGAACTGATAACTTCCGCAGTACTGTTTATCCATACTGAATTTATAGCCTGTGGAAGATGGAGCCTGATAGATAATAATTTTGCGATCGTTGGTCTGCCTCATCCAAATCACGGGTTTCTTTTTATCTTCGGCCGTTGTATCAGGCAGCCATTCACTGACCTGAAAAGTTACGTCCTGATTCGGCATAATCGTAACTCTCTGACCCGGAACAGACATTTTTGGGTAATATGTCCCTTTTGTAATCTTTATTTTTTTTACTCCTTTTGCCATTTCTTTGTCGTTTAGATTACACCGTCCTGCCCACCATACTCAGGCTGTTCTTTATACATTTCTTCAGAATCCACCAGTGGATTGATCTGCTGCTGTACATCCTTATCCGCATTTTTAAAATTTTGCGGGCTACCTTCCGTTCTCTGTCCGTGGTCTATGATCTCAATACACGGCGTCCCGGCAATGGCACAAATGGCTTTGCTGGTTTCTACGATAATATAGCCGCCGTTATTAAGCTGCACTTTTTCATAAAAATCTTTCCACTCTGTTACCATAATTTTGCATGGAGGTGGCGGAACTCCCATTTTGATGCAGTTCCCAAATGTATTTTTCTCGAATGTAGCTGCTCCTATTTCTTTCGTGGTTACGATAAGCTTTTTGGAGGCATTTTTATCATTAGCGTATTCTTTCTGGTGTGAGAGCACTTTGAGTTTGTCCGGAACCTGTCCGAACTGGCATTTGCACATAGCACCCTGTACTACAATATGTTTTTCTGCCATGGCTAAAATTCTTTATTTGAAATTACTACTCTGGTTAAATATTCATTCCCGAATTCCAGACGGACAAAGGAAGAATTCATCTTGAAAGTAACAACGGTTAGAGCTTTTTCCGAATTTTCATTCGTATCTCCTACGGTCTGATAAAGCTTTGCATTATACCTTGCAAATTTCTGCTTACATTCTGATGGTGAGCTATCATTGAATACCAGGCCATAAGGTAATCCTGAAACCATATCCTGCCCGTAATATTGAATTGCATAATATTCCAGACCGGTGCTCATATTTGCGTAGATCATATTGAAATCATTGAAATCCCAGTTGGAATACTTTCCCCCTTTGCAGTCTTTGCATTCCAATTCACTTGGACTTACCTGTAAAAGTTTTGTGAAAGTATCGGACGTGGCCGGCAGCGCTATAAACTGTTTCTTGCTGAACAGGTTCTGGAGGTTTTTTGAAGTTTTTTTCTGCTTCGGATTCTCTGCCACCATATCTGTTGTTGTTGCAGTAGTGGTATAGGTGGTAACAGCCACACTATCGGCTTCTGAAACGTCATTATCATTCGAAGGCTCTGCAGGCTTATAATTTAAAAGAAATTCTTTGATCTCTTTCTCAAGTTTACCGGTAGATTTGGTGAGTTTTGTATCGACTTCTTTTTTAGACCAGCTGTCTGGCACTACTTTTTCAAGAAAAACAGTGACTTTCGTGCTTTTTGACGATATTTTTTTCATATTGACGTTCCAAACTGCCTGCTGAATAAACTGTTTAGGCTTCGAACCGCTTTTTAATACCAGATCCAGATAAGGATTTTTGGTATCTGCATCATATTTCAGATTATAAAGATCGACAGTGGTTGAAAAATCTCTGTCGGATGCAGCAGCTGCTTTAGCTTCATCTTTGGTGAAGTCATTCTGGAAATAAAAAATAGAGTTTTGTAAGGTCTCGATATCTTTCGGGACATTAAACTCTGTTTTTTGCCCGAAATACAAGCTAAAGCTTAATAAAAGGATAAGTATGGATAGTTTGTGATTGATTTTAATTTTCATGTTATTATGTTTCTATTACTCTGTCAGAGCCGCAATGACTACTGATATTTTCTTTTTTTTCTCAAGTTCTATACTGCATTCTAAATACATCGATTTTAAAAGTAAAGTTTCTCCGTTCAGATAGGATACCACTCTTAAATTCCCTTCATGATTCATCTCCGGATTATCTTCAATGATCATCGAAAAAGGAGCTTTATTTACAAAATCATATATGCTTCTTTCATCGTTTAGTCTTCCTTCCCCTTCTATATTAACCAGACCGGTTTCTCCTTTCAAAGGATCTATCTCAAATTTTATTTTGTATTTCGGCTCTACAGGATTATTGACAACAGGGAAACTGCTCTCTATTTCTACCTGGTAATCCTGTCCGAAACTCTGATAAATCCCAAAGAACAGGGTTCTGATGAAATAATCATCTTTTAAATAAAGATTTATCGCATCCGGTTCGCTTATTACTTTTTCTATCTTTTCGCAGTAAGTGTCTACTGTTTCTCCTTCAAATTCTTTGTAAAGTTCTTCCTTTACAACCGGCCATCTTTCTTTAAATACTGAAAGGTTTTCTACAGCATTGAATTTCCCCTGCTCATCTGCGCTTATCTGTAACGGGTATAAAACCTTAGATGTTTTATATGCCAGCAGGTCGGCTATTTCGTTGACTTCTTCTTCGTTCAGGTACAGATTGGAAATTCTGTCTATTTCAAAAAAATGAAGCTTATTTTCCTTTTTCAGCCAGCGTACCGATGTTTCGTATTTCAGTTCATTTTTGTGATCATTATTTTCAATGGTCACCGTAACTCCGTATCTGCCGAATGAATTCTCCGGCTGAAAGATCAGGCTGTTTGCATGCCCGAACTTTACCAGCCTGTTTTTATCCGTTACAGCCGTTCTGGGAAGAAAAATTTCTTTCTGCCCCGTAAGCTCAATCAGGATCATCTCCTTTACGCTGCAGTGGTTATTATGAAATAACTTTAAAGCCCCGGCATCTAAGCTGTACAACAGGCTTATGCTTTTTAAGCTTTCTCCTTTCTGAACGGTATGTATATTAAATTTCTGCATAAAAATAATCCGGCTTCGTATTTTCTTTCTTTATTTTGATTATTCATGATAATCCACTAATGGAGCACTCTTACTCTGTCCGGTGTCGGGTCCATTCCTATACCTTCTCTTCTTGCTGACCTGTGCAGATATTTGTTTCTTAATGTTCTCAAATCATCCTGTTCTTTCATTTCCTTCTGATAGTCTGCATATTTATGTTCCGGTATCGGTATTCCTCCATATGCTCTTTCAAGATCTTTATACCGCTTAAAGATGTACTGTTTTCCGTCTCCCATTGCATAAGGTCTTAAGCGGTTTTTTATTCTCACCAGCAGGGCATCTGATGAAACGGAATATTTTTCATCGGTAATTTTCTTTAAGGTCAGGGGAACTGTTTTCTGAACACCATATTCGGCCATAAAATGTAATGGAATATAGCTGTATGCTTTTTTTATAAGCCTACGTTCTCCCCTTAATGACAGATAAAAGCCCGGAGTAATGGTAAGTTCTTCTTCTTTATACCAGGATTCTGCTATAAGCTCGCTTCTAAAGGCCTTTAATTTTGCGCTGGTTGTCCAGGATGTTTCAAGCTCTTCCCAGATTTCCGGTCCTTCTTCGTAAGCTCCTCCTACATCACAATGAACGCCGGGAAATATTTTTTCTATTCCTACATGCACATTCGTAAGGTCGAAATTTTCCCTGTGTTCATTTTCAGCCACAAAATGAACCACACTCTGTGCTCTGCCGATATCATTCAGACTTAGCTCCTCCACATCATTGTGAAAGTTCGGCGTGGCAGAAAAGTTTTTTGAATAGGAGGAAACCGTATCATAAATACCCAGAAATCTCACTTTCAGCACATCAACGGTAATTCCGGCCTCCTGCAGCTTGAGTCCCAGATGGCCCCATTTCGGAAGTTCTTCACTTTGTATTCCTCCGGTACCGTCGCTGTCGTAACGGGCGGTTACCGTGACACCCTGATGCGAAACAGTACTGGTGGTCGCTTTATATTTGGATTTACCTATTTCATGCACGAAATTACGGGCAGCAGCAGCACCTCTGCTGAAACCGAAAACATCAAAAGTAAGCACTGCAATTTTATCTGCTTTTTTTGCGTTCTTGATATTCTTTACTTTTTTCACGATCTCTTCGCAGCCTTTTCTCACCTTCCCACGGATTCCGGTAGTCCCTGTTCCAAAGGCATAGCCAAGCATAGAATCTTCTTCTTTATCTTCGGTACCGATACCTTCTATGTAGATGCCGAAATTTTTATCGTAATTGTCCCACAAACGCGCTACATTGCTCCAGTCGTTATTATAACTATTGTTATCGGTGGGTGAGCCTCCATTTTTCTTGTAATCGGCCGTTTTGTTTCTTCTTTCTGTGGTGTTGGTTTTATTATTCAAAGTTCCGTCAAAAAACATCCCAAGAGTAATGTCTAACACTTCCTCTTTGGATATTTCCGGTGTATAATCTCCAAATTTATTATTGTGCATCGTTCTTATTTTATTTTTGTTGACAGACTGATTTTTAAACTTTTAAAAGATGTTATTGTATTGCACGTGAAAGCCTGATTTTTGCTTTTGTAACCTGAATTTCTTCCTTTTCGCTTTTTAATGATAAACTCGCCCCTGCATTATCTGGACTGATTTTAATGATCAGATCTATATTTTTTTCTTTTCCCAGCTTCTGAAATAAGTCAAATATTTCTTTTTCATCAAAAGAGTCTATCCATACGCCATATCTTTTTTTATTCTTATCTCTCCAGTAAAAACCGCAGAATTTTGGAACAGCCCGTTTTTTATAGGTGTCAGCTGTCAGGCTTTCTCCGAAGAGGTTTTCCTGTTCTCCATTGTAACTGGTGAATCCGAAATCGATCCACTCACTGCCTTCCGGAAGAATCACTGAGGGTTTCCAGCTATATCTTTCTCTGTACACTTCATAAATATCCGGAGACGGATAGCCTTCTTTTTCTATTTTAGTTCTAATCTCCGGTTTAAATGTTTCATAAGACGGATCTTTCAGCATTCTGTCTGCAAAACCTTCTTTCAGCATATATTGTGCGTTTTCGTATGCTTTTTCTTTGGTAATAATGGTATCATGAGCTTGAAAAGCGCCTACTTCTTTCTGGTTTCCGGGACCGTTGATCCATAAAACCACCTGTCCTTTTGGAGCTAGGCCAACAATAAAATTACTGTATGTGGTCTTTTTACCATTATCCTGGTCTATAAAGCCTTTTTCAAAAAGGTTTTGTATTTTTTCTTTATCCAAATCCCATTTTCCGGTATAGAATTTATTCTCTACCAGAGAGTACCAGGTAAATTCCAGACTGTGGGGAATATCCATCCGGCTGGTTTCTACACTCATTGTTCCGCCTTCATTTCCCCAGCCTGTATTCTGTGTTCCCCATATGGCATCGAAGCCATAGGTAAAATCATCTGCGATGAGGGCTCCTTTGTAAATTTCCATCGGATATTCCTGCGGTGCCGAAAGGGTTCCCAGCCAGCTGTATTTTTGTTCCATTTTTTTATTTTGACAATTGATTAATGAGAAACTACCTACAATAAAAAGAATCAGAATTCTTAATTTATTTGTTTCCATGGGACATTATTTTCTTATTGCTTGCCAAAACAAGGTTGTTTTTCTGTGCTTCCACATTAATTTTCTGGGCAATTTTTTCAACCTTTTTGCCGACATTCAGATGATAAGAGTCTGTGACTTTTATCTGTATATTCTTAGCTGTTTTAATGATGGCCATATCAGAAAAGTTTTGATTTTTCAGCACTGTTGAATTCTACAATTTTACCGCTCTGCATCGTCATATTTTCAAGCTCGCTGAACATGGATATTTCTCCGGCTATTTCATTGGATGTTTCGGACTGTCTTTTGAATTCTTTTTCCACCATTTCTGTTCTTGTGTCCGAAGTTTCACGGATATCACCGGAAGCTGTCTGTACAATATCTTTTCCGGCTGTAGAAATAATACTGTTGTTGGCAGAACTGTTGATTCCTTCTCCCGCACTGATCGAAATTTCTTTTCCAGCAGTGATGTTGATATTATCCCCGGCATTCAGGGTGAAATTTTTAGGAGCCTTCATGCTGATGTTTCCGGCACCATCCATATAGTAGATATTTCCGCTAGGGTCCATGATCTTTACACTTCCTTCTTCATCATTCATTAAAATTCTGATTCCGCTCCTGGTCTGAATGGATTTCAGATGGTTATTGACTCCGCCTCCCAAGGCTATTCCTCCATGGAACATACCTCCCATGACGAAAGGTCTGTCCGGATGACTGTGAACAAAATTCACCATCACCTGGTCTCCCACTTCCGGAATGGCAACATATCCTCTGTTCTGCGTGATCTGATCTGTTCCTCCTGCATCAGGACTCATCATCCTGATAAAATGTGTTGTATCGCTTGTCTGCCAGTCAAACTGCACCTGTATCCTGCCCTGTCCTTCCGGATCTGTATTGGAGATAACGACTGCAGTCTGCGGTTCAGCTTTAGGGATCTTATATTCCGGTCTTGGGAGGAATCCCGTATCTGCTGCTATCCCTGTAAAGCTTCCTTTATAATGCCCTATGGTGTCAATTTCATGTTCAGCTTCTGTGATCATAATTCTTGTGAAATAGGAAGTTTCATTGGAGTCCTGTTTCCGCATCTGAACATCGGCTATGCATCCCGGATGAAGGAATGGAACGCTTGTATTTCCTGAAATGGAAAAAACGTTCACCGCGGCACTTCCCGAAGCACTTTTTTGTGAATATTCTACGTCCAGATGGGTTGTTGCCTTAATAGGGGCTATCTGAAGCGCAGGGGTTTTGTAAATACTGTTGTTGTGATCGTAAGCTGTCTTTGCAATGTCACTTACATGCTGAATAGGCGTGGAACCTGAAGTAAGTTTTTCATTTTTATTGCTGTTGTACCCATAAAACTGGGGCTTGGTATGGATTGCTTTCAGCTCAACCTTAATATCATTAGCACTGCTTCCGTAGGTCAGGATAATAGGTTTGTTCTGAGGAGGCAGTTTCCCGAAATGCAGGACTTCACCATCATAGAAAAACTGTTCACCATATGCTTCTGCCATTCTTGCCAGATAGTTGTAATGGGTTTCGTCGTACTGACTGCTGTAAATGATCTGAGAAAAATTATTAGCATCGATCCTGACATCAAATCGGCCTTTATCAATCCCCTGTTTAATCACCTCTTCAGCAATAATTCCTATATTAACCGGCTGGCTTCCTCCAAAACTCTGGATATGGGAAGCTCCATCCAAAAGAATGGTTGGGCTGAATCCTGTAAGCACAATATTCCCCAGGCTCATTTTTTCCTGGCTGAATGCTACCCCGGTAATGACTCCCACAAAGGTTCTCTCGGGACTGTTGTCTATACCTTTATATGAAATAACTGCGGTGAGGCGCTTTCCCAGAAATTTATTGGCTTCTTCCAGCGAATGGGTCTGGCGGTCTCCCAACGTATCATGAGCCAGCGTAAGGGTAAATTCGTGATGACGCTGAGCGCTCTGTTTAAGTTTGAAATGCTTATAAAATTTGATGATTTTTCCTTCTATGACTAAGGAAAGCTTAACCAGACGGTTGATGCCGGTATGATGATTTTCAGATACCCCATCTGCATTCTGTGCCGGGCGAAAACTCGTTCCCTTTGATTTTTCAGGTGTAGTAGACATATTTTATAAAGTGATTTATGTTAAAATGTGTATATTATTCATCCAATCGGGAATTTTTGAAAATAAACAAAGATTCCTTGTCAGAAAATAGCGTTCACAACAGGTAAAAAAAGACCGTCTTGAGGGACAGTCTCTTTGTATTTTATACTACTCGGGACCTAGCCTAATGGCCAGAATCCGTTATATAGTGAATTTCCATAGGTAATGCTTTCTGCACTTACCACGAAGCTTACCAGCATACTGTTGCTGTCAACAGCATCAAAATCCATCTCGTGCTGAATTACATATCCGTTTTCCCACTTCAGGGTATTCAATGTGCCTTCTTCATGTGATTTATTAAATGTAATTTCACCGCTTGTCGGCTTATATTTACCATTCAGTAAGCTTTCCAGAATATCAGACTTTTCAGTTGCTTCAACTGTTATTTTAATCAAAGCGTTCGATGGATCTGATGCTACACGTCCTGAAACATCTGTAGATCTTGATACGCTGTAATTAAGCTTTAACAGCTTTTGTCCTTCGCCTCCATTGAATTTTAAGATTCCTCTTGAATTTCCTGCCATATTCTATATTTTAATCATTAATGATTATACTATTCATAAAGTTTGTCTAACAAAGATAGACTTCATGCTCTAATTTAAAAAGTTTTTAGTCAATATATTTACATTTTGTAGTAATTCTACGACTTTTTTTCTACTCATATCATTTAAAAGTTAAAAAAATACAGTTCTTAACTTTATTTATCAATGAGAATGCATATAAAAATGTTTATAATAATAAGATATGATCATGATGACCAGGTTTACAGTAATCATTATCATCAGTATAGTACCGTATTTCCTTTTCTTATCTACAAAACTAAGACCTAGGGTAAAAAGAAACAGGAGCAGTGTATAAACAGCCGGATACAGATGAAAGGCTTCTGAGAACCTGCCTTCAAATACCAAAACAATTGCTCTCTGGGCACCACATCCCAGGCATTCTATTCCCAAAAATTTCTTGCTGGGACAGGTGAGCATAAAGTCTTCAAGTTTCATTCCGGTTTTATGATGAAATTTTCGCTCTTGTATATTGGTGAGGGAAGAAGCAGTCTTCCTTCATGTCAAATGATCCCTGAACGGCAATATATGGGTTTCTTAAGATTTCTCTTGCCACAAATATGAGGTCTGCCTCTCCTTTTTCCAGGATTTCTTCGGCCTGTTCTACACTTGTAATTAATCCCACTGCTCCGGTTTTCACACCGGCTTCTTTTTTGATCTGGGATGAAAAAGGAACCTGGTAGCCATTAAATACAGGTATTTTTGCGCCATGGATATTTCCACCGCTTGAAACATCTATCAGGTCTACGGAATGTTCTTTTAAAACTTCGGCAAGCTTTACACTGTCATTGATGTCCCATCCGTTTTCGGCATATTCGGTTCCGGAAATCCTTACAAAAAGTGCTGTATTTTCATCCAGCTCTTCATTGACAGCATCAACAATTTCCAAAAGAAAACGAATCCTGTTTTCAAAGCTACCGCCATATTCATCTGTTCTGATGTTGGAAAGTGGTGACAAAAACTGATGGATAAGGTATCCGTGTGCGCCGTGAATTTCTATAATATCAAAACCTGCCTTTACAGCTCTTTTCGCTGCTTCTTTAAAGTTCTGTACCTGTTCCTTAATCTCGTTAGCAGTCAGAACATGCGGAATCCTTTCAGTAGGATGGTAAGGAATAGGACTTGGCGCTACGGTTTCCCATCCTTCTTCAACAGGGATCTGCAGGTTATTCCATGTAGAACCTTTTCTTCCGGCATGGGCAAGCTGGATCCCTATTTTACTTTCTGAACGGGAATGAACAAAATCAACAATTTTTCTAAGCTCTTCCGCCTGCTGATCATTCCAGATTCCCATACAGTGGTTGGTAATTCTTCCGCGTGGCTCTACTCCCGTAGCTTCAACCATGATAAGGCCTGTTCCGCCCTGGGATCTGCTTCCATAATGTACAAAATGGAAATCATTAGCCAATCCATTGTCGCATGAATACATACACATAGGAGACATTACCCATCTGTTTTTCAATTCTATATTTCTAAATTTTACTGGTGTGTATAACATTTTACTTTTTGATTTTCAATTTAATGATGAATAAAAAAAACATTGTCGAAGTGATGAAAAAGAAGTAAATTTGGCCCCCTTTTTAGTCTTACTAATATATGAAAAAAGACATACAGATCAGTTACGAGCATTTTAAAAACAGCAGTGAACTGAACGATATAGAAAAAACCTTATTTGAGAGAGCGATTCAGGCCCGTGAAAATGCTTATGCGCCCTATTCGAATTTCCTTGTAGGATGTGCCGTTTTACTGGAAAACGGTGAAATTTATTCCGGTAACAACCAGGAGAATGCAGCCTATCCATCGGGGTTATGTGCAGAAAGAACGACTCTTTTCTGGGTGGCAGCCAATTTTCCGGATGTCAAGGTAAAAAAGATCTTTGTCGTTGGAGGTCCTAAAGAATTTCATGAGAAAAATCCTCCGATTCCACCTTGTGGAGCCTGCCGGCAAAGTTTAATAGAATATGAAACGAAACAGAACGAAAACATCATCCTTTATTTTTCAAGCATGAATGATGAAGTGGTGAAGGTACATTCTATTAAAGACCTGCTTCCTTTCTATTTTGATTCATCGTTTTTGTAAAGGTGAAATTTTGTGAATAGGAAATTTTGGTTGATGTGAATAGTGAATTTTGCTTTGCAAGTGAATTGTTAATTTAAGAATTATTTTCAATTTTGTACTGTCATGTTCAATACTGATCATTTATACATTTATAAATTTCCTTGCGAAGCAAAATTCACTATTCACTATTCACTATTCACAATTGACCACTCACAATTGACTTTTTGTCTTTTTGTGCAATAAATTTAAAAAGTTATCTTTGCAAAAATTTTGGTTTCCAGCATTTTGGAAATAATAGGGAATTGGGTGTAACTCCCAAACTGTCCCCGCAACTGTAAATCGCAATAAGATTTCTGCAAAAAACCACTGTTTATACGGGAAGGTGCAGAAAGCGAAAGTCAGGAGACCTGCCAAAATTATAACTCAAAACGTATTACTTTCGGAGGAAAAGTAAAATAGTATGGATATAAAAAGGTCTTTATTACTGCTTTGTTCGTCTTACGGCAGCTTTCTCTTCGGACAGGAGAAAGCGGTTGACACCATTTATATTTTTGACAGCCAGATGAGCAAGGTAAAGCTTTTCCATCCGGTACGTACGATCACTCCAAAAGATCTCGAGAAAAACTCAGCTAATCTTTCTGAACTTTTACGCTTTCAGTCTTCTATTTATGTGAAAGAAAATGGCCGTGGGGCGGTTTCTTCGCCTTCATTCAGGGGAACAACAGCTCAGCAGACCGCTTTTGTGTGGAACGGAATTAATATTAATTCCAGCTTTCTAGGACAGGGAGATGTGAATAATATTCCACTTTTCGGATATGACCAGATTGATATAAAAGCTGGCGGAGGCAGTGTTGTTTATGGCAGCGGGGCTATTGGAGGAAGCATTCATTTAAATAATATTCTGGATTTCAACAGGGGCTTCAAGGGTTCTGTTTATTCGGAGGCGGGCTCTTTTGATACTTATAATAATTTTATGCAAGCTTCATTCAGCAATGATAAATTAAGCGTTAAGGTTTCGGGAAGCTATTTTACAAGCCAAAATGATTATAAAGTCCCAGAGTTTGTTGTAGGAAGCACGGGATTTTATAATGTTAACGGCAGATATTACAATACTTCAGTTAACATCGGAGCTTCTTATAAAATTGCTGATCATCAGACTATTTCATGGCAGAATCAGATGTTCGATGCGTCACAGCATTATCCTGTTTTTGAACAAATTGGAAACAGAACAAAATATAACGCGCAGACTTTGAGAAGCCTGATCGCATGGGATATCAATAAAAGTAATCTTTCAAACAGCTTAAAAGCGGCTTATACGGAAGATAATTTTCAGTATTTTTCAGATCTTAACCAGCCTAAAACAAGTGGTGCAGAGGGAAAGAACTATATTTTCAAAAATGACTTCAACTATTTCATCACTCCAAAAATCAACATTAATGTTATTGGGGAATTCCAGGTGAATAAGGGTGAAGGCTATCAAGCAGAAAAAGACAATCAATCCGGAATTGGGGTTATCAGCAGAAATGTAGGTTCTCTATCCGGCTTAATCAGATATTTTGCCACGAAGGAGCTTCGTTTTGAAGCCGGTATCAAGAAGGATTTTGTAGAGGATATCTCTTCTCCCCTTCTGTATTCTTTTTCGGGAAAATGGGATGCTTTACAATGGTACCGTATGGGAGTCAATTTTTCAAGAAATTTCAGGTATCCTTCTTTTAATGATCTTTACTGGCAGCCGGGAGGAAACCTGGATCTGCTTCCTGAAACGTCCACGAACATTGACATGAGCCATGAGTTCAGCTTAGGAGATTTTAAAATTACATTGAGTCCTTATTATATGGACATCAAAAACCTCATCAACTGGCTTCCTACACCTTACGGATACTGGGCTCCTGTGAATACGTACAGAGTTGAATCTTACGGGCTGGAATCACAGGTTAAGTGGAATAAGAAATTCGGAAAACATGCTTTAAAGCTGGATGCAGGGTACACTTATTCGAAATCTGTCAACAAGAATACTGAAATGCAGATGATGTATGTTCCGATCCATAAAGCTGTCGGAAATATCGAGTATGGCTATTCATTCTTTAAGCTATATGCACAAGGGCTTTTCAACGGTCTTACCTACACAACTACGGATGAACAAAGATCTACAGCTATTGATCCTTATTTTATTTTAAATACCGGAATTTCCGCCTCACTTTTCAAGAAATACACTTTAGGATTTAAAGTGAACAATGTTACCAATACATTTTATCAGACGGTATCTTTATATCCGATGCCTAAGAGAAATTACAGTATGTACGCAACTATTAATTTTTAACTTAAAAATATTATGAAACTGAACAAAATTCTACCTCTTCTTTTTTCTTTTACACTTCTTTTGGGCATCGTGTCCTGTAGCAGTGATAATAATGATGAGCCGGAAATATTCTATGGCAATGGTTTTTTAATCGCTAATGAAGGTACTTTCGGAAAACCTGAAGGTGACGTAACGTTTGTAAGTGCAGACCTGAACCTTAAACAGGATAATGTTTTTGCCCTTAATAATGGAGGAGCAAAATTAGGTGACGTTTTACAGATGGTTGCTTTCAATGGTGAAAATGCATATCTGTTATTGAATAATTCCAATAAGATCCAGATCGCAAACCGCTATAACTTTAAAGCGAATGGCGAGATTACCGCTGAACTTAATGCTCCCCGATATATGGCTTTTGCCAACAACAATATTTATGTAACGAATGATAAATATTTAGGAGCCAAGTATGTAAGCATCTATAAAGCTTCAGACCGTTCTTTCATCAAAAAAATCACTTTCACAGATGCTGCTGAAAGAATTGTAGAAGCGGGAAACAATATTTTTGTTCAGAATGCTTCATTTGGTTTTGGAAATAAGATTACTTATATCAATACTTCTACTAACGATGTTCAGTCTACGATCACGCTGCCAGCAGGAAACATCAACAAGATCATTTCAAGCAACCAAAATGTGTATGCTATTGCTGCAGGAACTGCTGATTCTTATATTTACCAGATCTCAAGCACAGGAAGCATTACAAAAACAACTACTTTAACAGGTATTGCCAATGCTACGAACCTTGAAATTGCCAATGGTAAGTTTTATTTCACTTCAGGGAAAAACGTTTACAAGATGGATATGAGCGCTGCAACAGCACCTACATCGCCGCTGTTTACTGTAGCGAACAGTGTTGATGCGTATTCTGCTTTATATGGTTTCAGTGTGATCAATGACAAAATTTTCACTTCGGATTCCAATGGATTTACCCAGGCCAGCAAAATTGTAGTTTATAATACTTCTGGAGCTATCATCAGATCGTTCACAACGGGTATAGGCTCAAACTCAGTCTATGCAAACTAAGACATTAATACTTCGGTATTATTTATAAATTTTATTTTTTTTCATCATTTGTGTTTTTTTTCAGGCCGCTTCGGAGAAGCGGCCTGATTTTGTTTTTACTGATTATAAAAGGCTTCGGCGGGACTTTGTCCCGCCGAAGCCTTTTATATATTTTAAGTTTTAATTATACTTCAATCCCAGCTTCTCCGCTTCTGCAATGACAAACTTTTCAGCTTCTTCCTTGTCATTGGGAATCTCACCTTCCAGAATGGCTTCTTTTACTTTTTCTTTGAGAATTCCGATCTCTTTTCCTGGTTTCAGATCAAACATCTGCATGATCTCTTCTCCTGTGATCGGCGGCTGGAAATTACGCACCTGATCTTTTTCCTCCACTTCTTTGATCTTCACTGCTACATATTCGAAGTTCTTTTTGAATCTGTCCTGTTTTTTGGAGTTTTTGGTTGTAATATCTGCTTTACACAGGGTAAACAGATCTTCCAGATCTTCACCGGCATCAAATAAAAGTCTTCTCAATGCAGAATCTGAGGCATCATCGGTAATAAGGGCAATAGGACGGGACGAAAGCTTCACCATCTTCTGGACATATTTCATATCGTTTCCCAGCGGCAGTTTTAGTCTGTGAAAAAGGGTCTTTACCATTTTTGAGCCTAAAAACTCATGACCGTGGAAAGTCCATCCTGTTCCTTCTACGAATTTTTTAGTAGGCGCTTTACCTACATCATGCAGCAATGCGGACCATCGTAGCCAAAGATTATCTGTATTCTCTGAAATATTGTCTACAACCTCCAGCGTGTGGTAGAAATTATCTTTATGAGTCTGCCCTTCCACTTCTTCTACTCCTTTCAGCTCGATCAGCTCAGGAATGATCAGTTTTAAAAGTCCCGTCTCTTCCATTAATCCCAATCCTACAGAAGGCTTTTTGGACATCATGATCTTGTTGAATTCAACCATGATTCTTTCCATAGAAACAATCTTGATCCTTTCTGCCTCCTGTTTTATAGCATTCAGAGATTTTTCTTCAATGACAAAATTTAATGTCGAAGCAAAACGAACGGCTCTCATCATCCTCAACGGATCATCAGAATAGGTTTGCGCCGGTTCTAAAGGAGTTCTTAGAATTCCTTTTTCCAGGTCCTCAACACCGTTGAAAGGGTCTATCAGTTCTCCGAAATTAGCTTTATTCAAAGAAATTGCCATTGCGTTGATGGTAAAGTCTCTTCTCTTCTGATCATCTTCCAGTGTTCCGCCTTCTACTTCAGGTTTCCGGCTGTTCTCGGTATAACTTTCTTTTCTGGCTCCAACAAATTCAAGCTCAAGATCTTTATATTTGATCATGGCTGTTCCGTACGTTTTGAAGACAGAAACTTTTAATTTGGGATCAATATCATTCGCAACAGTCTGTGCAAGCTCAATACCGTTTTGCTCTGTCACAAAATCGATATCTGTAGATGCTGCCCTCTTCATCAGAAGATCACGGACATAACCGCCGACAATGTATACGGACTGATTGTTTTTTTCCGCAGCATCAGCAATGATCTTGAATAGTTTTAAATTTTTATTTTGGGTAAGATTAATTTTCATCGTTAATAAATAGGTCGTCTTTTTCTAGCAATATATTTTTTTCCACTAATCATACATGGACATACATTAAATTTTCTTTTTTCATCAAAAGCATGGTTCCACAGCATGTTATCCATAATAGACCAGTAAAACAGCGCCACCGAATTGACATCCGCCGTTGATCTTATCAGTTCAAAATGCAGTTTAGGAAACTTCTCCAGCATTTTTATATTGAAGACTGCAAAGATAGAAATTAAAAAAAAGAAATCCTGTCGATATAACATTGACAAGATTTAAATTGAAAAAATTATTACAAGATTTTATTCACGAAGAACCTTAATCCTGTTATCACTCCATATTTTTATCACTGAGGAACCTGAATATTTTGAAACCTTTTCTCTGTCTTCTTCTACCGCATAATCTACCAGCTTAATGATTTCCGGCGAAATATCCGAAAACTTCAAGGGACTTTTATCGCCACTAAAGTTGGCAGAAGTGGAAACAAGAGGTTTATTCAGCTTAGTGATCAGCTTTTTACAAAAATCTGTTTTTATCAATCTGATTCCTATGCTTCCGTCTTCAGCAAGCAACTCTTTCGGAAGTCCGCGGGGATTTTCATAAACAATAGTTACCGGCTTTTCGCTAAGATCAATAATTTCCCAGGCCATTTCAGGAACATCCACGAGGTCCTGAAGTCTTTTTTCAGATTCTACCAGAATGATCATCGATTTGTTTTTTTCCCTTTTTTTGATGTCAAAGATTTTATTGACAGCATCTATATTGGTAGCATCACAACCGATTCCCCAAATGGTATCTGTAGGATAAAGAATCGTTCCGCCGGATTTTAATATTTCTATAATGTTTTCCATAATGTAATAAGGCATAAAAACCTGTATAAAGGTAAAAAAATGGGAAGGTTCAACCAAAAAAATAGAGGATAAATGTTTTTTGTAGGTGAATTTAATAGCTTCAGCAAATTGTCATAAAAAAACGGGCTAAAGCCCGTTCCTATTGAATTTTATATTCCATTAAGACCCGTTAATCCGGTTCTTGGTTGTAATCTATTTTAATCCAGGAAGATATCTTTCTTCAATGATACTCAAATGGTGATAATTGTGCCCTACGATCAGTTTCCCTATGGTTTCTACAGCCAGTTGATTTCCATTAGCCGTCCCTATGTTGTTTAAAACAGATGGCTCAAGGGTTTCCAATAGGATCTGAGAAGACTTTCTGACAAGCGTATATTCTTCCAGTAAAGATTCTAAAGATCTTTTGTCTGCAAAAGAACTGGCAGCATACTCTTCCTCATCAAAGCCTGGCAACTCAGCCTTTTCTCCTCTGGCAAAAGCCAGAATTCTGTATTGAAATATTCTTTCGGTATCTGATAAATGAAGTAAGAGTTCTTTCAGTGTCCATTTCCCTTCTGCATAAGCAAAAAAAGACTGTTCTTCTGTGAGATTCGAATACAGTTCTATAGTTTTTTCTCCAGATCTTTTTAATTCTTCAATCCAGTTCTCAGAAGGAATCTGGTCTAAATATCTTTGTACGTATTTTTGAAAATCAGACATATTTTTTAGTTATAAGTGATAATTGATGTATGATGTATTGTTAATGACCATTGAACATTCACAATTGACTATTCACATTTTTAATTTTCCCTGTTCGTCCATTCATAGAAATTCACAGAGTCATACAGCTCGAAGCCGCAGGCTGGGTATAGCTGGTTGCCGACATCATTGCTTTTTCCTGTTTCCAACAGAACTCCACAGGCATTTGATGATCTGCAAAGCTCTTTGGCTTCTTCAATCAATTCTTTGGAATAACCTTTTCCTCTGTAATTATCGTTGACATAGAGGTCATTCAACAGCCAGTAGCGCTGCATTCTTGTGGATGAAAATATGGGATACAGCTGAACAAATCCTGTCAGTTTGCCATCTTCTTCCGCCACAAAAATTTCAGAATCTTTGTTTTTTATTCTTTCTCTGAGAAAATTTTCAGCCGCTGGAATATCAGATTCTTTGTGATAAAAAACTCTGTATTGGTCAAATAATTCCGCTAATTGACTTAAATCTTCAAAAGCAGCTTTTCTGGTATTTTTCATATTGATTATAAATGATGATCGTAGCTTAATACCCTTTTCATTTTCCACTGCTTATCTTCCTGGATCCACAAAATAGTAAATTTTGCACGGCTTCCCTGATTCCATTTCCCATTGGAAAATTCGAAGAAATCATGTTCCCCTTCTTCTATAAAAGCATACAAAACATTGTTGTTGTACAAAGGATAGACTTTCATACTGCTGGGTACAAGGTCACGCTTCACTTTATTGGGCCCGCCACAGATATTGTTTTTAATGGAAGCGGTAAATGCTTTTTCTCCGGAAGTAATTCCTCCTTTATCGTGATAAAATTCCAGGTCATTACTGACTATAGATTTATAATGAGAAAGATCACATTTATTAAATCCTATATCAAATATCAGACTGTCCAGCTTTTTAGCTGTCTTATACAATTCGTCGGTAGTTTTTACCTGTGAGTATACCATCTGACTGACAAAAATTAGGATCAGAAATAAATGAATCTTTCTCATTATATTTTATTTTAAAGTGTTAAGAAAAAGCTTTTTCAAGATCTGCAATAAGATCTTCTGCATCTTCGATACCAACACTCAAACGAACTAAATCGTCTGTAATTCCCAATTCCTCACGTTTATCTGCAGGAATGGAAGCGTGTGTCATCAATGCAGGGTGATTTGCCAAAGATTCTACTCCTCCTAAAGATTCAGCCAGAGTGAAAACTCTTACTTTCTCAAGGAATTTAACAGCATCTTCTTTTTTACCTGATTTGAAAGTAAAGGAAACCATTCCTCCTGATTCCTTCATCTGAGATTTGGCAAGTTCATATTGAGGGTGAGACTCCAATCCAGGGTAAATTACTTTATCCACTGCAGGATGTGTTTCAAGATATTTTGCTACAGCAAGACCATTGTCTGAATGACGCTGCATTCTTAATGCTAAAGTTTTGATTCCTCTTAAAACAAGGTAAGAATCGTGAGGTCCTAAAATACCACCGCTCGCAAACTGAATAAAGTGAAGTTTCTCTCCTAATTCAGCATCTTTTGCGATCAGTGCTCCGGCAATTACATCTGAATGTCCACCTAAGTATTTTGTAGCTGAGTGCATTACAATATCTGCTCCCAGATCAATCGGTCTCTGGATATAGGGTGTTGCAAAAGTATTATCTACAGCAACCAGAATATCTTTCCCTTTTGCGATTTCAACTACCGCTTTGATGTCTACCAGCTTCATCAAAGGGTTGGTAGGAGTTTCTACCCAGATCAGTTTTGTTTTGTCCGTGATTACATCAGCAATCTTCGAAACATCATCAAAATTCACGAAAGTAAATTTCAGCTGATATTTTTCGAACAGTCTTGTAAACATTCTGTAAGTACCACCGTAAAGGTCATCTACTGCTACCACCTCATCACCAGGATTCAGTAATTTCAAAACACAGTCAATGGCAGCCAGTCCGGAACCGAAAGCAAGACCTCTTGCCCCGTTTTCAATGCTTGCCAGAGAGTCTTCCAAGGCCTGTCTTGTAGGATTGGCAGCTCTTGAGTATTCATATCCGGAATGTACTCCCGGGCTTTTCTGTGCAAATGTAGAAGTTAAAAATACAGGAACATTTACAGAACCTGTTGCAGACTCGTGATGCTGCCCTCCGTGAATTACTTTTGTATTAAAATTCATAATATTTTTATTTTTTATAAGCCTCCCATGAAAAAATCAAGGCTCTTTGAAACGTTATCAGATTTTCTTTTTACTTCCAGCTTTCCGTTAAAAGCATATGCCAGAACGTCTATTTCTTCCGGAACTTTATCGGGAACTGTGGTTGTAAAAGAAACCAGATATTCACTGTTTTCGTATTTATCCTTACCTGTTTCTTTCAGCTCCTCAAATTTTCCGTTTATTTTGAGAATTATTTTTTTCAGGGAATCATCTATATAAGCAATATTTGAGCCGTTTCCTTTAATAAAATCATCCATACTGGGAACAAGCTCCATAACAGATTCGCCTTCCATATCGTGCGGATGAAGGCTTCCCTTTAACATGTAGGCAGGAATTTCCTTTTCTTTGAATAATGTGATATCCATTTCCGAGTTTTCAGAAATCTTCTCCGTCCCGGAAATATCTTTATTTTCAGATGCAGGAAGCTTTTCAACCGTTACAACAGAATCTATTGTTTTGGTTTCTTTGACTTCGGTTTTTTTATCGCACGCGGCCAACAATACCGCTGTACTGATGAGTAAAAGTGCTTTTTTCATATAATTTTGTGATTGGTGCAGAGTTTTGGTATTACATTCTGATAGCTGATTTTACAGCAAATTCATCGGCAATCTGCTCCAGCCACTGTGCAACATCTTCTTCTCCGGTTGCTCTCTGGTAAGTACTCCCTAAAGATACCAAAATCTGATGAATGAACATCTTCATCTGATCTACCGGCATTTCTTTTGTCCAAAGATCGATTCTTAACGCTTCCATTGTTTTATCATCCCAAACAGAGATCATCGTTGCTTTCGTTTCTTCCTTTTCCACACCGCCGTCCTGGGCGTTCCATGTTATATTTTCAGGAATGTGGTTCTCATCCAACTCTACATCTATTGTAATCTGAGTTTTTCTCATATCAATCTAAAATTTTTCCGCAAAGTTAATACTTCTTCAGCTTATCTAAAATTTCTACGAAGTTATCTTCATCAGTAAATGACTGTTAAAGTGAAAAAAATTCCCTCTCTGACAACATATGGAAATACCAGGTCTTTAAATTAAAAAAATAACCTCCAAATTACTTGAAGGCTGTTATATTTTTTGACCGTTATGGTGTCTTAGGTTTATATACCGCTTCATTAAAGATGTTGGTAGCATCAAGCTTTAAAAAATCAACGAGTTTAGTTTCGGGTTTTTGTCTGAAATAGGCCTTACAGATCTGCCAGCCGGTAAAAATTCCAATCTGGGGCGAGGATTCATTATCGATTTCCGTATAAAACTTTGAAAATGGCCCCGGAGAAATGAAACGCTCTACCAGTCTTGGATCATCGCCGAAGATCAGGTTACTTTCTACAAAATAATTCCAGATATTGGCTTCATTGGCTACGGCCCAGTCGTATTGTTTCTTGGTATAGTTCATTTTCAGGTAATCCGGTGTATCCGGAAGAAAAGCATCCTGCAAAATCATGATCTTTCCATTCAGAATAACTTTATCTATGAATTTCTGATGATCCGGAGATTCTGTCACAATATTTTCCGCAAAAATCTGTGAAACTTTAGGAACAATATTCTGCGGATTCATCGACTTCTGAAAATATAGCTCAAGGCCTTTGTAATTGGCATTGCCATCACCCATAAATCCGGTAATATCTATAAAAAGAAGATTTCCCTTTGAATCATAAAAAATAGGATCCTGAACCATCTGAAGGGCAGATGAAAAAAGGTAAACCTTAGGACTTTTAAACTGCGGAAAATAGTATTTGATATGAGAAAAGAGATCCTGAAGCTCCTTCTGAAGTTTCGCCTGATCTATTTTAGCAACTGCTTCTTTATAGATCTTAATCTCTTCTGCATCTGATCTTCTTTTTCCAAAATCTGCATCCGAAACCGTTCCCTGAAACCACGGAAACTTAGCCTTGAATTGATCCAAAGGAATATCCTGATTATAGAATTCTTTGGAAATATCCGTCATCTCAACTTTTTCAGCAGGTTCTTTCACTTCTACTTTCCACTGGTTTTCGGGTTCTTTTTTACAGGAATCCAAAGCGAGAACTAAAATAGAAGAAAGGGCAATAATTCTAAAAATCTTCATTATTTTTACATGAAATTTAAGTACACAAAAATAAGGATTAAAAACACAATCGATGATGAAAATTAAAATATTTGCAACCTTCAGCCTTATTATTTCAGGATTATCTCTTTCCTGTGCCCAAAAACTTAATTTTAAGGATCCGAACTTTGAAAAAGCCGTCCTTGAAAATTTTGATCTCAATAAAAACGGTTCACTGGAACAGCTGGAAGCAGATATAATCACTAATTTATTTCTGGTTCAGAAGAACATTACATCAGCTGATGACGCAAAGCTTTTTACCAATGCTAAAATGATCGTGCTTGATGATAATACAATTCCGGATATTTCCATTACAGGTCTGTCTCATCTCGAGCTGTTTTCCTGTACGGGATGCAAGATTACTTCTTTCAGGGCGGAAGGTCTTAAAAACTTAGCTTCACTGTATCTTGATAATAATCTTCTGGAGAATATTTCACTCAAGGAGACTCCAAGAATTGACCAATTAACATTATCTTTAAATCAATTAAAAACAATTGATATCACCGGACTCAAAAATTTAAGAAAATTAAACATCGAACACAATAAGATCCAAAAACTTGACATTTCAAAAAATCCACGCCTTCAAACGCTGAATATTGGTGGGAATCTAATGAAGGAATCAGACATTAAGAAAGGAATAAAAACTGATCTAACCATTTTCGGAGCTGAACAATAATTATGACCATGAAACTAGAAACAGAACGACTGATTTTAAGAAAGCTTGAAGAAACAGATGTTGAACGGATGTTTCTGCTGGATTCTGATCCGGAAGTAATGAAATATATCGGGGTCCCGGTACTCACGGAACAGGCCGAATCATTAGCTGTAATCAGAATGATTCAAAAGCAATATGATGAAAATGGGACAGGAAGGCTTGCTGTCATTGAAAAAGAAACCGGACTTCTGATTGGCTGGAGCGGACTGAAATTATTAACCGAAGAGATCAATGGTTATAAAAACGTTCTTGATCTTGGCTATCGTTATTTACCTGAATCCTGGGGAAAAGGTTATGCACTGGAGGCTGCAAAAGCATCTCTGGAACTGGGTTTTCACGAGATGAAGGCAGACGTAATTTATGCGCATGCTCATTCCGGAAATGAAGGCTCCAATCATATTTTAAAGAAATTAGGCTTTGAAAAAACCGGTGAATTCACAGAACCTGATGGAATCTGTAACTGGTATGAGCTAAGACGTGAAAAATATCTGCAATAGTATGCTTACAATACGACAGGAAGAGAAAAAGGACCATAAAAAAGTATTTGAGCTTATAGAAGAAGCTTTCAGAGCTATGGAACACAGTGATCATCAGGAACATTTCCTTGTAGAAAAATTAAGAAAATCTAATGCCTTCATTCCGGAGCTTTCTCTTGTTGCTGAAACTGAAGCCGGTGAAATTGCCGACCATATTCTCTTCACAAAGCTTAAAATTGTGAATAATACTGAGACATTTGAAACGCTGGCCCTGGCTCCTGTTTCCGTACGGCCTGAGTTCCAGAATCAGGGAATCGGAAGGCAGCTTATTCTGCGCGGACACTCAATTGCTAAAGAATTAGGATATAAATCGGTTATTTTAATCGGGCATGAAAATTATTATCCTAAGTTTGGTTACGAAAAAACCAGTAATTTTGGGATTTCTTTTCCGTTTGAAATTCCTGAAGTGAATGGAATGGCTGTAGAACTGATAAAAGACGGATTAAAAAATATAAAAGGCGTAGTAAAATACCCTAAAGAATTTGGAATAGACTAAAAAAAATAAATAATGCAGACTCAAAAAGTAATAGATCATATTGTAGCATGGTTAAAGGATTATGTTGTAAAAGCTAATGTAAAAGGATATGTAATAGGTGTTTCCGGAGGGGTGGATTCCGGAGTGGTTTCTACTCTCGCAGCGATGACAGGTTTAAAAACTCTTCTGATTGAAATGCCGATACGTCAGAAACCAGACCAGGTGAACCGTGCTTGGGAACATATGAATGATCTGAAATCAAAGTTTCCCAATGTAGAAACTATGTCTGTGAACCTTACGCCCGCTTTTGAGGAACTTTATAAAACATTTGATGTAAAGGATGATCTTTATCCTAATGAAAAACTTGCTTTCGCCAATACAAGAGCCCGACTGAGAATGCTTACTCTATATTATTATGGTCAGATCAATGGTCTTCTGGTATGCGGAACGGGAAATAAAGTGGAAGATTTCGGAATCGGATTTTATACGAAATATGGTGATGGCGGTGTAGATGTTTCTCCTATCGCAGATCTTTATAAAACAGAAGTATATACATTGGCAAGAGCTTTAAATCTGGTTAAAAATATTCAGGAAGCGATTCCTACAGACGGGCTTTGGGATGTAGACAGAACAGACGAGCAGCAGATTGGCGCAACTTATCCCGAACTGGAAAAGATCCAGAAAGAATACGGAACCAAAACTGCGGATGATTATGAAGGCCGTGATAAAGAAGTCTTTTTAATTTTTGACAGAATGCACAAAGCAGCTCAGCATAAAATAAATCCTATTCCGGTTTGTGATATTCCGGAGGAATGGAGAAATGATTAGTTTTGAATGATAAGATTAATATATGAACGGTAAAATAAGGTCAGTATTTTTTATTTGTCTGGGACTTCTTTTCGGAATGTCCGTGATGTATATCTACAATAACTTTATTGCAGACAAAAAGGGAAGTACAGAGACTGTAAAAACAGAAGCTACAAGCTATGGAAGCGGATCTCCACATTCCCAAGGTAGTAATGCAAACCATTCCTCACAGCCTATTGACCAGCTCACAGAGGAGAAAACGGTCATTAATTATGTAAAGCAGAATCACAGACTTCCGGATTATTATATCACTAAAAATGAAGCAAGAAAACTTGGCTGGAATGCTTCAAAAGGTAATCTATGCGACGTATTGCCAGGTAAGGCTATAGGCGGAGACAAGTTCGGAAACCGGGAAAAGAAGCTTCCTCAAGGTGAAAAATATTACGAAGCTGATGTGAATTACAGCTGTGGAAACCGAAATGCAGACCGGATTATCTTTACGGAAAATGGTAATGTTTATCTGACTAAAAACCATTATAAAAGTTTTGAGAAGCAGTAGTTGAATATGTCATTGCGAGGAGCACAGCGACGAAGCAATCTTTAAATCAATAAGATTACATTCCTATGAAACCCTGAGTGGAGAGATTTAACCGACGATATTGAAAATATCATGGATGTTTTTTAAGATTGCTTCGTCGCTACGCTCCTCGCAATGACCAATATAAATTAATAAGAAAAAGAAATGAATATGAAGACAATATATATCGATTTTACGAACATAGGAGACTATGAAGATTTTTATACCCAATTAAAGGAAAAAGTTAGTCTTCCAGAACATTTTGGAGATAATCTTGATGCACTTTCCGACATTATTACCGGAGGATTGGAGCTGCCGCTTCACATTGAATTTGTGAATATGACGGTAGACCAGCTTGAGATCTTTGAAGATCTTCTGACAACTCTTGAAGATGCCGAAGATGAAACAGAAGATTTCAGCTTCACTTATTACCTGGAACAGTATGAGGACGAAGAAGATGAAGATAATTCAGAAGATGAAGAATAATTCCAATTCAATAAAACAAAACTCGCAGAAAATTCTGCGAGTTTTTTGGTCAAGTTTTTTTATTTTCACCTTTCAATCTGTTGAATAGAATCTATACTGAAGAATAGATTCAAGGGTTGATAAGGTCAAATGATCAACGATGAATGATGTATAATAAAAAAGCATCCTTTTCAGAATGCTTTTTTGTGATTTTATCTTCCAATAACTTCTGTAATCGGGTTTCCTATATTTCCACTTGGGAACTGAATTTTCAGTAATGATGAAACGGTAGGTGCAATATCAGTCATATTGTAAGCCTTATTACTTTCTCCTTTTTGGATTCCCCACCCCATAAAGATCAATGGGATGTGTGCATCATAAGAATTCCATACACTGTGGGTAGTTCCTGTCTTAGAATATGGAGGAAGCATGGAATCATGGGAAATCAGCTGAATATCTCCGCTTCTCTGCCTGTTGATCCCGTTGATGATTCTCTGCTTGATCGGCTCCGGAATAGTAGCTTCCTGCACTTCATCCACAGATACCGCGTACAAAACGGTAGGATCTTTCTCTAGCTCTTTGATCGTGAAATTTCTCAGGTCATCCAGCTCAATTTTATTATCCTGCATCAGCTTTCTGTCAAAATAAATCTGATAGTTGTCTACTGCATTGATCAGTTTATCAAATCCGAATTTGTCCTTCAGCTTCTGATTGATATCCTTCTCCATTCCTTCTCCAAAGAATCCTGTAGTAATTTTATGTTCTTTCAGGAATCCTACAGAATGAGCTCCACCATGGTCAGCAGAAAGAAAAACAGTATACTCCCCTTTTCCTACTTTTGAATCCAGGTAGCTGAAAAACTGAGCCAGATCCTGGTCAAGTCTTAAATAAACATCTTCCACTTCGATAGAATTAGGACCGAATTTATGTCCTGCATAATCTGTAGAAGCCAGGTTGACCGCTAAAAAGTCAGTAATCTGGTCACTTCCTAATTTTTCACCTTCCACAGAAGCTTCAGCCAGTTTCAGCGTCAGTGTATTTCCGAAAGGTGTATAACGGATATTATCTTTTTTTGCTTGGTAATCCTGTGCTAAATTGCTGTAAGGGAAAACAGGTGTTTTTGCACTTCCCAGCAACCCTTCCCACGAAGAATTGTCAGGAGAGCTTTCTGTATACTGATTGATCGGAAGCAAAGTATTCCAACCGTTTGCTACTAATTTTTCAGGCAGGTTCTGTGAATTGAAAGATTTAACCCATTGAGGCAAATCGTTCATATACCATGTGCTCGTAATAAAGTTTCCGGTACTGTCATCAAACCAGAAAGCTCCGTTCGGAGTATGGCCCGCCGGAAGAATGGAAGCACGGTCTTTTAATGAAACCCCGATCACTTTTCCCTGGAAATTGGTAGCCAGTCTCAATTCATCCGTTACCGTAGTAGACCAAAGGTTTTTTGGAGAATGGCTTCCTATTTTTGTATTGGTTGTTCCTACCGGCTGAACGTTTTCATCTGTTGTACAGTAAACATTTTTCCCTGTTTCTTTATCCGTCCAGTCGTTTCCGGCAATACCATGGATTGCAGGCACTGAACCTGTATAGATGCTGGTATGTCCCAAAGCCGTAACAGTAGGTACGTAGTTGATATGGACATTATTTAAAGAGTATCCGGTATTCAGGAGTCTTTTGAAACCATCGTTTCCGTATTTATTGTAGAAACGGTACAGATAATCCCACCTCATCTGGTCTACCACTAATCCTACGACTAATTTGGGTCTTTCTAATTGAGAATTTTTGTTCTTCTGAGCATTGATTGTAATTACGGACAATAAAGCCGCTGCCGCAATTGAAATTTTCCTAAGCATCTAGTAAATTTTTGTTGACCACAAATTTACGGGTTTTGAAAGTTTTGGAGTGTGAAATTTTCTTTAAATTTGAGAACATCTATTAAACTAATAAGTGCAGAAATGATTTTAGGAGTATATTGGTATTTTAAATTCCCTGAAAATGTATAGTTTTCAATTTTTCAAATTTTTCAAAGGGTTTGGAGGACATGCTGACAATCCGGCTGAACTGGAAACTCGGGTTTTAGTAGAATGGAATATTATCCCCGGAATGGTCCTTTTGTGGAACTAATCATCGACGAAGAATACATTTTAAATAGAAAATAAAACTATTATGATCAAATTCAAATACGTCATTTTATATGTGGAAAATGTTGAAAAATCAATGAATTTTTATCACCAAACATTTGATATGCCAATTAAATTTATCACACCTGAAAAAGATTACGGAGAACTTATCACTGGAGAAACCAATCTTTCTTTTGCATCCATAGATCTGGCCAGCTCCAATATAAAGCGGGGGTTTTTATCTTCCAAATCTGAAGAAAAACCTTTCGGAATCGAATTAGGGTTCACAACAGATAATGTTGAAAACCTTCTAGATAAAGCGGTTAAAAACGGAGCCGTTCTTTATGAAAATATTGCAGTAAAACCTTGGGGACAGAAAGTAGCCTATATCAAAGATCCTGATCATTATTTAGTAGAAATCTGTACAGAAGTTCAATAAGCCCAATCACATTTCCATGGAAATAAAAAAATTAGAAAAACTGACTGAAAATCTCACATCACGCTGGGGACTTAATGGATACACTACAGACAAGATTCTTTCCATTTCTTTTGTTGAATATGGCGACTCTTTTGAATTTATATTAAAAAACAAATCTTTGACCTATACCAAGATTTGGGAAACCCATTCCACCGACATTGAGGAGCTTAATGCAATTATTGAAAAAGGGCATTCTTTCGGAGCTTTTGAGGATAATGAATTGATAGGCTGGATCATCTGTGAACACAGGACATGGAACAACAGCTTTTATATTGAGAATATTCTGATCAGCGAAAAGTCCAGAAGAAACGGAGCCGGAGTGCAACTGATCAAAAATGCCGTCCGGGAAGCCAGACATTTAAACTGCAGAATCATTGAACTTGAAACACAGAATACCAATTATCCGGCCATACAGTTTTACAGAAGAATGGGCTTCAGCATTACGGGAATCAATACAAGACTCTATGAACATCCGGAGGAAACTGCTGTTTTTATGACTTTGGATCTGTAACATGAAGCAGCTTTACTAAATTATTAACATTTATAATCGATAGAAACTATAAAACATATTGAAAATTTTATTTTGTACTAAATGGTACAATTAAATATCTTTGTCCCAGAAAAATACCAATGGCAGGAAGACCTAAAATATTTGACGAGCAGGAAGCTATAACAAAAGCAACTGAAGTTTTCAGGGACAAAGGCTACAATACGGCTTCTGCTGACGAACTGCTCTGCGCAATGGGCATTGGGAAAGGTAGTTTTTATCTGGCCTTTAAAGGTGGAAAGCGGGAACTCTATGTCCGGTCGATTACTCAGTTTTCAGAATATTTTTATAAAAAACTTTCAGACAGCATTGCTGCCTCTGAAAATAAAGTACAGTTCATCAGGCAGTTTTTTCTGAATCTTGCCGAAGCAGCTGATTGTGATAAGGAACGTGGCTGCTATTTAGGAAATGCCCTGATACAGCTTTCTGAAAAAGATCATGAAATAAAAAAAATAACCGCTCAAATATTGAAAAAACTGCAGTCCCTTTTTGCAGAAACAATCAGGAATGCACAGCAAAACGGGCAACTCACAAGTACTGAAGATCCGGAAATTATCGGATGGCACCTGAGCAACCTCTGGAACGGAATCCACGTTACAAGAAGAATGGAAAGCTCACCGAAAATCCTTAAAAGCATTATTGAAATGAATCTTAAAATACTCAGTTAAAATTTTTTATTCTATTTTGTACCAATTAGTACAATTTAAAAATACATATTAATTTAAAACCAAAAATGTCATGAACATTACCAACAACACGATTTTAATCACTGGCGGAGGCTCAGGAATCGGATTAGAAATTGCAAAGGCACTGAATGCATCCAACACAATTATTATTGTGGGAAGAAATAAAGAAAAGCTTGATGCAGCAGCCAACGGACTGGAAAATATCTTTACTATTCAGGCTGATATCACCAATGAAAAAGATATAAACCATCTGATTGAGGAAATTAAAGTGAATTTCGGCGGATTGAACATTCTGATCAACAATGCAGGACATGCTTATGTTTATACAATTTCTGAAACATCAGACACGTACAGCAAGGCAGTTGCTGAATTTGAAACCAATTATTTCGCACCTATCCGTCTGACTGAAAAAATACTTCCTTTACTGAAACAGCAGGAAAACGCTGCGGTTGTCAATGTTTCTTCAATTGTAGCATTTGCTCCGGGCTCCCATCTTCCCACTTATTCCGATTCTAAAGCAGCGCTCCATTCTTACACTAAAATACTAAGACATGAGCTTGCAAAAGATACTTCTGTTAAAGTCTTTGAGCTGATGCCACCTCTTGTCAATACAGATTTTTCCGCAGAGATCGGAGGCAGAGAAAATGGTATTCCGGCTTCAGAAGTAGCCGATAGTTTTGTAAATGCTCTTATTAACGATATTTACGAGATCCGTATTGGAAATACCGAAGTTCTGTACAGCAATTTCTTTGCAGGCTCCGAAGGCGCCTTTGATGTAATGAACAAATAGCTGGAAAGTATTAAATTAAGGGCGGTTTTTACCGCTCTTTTTTTATATTATTCCCATTGGATTTGATTACTACAATATCAGGATAAAATAATATATTAGTGAGATGAAATATTTAGAAAAAATTCAGGGATTACTGCCTTTGGGATATTTATATCTTATCATTCTTGGACTTTTAAAGGAAAGTATTCTTTTTTATCAGTTGGGCGTAAATATTTTGAAATATTCATCAATCACAGATATCCTCATCAGCCCGATTGCAGATATGGCTTCAAGTCCTATTCTGATCATCGTGGTGATCTCTGTCATCCTTTTTTTCTTTATTATTCAGACCATTATCTTCAGAAACAGTCATACAAACTGGGGTAAAAAATTACTAGGAAGCTACAAAATAGACAATGAAGTCGGTAAGAAAGACCTTCGAAAAGCAATGATTCCAATATTCGGCTTACTGGTAGCGATAGAACTTCTCGCTTTATTTGTGGGTTTAGGTATCGGACAGGGCAGCATCATTAAAAAAAGAATTGAAAACCAGGATTTAAAATATAATTATAAAATAACTTCCGGCTCAGGAGCACCTGCAGATATTTATTTAATTGATATCAACAGTACGTATTATTTTTATGTTTCAAAGGGAAATAAAAACATCATCATTGCACCTGTCGGGAACATAGGAACCCTGGAAGCCATCAAAAAAAACTAATATGAGAAGTAAACCAATATCCGAATACACCGATGAAGAACTGATCAGTAATGAAAAAAAACTGAAGATACTTACTGTTATGCTTGGTGTATCAATAACTCTTCTTTTTCTTGCCTCTATGGCCCTGATGCTTAAGAAAGGCTTCAGCCCAATCATGATTATTCCCATCTGCTTATTCCCTTTAGTGGTCGTCAATATCATCAACTGGCAAAATCTCAAAAAAGAAAAGCAAAGAAGAAATCTACAGTAAATTTTAAAATTCAACATTTTGAAATCTGTAAAGTTCATTTTAAAAAGTGAAAGTACAGAGTCTTATATCTGAAGTTTTTTTCCATACAATAATCGATGCAGATGATTGAACTTAAAAGCAGAAAAAAAGAACCTGCATGAAGTAATAAATCTTCTCCATGAACTGTTATTATGATATGAAAAACATCCACTTCCTCCTGTTATTATTCCTTGCTGCAATTGGTATTTCAGCACAGAAAAGCAGTGCTGAGCAATCTTTTGAAACCTCTGATCATGTTAAGATCAGCTATAAAGTTTCCGGAAAAGGGAAAGCCTGTATCTATGTTCCGGGAGGTCCCGGCCAGGGATATCCGTCATTTGAACTTTTGGGAGGAAGCAGCCTGGAAAAAAACATGCAGATGATTTATATGGACCAGCGTGGATCCGGCGAGTCCGGAAAATCAGAGAATTACCACATGGATGCACTGGTTCAGGATATTGAAGAACTGAGGCAGCACCTGAAGCTTGATAAGGTTTTTCTCCTTGCCCATTCATTCGGAGGAATTATTGCAGTGAATTACGCTAAAAAATATCCTCAGCATATAAAAGGGCTCATTCTGTCCAATATTACTCTCCATTTCCTGAATAACGAATCCGTGAAAGAACAGATCGAATATGGAAACAGCCTGCTCCAACAACCAAACAAAGCCGTTTCTGAAGACAGCCTCTCTGCTGAACTTTCAAAAATAAGCGCTGCATTAAGAAAGAAAAGAATCGGGTATAAATTTCTTACTGAAGATATTGAAACCATTAAACAGATGGACAAAATAGATTCCCTTCATCCTAGAATCATAGATTTTGGGATGGCTGTGATCTCTAAACCTAAAGACTTTCCGGAATATTATACTGATTATGCACCGATGACGAAAGATATTCATGTTCCTGTATTAATTATCACCGGAAAAAAGGATAAAGCTGTAGGAACTCAACATTACAAAACCTTTCAGTTCCCTGATCAGAAAGTTGTTTCTATTGATGGAGGACATCTTTTGTATTATGAAAGAAACAGGGAGTTTGTAAATGCAGTTTGGCGTTTTATAAGTAAACACAAGTAATGATGAGGAATTGATTTCTGGAATAAAAAAGACTCAGCGCGGCCTTCGGCCGCGCTGAGTCTTTATAAAGTTCAATCTAATTAAAACTTAAGATCTCCGTTCACTTCTCTCACCGCATTCGCTGCTTCGGCAAACTTCAACTGCTCATCCGCAGTAAGCGTTACATTTACAATTTTCTCTACTCCATTTTTCCCGATGATAGCAGGAACACCTAAGCAGATATCATTTTGTCCGTATTCGCCTTCAAGCATTAGAGAACAAGGGATCATTTTTTTCTGGTCGCAAGCGATTGCCTGAACCATTACAGAAACTGCTGCACCCGGTGCATACCAAGCTGAAGTTCCTAATAATTTAGTCAATGTAGCTCCTCCTACTTTAGTTTCCTCGATTACATATTTTTGTTGCTCATCGCTTAAGAATTCAGTTACAGGAACACCGTTTCTTGTCGCTTTGCTTAATAATGGAAGCATTCCTGTGTCACTGTGTGCAGCGATTACCATACCGTCTACGTCAGAGATAGGGCTTTCCAATGCTTCAGCCAATCTGTATTTGAATCTTGCAGAATCCAATGCACCACCCATACCGATGATCTTGTGCTTAGGAAGACCTGAAGTTTTGTGTACCAGGTAAGCCATAGTATCCATTGGGTTAGACACTACGATGATAATAACTTCCGGAGAATTTTTTACTAAGTTTTCAGTAACCTCTTTTACAATACCAGCGTTGATACCAATCAGCTCCTCTCTTGTCATTCCCGGTTTTCTTGGAATACCTGAAGTGATCACTGCTACATGAGAGCCTGCAGTTTTGCTGTAATCTCCTGTTGTTCCGGTAATTTTGGTATCGAATCCGTTAAGCGATGCAGTCTGCATCAAATCCATTGCTTTACCTTCAGCAAATCCTTCTTTAATGTCTACTAAAACTACTTCTGAACAGAAGTTTTTCATTGCGATGTATTCTGCACAGCTTGCTCCTACAGCGCCTGCACCTACTACAGTTACTTTCATATTGTATACTTTTTTTAAATTATTTTTTAGTTTAGTCTAAAAATTGAAACGCCCAAATTTAACAATTCCTGAAAATGTGGGCAATTTTTCAGGAATTTAATTAGGCTTCGTTGAAATTAATTGACGTTCAGTAAAAACGTATATAGTTTTTTTGCTCCCGACAGGACTTCATTGTAATTTTCCTCGGTAACTTCAGTATCTAAAACCTCTTTAAAGTTTTTCCACATAGAGCCCGTATTTTCCTGATAACATCCGAAGAAATTGAAGGTCACCTCATCAAAACCTTCTGTTTTAGAAAGTTGTTTGGCAATCACATTTCCACCTAAAGTAGAACCTTCGATCACGTACATGGCTCCCAAAGCTTCATGTTCATTGGTAAATTCAAGATGGTGGGAAGCATCCTGATTTTCCAGAGAAAGGCTTTCAAGATCCTTTTCAATAAGGGAAAGCTTCTTTCTGCTTTTGAGCTGAAGTTTTTCCGAATATTTATCAGAAAGACTTCGGAATATTTTATCTTCACTGTGAAGAAGCATCAGATAATTCGTATTGATGATCTTTTTATAGTCTTCTAATGTGAAGGTCTTATTAAAAATTTTTTCAGAATTGAAAAGTTTCTCCGCAGCATCGTGATATTCCGCTGTATTTTGCTTAAGATATTCTGATACCATAAATAAGGGTTTAAAGTTTCCCAAATTTACGGTTTTTTGAACGTTAAAATAAAACAAGTACCCTCTTTATTGCTCTCATAATCCACATTTCCTCCAATCCGCTTCATAATCCTGTGTACAATAGACAGCCCTACCCCATTTCCTTTGAATATTTTAGCATTATCCATCCTGTTGAATATCTTGAACATTTTATGTTTTTCCTGCTCAGGAATTCCAATACCGTTATCGGAAATTCTGTATACAACAGTATTACTTTCTTCAGTTCCCCGGATTTCCACCTTCGGTTCTTCCTGGTGAGATGAATATTTTACAGCATTATTAATGATATTTAAAAATACCTGATGAAGCATTGTTTTATCTGCAAGTACATCGGGACAGTCTTTAACAGTGATTATGCTTTTCGGACTGTCAAAAGTGATCTTTGCATTTTCCGATATCTTCTGGATCATATTAAGAGGCTGCAGGCGCTCCAGCTCTATCTCGCTGTGCTTGGCACGGCTGAGCTGCAGTACATCATGCATCATTTCTGCCATATTGTCAATTTCTTCAACAATAGAATTCAGCTTATTTTTATTTTTTTCCGTTTTTTCAAAATTAGCAAGCAGCATCTGTGCATTCAGCTTCATTACCGTTAAAGGTGTTCCCAGATCATGAGAAATCGTGTATGAAAAGCTGTCAAGCTCTTCATTTACCTTTCTCAGCTCATTATTCAGCGCTTTGATCGCGTTATATTGTTTGTGCGAGGTTTCCAGGATCACATCGCGGACGGCCTGTACCGAAACGATATCTCTGGAATTCCATCTCTTTGAGTTTCCTTTGATATTTTCCGTAAAAATATGAAAAGAGGTTCTTGGCGAAACAATCTGTATTTCCTTACCATCCTGCAATAATACCTCCACTTTCTTCTCGGGTTTTCCCGCCCAGTCGATATGTTCATCAAATTCTTTACGAAACCAGATCAGCATTTCTTTTTTGCTTCTCTCAATAAAATAAATAATGATTCCTGCCGCATTTTCATCCAGCCCCAGTTCCTCTCCATAGTCTTTAAGGAAGCTTCTGCTCACAAAAATACTGTCAGCAGTATTCTCAAGAGCCCAATGTGCAATGGCATCAATAATCCTGTTTTCAGGAACCACTCCAACAGTAACTGTATTTCCTTCCGAAATAATAGCTAAACCGTCTGCTTCTGGCAGCTTTCTTATCTTTCCCTTATTATCTGCTAGTGAATCAAAAAGATTATTATGCTTTAAAAATTCCGCTTTCAGCTGTGACGATTTTTCGTTCAGTTCCAGACGGTATTTCAGTTCATTTTTAGATTTGAATGAAGAATAGGCATTGGAAGCCAAAGCCGTAAAAATTCCCGCCTGTACCCTGTCTTCAAGATCAATATGCCTGGCCTCCGAATTCTGGCAGGTAACCAAACCCCAAAGATGATCCTCGATAATGATAGACACACTGAAGCTGGAAGAAGCTCCGGAATTTTTAATATACTGCCCATGGACAGGCGACATTCCTCTTGAAGCTACAAAAGTAAGGTCAATATTTTCATCTGTCCTGCTTATCAGCGGAACTGTTTCAGCATATACATTACTGAATATTCTTTTTCTTTTCTTTAAATAAAGCGCTCTGGCCTGTCTTGGAATATCAGATTCAGGATAATAAAGCCCCAGGTAGCTCTCCATAGTATCATTCTTCCTTTCTGCAATCACTTTTCCCGAACCGTCCATCATAAATTTATAAACCATCATCCGGTCATAATTCACAATTTTAGAAAGTGTACTTAGCAATTGTTCCCACAGATCCTTTTCATTATCTATAACATAAAAATTGTCATACTTATTAGAAATACGCTTATTGGGATTTTCCAGTACAGCTTCAAATTCAAGAAAAATGTGTTTGCCGCTTCGTAAAACAGAAAAATGATATTCTTTCCCACCAATAAATACCTTATCGAAATGGGTCTCATTTTCTCTTCTCGTAAAGTCCCGCAAAGAAATATAAAGATCAGAATCAATAACAGTATGGAAGATTTCAGGAAAATCCACAAGGTTTCTTCCAAAAAGCTGTTCTGCATTTTCGATTCTGAATATATCCGTAATATTCTGGCTGAAAAAAGTGATGGATTGAGATTCTGCATCAAGGCCAATCAGGTATCCAAAACTTTGTATATACCCAGGAATATGGATGGGCTCCTCATGACACTCTACAAAATTCATATATTTCTTTGATCTATCAAATATAACGATTTTTTTAACGGCATATTACTTTGTGGTATTAAATCACGGAAGCCCATAAAGCGCCGTTATTCCTGTAACCAACAGCCATAATTGATCTGATTTTCAGCTCAAATACCATTTTTTTTCAATATCGATTAATAGATTAATTTATAATATACTAAAAATTTTGTGGTAAATCAAGTTGAATTTTCTAATCATGATTCATCACATAAATTTTGTATTACCACCAAAATAACTATGTTAATTAAGCAAAATTTATTAAATTTATATCACCAAATAATGAATACATTTAGAAAATATTGAATTCTTTTACATTATTTTCAATGAAATAATCATTAAAATTCAAATAACATGACTATGAAAAAGTTCCCTTTAATAATCCTCACTCCTGTCCGGCTATTAAGAACCGGAATCAATGATGAGGCTAGCATACGCAAAGTCCACAAAAATCCCGAAAATACAATGATTACTACTTATTCCATGATTTGGAGCAAGTGCCTTTCAGATTCCCAGGACTTTTAATAATAATTCATTAAACACAAGTACTATGACCCTTTTTTCACAAAAAAAGAGAAGCCTGCTACTATGCGCTTTACTGGCTTCTTTTTCAATCAATGCGCAGATCCAGGATTCACTCCGCCCCGAAAAGCACGAAGAAGACCATGTGAAATACCCTGTGCTTCAGATCAAAGGACTTTTTCAGGCACGCTACCTCGTAGGTATGACCGAAGATGTTGATGTGAACGGTCTGCATCATGCGGACGGATCAGGAACCGGCAACAATTTTATGCTCAAATATATGAGGGTCCAGGTGCGTGCCCAAATCAGCAAAAGAACTGAAGTCGTGGCGCTCGCCAATTTTGCTGACTTTAAAAACGACCCCAAAAGCAGAGTTCTTGAAAATGCGTATCTGAAATATACTTTCAACCCTAAGTTAGCATTGACTGTCGGGCAGTTCAGACCATGGTTCGGGATTGAAGAGACATATCCTATTGACATTATCAAATCTCTGGATTGGTCCAATCAATATACAGAATTCGGAAAATTAGGCTGGACGAGCTTTCAGATTGGTCTTTCTGCTACCGGACAGCTTTAGCTGGGGAAAATCCCTTTCCAGTATGCGGTTTCTGTAGTTAATGGAAATGGAAAGAATCAGATCAATGACAACGATAATGGGAAGCAGTATTCTACGAGACTGGTTTTCGGTCTTTCGAAAAAATACAATTTCAATGTCGGGCTGAACGGAGGTATCGGTGAGGTTTTAAGCAAAAAAGTATATGCGGTAGGAATTGACCTTAGCTCGCTGATCCAGTTTGACCCGAAATGGAGCCTTGATATGCAGCTGGAAGCCAAACAGGCGACCAATCATGTCCTTTACAATACCCTCGATCCCGAACTTAGACCCTCCAACCCTGACCAATATCTGATCCGTGGTGCTTATTTCCTTCCAAATGTAAGGTACGAGATTAATCATAAAAACCTCAGTGCTTTTGAACTGTCCTGCCGTTATGAATATCTGGATACCAATTTCAGACTTAATTCTAATCCAAGACAAACCATCACCCCGATGTTCGGACTGGAGTTCCTGAAAAACTACGGCGCAAGAATTCAGCTGGGCGTACAGTTCGACCGTTACAAACATCAGGTAGAAAACACATCACAATACAACAGCAATCTGTTCATTGTTCAGGTACAAAGTAGATTTTAACCGCTTAAATATTTATAGATCATGAAAGAAATTAATATCACAAATATCACGATAACCTTTGCCGTTGCGTTGATCATATGGTTTATTCCCGCCCCGGAAGGAGTTGCTGAAAATGCATGGCACCTGTTTGCTATTTTCGCAGCAACCATCTTAGGGATTATCCTTAAAGCGGCCCCTATGGGAACCATGTGTATGATGGCTATTGCATTTACAGCTCTTACCCAGGTGGTGGCTCCCGGAGATGCAGGAAAATCAATCACAAAAGCACTTTCCGGATTCGGGGATAAAGTAATTTGGCTGATCGGGATCTCATTCTTTATCGCCAGGGGATTTATCAAAACAGGATTGGGAAACCGGATTGCCTTTTTATTCATCCGAATCTTCGGTAAAAGCTCACTGGGGCTGGCTTATGGGCTTGGACTTGCAGATGTTTGTTTAGCTCCAGCCATTCCGAGTAACACCGCAAGAGGTGGCGGAATCATCTATCCGATTATGAAATCTATGGCCATCAGTTTTGATTCTGTTCCTGAAAAACCGGAAACCCACAGAAAACTGGGTTCTTTCCTTACCCTGAACAGTTATTATATGAACCTTATCGCATCATCCATGTTCCTTACCGGAACTGCGAGTAACCCGATGTGTCAGAAATTTGCAGCCAACCTCGGAATCAATATCACATGGATGTCATGGGCGGCTGCCGGTTTTGTACCGGGATTGGTAGCATTTTTTGTCGTTCCTTTAGTTTTATACAAATTATATCCACCTGAACTTAAAAAAACAGGGGATGCTCCAAAAATGGCCGCTCAGAAACTAAAAGAAATGGGGCCTATTTCCAGAAATGAATGGCTGATGCTATTGGCTTTCTTTATTCTTTTAGCCCTTTGGATATTTGGAGGAGCACTCTCAATTGATGCCACTACAACGGCTTTCATCGGACTTACCATGCTGCTTCTTACTTCTGTACTGACCTGGGAAGATATCAAAGGGGAAAAAGGAGCCTGGGATACCATCGTCTGGTTTGCGGTTCTGGTGATGATGGCCAGTTCTCTGAATGAACTTGGTTTCATCGGCTGGTTCAGTGACCTGATTAAAGTAAAAATAGGCGGATTAAGCTGGCAGGTTGCCTTTCCGGTAATTATTGTTGTCTATTTTTTCAGTCACTATATTTTCGCGAGTGCAACAGCTCATGTGGCAGCAATGTATGCAGCGTTATTAGGAGTTGGTGTTTCTTTAGGAATCCCGCCGATGTTACTGGCGATGATGCTTGGTTTCTTAGGCTCAATTTACGGGGTGCTTACCCATTACGGCCATGGTCCTGCTCCGGTATTCTACGGAAGCGGTTATGTCGAACTGAAAGCCTGGTGGCTGAGAGGTCTTGAAATCGGAATTGTGTTACTCATCATCTATATGGTAGTCGGAGGATTGTGGATGAAAGTTTTAGGATATTATTAATCATTAAATCAAAAATATGCTGTCAACCTTGTCAAGAAAAATGCTGATGTGCCTTACAGGATTATTCCTGAGCTTCTTCCTGTTGATCCATTTCTTGGGAAACCTCCAGCTGTTTCTTCCGCCGGAGCAGGCGCATTTACAGTTTAACGCCTATTCACATTTTCTGTCCGGAAATATTCTGATCAAAATAGTTTCGTATGTTCTCTATACAAGCATTATTTTGCATGCCCTGGACGGATTGGTCATTACCTTAAAAAATAAAAAATCGGGAGGCAGTTACCAGTCGGAAAGACGTGGAAGAGCCAGTAAATGGTATTCCCGTAATATGGGAATTCTGGGGACGCTGATTCTGATCTTTTTGGTGATCCACTTCCAGAATTTCTGGTACGTCTACAAATTTGGAAACCCACCGCTGGATAACAACGGAAATAAGGATCTGTACATTCTTGTCGTAACGGTTTTCAAAGAATGGTGGTACGTTATCATTTACGTAGTATCAATGGGAGCTTTATGCTATCATTTGATTCATGGAATTCACAGTGCAGCCCGAACACTGGGATTATACCATCCTAAGTTTGTGAAATGGTTCAAAACGGCCGGAATTGTCTACTCAGTCATTATCAGCATAGGTTTTGCGCTGATGCCGGTTTACGTATTCTTCACTGCCAACTAAACAGAAAGTTATGATCTTAAATTCAAAAATACCTCAAGGCCCATTGGAACAAAAATGGGACAACTATAAAAAGAAAGCTAAGCTCGTCAATCCTGCCAACCGTAAAAAGCTGGACGTTATTGTGGTAGGAACCGGGCTGGCAGGAAGTTCAATTGCTGCTTCTCTGGGTGAAATGGGCTACAATGTGAAATCATTCTGCTTCCAGGACAGCCCGAGAAGAGCCCATTCCGTGGCCGCGCAAGGTGGCGTGAATGCCGCTAAAAATTATAAAAACGATGGCGACAGCGTCTACAGAATGTTTGCAGACACGCTGAAAGGAGGAGATTTCAGAGCCCGCGAAGCCAATGTTTACCGCATGGCAGAGTGTTCTTTAAACCTCATCGATCAGGCTGTAGCGCAGGGTGTCCCGTTCGGGCGTGAATACGGTGGCTACCTCAACAACCGCTCCTTCGGTGGCGTTCAGGTGAGCCGGACGTTTTATGCAAGAGGACAAACCGGGCAACAGCTGCTTCTGGGAGCCTATCAGGCACTGATGAGACAGGTTGGAAAAGGATCCGTACAGCTATATTCCAGACATGAAATGCTTGATCTGGTCGTGATCGATGGCAAAGCAAGGGGAATTATTGTCAGAAATTTAGATACCGGGGAAATTGAAAGACATGCTGCACATGCGGTTGTTCTGGCAACCTGAGGTTATGGGAAAATTTACTATCTGTCAACCTTGGCTATGGGATGCAACGGTTCTGCGATCTGGCGGGCTCACAAAAAAGGCGCTTTAATGGCTTCCCCAAGCTGGATTCAGGTACACCCTACTTCCCTTCCGCAATCCGGAGATTATCAGTCTAAGTTAACCTTGATGTCAGAATCATTGCGTAATGACGGGAGGATCTGGGTTCCTTCAAAAGCTGATGAAACCAGACCTCCCAATGATATTCCGGAAAACGAAAGAGACTATTACCTGGAACGCCGGTATCCTGCTTTTGGAAACCTGGCTCCGAGAGATATTTCTTCCCGTGCTGCCAAGGAAAGAATCGACGCCGGCTTTGGAATCGGACCTTTGAAAAATGCTGTTTATCTAGATTTTTCCAAAGCAATCAGAGAACAGGGAAAGGAAAAGATTCAGGAAAAATATGGAAATCTATTTAATATGTATCTTAAAATCACGGGATACAATGCCTATAATGAACCGATGATGATCTCTCCATCCGCTCACTTTTCAATGGGCGGACTTTGGGTTGATTATGAGTTGATGACCACTATTCCGGGACTTTTTGCTTTGGGTGAAGCTAATTTTGCGGATCACGGAGCTAACAGATTAGGAGCAAATTCACTGCTGCAGGCTTCTGTAGATGGCTATTTTATTGCTCCTTATACTATTGCCAATTATTTAGCTGATGAAATCCATACCGGAAAAATTTCACCTGATGCTCCTGAGTTTGATGTGGCAGAAAAAGCCGTTCAAGAACAGATCCAGGGTTTCATGGATATCAAAGGAACCAAAACGGTTGATTATTTCCATAAAACCTTAGGAAAACTTTTATATGATTACTGCGGTCTGGCAAGAAATGAAGATGGACTGAAATATGCAATAGAAGAAATCAAAAAATTAAAACAGGAATTTTACAGAAACGTACGGGTTTCCGGACAGGGAGACCAGATGAATTCAGAACTTGAAAAAGCAGGTCGCGTTGCCGATTATTTCGAGATCGGGGAACTGATGTGCTATGATGCTTTAACCCGAAATGAGTCTTGTGGGGCCCATTTTAGGGAAGAGTTTCAGACTCCGGACGGAGAAGCTTTAAGAAATGATGTTGAATACCAGTTTATTTCCGCCTGGGCATGGAAAGGTGAAAATACCGAACCTGAACTGATCAGGGAACCGCTGATATTTGAAGAAATACAGCCAACAGTAAGAAGCTACAAATAAAAAACAGAAATTATGGATTTACATCTTAAGATATGGAGACAGAAAGACAAACAAAGTGAAGGAAAACTGGTCAGTTATGATCTGAAAGAGTTGAATCCCCACATGTCTTTCCTGGAAATGCTGGATACTTTAAATGAAAAACTCATTATGGAGGGCGACGAACCTGTAGAATTCGATCATGACTGCCGTGAAGGGATCTGCGGGCAGTGCGGCATGATGATCAACGGAATTGCCCACGGACCTTTAAAAAACACAACAACCTGCCAGCTTCATTTACGGTCTTTCAAAGACGGTGAAACTATTTTAATCGAGCCTTTCCGGGCAGAGGCTTTTCCGGTAAAGAAAGACCTTAAAGTAGACCGATCGGCTTTTGACAGAATTATTTCTTCAGGCGGATTTGTATCGGTGAATACGGGTCAGGCTCCTGATGCCACAGCGATTGCGGTCACTCACCAAACAGCTGAGGAAGCTTTTGATTCTGCCGCTTGTATCGGGTGTGGTGCCTGTGTAGCCACCTGCAAAAACGGAAGCGCTGCCTTATTCACTTCTGCAAAAATCACTCACATGGTCCTTCTCCCTCAGGGTAAGGAGGAAAGGAGCGAACGTGTCCTGAATATGGTTACCCAGATGGATCATGAACTTTTCGGGCATTGCTCCAATACGGAAGCCTGTGAAGTGGAATGTCCCCAGGGAATTTCTGTATTGAATATCGCAAGAATGAATTATGAATATAGCAGGGCACTGTTCTTTAAGCGAAAAAGATAAATAGGTAAAAGATAAAAAGGACGAATTTGTAAATTGGCAAATTCGTCCTTTTACTTTTTTCTATTTAATTTAAAATCCTTTAGGGATCATAATCTTCTTCGGGTCATTCTCATCATACATGATCTCAATAGTTCCATATTTAGGGACAGAAGAGAGATTCAAAAGGCTGACAATTTTCTTGTAAACAGCAATTTGTTCAGTTCCTCTGAAATCTTTAAAGCTTACCTGAAACATAATTTGAGGCTGATCATTTACAAGAAGACCTGTCTGGCTTACACTGATGATATTGGCTTCAGCATTTCTTCCTGAAAAGAGGATACGTTCTTCTTTTTTATTGTTAAAGAGTTTGCTAACGAGTAACTGAAAAACCAATACATAAATAAGGGTCATCACTCCACTGAAAATAATCGGGTGCATGAAGGTCAGAAATCTCCAGCCAAAATCAAAGGATTCCCGCATATAAAAATAATAGTAGAGTCCAATTACGTAAGCAATCATCAATACGGCAAATACAATTCTTAAAACAATTCCGGAAGTATTGAACGTAACTTTCTGATCACTTAAAATAAAATAAGGTTCCTGTGATACTTTGGGATTTAACAGTACTTTTATCTTATTTCCGACATCAAACCTTTTTTCCTGTGGCTTGGAGTCGTGAAACATCATTTCATGTTCAATCAATGTATTTCTGAGATTAGGGAATGAAAGAACAATCTGAATGATATTCATATTGGTTTTCGGAATATGCTTCAGAAGTTTATAGTTAATGATTTTTGCTTCTCTCGGAATTCCGTTCCGCAGTATAGACTGAATAGTATTCTTCTCTTTAAAGGTTTTTATAAAAAGGATATTGATAAAGAAGATAATCACATACAACCATATGAGGAAAGAAAAACCGAGATATCCATAGCTCACAGCTAATGAATTTCTCGGTTCTGTTGCGAGTTCCTCACTCATCATATAAATGAAAATCGGAAAAGGAATGCAGAAAAAAAAGAGAAAAATCCCCCAGAAAATGATCATAAATTTCATAGCTGCTATTTTGTAATCAGCAATAAAGTTATGATATTATTATTGAACGGGAGACATCTTTTTACACCTCTTTATCGAAGTAAAGTCTGTAGTATTTTCCTTTATCGTCCTCACCCATTTCCAGCTTCTGTCTGTCGCCGTGGATGTAGATGTGAAAATTTTTATCAAGTTTAATGATGCTTTTGAAATGGCGCTGGGTTTTCTTTACAGCAGCTTCACTGATCGGGAATTCTTCCGCAATATTCACCTGCATATCCTGTTCGTAATCGGTTTTGAAGTTTACGAAGCTTTCGATCACATGCTGATCTCCCAATACTTCATTGGCAAAATCGTCCAGCTTGAATTCTTCTTTTTCTTTGAAAAAGTTGATGGATTTATTTAAGAAATCTGCCTGGTCTGCCTTTGAAACTTCAAATTCCTGAGGAAGCTGTTTCGTGATATAATCTTTGTAAACCATCAAAGCTTCCTGGGTATGAAAATATTCGTCGTCACGCTGTTTTACTTTCAGGAAATCTTCGAACCAATAGTACATATCTCCGTTTTTGTTATTATCAACTACAGAAAGTACATATCCGGTCTCTTTATTATTGTTATAGATCAAAGCTGCCTTATCAATTTTAGACAAACCGATTCCCTGGTCTTTTTCAATGTCAAAAGTTTCTTCCTGGGGAGAAATTTTCAGGAAAGACTCTCTCTTTTCGGTTTTAAAGATTCCAATCTTATCTACTTTATCCGGACGGTCACTTTCTTCTTCAAAAAGTACGATAAACAGTTCTCCACCCTGAACTCTAGGATTTTCAGCCGCCTCAAACAGATGTTTTGCAATATTTTCAGATTCCCAAAGGAATTTGGCTTTGTCTTCAAAGATTTCGGATACGGAACTGTATACCGGATTATTAACCAGATACGTGTCACTATAAAAATTGAAGGTTTCTTCTGATTTAAAAGAGCCTAAAAAGTAGTCTTCAAGCAATTCTGCCATTCCTTCTTCCAGCTTCAGCTCTTCCTGAGACAGCGTTAAAGATTCTCCGTTGATTTTATTTCCTACTCTGTGTACTATAATTTTTGAAAACATGTCCTGAATAATTTGGAGTGCAAAGATATTCATTCTATTCTTTCCATCATATAAATAAAATAATCTGCCTGATGTTTGGGGGAAATTCCCGCTAGAGTAAGTGTTTTTTAATATTCTTAAAATTTATTCTTTCTTAATGTTTGAAAATAAAAAATATGTTCTCTTCATTTCATTTTGATAAAAAGCTTATCATTTTGACAGGTCTTTTAGATTTTGGCAATTCACAAAAAATACACAAGCAATTGATTTAAAGCCAATTAAATAAAATTCATTTTCAAAGGAACGCCATTCGCATCATTATCTTCAAAACATACAATATGGATTTGAACACGTTAAATCGCATTGACAAATTAAGAAGGTTAAAAAGCAAAGGACCTAAGACTCCGAAGTGGCTGAAACCTTACCATATGCTATTCATAGCTTTCCTGACCATTTTCATCTTTGGAGCTATCATTAAACTTTTAGAACAAAATCATTAAACCTATGAACTATTCAGAAGCCATCCGGGAAATTACAGAGATCATTCCCGACTTTGAAAATGATCTTACGGAAAATACTCCGCGGAACCCGTACAGTGTGATCCGAACCTTCACGGAACGTATCAAAAGCATGGTCCGTCAGAATGACAGAAATATTTTATTTAAAAGTCTTCAAAAAATGGACAAAATTTACATAAAAGGAGATAATGATTTAAAAAATGCAATAGAAGGAATTTTCATTTATTCTCTGGACAATTTTACATCTTTTTGTAGTGGAGAATACAGAAAAGTGATTTTCAGCCACATTTCAAAGGACTTACAGCAGGTCTACTCCAACCAGATTTATAATCACGGTATATAAATTTTTTATTACATTTTTTATGTGTTTCATTACAAACTCACATTTTGTCTAAAAACCATAACAGCTAAAAATCAATAGGTTATGAAAACAAAAATCAGAAGAATTTCCGACTGGAAAACATTGAAAACAACGACTAACAGGCATAATACAGAGGTATTACTTACTCACATTGCTGTGATCATAGGGGTTTTTATAATTGCTGCCATGCTGTAAATTTTGGTACACATTTGGCTGCAAGATAAGTACTGAAAAATATTAGTTATGATGAAAGTAAAAATGCAGGCTATCAATAAAAAAATAGCCGTTGAATACTTAAAATTTTTCTATCCGCCACTCCGAACAGAAATCACTCAGCTATCTGTGCAGGAAAATTTCGCCGGTATTATTCAGGCTACTATCAATTATTTAAAGGATATGCTGCAGGAATCGAAAATCTATATCGTAGCACATCACATCAAGCTGATGGACTGGATCTACAGAAACGGTGATTCTTATGTAAGAACCATCATTGAAAACCTGTTTGTAAGGTCCTTGGAGAGCTTTAAAAAGCATTCCAAGATTCAGCAATGGAAGCTTCTTTATCAGAACATGCCAGATAATTTTCAGCTTATTTATAATGAGCAGCAGAAGCAGGATGAGATTTTCTTCGGTAAGTAAGAAATAATTTAATTTGTAAATAGGCTCTTCAGGCATCTTGTCTGAGGAGCTTTTCATTTGATTTTTCCCAAGTAATATGGCAAAGCGGAGATATAGCGGAAAGAGTGCTATGCTTTACAGACATTTTATTGAATTATATTTCACTAAGTGGTGTAAAATACATACTTTTGCTAAATTATCCGATACGCTTGACAATTATCGGAGATATTAATCATTAGTCTACTATTGATTATAAAAACTTAACAAATTTTGACGATGTGTAATCAGATCATAGAAATATCCTTTCATACATTTATTTGATCTGAGAACAACCTCCCCCGACTAATTGCCAGGGGAGTTTTCTTTTTATTTATCTTTTTTCACAAAGACTTTCTGGATAATCTGAAGTTCCTCTTTATTCATTTTTGAACTCTTTTCCAACTTGGCCAGAAACGAAGAAACCTCTTCAGGAGTTGCCGGTGACCCTAAATTTTCGCCTTTACTGTTAAAGGAATCGGCAAGCACTTCACCTGTTGGATTTAGTATTAGCCAAAAAGGAAGTCCGGCATTTTCTCCTTTATACCTGTTCATCAGTTCCTGTCCGCCGAGATTTTCGAGTTTTTTCTTTTCCCCTCTTTCCTGAACATCAATGTAAGCTGTTACAAATTTCTTATCGAAAATTGGTTTTGTTTCAGGAAGGTTCATATTTCTTTTCCATCAGCTTGCACCAGCCACACCATGAAGCATGGAATACCAGCAGAACATTTTTCTTTTGGGCTTTAGCTTCTGTAAGAGCTTTATTCAATTCTATGTCCGCCTTTTCCTGAGCAGCATTCAGCTGAAACAGAAAAAAAGAAGCCACGAGGATTATTTTAAAAAATTTCATTTAAATTTTGATTTGGATTTATTGATACTAATTTACATAAAAGTGCGATACCAAGGTAAAACAGGATATATCTGGGAATATCTGATTAGTTAAATCATAATTCCATTACATACAAATAAAAAAAACAAAAATCCCCGAACTCACGTTCGGGGATTTTTTATAATCTGGGATTATTAATCCTTATTTTACTTCTTCGAAGTCTGCATCCTGTACATCATCAGCACCTCCTGCATTACCTCCAGGATTTTGAGCACCTGCTCCGGCATCTGCGCCCTGAGCCTGCTGTCCTGCCGCATACAATTCTTCTGAAGCTGCCATCCATGCTGCATCTAAAGCTTCTGTCTTAGCTTTCACATCATCTGCATTTTTAGCTTCAAAAGCGGTCTTCAATTCTCCGTGAGCTGCTTCAATAGCTGCTTTTTTGTCAGCAGATAATTTTTCTCCGAATTCTTTTAACTGCTTTTCAGTCTGGAAGATCAATCCGTCAGCTTTGTTGAAAATTTCAACTTCTTCTTTTTTCTTAGCATCAGCTGCAGAGTTTTCCTGAGCTTCTTTTTTCATTCTTTCGATTTCTTCGTCAGAAAGACCTGAAGAAGCCTGGATCTTGATCGTCTGCTCTTTTCCGGTTCCTTTATCCTTAGCAGAAACGCTTAAGATACCGTTGGCATCAATATCGAAAGTTACTTCAATCTGAGGAACTCCTCTTGGTGCCGGTGGAATATCTGCAAGATCAAATCTTCCGATTTCTTTATTATCGTTGAACATTGGTCTTTCTCCCTGTCCTACTCTGATGCTTACAGCCGGCTGGTTGTCAGAAGCTGTAGAGAATACCTCAGATTTTTTAGTTGGGATCGTAGTGTTCGCTTCAATTAGTTTCGTGAATACAGAACCCATTGTTTCAATACCTAAAGAAAGTGGCGTAACGTCAAGAAGCAATACATCTTTTACATCTCCTGTTAATACTCCACCCTGGATTGCAGCTCCAACAGCTACTACCTCATCTGGGTTCACTCCTTTTGAAGGTTTTTTACCAAAGAATTTTTCTACTTCTTCCTGAATGATCGGGATTCTTGTAGAACCTCCTACCAGGATTACCTCGTCGATATCAGAAGTTGATAAACCTGCATCTTTCAATGCTTTTGCTACCGGCTCCATAGATCTTCTTACTAAATCTGAAGCCAATTGCTCGAATTTAGCTTTAGTTAAAGTCTTTACTAAGTGCTTAGGACCTGTAGCCGTAGCTGTGATATATGGTAAGTTGATCTCTGTCTGAGCAGAAGAAGATAACTCGATTTTTGCTTTTTCAGCAGCTTCTTTTAATCTCTGAAGTGCGATAGCATCAGTTTTAAGATCTACTCCTTCTTCAGCTTTGAACTCATCAGCCATCCAGTTGATGATCACATCATCAAAGTCATCACCTCCTAAGTGCGTATCACCGTTAGTAGACAATACCTCGAATACACCGTCACCTAAATCAAGGATAGAGATATCGAAAGTACCACCTCCAAGGTCATATACAGCAATCTTCTGATCTTTATGGTTCTTATCCAAACCGTAAGCCAATGCAGCAGCTGTAGGCTCGTTGATGATTCTTTCTACTTTAAGACCTGCGATTTCTCCTGCTTCTTTAGTAGCCTGTCTCTGTGCATCGTTAAAGTATGCAGGAACCGTAATTACCGCTCTTGTAACTTCCTGGCCAAGATAATCTTCAGCAGTCTTCTTCATTTTCTGAAGTGTCATTGCAGAAATTTCCTGTGGTGTATATTCTCTGTCGTCAATTTTTACTTTTACAGTATCATTAGGTCCTGCCACTACTTCATAAGGCACTCTTGAAATTTCTTTAGCATCTTCCTTAAAATGAGTTCCGATAAATCTTTTGATAGAGTATACAGTTTTCTTTGGATTCGTTACAGCCTGTCTTTTTGCAGGATCCCCTACTTTTCTTTCACCATCCTCCGTGAATGCCACAATAGATGGAGTTGTTCTTTTACCTTCCGCGTTAGGGATAACAACAGGGTCTTTACCCTCCATTACAGCAACACATGAGTTGGTTGTTCCTAAGTCAATTCCAATTATTTTACTCATAATATTTATATTTTTTCTAATTTTTATATTTTAATTTACACTCTCAATTTCTCAATATCTGTACCATATCCTTTTTTGTGACAAAATGACAGAATAGAAAATAATCAGAGTGAACAACGCCCGCCAGATTATGTTAAATTGTACTATTCAAGACAGTTTGAACATAGGGAGTTTTAAAAAATTAATCAAAGTTTAACCTTAGAAATATCAATTAAACTCTACGAATTGCTATTTTTGATAAAATATAAACTTTAGAATGTCAGTACACTTTAATCCGCGAGATATTACATGGCTTGCTTTCAATGAAAGGGTTTTACAGGAAGCTATGGACGAAAATGTCCCCTTACATTTAAGAATACGTTTCCTGGGAATCTTCTCCAACAATTTAGATGAATTTTTCAGGGTTCGCGTGGCAGGATTAAAGCGGGCAATGGATTTTAAAGAAAAAGTGATCGCTGAATCTTTCTATCAGCCGCCTTCAAAGATTCTTCAGCGGATCAATGAAATTGTGATGAGGCAACAGCAGAATTTTGATAAGACCTGGAAGCATATCCAGGCTGAAATGGCTGGTCTTAAGGTTTCTATTAAAACATCTAAAAACCTGACCGCCAAGCAGAAAGAATTCGTAAGACAATATTTTGATGAGGTAGTGGAATCCAATGTGATCCCTATCCTTCTTCATGAAAATACTCCGATGCCTTACCTGAGGGATAAAAGCCTCTATCTGGGTGTTGCCATGAGAAAAAAAGACTGGCAGTATTCCAGCAATTATGCAATTATTGAAATTCCGTCACGTTTTGTAGGAAGATTTGTCCTGCTGCCTACAGAAGATCCGGAAGAAAAAAATGTTATGCTGCTTGAAGATGTCATTACATTTAATCTCCCGCATATTTTCTCTTACTTTGGCTATGACGAATTTTCCGCCAATGCTTTTAAAGTAACAAAAGATGCTGAACTGGATCTTGATAATGACATTCGTACCAATTTTGCAGAAAAAATAGAAAAGGGACTCAAAAACAGAAGAAAAGGAAAGCCTACCCGTTTTGTTTTTGATAAGGATATGGACAAGGCCCTGCTGGAGCTTCTTATCCGAAAATTGAATTTAACCAAAAAAGACAGTATTATTCCGGGAGGGAAAATTCATAATTTCAAGCACTTTATGGACTTTCCTGATGTTTTTGAAACGTATGAAAGACCAGAGGAAAGGTCTTCTTTTACCCATCAGGCTTTTGAAAACGGAGAAAGAGTGACGGATGTTATCTTAAAAAAAGATGTTCTGCTTACTTTTCCTTACCACAAATACAATCCGGTAATCGATCTTCTACGTGAAGCAGCGATGGATCCTGATGTGAAGTCTATACAGATCACTGCTTACCGCCTTGCCAGCAACTCAAAGATCAGCAATGCCCTGATCTACGCAGCCAGAAACGGCAAAGAAGTAACGGTCATGCTGGAACTTCAGGCAAGGTTTGATGAAGAATCCAATCTTAAGTGGAAAGAAATGTTTGAGCCCGAAGGAATTACCGTACTTGTAGGCCTCCCGAATAAAAAAGTACACGCTAAACTCTGTGTAATCAAGAAAAGAGCACACAATAAAACACTCCAGTATGGTTTTGTAAGCACCGGGAACTTCAATGAAAAAACGGCAAGAATATATGGTGATCATTTATTGATGACTTCAGACCGTGGCATCATGGCAGATATCAATAAAGTATTTAATGTTCTGAAAAAACCAAAAGATGATTTTCTTCCGGTTCTGAAGACCTGTAAGAATTTAATGATCTGCCCCCAGTTTATGCGTGAAAAGATTGTTCACCATATTGACAAGGAGATTGAAGAAGCAAAAGCAGGAAGAAGAGCAGAGATCATCGTCAAGGCTAATTCCATGAGTGACAGAGCTCTTATTGAAAAACTTTATGAAGCTGCAAAAGCCGGAGTCGTTACAAAAACGATCGTAAGAGGAATCTACTGCGCTGTCAATCAAAAAGAATTTAAAGAAAAAATAAAGGCAATAAGTATTGTAGACGAATATCTGGAACATGCAAGGGTAATGTATTTCTATAATAAAGGTGCAGAAGACCTTTACATCTCATCTGCTGACTGGATGACCCGAAACCTGGACTACAGAATTGAAGGGGCGGCAAAGATCACAGACAAGGAACTGAAGAAAGAATTGAAAGATATTCTCGACATTCAGTTGAGAGATAACGTAAAAGCTCGTATTTTAGACAAAAAATTGAGCAACGAGTATGTGAGGAATGATAAAAAGGAATGCCGCTCTCAAATAGAAACCTACAAATATTTAAAAGCTAAAACAAGCAAAAAATGAAGATTGCAGCGATAGATATAGGAAGCAACGCCGCCAGACTTCTGATCAATGAAGTAAAGATCAGCAACAGAAAACCTGAATTTATAAAACTTAATCTTTTAAGAATTCCTTTAAGGCTGGGCATGGATGTGTTCACCATGGGGATGATTGGCGAGGAAAGAGAAAAAATGGTTGTCGATTCGATGAAAATTTTCAGCGATCTTATGAAGATCTATAAAGTAGAGCATTACCGCGCCTGCGCCACCAGCGCTATGCGTGATGCCTCCAATGGAAATGAAATCATCAAACGGGTTCAGGAGACTTCGGGAATTAATATAGAGATCATCTCCGGTGACGAGGAAGCAACCCTTATCTATGAAAATCATGTAGCAGAAGGTCTTGATAAAGAGTTTGCCTATCTGTACATTGACGTGGGAGGAGGTTCCACAGAACTTACTTTTTACGAAAACGGAAAAATGGTGTATGAAAAATCCTTCAATATCGGGACTATACGCCTTCTGAACAATCTGGTAACTCCGGAAAACTGGCAGGAGATGAAGGATGAGATTCAAAAAAATATTGTCAGTAAAAGACCTGTTGTTGCTATTGGCTCCGGAGGAAATATCAATAAGGTTTTCTCTATGAGCAAGACTAAAGACGGAAAACCGATGACACTTTCACACCTTAAAAAGGTATATAAAGAGTTTAACGAGCTTTCTGTAGAGGAAAGAATGACCAAACATAATCTCAGAGAAGACAGAGCCGATGTCTTGGTTCATGCCTTAAGGATCTTTAATAATGTTATGTCATGGTCTGATATCAACAGGATATTTGTTCCTAAAATTTCTGTGGCTGACGGGCTTATCCACAATATCTACAGTCAGCTGCACGAAAAGAAATAAAATTTTCACTATATATTATTGAAAAACCAGCCATCTATTGGCTGGTTTTGTTTTTATGTCATTGCGAACGAAGTTACTACATATAAGGATGCCCATCAATATTATCTTCCGAGATGTAGAATTTTTGCTTTAAATTTAAAGTAAAACTAAATGTTAGTACGTCATACATAATATCAACAGAAAAAGAATGAATCCGATCAAAATAATTCTTACAGGAGCAACCGGTATGGTAGGTGAAGGTGTTTTAATGGAATGCCTTGAAAATCCCAATGTTTCCGAAATACTAAGTGTAAGCAGAAAGCCTTCCGGAAAAGCACATGCCAAGCTTAAGGAATATTTGGTTCCGGACTTTTTATCTATCGACCTTAATGATGAAAAGCTTAAAGGCTATGATGCCTGTTTCTTCTGTGCGGGGATCAGCAGCATAGGAATGAGCGAGGAAGATTATACGAAGATCACCTACGATACTACGCTTCATTTCGCCAAAGCAGTTCTGAACCAAAACCCGGAAATGGTCTTTAACTATGTTTCAGGAACATCTACGGACAGTACAGAAAGCGGAAAGCTGATGTGGGCAAGAGTAAAAGGCAGAACAGAAAATGCTTTGAAAAAACTAGGCTTCAGGAATACCTTCAATTTCCGTCCGGGATTCATGAAACCCATTGAAGGTCAAATTAATGTGAAATGGTTCTTTAAACCATTTATTTGGTTTTTTCCTGTTTTATTACCATCAAAATCATTAACTTTACACGAAGTGGGTAGAGCAATGATCAATGCCGTACTTAGGGGCTATCCTACATCTACTTTGGAATTAGGGACATTAAAAATTTAGCAATATGAAGGATATGTTAAAAAGAATAGTTCTTGTTATTTTTATACTTCTGGTTTTAATGGCTGTTTCAGGTTTTTTATATATGCAGAAACATCCTTTAGAAGGAAAAAACTCGGCAGATAAAACATCAAATATCCCGGGAAACATGATGACCAGATAAATAAAGAAACAGACAATCGGATATGCCGATTGGTAAATTTTGTTTTTAATTCTTCTATTTTATCATGCTCTTTACTATTCTACCTTTTCGTAACTGTTACCTGTTTATTAAACATTTCTTAAGATTCCATTAAAATACTTGCAGTCTATAAAGTTCATTTTTGCATAAAATCTAATGCAAGTAAAAAATGATCAACAATTACCTATTAAAAGGATCTGTCATTGCCGCATTTTTCCTTCAGGGCGGACTTTTCGGACAGACACTTATCCATTACTGGAATTTCAACAATAATACATCTGCAGCATCCATTACGGCTCCTTCTTCCACTTTGGTGGGCGGATCTCTTGCTGCTATAGCCGGAGGAACAAGCGAAATAGATTTTGCCGGCGGTACAGGACAAAACTTCAGTACGGATAACTTCAATGCCCGGAACGGAGATCCTTCCGGAACCCATTTAAGATTCAACAATCCTATTGGCGGAGCCTTAGTGTTCAATCTTCCAACGACAGGTTATCAAAATACCGTTGTAAAATTTACAACGAGAAGATCCGGGCAGGGTGCAGGAACTCAGTCGTGGTCGTATTCTACGGATGGAACTACTTTTGTTCCATATCAAACCGTTAATCCTCAGGATGCGGCCCCGCAACTGATTACTTTCGATTTTTCTACTGTTTCAGGAGCTTCCAATAACCCGAATTTTAAATTAAAAGTAGAATTTTCCGCCACAGGAGGTGGAACGGGAGGAAATAACCGTTTTGACAATTTTACAGTAGATGGTACCGCTACCGGAGGAATAGATACTACACCTCCAACGACAGCCTATTTTCCCACTCAAAACACAAATAATGCTTCCATTTCGGTAAACCCAACTATTTCTTTCAATGAAAATGTAAGACTTACTGATAATTCCGCGATCACCGATTCTAATGCACAAAGCCTTGTAGAATTCCGTATTGGAAATGCTTCAGGCACTCAGGTTCCCTTCACTACAACTTTTAACAATAACAAGATCACAATAATTCCGACAACGGCGCTTACTCCCGGACAGAACTATTACCTGGCCTTAAAGCCCAATACAGTTGAAGATCTAAGCGACAATGGAGTAACAACAATAACTTCCAGTACCTTTGCTACAGCGGGAACAACGGTTTCTCTGGATAAAAATTTCGTTAAGGTTAATGAAAATGCAGGAACTCTGGCGTTCAAGATCAATGTAATCAATCCTTCCGCAGCTACAGTCAATCTTGTGGTAAAGCCGGCACCGTTCAGTACGGCAGACAGCAATGACTTCACTTTAGCCAATCAGACAATTAATATTACACCTTCTACAACAAGCTATACTATAGATATTCCTATTCTTGATGATACGCTGGAAGAACAGCAAGCAGAATATTTCGTGGTAAGCCTTGAAAATCCATCCGGAACGGCTATTTCCGGAGATAATACAGCCACTGTTTATATTGTGGATAATGATAAGCCTGCACCGGTTCCTTCAGGGCAGATTCAGCTGAACTATGTCGGAAGTTTTGATCCTTCAGGAAATAACAACAGTTCTACGGAGATTGTCGTTCATGACCCGGCCAGCCAGAAATTATTTACCATCAGTTCGATCACAGATGTTTTTGATATTATTGATTTTACTAATCCTAATGCTCTTTCTGTAGTTAGAACGGTGAATATGGCCCCTTATGGAGGAATCACAAGTATCGCCGTTAAAAACGGAATCATTGCAACGGCTTCTCCGAATGCAGATCCACAACAGAACGGTTCTGTGGTCTTTTTTGATATTAACGGAAACTTCCTGAAACAGGTAACCGTAGGTGCTCTTCCTGATATGATCACCTTCACTCCGGACGGAACAAAAGTGATCACGGCTAATGAGGGTGAGCCCAATGATGCCTATACCACTGATCCTGAGGGAACGATCAGCATCATTGATATCTCGGGTGGTATAGGAAACCTTACGCAAAGTAATGTTACAACCCTTAATTTTAACAGTTTTGATTCTCAGACAGCCGCTTTAATGGCAACGGGACTGAGAAAAGTGAGAACAAACAATACCCTTTCCCAGGATCTGGAACCTGAATATGTTACGGTAAGTTCAGACAGTCAGAAAGCGTGGGTAACGTTGCAGGAAAATAATGCAATCGCCGAAATCAATTTAGCCACAAAAGCAATTACAGGAATCTGGGGATTGGGTAAGAAAGATATGAGCCTACCGGGTAACGGTTTTGATGCTTCGGATAATAATGGTGAGGTACTGATTGCCAACTGGCCGGTGAAAGCCTATTACATTCCTGATGCAGTGCAGAACTACAAAATAGGAACTACCAATTATATCGTCACAGCCAATGAAGGGGATGAAAAAGATCTTTCCGGATACAGTGAAAGAACAACGGTAGGAGCCAATACTTATACATTGGACCCTGTTCTCTTTCCTCAGGCATCTATGCTAAAGGCTTCTCATAACTTAGGAAGATTCAGGGTTTCCAGCGCAACAGGTAATACGGATGCAGACTCAGAATTTGAAGAGATTTCAGCTTTGGGAGCACGTTCATTCTCTATTTTCAATGCAAATACAAAACAGTTGGTATATGATAGCGGTGACCGTTTTGAAAGATACATTTTCGCAAAGCATGCACTTATTTTTAATGCTGATAATGAGAGCAACGGTGTTAAAAACAGAAGCCGCGCCAAAGGTCCTGAACCGGAAGGCGTTGCCTTGGCTACCATCAATGGACAGACTTACGCTTTTATCACTTTAGAAAGAACCGGAGGGGTAATGGTTTATAATATTACGGATCCTAATCATCCTGTATTCACAGATTATAAGCATTCCCGGTCTACTTCAGCTTACGGCGGTGATAACGGACCTGAAGGTATTACCTACATTGCACCAGGGAATACGACAAACGCAACAGGCTATATTATTATCGCTAACGAAATCAGCGGAACATTATCCATATATGAAGTTGCTTCTCCACCAACGTTAGGAACCGGGGAAATAAAAACAGATAGAGCGACATTCAATGTATTTCCTAATCCTGTAACGAAAGGAAATACATTATACTTCAACAGGGCACAGGATTATGAGCTGTACTATATGTCAGGTAAAATGCTCGGAAAGGAGAAAAATGCTTTAACGATAGACACTTCAAAGCTTTCTGCAGGCGTTTATCTTGTGAAAACTTCTGAGGGCCACATCAAGAGGGTTATTGTAAAATAGAATATGATTGAGTTGATTGAAAGGCCTGGGGATTCCGGGCCTTTTTTGACTTGTAATTACATTTAAAATAAAAATAATTCGTGAAATTCATTATAAATTATTTTACAGAGGTCATTCAAAAATATGATAACAATTTGAAGTAAAAGCCCCGGGCGGAAAGCTTCGCTTTCCGCCCGGGGCTTATCCTCAATATTTTTAATATTATGCTTTCGGTGGTTCAGGCTCCAGACTCATATCATCAAAATTCTTTTTCTCTTTCTTTTCCGGAACGGTTACAATTTCTGTTTTAACCTCATCCGGTTTTCCTTTTAAATATTCGGGTAAATTAAGACCAGCCATATTAAATAGATCATTCAGAGGTGGTACTGTTTTCATCATTCCTGAAACAAAATTAGCGGTAGAACCATTTCCGTCCTGCCCGTTTCCACTGTCCCAAACCGTAATTTTATCAATTTTAATATTCTTAACCGCTTCCACCTGGGTTTTAACCAATTCAGGAAGCTTTTCAATGAGCAGCAATTGGAAGGCACTGTTGGTATCTCCTCCTGCGGCCTGTACTATTTTATCATAACCTTGAGCCTGCTTGGTCAGGATTTCGTAAAGACCTTTTGCTTCTGCTTCCATTTTTGCGAAAATAGCATCAGCTTCTCCTTTTGCCTGTAGTCGGATTTTTTCTGCTTCGGCCTGCGCATCGATAATGGCTTTCTGTTTCGCAATTTCTGCATGAACTACAATATTGGCCTGCTGGGTAGAACGTTCTCTTTCTGCTCTTGCGGCTTCCGCTTTCTGTTCAGCAAGGTAAGATTCTTCCAAAGATCGTGCAGCCTGCACCTTTTCGGCAGCTGTGGCAATTCTCAATGCTTCAGCTTCTTTTTCCCTTCTTTCAGCATCAGAGTTGGCGATCGTAATTTTTGCTTCGTTCTCCCCTTTTACAGCGATAGAATTCGCTAATGAAGTGGCAATCCTGGATTCTTTTTCAGCTTCTGCCTTACCTATAGATTCATCTTTTACGGCGGCTGCAATACTGATCTCTTTATCTTTTTGTGTGATGGCAATTTTTACGTCTCTGTCTCTTTGGGTTTCAGCAATCTGAGTGTCTTTTTCTCTGTCTGCAATTGCTTTTCCGGTTTCCCCGATCTTTGTTTGCTCGGCAACACTGATAATCGCTTCGTTAATCGCTTTTGCTGCAGCTTCTTTACCCAAAGCTTCAATATATCCGGATTCATCTCTGATATCCGTTACGTTCACGTTAATCAGCTTTAAACCGATTTTCTTTAATTCTGTATCTACGTTTTTAGAAATATTGTCTAAAAATTTATCCCTGTCTGAGTTGATTTCTTCAATTGTCATCGTGGCAATCACCAAACGAAGCTGCCCGAAAAGGATATCTTTAGAAAGTTCCTGGATCTGCTCCTGAGCCAATCCCAATAATCTTTCCGCTGCATTTCCCATAGAATCCGGCTCTGTAGAAATAGCAATGGTAAATCTACATGGTACATCCACGCGGATATTCTGTCTGGACAGGGCATTGGTAAGATTGGCCTCTATAGAAATAGGTTTCAGATCAAGGTAAGCAAAATCCTGAATAACAGGCCAAACAAAAGCACCGCCTCCATGGATACATTTTGCTGAGGTACCGCCTGTTTTACCGTAAATAACCAAAATTTTATCCGAAGGACATCTTTTGTACCTCGAAATAAGGGCTAAAAATGTGACGAATAGTACAAGTACGATAACTAATGTTAAAATAAGACTTCCTGGTATTGCCATAAATAGTTTTTATAATGGTTGATAATGAATTAAATTTTTGAAACGACAAGGATCTTATCATAGATATAAGTGACCCTCACAGAATCACCGGACGGAATATTTTCTTTTTCTTCTGTCATCGCAGGAAGTTCATGGCTGGTTCCGTTTACAGAAATCGTGATCTTGCCTTTGCCACCCATATCTGCCGGAATGGTAAGATAAACTTCTCCTGCTCTTCCAATCAGGTTTTCCATCTTAAATGTATTGTCTTCCGTAAGCTTAAGGATCTGCATGATAAGAATAAAGAACAGGAATATAAATCCGGCTCCTACAAGCACTGCAACAAAGATCAACAGCGATTTACTGCCTATTGAGCCGTAGAAGGCTACACCACTCCATCCGAATCCTAAAAGGAAATTGATCAGGTTTCTAAAAGAAAATAACTGAAAAGGACTGTCAGCATGGTTGTCGCCGCTAAAATCAGAATGTATTGTATCTCCATGGCCTCCGACAAAAGTAAGAACCGTTTGAATTAAGAAGATAAAGCTGGCTGCTATGGCTGTATACCAGAACCCCTGATGAAGTGGTTCCAAGTTTTGCAGAAATTCAAACATAAGATGCGTTTTTAACAAATATAATTAAAAAAACCAATAAAGCCAATAAAAATCAATATAAAAACTGCTATAATGTATTAATTTGCAGGATTTTAAAATACCAATTCAAATATAATTTTTAAGAACGCTATCAGGAAATCAAAACACAAAAAAAGACAGGCTGAAAAAACCTGTCTTTAAAAAATATTTCGTGTAATTTTTACTCTACATTGATTACTTTTTCAATCTCCGGGGCATGTTGCTTAATGGTATTTTCTACGCCCAGTTTCAGGGTTGAAAAATTCAGCGAACACCCGGAACAGTTCCCCAGAAGTTTTACAAAAACCTGGTTATCCTTCACGTCAATAAGCTCGATATCACCTCCATCCTTATTCAGGAACGGTCTGATGCTTTCCAGAGCTTCCATTACTCTCGTTACTGTATCTTCGTGTGTTATATTTGTTTCCATATTTCTTTAGTTCAATTCGGCTTTTTCAAACTTAATTGAAAATCATTATTTTTTAGCTTTCGGTGAGCATCCTGCCATAGTCGAAATTTTTACGGCTTCCGTAGGTGGAAGATTTTTATTTCTTTCTACAAGGCTTTCTACCATATTTCTTGCCGTTTCTGTATAGATCTCTGCAATTTTAGACCCTTCCTGAAGCGCGGCCGGTCTTCCGACATCTCCTGCTTCCCTGATGCTCTGGATCAATGGAATCTCTCCCAATACCGGAATCCCCAGATCTTCAGCAAGATACTGAGCTCCCTGCTGTCCAAAGATGTAATACTTATTATCAGGAAGTTCTGCCGGCGTAAAATACGCCATATTTTCGATTAATCCAAGAACCGGAATGTTAATACTTTCCATCTGGAACATCGCGATCCCCTTTCTTACGTCTGCCAATGCTACATGCTGAGGTGTGCTCACAATCACAGCACCCGTTACAGGTACTTCCTGGATGATGGATAAATGTATATCTCCCGTTCCCGGAGGAAGATCGATCAATAAAAAGTCAAGTTCACCCCATGCTGCATCCCTGATCATCTGGTTCAAAGCTTTGGAAGCCATAGGTCCTCTCCAAACTACAGCCTGATTGGCTCCTGAGAAGTATCCGATAGACAGCATTTTCACCCCATAATTTTCTACAGGCTTCATCATACTTTTCCCGTTAACTTCTACTGAGATTGGCTTTTCACCCTCTGTATCGAACATCGTAGGAACAGACGGTCCATAGATATCGGCATCCAGCAATCCTACTTTGAAACCCATTTTAGCTAAAGTAACTGCCATATTTGCAGCCACAGTAGATTTTCCTACACCTCCTTTTCCGGAAGCGATAGCTATAATATTCTGAATTCCCGCAATCTGCTTACCTTTAATCTGGCTCTGCTGAATCTCGCTGGGTTCAGGAGAAACAATTTTCAATTTCAGATTAATATCTTCTCCAAACTCACTGGCAAAAGCCTGCTTCATGGCTGCCTCCAGCTTTTTCTTTTCGTGCATTGCCGGTGAATGGGCTGTCATGTCAATATAAACATCGTTACCCATGATTTGAAAATTACTCACCAAATCGTCTACTTCTATCTCTTTAAGGAAATCTTGAACCTTTTCTTTCGTCAACATACTAAATATAAATTGTTCACAAATTTACGGATTTTTTCGACAATTTAGAATCAATAAAATCTATAACCTGATGTGATAAATAAGATTATAAAAATTCTAACGTTATATTTATTATCCTCATTCTTACAATACAATTTTATCACCATACAAATGACCTATGAATACCAACAGCTATCCTTCTAAATATGCATCTCCCAAAGGTATTTTTGTGCTAGGAAAGACTAGATTCAAATGGTATGACCTTGCCGAAAAACCGTCTGCAGTTTCTGCTCAGGATATTATCAATGCAAAAACCTGCATCGAAAATGCTGAAGAAAATTTTCAGAATAAAGAGGAACTGGGCTTTGTCATTATGCACAGATGCGGTGAGCATTACCTGTTATTGGTCTGCACCTGGAGAAGCGAAAACGAATTATGGGAAAGTGTTTACTATGACGGTTCAGGAAAATTTGAAGTCTGGGACAGGAACAAAATTCATCTTCCCACGTATTGTGTTTGGGAAATGGGCATTGTATATCATGAGTCCCGAGCCTGGAAAAAATTCCTGGGGACAGACCGAACGGAAGTTGATCAGCAAAACTATTTAAGTGATCTTTTTGAAGGAGAAGTTTAAACTGTAATAAGTGAAACGGCTTTGTTTATCTTAAAATAATTAATACTTTACAAAAGCCTTATTTACCATTGCGTTTACTCTTTAACTCTTCCTGTATTGATGTGTTTTTTAATATATTCGTTGTATAAAATTATGATATGAAAAAAAGACTGGCAGTTTTCTCGTTATTTATTGCCCAGATTATATATTCCCAGAATTATTCCCAATGTGTAAATCCTTTTATAGGAACAGGAGATCATGGCCACACCTTTCCCGGAGCTGTTGTTCCGTTCGGGATGGTTCAGCTTTCGCCGGATACAAGGATAGACGGAAGCTGGGACGGATGCAGCGGTTATCATTATTCAGATTCTGTGATCTATGGTTTTTCGCATACGCATCTCAACGGAACAGGGGTTTCGGATTACGGAGACATTATGCTGATGCCTACGATGGGAAATGCAAGTTTAAGCTCTAAAGATTATTCTTCAAAATTTTCGCATAAAAATGAAAAGGCTTCTGCAGGATTTTATTCCGTCAAATTAGATAAAAACAATATTAATGTTCGCTTGACCACTACCAAAAGAGTCGGCTATCATGAATACATCTTTAATAATTCCGGTAAGGCTAATATTATTCTGGATCTCAACCATAGGGATAAACTGCTGGAAGGTGAAGTAAAGATTATTGATGACAAAACCATTGAAGTTTTCAGAAGAAGTGAAGCCTGGGCAGCCAATCAGTATATCTACGCCAGAATTGAATTTTCAAAACCCATGAAAATCTCAAAGAAAGAGGTTAATGGAAAGCAGGAAGACAAACTTTTCACAGGAACAAAACTGGCTCTGGCATTCTCAGCAGATGTTAAGAAAGGAGAAAAGATCAGTGTAAAAGTTGCCATTTCTCCGACAGGTTATGAAGGAACGGAAAAAAATATGCTGGCAGAAGGAAAATCCAATGATTTTGAGGGTGTAAGAAAACAGGCTGAAGCCGATTGGAACAAGGAACTGGCAAAAATTGAAGTAAAATCTGATGATAAGGATAAACTTTCTGTCTTCTATACAGCGCTTTACCATGTTTTCACCCAACCGAATATCAATATGGATGTGGATGGAAAATACAGAGGCCGCGATAACAAACTCTACATAGCTAATGGATTTGATTATTACTCCGTATTCTCGCTTTGGGATACTTTCAGGGCTGCCCATCCGCTGATGACACTGATCGACAGGAAAAGAACGGCAGATTTCATCAATACTTTTATCAAACAGTATGAACAGGGCGGAAAACTTCCCGTTTGGGAACTGGCTTCCAATGAAACGGAATGCATGATTGGCTATCATTCTGTATCTGTAATTGCAGATGCGATGGCTAAAGGTATTAAGGGTTTTGATTATGACAAAGCATTCGAAGCGTCTAAAAATTCTGCCATGCTGGATATTTTCGGTTTAAATGCTTATAAACAGAATAATTACATCAGTATGGATGATGAGCATGAAAGTGTTTCTAAAACGGTGGAATATGCCTACGACGACTGGTGTATTGCACAAATGGCTAAGATTTTAGGTAAAAAAGAAGATTATCAGTATTTCATGAAGCGTTCCCAGAGCTGGAAAGATCTTTACAATCCGAACAACGGCTTTATGCAGCCGAGAAAGAACGGAAACTGGTATGAGCCTTTCGACCCAAGAGAGGTGAACAATAATTATACGGAGGGAAATTCATGGCACTATTCCTATTCGGTACAGCAGGATATTCCAGGACTGATCGCAGCTCACGGTGGGAAAGAAAAATTTGAACAGTTCATTGATGCTATTTTCACCGCACCGGAAAAAACCACAGGAAGAGAGCAGGCAGACATCACAGGATTGATGGGGCAGTATGCTCAGGGGAATGAACCAAGCCATCACATTGCTTATTTATACAATTATGTGGGGAAACCGGAAAAGACAGATGCGAAGATTAAATATATCCTTGATCATTTTTATAAAAACAGTCCGGACGGGCTTATCGGAAATGAAGACTGCGGCCAGATGAGTGCCTGGTATATCTTAAGCTCACTGGGAATTTATTCTGTAACACCGGGATTGCCCGAATGGCAGACAACTACACCTTATTTTGATGAGGTTAAAATTCATATGGAAGACGGAAGCACGAAAGTAATCACCAAGAACACCAGCAAATCCGAACTGCAGAAATTAGGTTTTGAAAACAGCAAGCCATTAAAGGATTTCAAATACACACAGCTGACTCCGGCACCGGTTATTGCCTCTGACAGGATCTTCGATTTTTCTGCGAAAGTACAGATCACTCCACTGAACCCTGCTGATAAAGTATATTATATGACCTTAAGCGAAAGTGATGCTAACGTAAGAAAAACTTTTACAGCCTATAAAGGACCTTTTACCATCAGTAAAACCACTCAGGTTCTCGCCTATTCGGAAAGAAATGGAGAAAAAAGCTCTGTTACTGTAGCCAATTTCAACAGAAGACCTAATTATTGGGATATTGCCATTAATTCAAAAGTTAACCCGCAATATATGGCTAATGGAAAACTGGCTCTTATTGATGGTATCAACGGTGATGTGAACTGGAGAAAGGGTGAATGGCACGGTTACCAGGGACAGGATTTTGAAGCAGTGATCGATTTAAAATCTCCACAACAAATTACTAAATTATCATCCACTTATCTTCAGGACAGCAAAGCATGGATCCTGATGCCTAAAAAAGTGGAATATTATGCTTCCATGAACGGAAAAGACTTTATCCTTCTGAAAAACATCGACCATACGATTGATGCTAGAGACGAAAAAGTACAGATTAAGGATTTCTCCGCTGAAATCCTTCCTACTGAAGCCAGGTACATCAAAGTAAAAGCGTATTACTTCGGAAAGCTTCCGGAATGGCATCAGGGAGCTGGCGGTGAGTCTTATATTTTTATTGATGAGATTTCTGTTAAATAAAAACATTATTATAAATGAAAAAACTATTATTACTATTCTTTGTTTTTTTAAGTATCATTAAAGTATCAGCCTGTAAATGTATAAGAGAAACTTTAGCACAAGATTATTTAAATGCCAATGTTGTAGGTATTATTAAAATTATAAGAGTTTATGGTGAAAATGCCGAGCAGAGAACATATAAAGCAGATGTTGAGTTTGAAAAATTATATAAGGGAACAAAATTTAAAACATTAAATGTAAGGGGGGTTAATCGGGAATTCATACTCTGGTGCTTGTGAAATAAATGTAGAAACCAACGAAAGATATTTGGTTTTATTAAGTAGAGTCAATGACAAAAATCTAACTATTTCTTCCTGCACTCCGAAATATCGTTTAAGCACTACACCTTCAAAAGATGAGAATTCAGAGCTTGAAACTTTAAAGAAAACTTTTTCTTATTTAGATAAAAATAAATACAAATTTATAGGTCTTACATTTACTTCCTGTGACGATGAGACTAGCGATGATGGCCAGACAGATGTATCACAAATTGAAAATTTTCATCCAAAGCAAACCTTTGCCATATACAGAGTAAAGATAAATGAATCGTCTAAAATTGAAGGAATTTCACCCATTACTGGTTTCGGCAGCCAAGACAAAATAATTAAGGATGTTATAAAAAGAAAAATGACTGTTGACAGTCCCATGTTTTCAAATAATTCAGATAAAAAAGAATTTCTCATATTGCTTTTTTATCATAAAGAAAATACAAAAAAACACTATAAAAAGACGATCTCCAATAATTGGTAAATAAAGAATCCCTTCGAAAAATTCGAGGGGATTCTTTTTATTAAAAATTTTCAGCTAATATAGATTTAAACCAGTATTAATAAGTTTAAGCAGGTTTATTATTGTTCTTTAATTTATATAGATCAAGAACACCGGGCGCAATTTTCAAATCGGGCCTGAACATACTAATTCCTTTTATGAAATGCTTTTTTAATGAATTTCCATTAGTAATTACAATATCTCCTTCTATGAATAATGCTTTCCTTACCACTTTATTTCCCGCATCATCGAATATATAAAAACACAAATCCATATCAGTATCGCTCTGGTCAAGATATATAAAAATGTCATATTCTCCGTTTTCAGGATTTGGCATCAGTTGATTATACTGTATTGATTTTACTAAGCCCTGATTACTATAATGATGAATTCCTGTTTTGTCAACCGTTGCCCGAATTATTTTGGTGGTTGATTTTTCTCTTATTTGTACTCTCAAAAGCCATACAAATAGCCCAATAACCAATATCGCTAATACAACAATTAAAATTTTTATTTCAAACTTAATGCTGTTTGAAGCAAAGGTAAACCATACCATTAAAATCATCATCAGCGGTGTCAATATGGCGAATATTGAAAAAAAAACTTTAATAGCCACAGTCAAGCCTTTAGAAGTTTTTGAATCAATGGACGGAAATTGATTTTCGTCTGATACCATTTTATAGCTGATTTTAATTCAATTTTTCAGACCATTTTAGTCCCTGTGGCAGCTCCATATCAGAAAACTCTATGTGGATCACTCTTCTTCTCCTGCCATCGGTAGTTCTGTTGGAACCGTGAAGCGTAAGAGGTTTCATAATCATGATACCACCTTTCTGTACATCACAGAATTTTTCCGTTTCCTTACTCCAGTCTATCGTTTCCGGTCTGTAGATGCCTTTGGTGTGAGATCCCGGAATAACTTTCAAAGCTCCGTTATATTCATCCGTATCATCCAGATGGATCCTGATGGTACAAATGTTCTCAAGAAACGGCAGAGGCGGCTGTACAGCAAACTGATTATTCTTGGTTGTCCATGGCCCGAAGCCCTCCATTTCCAGTTTTTTATCTACTGAAATTGTCAGATCCTGATGATAGGCCACATGCCAGTTTGAGGTTTCCGGTTTGTCAAAATAAATACTTTTTACAGCAAAATACTTTTCTCCGAAGAGCTTTCTTACAATGGTTTTAATGGTATCGTTAAATATCAGATCTTTAACTTCCGGAATTTCTTTCAGGAACTGTCTTACAGCAAACAGGTCATCAGATTTTCTGAAATTCTCTCTCGAGTTATCAGCATTTCGAATGCTCTTTGCGATCTTTTCAATCTCATCATCAGAAAAGACCGAATTGATTACGGTAAGGCCTTTTGTAAGGAAATATTGTCTATGATTCTCTATATATTGTTTTGTCATGTTTGATTTAAACTTCCTGAGGTGTAGTTTCAAGCTGTCCTTCCCATTTGGAAACAGCGGAAGTGGCCAATGCATTTCCTAATACATTCGTCATACTTCTTCCCATATCACAGAAATGGTCGATCGGCAGGATCAAAGCGATACCTTCCGGCGGAATTCCGAACATGGAACAGGTTGCCACAATAATCACCAGAGAAGCTCTCGGAACTCCGGCAATTCCTTTTGAAGTAAGCATTAAAACTAAAAGCATTGTGATCTGCTGCCCAATTTCCATTTCAATACCATAGATCTGGGCAATGAAGATGGAAGCGAACGTCATATACATCATACTTCCGTCAAGGTTAAATGAATATCCTAAAGGCAGAATGAATGATACTACCCTGTTATTACATCCGAATTTTTCAAGCTCTTCCACCAGCTTCGGAAATACAGCTTCTGAACTTGTTGTTGAAAAAGCAATCAGTAACGGGGCTTTTATTCTTTTAAGAAGTTCGAAAAGACGGTTTCCTAAGATCAGATAGCCTACCAATAGAAGAACAAGCCAAAGTACACCCAAGGCAAAGAAAAAGTCTCTCAGATAAATTGCATAAACTTTGAATATTTCAAACCCGTTCATGGCCACTACGGCAGCAATAGCTCCCAAAACTCCAAGCGGTGCAAACCACATGATATAGCCTACCATTTTAAGAATAGCATGGGCAATAATATCAAAAAGTTTAACTACCGGCTTTGAATATTCTTCCCCTAAATTAGCAAGAGCTACCCCAAACATAATGGAAAAAACAACAATCTGAAGCACCTCATTAGTGGCAAAAGCTTCAAATAAACTTTTAGGGATCATATGTTTTACGAAGTCTTCCAGAGAAAAACCTTTACTGCTTTTTAAAAGATCTTCTGCGGCAGCTGCATCCTGAATAGGCAGTTTGGTTACATGTCCCGGCTCCAGCCAGTTGACCAATACCAAACCTATAAAAAGAGAAACCAATGAAGCGCTGATAAACCACAGCATTGCTTTCGTTCCTACCCTTCCGATCATTTTGATATCGCTCATTTTGGCAATTCCAACAACGAGTGTGGTAAAAACCAGCGGTGCAATAATCATCTGTACGAGCCTGATAAAAACGGTTCCCAACAGTTTGATGTTTTTGGAAAACGGTTCCGCACTTTCAGGATACTGTATGTGTACCAGACCTCCGATTCCTACTCCAAGGATAAGCGCAACGATAATGGCAATAAAAAGTTTATTTTGTCCTTTCATATATATAGTTCAATTCCCACAAATATAATAGTTTTTCAATTGGTACAAGATTTTGTCTGAATTCCGTTAAGTTTAGATTAAGTTTATAATACATTAAAATTAAATCGCTGATTTCGAAAATATTGTAAAAAAATTAAGAAACATTTATTGAGTTTTTATTATTTTGGTACAAATTTTATTATTACATTTGATTGTATTAACAACATTAATAAATATACAACTATGAAAAAAACTATCGCAATGGCTGCATTAGCTGTAGCTATATCTTTTGGAGCGGTGTCTTGCAAAAAGAAAATTTCAGATGCCGATCTTCAAACTCAGGCTACAACTGTGGTAACTTCTAATCCCAATGCTTCTGTAGAAGTAAAAGAAGGAGTGGCTCATTTAAGCGGAACTTTCGAAGACCAGCAGTCTAAGGATGCCATGATTGCAAAATTAAAAGCCATTACAGGAGTAAAAGAAGTAATGGATATGTCTACTGTAGCTGCTCCCGTTACTCCTGCACCAGTAGAAACAACATCTGCTGTAGATCCTGCAGTTCAGAAAAAAGTTCAGGACGCTGTTAAAGATTTCCCTTCTGTAAAAGTAGAGGTTGTAAACGGACAGCTTACCCTTACAGGAAATGTTTCAGGCCTTCAGGCAAGAAAAATCAAAGAATCTGTAGATGCTTTGAAAATCGGAAAGTATAACAATAACCTAGTGGTAAAATAATTTTAAGATGAGCACATTACAAGATAAATATTCAAGCGTAGTTTCAGCAGCTCAGTCTGCAGGAATTTCTAACCTTCAGGTTCAGGAGCAGGATGGTATTCTGTATGTTACAGGAAATGCTTCCAGTACAGCAGCAAAAGATGCAGTATGGAATGCCCTGGGAACTATTGACTCTACTTATTCGGCTTCAGATATCAATATTGATGTACAGGTAGCAGGATTAACTTCAGGAGCTTCTTTAACGGTAGCTACAGAAGATTCTAATCTTAACATCAGACAGGAGCCTTCTACTGAAGCTGCTGTAGTAGGAAAAGCTGCAAAAGGTTCATCGGTAACTTTAATCGAGCAGACTTCTGATGACTGGTGGAAAGTAAAAACTGATGACGGTCAGGAAGGTTATGCTTATTCAAGATATTTAAGAGCTTAATTTTTCAAATAGTTAATCTTCAATAAATATTTACGAAACATCCCCATTTGGGGATGTTTTTTTATAATCCTCCTTAGTTCCCGGCAGGTGTTTATACTTTAAGAGCTTTAGAGTTTTTTATTTTCTTCTAATTTCCATTGAAAGATTGTCGCTATAGGTGTATTGAAGCCATTTTATTTCTAAATTAGCGGTAAATTTTATTTATGAAGATCCATATTTCAATTTTATTTATTTTCTTTTTTATCCTTGGACTTGCACAGAGCAAAGACCAGAAGGATACTTTCGTAAAAGATAATTTCACCAAAAAGGAATTCTATATCCCAATGCGTGACGGGGTAAAGCTTTTTACAGCAGTATATGTTCCGAAAGATATTTCAAATAAGAACAAATATCCTTTCCTGATGCAGAGAACCTGCTACAGCATCGCTCCTTACGGTGAAAATGAATACAAAACCAAACTGGGACCTAACCAGTTCCTGATGAAGGATAAGTATATTTTTGTCTTCCAGGATGTCCGCGGAAGATACATGAGTGAAGGTACTTTTACCAATATGACCCCTCAGGTGGACCGCAAAACCAAAAAAGATGTGGATGAAAGCACGGATACTTATGATACTATAGAATGGCTTTTAAAGAATGTTAAAGATAATAATGGTAAGGCCGGCCAATATGGAACTTCATATCCGGGATTTTATACTGCGGCAGGAATATTGGCACAGCACCCGGCTTTGGCAGCATCATCGCCTCAGGCTCCTATTTCGGATTTCTGGAATGATGATTTTCTTCACAACGGCAGGTTCATGCTGGGATATTTCAGAACCTTCCCTGTTTTCGGGATTCAGAAGACAAAACCAGAAAACAAAGCCTGGTATATGGATACTTTCGTAAAACAGACTTCGGAAGATGGTCTTAAGTTTTACAGGGATATGGGAACTTTAAAGGACGGTTATGAAAAATATTACAAAAACAATTTTTTTATGACGGAGATTATGAATCATCCTAATTATGATGAATACTGGCAGAAAAGAAATCTTCTTCCTCATTTAAAAAATATAAATCATGCGGTAATGACTGTTGGAGGCTGGTTTGATGCAGAAGATCTTTCAGGACCGCTGAATATTTACAAAACCATAGAAAAGACAAGTCCAAAAGCTAAAAATACGATTGTAATGGGTCCTTTCTCTCACGGGGCTTGGGCTCAGGAGCAGGGAAAACATTTCCACAACCAGATCTATTTCGGTGACAGTATTGCAACGTATTACCAAAAAAATATTGAAACTAAATTTTTCAGTCATTATTTAAAAGGAAACACGAAAGAAGATGCCGGCCTTCCGGAAGCTTTAATGTATGATACAGGATCCAAAGAATGGAGAGAATTTGCCTCTTATCCTCCGAAGAACGCCCAGAAAGTTAATTTTTATTTAACTGACGGAACACTTAAAAAAGCTGCAGGACAAGGTTTTTCAGAATACTACAGCGACCCGAACAATCCGGTTTTAAGTTCTGACAACCTGAAAGATTTCAATGGTTTTACCCCTAAAAATTATATGTCGGAAGACCAGAGATTTGCAGTAGGCAGGCCAGATGTTCTGACGTTTACAACGGATGTTTTAACAGAAGACATCAGCTTTGCAGGAGAGATCATGGCTAAGCTGAATATTGCTTCCACTTCTACGGATGCAGATTTTGCAGTAAAGCTGATTGATATTTATCCTGAAGATTTTAAGCCTGCAGAAAAGAAAGACGGTGTGGTTTATCCAAACTATCATCAAATGGTAAGAAGTGAGATCATGCCAGCCAGATTCAGGAATTCCAGAGAAAAAGGAGAAGCGTTGGTACCTAACCAAAAAACTGCTGTGAATTTCAAACTGCAGGATGTCATGCATACTTTCAAGAAAGGTCACAGAATTCAGATCCAGATCAGCAGCACATGGTGGCCGCTTTTTGCGATAAATCCTCAGAAGTTTATGGAGAATCCAAATTTTGCCACAAAAGACGATTATACGAAAGCTTTCATCAAAGTGTATAATGACAGCTCTATTGAAGCAGATGTATTGAAATAAAAAGAAATGGTGGCTTCGAGAACCTCAGCCATCAATGACAGTATAAATACCAGTTTATAAAAATATAAAATCCGGTCGCTTCGAGAACCTCAGCGACCGGATTTTTTTATTATGGGCCTGCTGACTTCAAGAGCCTCAGTCAACAGAGTTAATAATTTCTTTTACTCCTCAATCGTTCTGAACGTAAGATTCACTCTTGGGGTTTTCACCTTCGTGGTCGGAGGAAGCCTATGCAGCCAGTTTTCCTGCGTTGTTCCTTTCATGACCAGCAAACTACCGTTTTCAAGAAATATTTCTACTTTCTCTTTGGTTGTTTTATGTTTAAATAAAAATTTTCTTTCAGCCCCAAAAGTCAGGGAAGCAATAGCACCGTGTTTCTTAAGATCGGTTTCGCCATCACTGTGATAAGCCATTCCCTCACTTCCATCGTGATATAAATTAAGAAGACAGGAATTGTAGGTTTCCCCTGAAGCTTCTTCACATTTTTTCTTCAATTCCAACAGTTCCGGAGTCCAGAATTTCGCCAGTTTTGTCCGCTTTGAATAGGTATATTCAAAGGCTTTTTCTCCAAACCAGGCTACTTTTCTTTTTGTTAAAATTAATTTTCCGAAGATCATCGCCTCATCGTTTTCCCATGGAATCTGATTCAATAGATAATCATAGAAAAAATCAGATTTTTCTTTACTGAAAACCTTTCCATAATAATTGACCGTTCCGTCGTGCGGAAGAATATTTAAAGGATATTCTGATATTTCTTCAAACAGGCTGTTCATGATTTTTAGTTTGTAAAAAGTATAATGTATTAGTGACTTTTAATTAGTTCTTTAACCACAAAAGTCGTAAAAGTTTTTTTAACACTCTGGAATATTTTAGATAAAAAGCTTGAAAATAATTAAAGTTCAAATAAGAAGAAAATCCGTTAACTTCAAATAACTTAAGTGTTAAAAACTTTTACGACTTTTTGTTGTGGAATAATAAACTATCCTCTGTAAACCTGCGAGCTTTCCCAACCCACGATCAGCTGCTTTCTTCCGCTACCCCATCGGTAACCTCCAATATTTCCGGTAGACTGAATCACACGGTGGCATGGAATAAGAAAAGCTACAGGGTTGCTGCCAATCGCTGTTCCAACAGCTCTTGAGGCATTCGGGCTTCCTATTTTTTCAGCGAGACTTCCATAGGTGGAAAGTTTTCCCATAGGAATAGAAAGAAGGCTTTCCCAGACTTTAAGCTGAAAATCTGTCCCTTTTAAATGTAATTTAATCGTGTTGAGTTTCGTCCAGTCTTTATCAAATATGGACAGGGCATTTTTTTGCAGGGCATCCTGTTTTTCAAAAAAAGAAGCATTGGGAAATTTAGCATATAAATTCCCCAATGCTGTTTCTTTATCCTCTTCAAAAGCCATGTAGCAGATCCCTTTTTCCGTAGATGCTGCCATTACATATCCAAAAGGGCTTTTGGAAAAGCTGTAATTGATGTTCAGGCTTTTTCCGCCGTTTTTATATTCTGCCGGAGACATTCCTTCTATGTTCACAAAGAGGTCATGAAGCCTGCTTGTGCTGGATAGCCCCGTCTCATATGCGGTATCAAATAAAGTCGCTTTCTCTTCTTTCAGCAAATTTTTAGCATGCTCAAGGCTGATGAACTGCAAAAATTTCTTAGGACTTGTTCCTGCCCATTCTGTAAATATTTTCTGAAAATGAGCCGGACTCAAGTGAATATTCTCTGCCACTTCCTCCAAGCTTGGCTGAAGCCTGAAATTGCTCTGGATATATTCTATCGCTTTGGCAATTCTGTTATAATCTATCTGACTTTGTGCGGACATAATATTTCTTTTTTACCTCACAAATTTCCAAAGAATATAGGGCAGAAAAAATCTGATTCTTGCGGAATTTTAGTTGTTGTTATAAATATGGTTGTAAGCGAGCATTTTGTAATATAATTTAGCTGCAAGGAAAGCTGTTGGCTTAGCCATCGGAGAATCCATCAACTCTACGATATCGAACGCTACCACATTACATTTTTCAAATACTTTTCTTAATAATTCCAAAGTCGGGTACCACTGAAGCCCGCCTGGTTCCGGAGTTCCTGTAGACGGAGCAATTGACGGATCAAAAGCATCAAGGTCGATGGTGATATATACGTTTCCTGAAACTTTTTCTAAAACATCGTTGATCCAATTGTCATTGTTTGCGATCTCATGTCCAAAAAACACTCTTCCTTCCGGCAGATACTGAGCTTCTTCAGCATCCATGGAACGGATTCCCACCTGAACTAAGTTATGCTTTTGGTTCGCTTCAAAAACCGCACATGCGTGGTTAGAAGTAGACCCATGGAATTCAGGACGTAAGTCTGTATGAGCATCCAGCTGAAGAACTGTAAGATTTTCAAACTTCTCTCCTACCGCACGGATAGAACCGATAGAAACCGAATGCTCTCCTCCAAAAAGAGTAAATACTTTTCCTTCGTTGTTCAAAAGCTCTTTGGTTTTCTGGTAAACAGCTTCCGTCATGGCTTCCGGACTTGAATTTTCAGAAATTTCTCCCGCCAGATATACTCCGTCAAGATAAGGTTCAGTTCCTGTTTCAATATCATAAAGCTCCATGTTTTCAGAAGCGTCAAGGAATAATTCAGGGCCTTTGTCGGCACCCTTTCCCCATGTTGAAGTCCCATCGTAAGGAACGGTTACCAGCATTACTTTAGAGTTCTCTAGCGTTGCATTTTCTTCAGGAATTCCTGCGTATGTTCTCATGTTTTATTTAAAAATTTAAATGATTTAAAGATTAAATGATTTCACAAAGATACAAAATAGTCATTGAGTTATAAATCAAGAGTGATGAGCTCCGAATTTTTAATTATAAAATCTTTTTAATGTTTAAATTTTAAAAGTTATTTTTGTAAAAAAACAAAATATGTCCTTAAAAGCTGTTCTTTTCGATATGGACGGGGTTATTGTAGATACGGAACCACTGCACAGAAAAGCTTATTTTGCCACCTTCGACGAGCTGGAAATTACTGTTTCCGAAGACCTTTACACTTCTTTCACAGGAGCTTCCACAAAAAGAGTCTGTGAAACGCTGATCCAGAAATATAGCTTAAGCCATACCCACGAAACTATAGCCGTTATTAAAAGATCATATTTCAAAGATTATTTTGATAACGATGAGGAATTTGATCTGATTCCGGGAGTAAGGGAATTAATCCAACATTATCATGAAAACGGTATTAAGCTCATCCTTGCTTCTTCGGCTACGATGACGACCATCAATATGGTTTTTGAAAAGTTTGGGCTTGAACAATATTTCAGCGGGAAAATAAGTGGTGCCGCTCTAAAGGAATCCAAACCTCATCCTGAAGTATTTCTTCTCGCGTCACAAATGGCAGAAGAACCGGTAGAAAACTGCATGGTCATTGAAGATTCTACCAACGGAATTCTGGCTGCAAACAGAGCGAAAATCTTCTGCGCTGCCTACAGAAGCCCGCATTCAAAAAATCAGGATTATACTTTAGCGGATATCGTGGTTACAGATTATGAAGAGCTGAAACTGGATAAGCTTTCAAAATATTTTTAAAAGAAAAAGCTCTCAAATGTTGAGAGCTTTATTTTTATTGCGTTTGCAGAGTTTCTTAATGAAGTGAAACATCTTAATTATTCTTAAGCCTTACAAAAACCTTAATGGTTAAAATTGAAACTTTGTCACTCCCGTTACTTGCAATAATTAGTAACCCAGAATCTTCAGAATATCTTCAGGTTCCTGTTTTTCACGGAAAATTTCGTACTGAAGCTCACCGTTTTCGTCTTTCTGGATCAGGACGTGTCTTGGCTGAGGCATCAGACAGTGGTGAACACCGCCATATCCTCCGATTGTTTCCTGATACGCTCCTGTATGGAAAAATCCGATATACAAAGGCTTTGTATCACTGAAAACCGGCAGATAGATTGCGTTCGTATGCTGTTCAGAATTATAATAATCATCTGAATCACAGGTTAATCCTCCCAAAAATACTCTTTCATAGGTATCTTCCCATCTGTTCAATGGAAGCATGATAAAGTGTCTTGAAATTGCCCATGTATCAGGAAGTGTGGTCATGAATGAAGAATCGATCATATTCCACTTCTCTCTGTCGTTCTGACGTTTCTGAGAGATGATTTTATAAAGGTTTGCACCGCTTTCCCCTACTGTAAAGCTTCCGAATTCCGTATAAATATTAGGTTCTTCTACTCCTTCTTCTTCACAGAACTTTTTGATCTGAGAAACGATTTCCTCCACCATATACTGATAATCGTACTCGAAGTTTAAAGATGTTTTGATCGGGAAACCGCCACCAATGTTCAGTGAATCTACTTCCGGAGCAATTTTTTTCAAACGGGCATATACACGGAGACATTTATATAATTCGTTCCAGTAATAAGCTGTGTCTTTGATCCCTGTATTAATGAAGAAGTGAAGCATTTTCAGTCTTGCATTTGGGTGTTCAGCTATTTTCTGGCTGTAATAAGGAATAATATCTCTATATCCGATCCCTAGTCTTGAGGTATAAAATTCGAATTTCGGTTCTTCTTCTGAAGCTATTCTGATCCCGATGTCGAAAGTGGTATCTATGCTTTCTGTAAGCTTATCCAGCTCACGATAGTTATCCAGGATCGGGGTAATATTTTCAAAACCACTGTTGATCATTTCTGAAATTTTCACCAGATAATCATCGGTTTTGAAGCCATTACAAATGACTTCAATATTTTTATCTACTTTTCCTTTCTCGTAAAGAGATTTTACAATGTCCATATCATATGCTGAAGAAGTTTCGATAGAGATATCGTTCTTAAGAGCTTCTTCAAGCACAAAATTGAAATGGCTGGATTTTGTACAGTAGCAGTAGGTATAATTCTTTTTATATTCGGCTTTCTCAAAAGCTTCCCTAAACCAGCTTTTTGCCTTCTGGATGTTTTGAGAAATTCTTGGCAGGTAGCTAATTTTTAGCGGGGTGCCAAATTTTTCAACGACTTCCATTAAAGGAACATCGTGAAATAACAAATTGTTCTCAGAAACATTAAATTCCTCAGTAGGAAAATACAATGTCTGATCAATAAGTTCCGAGTACTTTATTTTCATTTCTTGACAAGTGAATTACGAAATGCAAAATTGCTAAAAAAGTTTGATTTTTAAGCGTTAAATTTATTATAAATTTCAAAACAGGGTCAGGCAAAAACCTGAACAGATTATTAATTTGTAAACTTCTTAATATATTCTTCCCTCTTATCTGCCGAAATTCCCAATACCTGTTGAATATAAGCATCGGTAGAGCCATATTTCTTATTGATTTCATCAAAAGCTGCATCGAGATAAGCGGTTTCCACCCAGCTCAGTTTTTCAAGAACCGTTACGTCCATTTTGGGATACAGAAAATGTAGATTGTTTGCGAGATTTAGTCTTTTCAGGACTAGTTTTTCTCTGTAGTTATTGGATAAAAGATAATCATTGTAAATTGTTTGCTTATCAAACTTTAGAATAGTCAGAATTAAAGCTGTTGTGATTCCTGTTCTGTCCTTTCCTGCAGTACAGTGATAGAGAACCGGATGATCGGATTCCAGAATTTCAGTGATGATTTTTTTGATCACTTCCGGGTTTTCCGTTACATATTCGCGGTAGAAATCAATCATTCTTTTATCAGCATCGGAACCATTAACTTTTCCTTTTAAAACAAGCTTTTTAGCTTTGGTCAGCTGGTCTCCCTCATCTTTAAAGGCTGAATATTTTTTATAAATGATGCCATCGGGAAGCTGATCCGGCTTATCAGATATTTCTTTTGAATTTCTAAGATCAATGACTTCTTTTATTCCCAGGTTTTGAATTTCTTTGAAGGATCTTTTCTTCAATTTATGAAGATGACCGCTTCTGTAAAATTTTCCTGCTTTTAAAGTTCTGCCTTCAGTATTTTTAATGTTCCCGACCGTTCTGAAATTGTATACTTTTTTGATTTCAATAGATTTCCCTGATTTATTTTTCCCATATTCAGGTTGGATAAAATCCTGTGTTTTACAGGAAGAAACACAAAATGCTACAAAAAGCAGAACCGATATTTTTATGAATTGTTTCAATATATTCCGGGATATTCTATTTCATTAATTCCTACAAAAAACAACAGATCCCCTGATTGATACTGAATGGAAACTTCATCTTCAACCGCAAAATTCCGGGTTCCTATTCTTGATGTAATGCTTAGATTTCCGTTGGTCAAAGGCCAGTTCAATCCTGTTGTTGTTATATTTTCAACCGAAGGAAAAGGATACAATGAGATCATTCTATTCTTAACTCCTTTTATTTTAAAATTCTGCGGGACAAAATAATATTCAGAAAAATCATCATAGAATTTTATCCTCAACCGGTCTTTAAATGCATAAGCAACGGTAAGATTCCCTAAAAAATGATCCTGCTCGCCGCCGCTTCCCCCGAAAACATCTACAGAAAAGCATCCCCTTTCTAAAATTATTTCCAAAGCTTTATGAAAATCTGTTTTATCCTGATCCAGAGTAAGTATAAATTTTTCCTGATAAACACCTTCATCTGCTCCTGAATGGGAATCGAAATCACCGGAAATAAAATCGAGTTTATCTAAGGGAAAACCTAACTGCTTTAAATAATGAAAAGCACCATCCGTACAGGCAATTAAACCATATTGGTCCGGATCCGGAAGGCTTTTGGGATGGTCTCCGTTAATGAAAAGTAATGCTTTATCTTTCATTCGGATTCCAGTATTCTTCCGGTTCGTTATTGATTTTTGAAATGTATCTCGCCAGAACAAAAAGATAATCAGAAAGCCTGTTCAGGTACTTGATGAGCTCTGGACGTACTTCTTCAGATTCATTCAGGAAAACCAGAGAACGTTCTGCTCTTCTGCAGATGGTTCTTGCAGCATGTAAAAATGTTGCAGATTTTCCACCACCGGGAAGAATAAAGTATTGTAGTGGCTCCAGCTTTTCTTCAAAAGCATCCATCCACTGCTCCAGCTCTTCGATCTCAGTATCTGAAATAATCAGTGGCAGACGTGATTTCCCGTTAGCCAACATTAATTTATCAACGGGCGTTGCAGCTTCCGAACCTACCGTAAACAGATCAAACTGAATTTTTTTCAACTGCTTCAAAACCTCTTCATCTTCAATATGACTTTTAGAAATACCAATGAATGAATTAAGCTCGTCAATATTTCCGTAGCTGTCCACTCTTGCACTGGCTTTGGAAACTCTTGTTCCGCCGTATAATGCAGTCTGTCCTTTATCTCCTGTTTTAGTATAAATTTTCATAGAACTAAATTTTATATATTTGATTATCTGTGTATTATATTAATAGTTGAATAAATGGTTGAATATTAAAAATCAAACCAATCATTTGACATCGCAGGGAAAGCTTTTAAAAACTTATCAACAGTCTCTGGACGAACTGAATTGAAGTCACCATTTTTCATTCTTGTAATTGTTGATTTATTAACCCCTACGAAAACGGCCAGTTCATTTGACTTCATATTAAAAGTTTTTTGTAATACTTTTATTAAGTGAGGAATACTTCTTGGCTTAAATTTTATTTTGTTGATCCTATAATCAAAATAGTTAACCTTTAGCATTATATCAGATTCATTTTTAAGCCAAAGCTCATTTACTTCCGGAAATTTATTAGTAATTTTTACTATTACCCGATCTTGAAAATTTTCTTTTCCTTCTATTATCCTATCTAATGTATCAAAGTTAAGTCCACATAATTTGTAAAATGAATAGGGTGAAATGTGTAAATAATTTATTAATGTTAAAAGCCTGGATGAATAATTTGTGTTCATTTTAATTATATTGCTGGTATTGGTGGTCTTGTTGAAATTATTTTTCTGTATACAAAGATTTGATTAATATCGTTATAGTTTATTTTAACATCTGAATAGTTGTCGTTATAAGCATGACAACATAAGAATTTTTCATTATTATTTTGTTCTATTATCTGGCGAAATAACAGCCTGTCTTTAGTAACTATTAAAAATAAATTTTCATGAATTGGAAGCGTCTTGTTTTTCTTAAAATCAATTTCACTCATAAGAATTTGTGAATTTTCGAAAATTGAATAAAATCCATTTTCCATAGATCTATCCTGCAACTCATATACAATATTGGTTTCATTTTGATCTTCTTCTAATTGTATCCAAATTTTTCGATTATTTGGCAACCCTAAAACATTACCTACACCTAAGGAATTAATAGAAAACTTATTATTTACAAATTCGACCTGCTTTAAGTTTCCAAATTCTTTTTCTAAATCATTTTTAATATAAAAATCTGAATCAAAAATAAATGGCGGTTCTCCCTCCATCAACCACTTCTCATTAGTTTCAGGAATAAGCTTTTTTAATGCTAAAAGTAATCTTGGTGATATTTCACTCTTCTCATTAATAACATTAGAAACCTGAACAGGGGTAAATCCCATCTCTTCAGCTAAAGTTTTTTGGTCAGGTGCAATATCCTTAGATAAAGCATATGCTATTAAAATTCTTAATCTTTTATTTGGTGTCATGAAATTTATTTATCTAATAATCAACATATTAAACAATTCTACTTTAATTAATTAAAGTTTTTGTTGTTTTGTATTTTAATTTATTATATTTTCGTAATGTAAATTTTAATTAATTAAAGTTTATAATATTTAACCTTATTTAATTAAGCAAAAATATAATTAAATAAACCTAAGGTTGAAATTTTAACAATTATTAACACAGTTACAAAAAATGAACATAAATGATATTTCAAGAACAGCCATTGATTTCACAAGAATCATATTGAAAGAAGAAAATGAATGGGATGATAGAGTACAATTAATATATACAACTCAGTCATTTAATGAATTCGGATTTATAGTTAAAGGATCACATGTTTTAAAGGTTTTACAAGCTCCAGTATATGTAGATGATAGTAATAAAATTGAGAGTTATGAAGAAGATCTAGTTTGGAATGATTTTAAAATTTACATTAATGATTATAAAGATACAGATCAGATGTATAAGAGTATTAAGTTAGAATTATATGAAATAATCGAAAAGTTTAATGAAAACCTAAAATAATATGGAAGGATTAGTAATAGAAGCTAAAGTTCCAGACGAACAGCTTCACAGAGTATTAATGCAGTATATAGTAAATAATGAAGAGGAAGAAATTTTATTATCGCCTGCAGCATCAAAGTTTTTAAGCATTTGTGAAGATACTCTTCACAAAAAGTCAAACAAAGGCGAAATACCATACTGGACATTTAAAGGAGTAAGACCAAAACTGTTTTTGAAATCTCAATTAAAAAAATATAAAGAACAAAACCAAAAATAAAGATTATGAAAACATACTGTATTTCTTACAAGGATCAAAGTACAAGTTCTTTTCTAAAAGGAACTAATGTGACTGTAAGATCTATTGACAGGGCAATATCTCTGTTCAATATAAAATTTCCTAACTGTGAAATTGAAGGAATTAAATTACAAGATTAATTATTTACGCAACCTCACAAAACGTTTTAAACATTATGTCAAAAGAATTAACAAAAACAACAACTACAGTATCTGGTTTTTTAAAGGACCCTGGAGTAATTAAAAGAATTGAAGAATTACTTGGTGAACGTAAATCGACATTTATCACGTCGCTCATTCAAATTTCAAATAGTAATGATTTATTGAAAAATGCAGTGCCACAATCAATTCTTAATGCAGGACTTTTAGCAACAACATTAAATCTGCCCTTAAACAATTCATTAGGTCATGCTTGGATTGTTCCTTTTAAAAACAATAAGACTAATAATGTAGAAGCACAGTTCCAAATTGGTTATAAAGGATTTCAACAACTTGCCGTGAGAACTGGTCAATATTTAGACCTTGATGCTAAAAAGGTTTATGAAGGACAGATTGAAGAAGATGACTCATTTAGAGGATACAAATTTAACTGGAAAAACAAGAAATCTGACAATGTCATTGGATACGCTTCTCATTTTGAACTTACCAATGGCTTCAAGGCAACCTTATTCATGTACAATGAAGAGATTGAACAACACGCAAAACGTTATTCTCAGACCTATAAAAAAGGATTTGGAAATTGGAAAGAGGACTTTGATAAAATGGGATTAAAAACTGTTATAAAACTACTTTTAAACTCAGGTAAGGCCCCATTGTCAATTGAAATGCAAAATGCAATTAATGCAGATCAAGGAATTGTAAAAAACGTTGACAACGATACAATAGATGTTGATTACGTTGACAACACACCAGAAAATAATGTAAAAATTACCGTTGACGACAAAGAAATCCTAAGATTTCAAGAACACTTAGATTCTATTTTGTCTATTGAAGAATTAAATTCATTAGAAAAAGAAACTGAACTAACTGATGATGAGAAATTAATGGTATCTAAAAAAAGAGAACAATTGAAAAGTAAAAAGTAATCAGAGGGAGTAAAATCCCTCTCTAAAAACATTGTACTATGAAAACAAACTTTTCTATTAAAATTTCAGATCCTACTGAATATATTAACTCAATGAATGAATTAGTAAAATTAGGATATAAGGAAGATAAAGAGAGGAACCAAAACAGAATAAAAAAATGGAAAGATGGAGATTCTTATTATTTAGAGTGTTTGGGAGATAGTCGGGAAATTTCATTGTTTTCTTTTTACCCAAGTGCAGACACAATAGTTTTTGGATCGTTAGAATTATTTTTAAAAGAATCTTAATCATGTGTACATCAAATAGATATCAATTCAGGTGTCATTATTTAGGTGATTTTGCATCGAGTTCTAAAGAGGAATCTCAAAATCCATATTATAAGACCACCAAAGATATCGATAAAATAAAGTCTGAATTAAAAACTCTAAAACTGGGTAAATCAATCAGTGAAAGAGAAGCAAAACTCATAGAATTAAATGCAAAACTTGAGGAATATAAACCCTTTAAAGATAAAATATTTCTTTCTTCATCTGCAAAAAAAAGACTTCTAAAAATAGCAAGAGAGCTTAAATATGGAATTGTTGAAAGAATGGAGAATAAATACACTTCCAAAGGCTTACTTAATGAAGAAGACAGCATACGTTTATGGAGCAAATTCTCACAGAAACGATTTTTAAGGAAAAATACAAAACGATTCTTTGACGAAACTAAACAAGGTGAGCCGGACTTGCTCAATGTTTTTGAACATGGCAAAGTGGTTGACGATATAAAATCCTCATACAACAAAGAAACATTTGACAACAAACTTATTCTTCCCAAAATATATTACTGGCAAGATCAAGGCTACATGGACCTTTTAAAGTACGATTGGGGGCGTATAGTGTTCTGTTTGACAAATACCCCTGTTGAAATAATTTTAGGAGAGTTTAGAACCCTCTTATGGAAGCATAAGCCAGCTGGAGTTTCAATGGATGACTTTATGTTGGATGAATCAATTTGTAAACTAAAAACTCAATTCTTTAGAAATCATACATATTCAGATGATGGCTATATACCTACGGAAACTGCAGATGGTTTAAAATGGAAGTATAATGAAAATGGTTACTGGGATTACTTAGTTCAAACAGAATTATTAGATGAAAGTTTTGAATTTATTCCGGTCCCAGATAATGAAAGGGTAAAAGTATTTCAGTTCAAAAGAAACCAGGGAGACATTGACTTTATTAATAATCGTCTCAAACATGCTCAAATTGACCTTGAAAATCTACTACAAACAAGAGAAGGGATAGAAATTATTGAACTTTCCAAAGGAACGTGCTCGAATAATGAAACAATAGATTGATTATGGTATGGAACAGAAATTATTTATTCACCAAATTGAGTTTAAGCCTGAAGAATCAATATTAAAATTTACTTATAAAGGTAAATCTGTTGACATTCCTTTTTCAGATATTGAGATAACTATTACCAGTAAGAACACCAAAACACCTTTAAATCTAAGTAAATCCGGAATTTCAAGATTAAAAAGATCTTTGTCGAACAATAAAGGCTATAAAGATAATACTCGAGAACAATTCTGGACAGAATGTAGGACAATCGCAAAGGAAAAAGGATTTAATGAATCAATGACACGTGAATTTTTCAACCATTGGTCAGAGAAAGATGAGAAAGAAATTATGCTCTTTCAACATGAAAAGACATGGGAGACAAATTTAAGAATGGTGAAGTGGTATAATAATTCAGTAAGATGGCAAAAAAAATAAATTAAATGAGAAAAAAACCAATAACTGCACCTAGTATTACTGATGGCAATATACCACCTAATGCTGTTGATTTTGAAAGACTAATAATTGGAACTCTTCTCGTTGATAAAAGAGCCTTGGATATATGCATCAAGAGAATAGGAAAAAATGAAAATGTATTTTATGAACCAAAACATAGTTTAATTTACAAAACAATTCAAAAATTAAATGACACTGAAATTCCGATAGATCTATTGACTCTTATTCAAGAATTAAAAAGGAATGAAAACTTAAATTCAGCTGGTGGCGATCAATACATTGTTGATCTGACCATGAATGTAAGCTCTTCTGCACATTTAGAGTATCATATAATGATCATATGGCAGGCATATTTAAGAAGGAAAATGATTAATCTATGTAATAGTATCGCAAGTAGGGCATATAATAATATTTCAATAAGTACTCCTGATTTATTTGCAGAACTTCAAGGCCAAATACATGCAATAGAAGAGGAGATTGCTTCTCAACAAGAAACTCCAAATGCACAAAGTTTATTTCAAAGAATAATTGAAAGACAGAAACAAGGAACTATTCCAGGAATTCAATGTCATGGATCTGATCTTAACAGGAATATGAGTGGATGGCGGAATGGCACTTTAAATGTAATTGGAGCGAGACCAGCAATGGGTAAGACCGCATTCGTTTTAGATCAAGCATTACATATTGCCAAACGAGGTGAAGGTGTTGCGTTTGTGAGTTTAGAAATGTCTGCAGAAGAGCTTCAAGAAAGACAAATGGCAAATGATTTAGAAATATCAGGCAATAAGTTCAGAGATATAAGTCTTTCTGATTACGATTGGCAGAAAATATTTCAGTGTACAACTTTTGAGAATTTGCCATTATTTATAATTGAAGCCAAAACTGTAAAGAGTGAGCTTTCTAAGATCAAAGCTAAATTGAGATTGCTTAAAAAGGAGAAAGACATTAAACTTATCATCTGGGATTATATACAATTAACTGAAATTGCAGGAATTGATATTAATAAAAATAGAGAACAAGTTATTTCAACAGTTGCAAGAAACATAAAGCAACTTGCCCAAGAGCTAGACGTTCCAATTATTGCATTATCACAGCTTTCTCGTACATGTGAATCTCGACCTGGAAAAAGACCACAAATGGCAGATCTTAGAGAATCAGGAGCCATTGAACAAGATGCTGATGTTGTAGGCTTTCTCTTTAGGCCCGAATATTATAAAATTAGCGTTTGGGATAATGACCCAGAGGGACAACAAACAAGTACGGCTGGTGAAGTTGAATTGATGATTGAGAAGTTTAGAGGTGGATCTCCATTTACTTCAAGAATGAAATTTAGAGGGGATTATCAAAAATATTATCCTTTAGAAGAAGACTTTGGCTCATTTAAAAATCCAGTACCTATGGGAAATATAAATGAAGCTTTTGGAAAACAAAACGGACCTGACCTGTATGGAAATGAATTACCATTTTAATTTTATACGCAACCCCACAGAATGTTTAAGAAATACCAACCTATACCAAAAGATGTTTACGAAAATGTAGTTCCTGCCTTCTGCTCTACCTTTAACACTAGCATTAATGAAATAAAAGCAAAAAGTAGGACGCAACATCTTGTTGAAAAAAGAATGTTACTCATGTATCTATTGAGAAGAAAAAGATGCACCGTAGAATCTATAGCGTTTACACTAGACTTACATCATTCTACAGTACTATACCATTTACTTGTTTATGAAGACAAACTGAAACATGATAGAAAATTCAGAGAATTCGCTGAGGAATCAATTAATAATTTAAAAAACATCCAACATGATATATATGACAGAAAAGGTTGAAGCACATACACAGGCTATCAACGTTGTGAATGATTATAAAAAATTTAATCAAAATACAATTGAAAGAGTGAGACAATATGATCCAAAATTAAAAGCTTGGATATTCACCAAGGAAGCTATTGACACAAATGCATTCCAATTTAAAAAGATTCATATAATACCTAAAAAAAAGAAAAAAAATATATCTCAAAAACTAAGATCAATAGATCATTTAGCGCCTTGTAAAAGCAAGACTGCAAAAGTAAAAACCTTGATCAATGACATAAATTTCAATAATCCGGAATTGTTGTATAACAATTTAAAAGAACATCAGGAAATTATTATCAATGCCGAAGGAGAGAATATAATAGTTAATAAAAACACTTACTGTCTTATCTATTATAAAATGTACAAATCCGGAAAGTCAGTTCGTGAAATAGCTGCCGAATGCAATAAGGACTTCCATTATGTACACAGAGACCTTAAATATTACAATGAAAAATGGAATCTTGGGTTGGAATTTCAAAAGCTCCCACCGAAACCAAGAAATGAAACCAGAAATCTTCTACTAAAATATTTAAAAAAAGGTATTACAAGCCCTAAAAAGTTAGAACGGTTGACAGGAATAAAGTACAGGGCTATTATGGCTCAAAAAGCCACAATGAAAAAACTTGGACTCATTAAATATTAAAATTATGAGAAAATATAATGTACCAAATGAAAAGGAACAGGATGAAAAGAACCTAAAGAAGATTGAAGATGAAATTAATATTTTGAAAAATGCGCAAACTGACTTATCAAGGAGAATATCTGAACACACCAAGCATAAAGAGATAATTCTAAAGAAAATATTTGATAAGAACCCTGATAAAATTGATGTTGCTGATCATGCTATTGTAAGACATATCGAACGCGTTCACAAAATAGATATTCAGGCGCTGAAAAAAGAAATTATCACCCCAGAACTTAAAGAAAATGCTCTAAGACTTGGTGGTTCAGGGAAATATATTTTTGATGGAATTTCTTACATCCTAAAAGATTATAAAGTTGTAACAATTATAAATAAAAAATAGAATAAAAAGACATTATGAAAATAGAACTAAAAAAAATAGTAAACAATGAGTACTTAAATAGTTCAGAGTTATTCAAATTAAGCCAATTGGGATTGATTTTAAAAATAACAAACCATCAATATGTGATAACTAAAAAAGGGTTGTTAATGCTAAACAAATAAATCATGAGTAAAACAAAATACATAAAGGTTCCGGTAGAAAAAAGGATGAATGAAAAATCAGATGTTTTCTTCACCGTTGAATCAGATGGGATAAAATCGACTCGATTGTTTAACGGAATGAAAAAAGAATTCTACGGACGAACTAAACCTGAATATTATTTGATAGAAGTCCCAGACAGAGAGGATGAGCTGAGGGAGATGCTGGAAAGAGTAAGCAATCAATTCATTGCCTTAGACCGTGAAGATGATGACTTAATGGATGAAATAAAAGAACTACTAAACCACTAGCCATGCACACAGAGAAATTAAGAATATTCAATAAGTACGCGAAAGAACAGGGATATGAAGACTGGAAGTTCTTAGATGAAACTAACACTCATTTTGATGAATTTATGATTCATGTCTTCAACGCTTGCGATTTAGTCCAGGAACAACAGCAGAAGAGAATAGCGGATAAAGCACGAACTGTTGACCTTCAAGACGGAGAAACTGATGTTATTTTTAAAGACTCAATACTTAACCCCGAAAACAAAATACAATGACCCCACTAGAAGAATTAACAGCCGATATACGGGAGAAGCTGCCGAGGCTGATTGAAACACAAAGGCTTTATTATTTGAATGGGTTTGAGGATGTAACTGTAAAGAAAGACCCAATGCTTAACGATGTTTTGGAGTGGTATGACAAACACGCCAATATATTGAGAAATAGAAGCTTTGATAAACATAAAGCTTGGATTGAATGGGATTTATCAAAACCCTACCTAAAAGACCAATCCCCAGAGCTGATAAAGTACCTGCACAGATTGATTAAGCCACTAAAAACAAACCAATGAAACAGCTTGAATTAGAATTACAGAAAAAACTTCTTATTGTGGAGTTTGAAGATACAGAACATTTAGAAAGTGTTATTTCTTGCAATAATATAGGAATTAGATTTATGTCCGACAATGAGGACCCAGCAAAAATAATCTGCAAAGGTTCTGAATTTACGGAGGAAGTAGCGAAGGAAAGAATACACCAATCTATACACACTGGATTATTTGCCTACTATGTTGAGGGTATTCCCGTAAATGTATACTGCTACAAAACCGCTTTAGAATCCTTCATCTCAGCAATCGAAGCTAAAGGATATTACTGGGGAAAACACAATGTAAAAAGCCCAATTATAGAAAATTACGGCTATCACGATAATATAAACATATTAGATACACCACCGGAATGGGATGAGCAATGTTATTTTGAAGATTTGGATTTATGGCAAGACGCCGAATCGCGGACCTTCCACTTAGACAAAACATTAATCTTTGAAATACCTTAAACAATGACAAAAGAAATAATAATAAAAATTTTAATAGCTGTTTTAACATTTACAGTCGTAATGTTTATTTTCTATTTAGCCTATTCGTTTTACTGGCTTGACACTAATCCTGCTAATTGGGATCGTGGGGCGCGGGGTGGATTAATTATATTTGGAGGTAGTATTGCTATATCTTCATCAATAGGTATTTTCATGGGTCTTGAATCAAACAAAAGAAAGTAACAATGACAAAAGAAGAGCAATTGAAAATATACGCGGCTTATCTGCCGTATGATCTAAAAGTATGTACTTCATATAATTTGGGTACATCATGGAATAAGCCCAAAAAATTGTTAGGAGCTGATATAGATCGATTTAGGACAAATGTAAAGTATAAACCTATTCTCTACGACCTATCCCATCTAACCAAAGAGATAGAGCATGAGGGGAAGAAAATTATACCGATTGTCGAACTATATAAAAAAGCTAACAGTAAGGCGAATTATGGAGCTTTAACATCAGGAGTAGAAAGAACAGACAAAGGACAAAGTTATAATTTTCATGTATTCGAAGATGGGAAACATGTATTCAAGTTCTCTACTTATACTAATGGATATGGAACATTTTTTCTTGATAACCTAATGATAATTAACGCATATAGTTTATATCAAGAATTATTGAAATTACACTTCAACTTTTTCAATATTCCGCCGGATCAGTTCATTAACAAAGCAACTTTAAAACAATGAAAAAATATGACAACAAATGATGAATTATGGAGCATTGAATGGAGCGACATTGAAAATGCTGAGATAGACTATGAAAACTATCTTGACGACATTGAAAATTTCTTTAAAGAGACTTTTGACTAAGATCAAGAAGATGACACTGAATCAGATTTAGAAAATAAAAACAAAACAAAATAAATTATTTTAACAATGGAATTAAAAGGAAGTATTTCAAAAATTTTAGTTGATGTTAATCTTAATTATTGTAAAAATATTTCTTCTCCAAACGAATACTGGATTGACTTAAAAAATTTTGAAAAGAGATATCTATTAAGCAACTATGGAAATATAGTAAGTAAGTGCAGAGTTGTAAAAAACAATGGAGGCTATTATTTTAAGTCACCAAAATTTATTAAAGCAGTTTTTGATAAAGGTTATCTTAAAATAAATTTAAAAAATGACAAAGGTTGTAGAAGCATGTTTTTACTTCATCGATTAATAGCAGAAAACTTTATTGGCGAGGTAAATAATAAAGTCATTAACCATATTGATGGCAATAAAAACAACAATCAAATTACTAACCTTGAGATTGTAAGCCAAAGGGAAAATGTTAGTCATTTTTACTCATATATTAAAAATACTAACATTGGTGTTTACAAAAAAAGAAACAAATGGGTTTCTAATATTAGTATAAATAATAAGACCATATATTTAGGCACTTTCACAACAGCTGAAGAAGCAAAAAGAGCAAGAATAAATTATGAAAAAGATAATAATATTAACAATAAATATTTAATTAATGGAAATTTTAAAGATTACAGGCAAAATCCATAAGATTATGGATGTCGAAACTTTCAGCAGCGGCTTTCAAAAGCAATCTCTTATATTAGAGCATGGTACGCAGTATCCTCAGTACTCTAATTTTGAGTTTGTGAAGGATAAAATAGACCTTCTTACAGGCTTCAATCCAGACGAACAAGTTGATGTTTACTTCAATTTAAATGGCCGCGAATGGACCTCTCCACAAGGCGAAACTAAGTATTTCAATTCGATCAATGCATGGAAAATTGTTCATGCTGAATCTGAAAACCAACAACAAGTACCAACATCTAATAAAGTCCCCAATGCAACTCCACAAGAGGCTTTCTCAACAAACGAAAATCCTTTTGCTAATGAAGATGACTCAGATGATTTACCATTCTAAAATCGTAATTTTATTTCATTGCCCGTCAAAAGCGGGCTTTTATATTTAAAATCTCACGCCTTTTTCTTTTAACAAATATATTTCTCGGTGTAAAATATTCTCTGTTAAATCTTCACCTTTATAAAGACTCCAAACATATTCCAGATATTCAAATATGTCTTCATCAATTAAAGCTGCAAGAAATACATAAAGCTCCTTCCTTTGCAGGTCTTCAAAATATTCTTTATCAAAGGTCATTACATTATTTGATTCTATTTCCCATTTGGTTCTAAAGTAGCCATCAAACTCAATTTTTCTTTCCACGGCTTCAGAATGGATCACCCCCATTGACGTTTCATAGAAATCATTAATATCTTCCGGAGCATCCATTGCAAGATTTTCAAGTATTTCAAAAATATTATTACTGTCCATTAGAATAAAGTATTAGGCATTTTTTCAGGCTCTAGGTTTGAAGCCATTAATTGAGGATCATAATTTGGGAAGGTAAATTCCTCAATCGGTTCATCATTGAGGAAACGAGAAGCCATCCTGGCATCTAAACAGATCGGCATTCTCAATTTTGAATTATGAACTATTGACATAAGTTCATTTGCTACAGTAGTTACAATTCCTACTCCAATTTCTTTATTCTCCCAAACATCATAAAATCCAGCTAAATACAAATGATCAGCCCCTTTCCAGAATACTTCATGTTTAACTTTTATAGGTGTTTTTCTGCCAGGATTGGAAACATGCATGAAATCATAGAATCCAGTTATAGGGATTACACACCTATTATGCTGGAAGGATTTATAGAATGTATGTGTTTTTTCTGCTGTTAAATTCAAGCCTTTAGCAGGTTTATCTTTCGGAATCTCTGCATACAACCCCCATGTTCCGTGCGTGATCTTTAGGCCTTCATGCTCTAATACTATAGGCATTGCAGGTCTTGAAAAGGCTGAAACTAATTCAGATTTCGAATATCCGGATTCATAATTTTCAGCATTGAGTTCTTCTGCTACTTTATCCAAGTTCACTTTTTTATTGTCAAAGGAATAGCACATAGATTATTTTTATTTGAAAAGATACAAATAATGTGCAATATACTTTTATGCTTTCAATATTATTGATTCATAAAAACTTGATGTGTATCTTGGAGATAGGTGTTTTTGGTCCATTTTCCAAGTGGTTTGGACGTCCATCGAAGCCAGCTTTACCTTTTGTTTTCCAAGTCTGTTGTTCATAAGATCCATTGCCTTCATGATTGGAGCGTGTTTTTTGTGATAATCCACATCGAACATACTTGTCATGCGTTCAGTTTCCGGAACAAATGTACCAGTAATCACGCCCGCCTTTCTGTATTTTGGTCCATCAATAAAAATCTTATCTAATGCCTTTTTAGCAAACTTTGATATTTCAATACTTGAATTGCTTGGATTTGGAAGGGTTACAGTAAATGAATTTACGTACTGTATCTGATCCTGTCTAAATCTATCTGTCATGATAAAAACCGTAACATGTCTACAGCATGAATTTTGTTCCCGCAACTTCCGAGCACATTCCGAAGCAAAAGTGGAAACACGTTCGTGAATATAGTCGTATTCTGCATGTCCTTTATCAAATGTTCTTGTTGTGGCAATATTCTTTTTAGGCTCAGGAATGCTCATTTCATATTGCGCATCTCCAAGAAGTTCCTTTTTCATCCGGATACCGAGAATCCCCATTTCTTTGCGAAGAAAATCATCTGGAAACTGAGTAAAATCCCAAGCAGTATGAGCACCATAAGCTCTGAATTTATCATTGCACCGCCTTCCAATTCCCCATATATCTTCAATAGGAAACCATTTTAAAGCTGCTTCAATTTTTTTGAAGGAATCTATCATGTATACCGATCCTGTTTTATCCGGAAATTTTTTCGCGATTTTATTGGCTACTTTAGCAAGCGTTTTTGAAGGTGCGATACCTATGCTTGTTGGAAGGTCCAAACCCTTTAGAACGTCCCTTTTTAAATCAACCATTCTTTCATATTGATTATTGTACCCATCTAGGAAGAGGAATGACTCGTCAATCGAATAAACTTCCACATCATTGCAATAACGATTTATAACCTCAACAACACGATTGCTTATATCTCCATATAAAACAAAGTTAGCGGAGCACACAACCAGATTATGAGTTTTTTCAAAATGTTTAAGTTTGAAATATGGCTCTCCCATTTTAATGCCTAATGCTTTCGCCTCGTTACTTCGAGCAATTGCACAACCATCATTATTAGACAATACTATTAGTGGTCGTTTTCTCCAGTCTGGTCTAAATATTCTTTCACAGGAGGCATAAAAATTATTTCCATCTATCAATGCTATCATAGCTTTCTCCAAGGTCTAAATGTCCATGTTATAACACCCCAAATTGTAAATTCTGATTCTTCAGTAATATAAAAGTCGGCATATTCTGGGTTCTCTGATTTCAACTTTACACTCAGTAGTTGATTATTTTCATTATACCTGGGCTTAAACCTTTTGATGAAATATTGCTCATCTAAAAATACCGCAATTAAATCATTAGGCCTTGGCTCTAATCCTTTCTGAATTAAACACCAATCATTATCCCTAATCCCTATGTCTTTCAGAGAGTTTCCCGATATTCGTCCAGGAAATGTAAATGGCCTGTCTTTAATCAAAAGTTTAACAAAATCTAAATTTGGATCTGGGAAGTCCAATGCGGCACTTGGATAAGATTGATATCCACCCGCCTTTAATGCCTCTGGAAATGTCTGTAATAACAAAGATTCTTCCCCTATGTTATTAAATACTTCTAAGTTAATGATACTTTCCATATCACAAAATTATAAACTTTTAGATCTTAATCGTTACATTTAGTTGTTAAATTATTCAGGAGCAAATCAAAACCCTTTATGCGACAGAACTTGACGCAATAAAAAGTTATCCACAAAAATGCTTATATTTGATAAAACGTTTAATATGGGAACTTTAATTTTTACCCTTTCATTGTTGGCAAGTATTTCAACATTTGCACAAAATAAGACGATTACAGTTGATTACTATAACATGGGAGAAATCCAAATGATGGCAGAACAAGGGAGAATCATAAATCAACAAGAGAGTAAGAGAATAGCATACGAAAATTTCATGTCGTTACTTGATAGGATATACATCATTAAGGACTATGCAAAAAATTTAAAAGACAAAAATTTACAATCTAAATTAAATGTAGATGTAGAAAAATTGCTAAATGAAAATAGAAGCCTTCAAGATGCTGCTATTAAATCTAATTATAACAGAAAGTTGAAAAGATTGGAAATGAACATTAGTAAACTAGAAAAACAAATTTACAACTGATTACTATATTGACCTTTATTTAATTTTCTTTGTTTGTTTTTCATAATCTACCATGTAATTTATCTTATCTATCTTATTGCTACGCTTTATATAGATCGTGCCATTTTTAGTATCAAATAAATACGGAGTATGACCTTCAACACCAAAATAAAACTTACCTCTTGCATTTGATTGCTTACCGAGAATAAATCCAATAAAAAATATAAAGATGAATGCTATTGCTATTAATATTTTTTTTAACATGATTTAGCTTTCAATAAATATAAATAAAATATTATACACCTCAAAACACTTTAAATAATTTAAATTTTGTGTTATTAAAATTTACCTTTCATTAGAAAACAGGCAAAATCCTTGATCAATGTCTTTTTAGAATTTTCTATAACTGCATAGTGTCTTAATTCTGGTCTGAAGCCTCTGAAAAACTCTTCAATGCTGGGAAGATTACCTCCTTCAAAGTCAAAAATATAATGTTCTATATTCTCTTTTATGACGTGATCAATAAGTGTGGATGCACCAGCCATTTTAATATATTTTTTATCATTAAAAGTTCCTAAAAGCGCAATCGTATCATAATCTGAGTAAATAGCTATCATATTCGTGATCTCTTGATGATAGTAAAAAGCTAAGAATTTTAAATGTTTTGATAAATAGAATGTTTCCAGAGTTCTAAGCAAAGTGGCTGTATCATTTTCTTTATCCAGCCCTATCACATTGCTTTTAATAAAAGCCTCCGCTTCCTGATAGCTTAGTTCTTTAAGCTCTGAATTTTCCATCACTTCACCATCCAGCCTGAGTTTTCTTTTTCTTTTGGGTGAATATTTAGCAAACACTTTAGCATACTCATCAGGATACAAAAGAAAGTTCTTTTTTGTTTTTAAGTTTGAATCAAAGCTATTGGTTTCATTAAAATGATAAGCTCTTACCAAGTAGTTCTTTTGGAGAAAATATAGAAATTTTTCATTGAGCTTCTTATCATCTTTATCTGAAAAGATACCAAGCTGCTGGCAAATCAGCGGATTATGCACAATTTTAATTCCCTTTTTAAGAATAAAAGGAACTGGCATTACAGCCTCATAATTATTATAGACCAAAAGGTCCCATTGCTGACCGATCGTTACATCTAAAAAGCTTTTTGATGCTGAATACTTTCTCTGTTCTGATTTTTCAAGGCAGGCAGTGTATTTTTTAAAATTAATCTCGTTGTATTTCAGTCTTCTAATCATAATAATCCTTAATCTGAGAAACTAAAGTAGGCATCTCGAAATGATCAAAATGTATATTGAATTTATTACTCGATAATCATACCGTCTTTCATGACCAGTTTCCGGTCTGTGATCTCTGCAAGATTCGGGTTGTGGGTGACGATCACAAAAGTCTGATTGTACTTATCCCTAAGGTCAAAAAATAACCTGTGAAGATCATCTGCATTTTTTGAATCCAGGTTTCCTGTTGGCTCATCCGCAAAAATAATTTTAGGAGAATTGATCAGAGCCCTTGCTACGGCTACCCTTTGTGCTTCCCCGCCGGATAGCTGGTTGGGTTTATGATTCAGTCTCTGTTCTATTTTAAGGTCTTCAAATAAAGCATATGCTTTTTCTAAAGCTTCTTTTTCGTTTGCTCCACCAATTTTTGTTGGAAGTAGTACATTCTCTAAAGCTGTAAATTCAGGAAGAAGCTGGTGAAACTGAAAAACAAAACCGATATTCTGGTTTCTGAATTTAGAAAGCTGCTTATCATTCATATTGATAAAAGACTCTCCTGCAATGCTAATTTCCGTGTTGTACTTATTAGAGTTGCTCGGATGATCCAGCGTTCCTAAAATCTGAAGCAATGTAGATTTTCCAGCTCCGGATTCACCTACAATAGAAACCACCTCACCTATTTTAATGTGGATATCAACACCTTTCAGTACTTCTAAATTTCCATAAGATTTATGGATATTACTTGCTTTAATCATGATTCAAAAATAGCAATTTTATTTTCCCTATTAAAAAAGAAATAGATCTTTTTAAAAATAGATATTTACAATCATTCCATAGAATCATATGTAAATAAAACAAAAATCCCCAACTCGTGGGGATAGATAAAAACATCTCATTTTTTATTGCGATCTATTGACCGCGTGGGTTAAGTGAACAATTTTTTATAATAGTTTGTTTTAGAAATCCGATCGTTTAGTCCGTTTGGAGTTCCTTTAGCCTTGGCATTACCTAAATTAATAATCTTTGAGACGGATAATACATCATCAGCATCAGCATATTTATTTAAGCCTTTAAGCTTCCAAAACCACAGAGCAGCTAACACACTGTCTGCTTCATTGTCAATTATCTCTGGATTACTGATAAAATCTACGCCAGTGTCATCTGAAAGCTTTTGGAAATTACTTCTACCAGTTATTTGGAAAATACCTCCACCTCTTAATTTATAACCATCATCAGGAAATATATTTCCCAGATTTTCTTTCCCCCATTTTCCACCATACAATAAATTGCCAATGGCTCTTTGATCTGCGGGTCTTGATGATGTTCTTCCATACTTTCTGGCATCTAGCTCGGAAATTCTATGTCTTCCAAATAGCTTTAAAAGATTTTCAACCGAATAATTTAAACTTTCTCTTTTCGATTCAAGACCACTTTCATGATGTGCCTGTCCAAAAAAATGTGCTAAACGTAAAGGCGTATTTACTTCAAATTTATTAAATAAAGATTTATATTTAGCAGACAAAGGATGTTTAAACAAAGGGTTCATTTATTGTATTTTGGGTAGTTTATATTGCGAGACATATTTTTTTATAAGTTCCCAGGCCATAATGCTAATTAATGCTGTTGCCATTATAATCATTAATAACTGAAAAAAAGTTACGCCTACTCTTTCAGAAAGTTTTTGCTTTTCCTTCTTTAAAATTAATATCTCAGAATTCATTTTCTTTATTTGCTCAACCTTAGAATCAATTTCTAATTCTGCAGATTTAAGTTTATTTTCAACTTCTGACTCACTATTCAGATTAATCTCTGAGCTCTCATTTACAGGGATGTCGGCTTCATTACCGTCTTTATCTCGATACTTTACAAATCGTTGTTCCAGGCATTTTTTATTTGTATTATCTGACGATGGAATAAGATTATTTTTTATAGAGAGATTAATTTTGTTTATAGATTTTGTAGAAGTTTCAATATCTGTCCTATTAATTTTTAAGCTTGACGTGCCATACGTTTCTTCTTCGGTTTTTAATTCGATCTTTTCTTCAGTTTTGGCACTACTCACCTTCCGACTTGAACAAGAAGATAAAATAAATATAAAAATAGTAACGTAGCTAATCCAGATATACCTTTTCATTATTAACTATTTTATATCTACGAATTACATAATCGTTCTTATGAAAGAGGCGATACACCCAACTTCCCCGAATTGTGTCTTGTCCGTCAAAAACTTCTATTTCCTCAACCGGATCGGTTCGATTCTCTTCTTTTACAGCTTTTGAATTGTTATGGTAATTCGTATCACTTTCTTCTACTCCAAAATACTCTTCAAAGAAATGTTTTAGTTTAGAATATAGAGTTGATCGCTTGTTTTTCAATTGTATATTTTCTTTTTCGGCTTCTGAAAGTTTTTTATCCAATATATCAGCTTTTTGTTTTTCAACTTCGGCTTTTACTATTGCGGTTTTAACTTCTTCTGATAAGTTTGTTGTATCTAACCTTTGCGGTTCTTGTGCAAAAGCAAGACAACTAATTAATATTAATATCAAATTTTTCATTGCTTTTGGGTTTTAGGTATCCATTTTTCTAAGTTTTTAATATCATTTTTAACTGCCTTATTTTCATTATTGATTGACTTAAGCCTTTGGAATTGAGATTGATTATACTTTTCGAGCTCCTTGTTAAGCCCTTCAACATAAGCCAAAGCTTTCCTGTTTTCTTCTGCACAATTAACATTTTTCATTGTATCAATTTTAGCCTCTAGTTTTATTTTTTCATTAATAAGGTCTTTATTGGACTTATCCAATTGATATATATATATAGAATCTGCTATCCTTTGATTTTTCATTCCTTGATTGTAGCCACTTTGAGATTTAATATCTCCGTATATTGCTCCTGCAATAACTGTTACTAATACCATCATAATACCTCCTAAGGGCTTGAAAAAAAATACAAAAACCTTCTGGATCATTCCCCAGATCCAATTGCCTAACTCTTTTATTTGTAAAGGATTTTGCATTTTTTTGATTTAAATTTTAAAATTATTTTTCGTTTTTAAGTAAAAAGACCGTTGTGATTTGTCTTTTATTTATAATATTATCGATTTAAGTATACAAGATATTCCTGTACTATATATGGTAACAACTCATGTACGTCACTAAATCCATTTAGTGTGTGAGAAACTGTTCCATCAATATGAAGCAGTATTTCTGAGGCAGCTTCTTCATCTTCGCTTTTTTTGATATAGAAAATTATCTCATCTTCTGATCTTTCCCCTCTGGATTGATTAATGATTAGAGTTTTACTTTCATATCCAGTTTGACCATCAAGAAAGCTATTGATCAATTTTATGATCATTGCTAAAGTCAAGTTATCTTGTTCTGTATTCATGATTTTTATTTTAACAGTCAATATAATTTAAGGAAATCACTAAGTTTTCCAGTTGCACCCCTGTGCCTCCGTTGTTAAATCTAACTTGCAAGTCTTGACCTTGTTGTGCCATGTAATTGGATGAAATCGTTTTCCGGTTGATATTAGTATCAACAGCCGTTATGGTATTAAATGAAGCGGCGGTCAACCCATTCACTTGCAAATCTGCCGCTGAATAATTCGTTGCATCTGCTGTTGTGGCGACACCAATACTATAATCAGCACTAATTAATTGTGCTTTTCTGTCAAACCTATATAATTTAACTGCGCGATTTAAAATAGCCGGCTTTGTTCCTAAAGGAAACGAAATCTTGGTTCCGATAATGGAAGACCCAGAAACAGCATGCAATGGCTTTCCTAATACATTAATCGTATTATTTCTTAAAATTGCTTCTGAAGAGGAATTGACATAAATACCAGTGTACATATTAGGCCTTTCCTTTTCTGGATCATTGTCAATTATATTTTTTTCTAAATGAGTGCTTTTACAATAGTCAGAGATTCTTATAACCGGCTCTGTATTTAAAGAAGGAGCCACAGCTGAACAACAATTAACAAATGTGTTTTCTTTTACAAAAACGTTAGTTGTTATAGTGTTTGACACTCCAGTGTCTTGTCCTATTTCAATCGAAGGATAATTAACGGTATCATTATAAGAACAACTAATAAAATCATTACCGTAAATTCTTAAGTATTTTCCCATGGCAATAACGGCTCGGGTTTTTATTCGTAGGAAGGTGTTTCCTTCAACGCGAATAAATTTATTTGCTTTGTAATTTCCTGGTTCGTAATTACCAGATATAGAAACACCAATTGGCATGTCTATAAAGTCAGTGTTGATAATTCGGATCATTTCTCCGTTTTTACCATATATAGACTCATCATATGCTGGTTCTCTTTTAATGTCAATTCCTTTAACTTTTGCATTTTTAAAAGTACATTCAGCAATTGTAACAAGCTCGCCGGATGCAAAAAGATCAACACAGTCTCTTGAGGGACCATCAATAGTACATAATACAATTTTAAGTCCCTTAACTTTTTGTCTAGTCTTGATCCCATCCCCACCCTCGGCAATATCTTTTCCATTTTTGCTTTTCATACCAAAAATTATGACATCTTCAATTTCTCCTACAGATCCATCAACCCCCTTACCTAGATCAATATGGTACTTACAATTATTAAATTTCGTGTTTAATATGTCAATATTTGATACTTTTTCCCCAACTTCAGGCATTATCCTGATTCCAATAGTTGAGTTTTCGAAAGAAGAACCGTCTATAGTAACATTCGTTCCATTTTTTACCACTACGGAACCTTCGTGCAACGAATTACCTGTAGTTACGAAATACCCGTTAGACACTTTGGCATTATCGCCGTTAATGATAATAAATGGTACAAAACCCGTATTGGCAACTTTTGTAATGGTAGTTTCTGGATGAAGGGATAAATGTTTATTGGCGGGAATAGTTATTGACGATGATGTGGGAATTTTATATGCCCCTTTATCTAGCTCAATAGTATGTATTTCTGGTATAGTTAATATTTTTGAAACTATGGTATCTATTGTTTGATCCTCCACAGCACCAAAATCTTTTATATTAGCCCTTCCGTCAAACTGGGCAACCCAAGTTCCTCGGCTGGTTTTAATAAACTTTCCTCCATCATCAAGGAGTGAATCAAAATTCTGAACTGTGAATTTATAAGTAACAGGCAATTTATCGCCAGAGCCATAATATCCCAAAAGACTTATTTCTTGACCTTCGTAATAACCATTTGTTGACCTTAGCTCGTCAATGGTGCCCACCTTTAAAAAAGCTTCCTTTGATATAGTCTTTTTGTAGTACTCTCCATCTATTTTTCCAAAAATTTTTCCATCAAGTCTATCATCATTTATAGCAGAGTCATCGTACCATTTGGAATTCTTTCTATAATTTACAGTGGTACCATTTTCGTCATCAATTCTTATTTTAATATCTGTCGCTTCTGTTCCCATAACTAAATTGTAAAATCATTATTATACTCAAAAACAAAAGCTCCTGTATCACCTTTTGGAATTCCAAAGTCTAAAATCACATTTGAAGGTGTTCCAACATTTTTAATTGTTGGCATATCGCCTGGGTTTAAACTAGTAACTGAACCTACATTAACTGTTGCATTTTGCCCGTCCAATCCACCAAGTCTTTGTTTCCAAATTATCTCATTTTCTTCATTTAAATTAGATAGGTCTAGTAAAGGAAAATTCTCTTTAAGAATTTCTATAGAAACTCCTCCAACTTTTCTTTTTTTCCCCGTTTTAGAAACAATGACTATATCAGCAATATTCTCGTCAATGGGCAGGATATAAATACTATCAGGAACACTGGCCTCTGATAATTGTTTGATTATTTTTATTCCTTCTCCCTTAGGAAAATGTATTGCCATATTTATTCTGCTTTAACATTGTTTTCGTCATACACTTCAATATCAATAGTCTGTTGATATCCTCCATCTATATCTTTTGCTGAGAACTTGAAATTTACCATATCATCGGCAGTAACAACTTGACCCACGTGTATTGGAACATCATTTAATGTGACTCCACTTAAATCTCCTCCTGTGATTATAATTTTCGCAAATTCATCACCATCTTGATCATGATAATTCTGTAAAAACAGATCACTTGTTATAACAAAGTTTTGGGTTCTGTTGGCCAAGGATATATATAAGTCTTCAAATGTTGGTGGATGATCTACAACAGGTGGATCTTCGAAATCGCCCATACTTTCCCAACAGTTAAGTACGGCCTGACATATACTAAACCCTCCTAAAACAATTTCCTTAATAAACTCTTCATAAGTGATCATTCTTATGCATTTATCCTGCACAATCATAACGTAATCATTAAAGTTTATATGGTCAGTTATCTTTGGAAGTGACATTAATTTTTGTTTCCTCAAAAGTATGATTGAAAGTGACTTAAAGACAGTTTGCTAAATCAGCAATCCACCAAAACAAGGCTCATGAATATATATTTGTGAAAAATTATTAATGGCTCATAAAATAGTTTTCAGAGTGTCTGCAATTGTGCCAACTATTCCAGTTTGTGTTAAGTTGACACCATCAATGTTTTATGAAGACACTATTGAAAAAGATCTTGAATATACAGGGCAATCTCAGGAAACAGTTTCATTTACAAACTATTGTAATGTAGTTTTTTCAGTCCCAGATTTTTTACTTTTTACAAATACCGAGAATGGTGGAAATTTTGAAGCTAGAATTGGTAATTTTTCAATTGGTATTAACCAACAAGTTGAAGTTCCTGTTAACTACTTTGGAATATGTAAAAGTAATTCCGCCTATGTTAATTACAATATTTCTTTTAACGGAAACAACTCTGTATACAAACTAAATATTAATGCTCCAGAAATTAATAATCCACCACAAATTACAACAGTGGAACTTGTTCTTGAAAATAGAGAGGATCACGTGTTCACTTTAAATGATTTTATCTCTCATTATTCAGACATCGATGGCGATCAATTAAGTGCAATCATTTTAACTGGTGATGTTTCAAGCTTTAGACTAAATGGCAACCTAATAATAAGCGGTCAAGAGATTTCTGTTTATGATATAAATGTTGGTGCATTTAAATATTTAGCCGAAGACACAGACAACGAAATAAATGTAATAGTTACATTAAAAGCAAAAGATGAACGAGGCGAAGTCTCTAATTAGAATATGGCATTATTAAAAATTAAAGTAAAAGAAAGAACTAGAATTATTTGGGGTGAAGCTTCATTATATTTTGTAAGGTCAGTTGATACGACTCAGGAAACCACTATAACATTTGACAATGCGACAGGGCAAACATTCATTGCGAATCAAGTTTTTTATTCCTCAGGAACCATTCATACGCCTGGTTATATTTCTTTTAGCTCAAAGAATTCAGTAACTTTAAATGGTGATGGAATTTTCTATGTAAACATTGAACATTTTCCAACATCTACACAAACTAATAACAATATTACCTTTAACATTGATGGATCACCAGCATCTTTCAACTTTATATACAATTCAAAACCTGCAGTTACAGATCTTGTTGTAGAAACAGATAATAGAACCGATTACATTTTTTCTATGACTGAGTTTCTGAATCACTCTTCAGACTTTGATAATGATTCTATAGATTACATTAGAGTTAATGGAGATACAACTGGATTTAAACATAATGCAATAGATTATATTTCTGGAACTTGGGTGCCAAAAGATGATATAACTGGAGGTATTTTCATTTATCATCCGCTAGATCAAGATGCAGAATATGAAAAAAACAATACTTGGGATGCAATGGATTCTCAAGGAAATATTTCCGTAGGATAATGGCTGTTTTAAAAATAAATGTTAAGAAAAAAGTATTTGATCCTATTTCGATTTACTACTATGATGTAACAAGTATAGTAAATCAAACAAATGGTGATGACACTACTGGTGTAGCCTATGAGAGCTTTTCAGAATCGCAACATCCCACTTCTTTATTGATTAATTCCAGAAGAGATATAATTGTGTCCTTTGGTAAAACTGACGCCCAAAAAAAAGCGATTATTGATTCGAATGGAGGAGAAATAAATAAAAAAGTTTTTCTTTTCATACCTAACACCGTTTCATTATCTGATCTTAATTTCAAGGTAATAACAAGTTATAACAAAAGCATTTCTGATGGTGTAGAAATGGGTGCAGGTGGTTTAAGCTCATCTCTTTTGACTGCCGACTATGATTCTCCTAACGAAAACTTCATTAATTATGATATATCTAATGGTTTAGATAATTCAAAAGGATTTTCAGTACTTCCATTTGGAGTTACATATAATGCAGGATCATTATGTTTTGGGGTAACGGAAGTAAGGCATACTTTTGAAGTTTCAAATTCTGAAAAAGATCTACCAATTCATAAATTTATTTACTCTTCTTCTAGTATAGAACCAGAACCAATTTCAACTATGGGATATATTAGAACTAAATTAGAAACAACTTTAATCTGTTAACAATGTCAGAACTAGTAATTTCCAATAAACCGAAATGTATGTCTCCTATTCTGAATGGAATAGAGATTATTAGTAATGATACGGTAAGATATACTTGGTCATTTCAAAATAATTACAATAATTTTGCTGCAGTACTTCTTGAAATCTCTTTTGATTTAGGGCAGACATTCATTTCAGTAGCCTCGGTTCCTCCTAATAGTTCCCCTTATCCGGCATCAAGTTTTGTCTTTCAAAATGGGCCTACAGTCCCTGCTGTTATGTTTAGGGTAACCTCAACTGGTAGTCTTTGTGGAGATCTTCATAGTAATACTATTGTTACAGAATATGTTAGGACTTCAACTTTAAGTGGAACATATTATATTTCAATTCCAAATTATTCTTGTGAGGCAACATCAGGAACACCAAGCAATTATGAAGTTACATGTAAAGGATTCCGGTCATTTAGAATTTCAGAACTAGCCAATCAAACACTTGGTAAAATAAGATTAAAAACTAACGGAAATAATTCAACCACAGAATTGACTAAGAAAATAAATAATTTACCACTTATAATTGGCGAAGAATTACCAATTGATTATCAACTCGAAATAATTGCCGAAACTGATCAACAAGGGAATCCAAATGATTACCCTACAGGTCAGCATGTAAACTATATTCCGGCTATGTATGTTTTTGAACATACTTTTGATGACTGGTTGAATTTTACTGAATTCAACTTGGCTACTATGTTTTAAACGTGTATTCAATATAATCAAACATAAATCCGGAATAATTCCGGATTATTTTTTTTCATTAATAACTTTGAGGTATTCATCTTTAACAGCCTTACTCCATACCCTGCCAGATTTCAAATCAGATTGCACTTTTTTATTTCCTCTGACATCGCCAAAATATGAATATATTAGAATAGCTTTTGCTCTATTGGATGTTCCTGTACTATATGCCACATCCCAAACCCTTTGATCAATATTTTTGTTCTGAATTTTTCTTTGAATTCTCTTAAGCATTCTTTCTTGAGTATTTTGATCTTTAGAAAATTCTTTAATCTCCACCAATATTTTTTCTTTCTCTTTCCTGGCTTCACTCATATTTTCATATCTCTTGGATATTTTGTCAGATAAATTTTTCATAAGTTCATCTTTTTCTAATGACTCCTGAAATGCCTCGGAAGTTTTAACTTCTTTTGCTATATTTAATTGTCTGCTATATTCTGTTGTTTCTCTAATTGCTCTATTTATGACAGGCACCTTATTCAGCTTAAACTTTCCATTTTCATAGCCTGCAAATCCTTGTATACCATCATTTAATGTTTTATCAGTAGCCATAACATCTAATCCACCATACATGATTCCAACAAATGGATTGGTTGCAGGAGAAGTTACAAAACTTTCTACGAATGCTTTTGTTCTAACTGGTGAAAGCCCTGATTTTAATCCAAGTTCCTTATAGAACCCCTCAACTTTTGAACTGTTTGCTCCTTCAAATTTGTGTAGGGCATTTGTGTCGGTACCTTGTAATGGTTGATCAAAGAAGAAGTCATATCCAGTTAAATAAGTTAACATTGATTTAACTGCAGGGTTTTTAGCAATTATTTTACCACCTGCCTCTGGTACGTCTTTGAGGCCTTCTCCATTTGTGAAAATTCCACTGAACGCTGTTGGATCAACATTATTTGTAAAAGCAAAACCTACATTTGAATATATAGTTTTCCAATCTTTTTCTTTCTTGCCAACAGAAGATCTCATAGTATTTTCGATCAAATCCTCTGTTAATGTAAACATAGGGGTAAGGCCTTGAGACTTGGCAACCGAAACCATTGTATAAGTTTTACTGTCTTTATTATAGCCAGTGGGAATATTAAAGAAATTGGCCTTCTGATACGGACTTAAGGACTCCCTGAAATCTAAATATTTAGCAGTCGTTGATTCTTTATCATCTTCATCATCTCGTATTTTAGATAAAGCAACCATACTTAATGCAATAACAGAAGAGACACCTAAAACTGAAGTTTGTAAAACTTTCATTGTAGTCTCATATGGCTTTCTTTTGAATTGTTGTGCAATCACTCTTGTACCCTGTACTCCAGCATTAAAGTAAGGAACTACCGCTTCCATATTTTTAGACCAAATTCCTCCCTGGTTGAAGTCCATAAGATCCCTGGCTTGTCTTACCGCATAATCATACACATAATCTTGTCTTTGTTTTTCAAGATCACCTATCGATTTTATGTTAGGTTCTGTTTTCTGAATGCGTTTAATTTCATTATCAATTGCCCTCTTAAATACTGCTATTCTAAAGCCTACTTCCGAATAATTCGAGATATTTTTTAAGGAAACATATTTCAGAATTGTATTCATCAATTCTTTTTGTTTAGGCTCAACAAGGTTGTTGATAATTTTATCTTTCCATGAATTATCTTTCAACATTCCCTGGGTATTAAGGAAGTCCATTCCTCCTCCATACCCTATGTATTTGGCCATCAATGAATCGTTGCCTCTATTATGACTGTAGATTTCTTTTAAGCCTATTACAGTGTCTTTACTTAGCTGTAATACCGCCTTAGGAATAAAGGAAGAATATTCGCTACTAAAATTAATAGCATGAAGAAAATCTCTAGGGGTATTAACAATTACAAACGCTGGATTATAACCAGTAGCAAAAGCTTTTATAATCTGAGACCCAGAGAATGTGCCAATTTTATCCTTCAAATCAGCATCTATTCCTTTATTGGTATCATGCCACATTTGATGGAGCTCTTCTTCTATGAAAAATTCATTTCTAACACCATTTACAAAATAGTAAGCCTTCTTATACCCTTGTGGAGTTTTATCGTATAAATAAGTTGGATTCTGATTATTATTAACACCAGTAATAGGATTATCAATAATTTTTTTATTCAGTTCTTTAAAATATCTATAGAATCTTTCTTCATTGGTTTTTGCACCTCTCCCTTTAGAGATATTATCTTCATAATCATTAACTTTATCAGGAGCGATACTTTCAAATCGCTGTTTAGCTTTCGGAAATTCTTCATTAATAAATTCACGATTGACCCGGTTCATCATTATTACTTTATATCTCGATCCAATTGCTGTTGCTAATAGTAGTTCAGCGTTGGATAGAAGTATACCAGTAGAACCTTCGTCTAAGGACCGGATCAGCTCACTTGAAAGTCCTGAAGTTTCACTTCTAAATCGTTTTTCTTCCGAAGATAAATTTTGATCATAGTCTAAAAGATGTTCCAGAAACATTCTTGGTTGATAATCTAAACCGTTCATACTATCATATGATTCCTGATTAATAAGTCCTTCATTTTTCATGTCAGTTAGTAGCTTATTAAACTCACTGAAATAATTGTCAGATCTTCTTATCAAATCATTGTATTTCTTATCACCTAATTCATCTTTACGGTCTTGCAAATATGCCATTGCCGTAAACTTATCCATGCTTTTAGGATGATCAACTGGAACAAGATTTCTTTCTTCTCTGTTATTATCAATAGTTATAATTCTTCTTTGCTGAATTATATTATCCAAAACAGAGCGGTCAGACTTTGAAAGTCCTTTAAAAATTTTATCGTATGCTCTCTCAAATACTAACTTACCCCTTGATGCAGATCCAGCCATATTGACTAGACGGTTTTCTGTATTTACCGCACCAATTTCTGATAAGTATTTTTTAGGAAGCCATTGGCGATCAAAAGTATTTTTTGATATTGCTTCTCTCCATTTTTTTAATCTTTGCAAAAAAGGCGTTTTACGATTTATTAGATCTTGTTCTTCTTTGTTTAATTGTGAAACAGATTCTGCTGCTTTTTTAGGATCTATAGATTCATTTTTAACTCTGAAATATGCTTTTTCTGCATATTTTATCCAATCTGGAGAAGTATCGAATTTTAGAATTTCGTCAAGAGATATATTGTCATTAATGAGTTCTTGTACTCGATCTTTAATGGAATTATATTTTTCAAATTCTCTTTCAGAGTTTACTTTATTTGATTGTGATCGCTTTTCTGCCTTGTCTATAATAACATCTAAAGCTGATTGAAATTCATCAAAAGCTTTATTTACATCTCTAGCATTCATAATCTTATCTGCCTTACCAATAAGAGAAGCCGTTTCAGAAGGCGTAATTTTATCTTTTATAGATTTATCAGTTAGTAAACTTTTAATTGCATTTGAAGCTTTCTTTCGCCAAAATATTTTTTCAGAAATCCTTTCTTTCGCATTAGATAAATTTTCAAACTTTGATTTAAGATCAGAGTATTCCTTTTTCATTTCTGAAATCTTATCCCTGAAAGTTTGTTTAATATCTTTAATTTCGTTTTGTTTTTTTTCCTCGGATAATCTGATCCTTTCATTAGTCGAATTCTCAACAACTTGTTGTCGCTCCTGTTCTGTTCCAATAAGTTCAGAAACCAGATTATTTGAATTTATTCTTAATTGCTCATCTTGTGTTAATCCTTTAAACCAATCACTATTTTGTAGTTTTTTTAATCCTGATTCAATTCCATTATTTTGAATTTCAGAAACTACATCTGTAACAGTTTGAACTGGAAGTAGTTCATTCCCGTTTTTTATAGAGAATTGTATATTATTGCTATTTTTGGAAAATAGACCTGAATTAAATTCTGAAGATTTTATTTGATTTGGATCAAAAGCAATATATGTATCTTGTAAAATAGATGGATCTAAAGTGTTTTTCATTATCGCACCGTCATATCCATTTGTCTGAGCAAATTTTAGTATCTTTAAATACAAATCTCCCTCCCACCCTATATTCTCGTTTTGATATCTTTCATTTTGGTAATCATCAAAATGCTCTGTAAACTTGTCTCCAGGCCTTATTGAAGAAATATCTATAATGAAAGGATTTTTAAAATTAAGATATACACTATGGATAAATTCATTTTCATATTGCCATGTTTCTCCATAATCCAAAACTGCTTCCATTGATCCGGCAAAGTATATCCCATAATCATTATCAGAATCCCCTTTAAAACTTGGAGTGTAAAACTCCATCTTCTTTTCCCCAATATGATGAACAATTTTTGGTTCACCATTTTCATCGAGTGCCTTACTTGAATTTTTAGAATCTGATTCCCAGTTTCCAAACCAATTTTTAAAACGCTTAGTTCTAACTTCTGTCCATTGATTTTCAGTCAAATTGGAGTTTTTACCATTAGGAGCTTTTAAATATGTATTATCTGCCTTAGCTTTATCTATTATTTTTTGTTTTTCTAATTCAATCTCCGCTAAAATTTCAGATTTTATATTACCATTTTTATCAAAGTCACTTTTAGAGAAAAGAGAATATTTTAAATCTTGGATTTTTATTTGTGATGATTCAGATAGAATTGTTTTTTCACTTAATAAATCGCCTAAAACCTCATCTGTAAACAATCTTAATTCAGTGGTAGGATTAATTGCAATGCCAAGTGTCTGACCCATTTTTGCAAAGAAATCTTTAACCCATTGTAATAGCTCTCCCATTTTACCTTTAGGCCTAAGCATACTCCATTCTCCATAATTTCCAATATGTGTATTTAGAGCTTCATTCCAAATAATATTTTCATCCTGACCATAATTCCCTTCTTCTTTTAATTTATTGAAAATTTCTTTTCCTGTTTTAGTTTGTTTTAAAATTTCTACTCCTTTTTTAAATCTTGGAGGCATTAGCTGTTCCCATAAATGTGAAAATTCATGGATGGGAGTATTGTAGTTCATTCTACTATTGTCTATATAAATAGTACCATCAGGAAGTTTTGCTCCATATACTGTTTCTTTAGATGACATATATTTAATCCCAGCAATATTTGGCTTTTCATTTATATCCTGTATTATTGATAGATCAATATTTGAAGACTTCGCTTTATTCACAAATTCATTCCAATCAAATAAAACATCAACATTACCAAAGGCTTTCTTAAATGGAACTTTTAATTTATCAATAAAATTTACAAAGTCTTCTATCGATAGATAATTGCCACTGTCACTAGATGTTTGAAATTGAACCATATTTCCTTGATCATCTTTAACTTCTGTGACTTGCTTTGAAGAAGGATTATATTTAGTGCCATCTTCTGCTACAATTAAAGGTCCTTTACTGCCTTCGATTATGGTTCCAGAATAATCATCTCCAAGAAATGAAAACGTAACATTTTTACCAATATTATTTTCTTGATCTACCCCATTTATAACCTCATCAGTTACTTTTTGTTTTTGATTGTTCTTTTGAAGAATATATCCTTTTTGCTTTTGATTGATAAACTTTTCAACATCTTCCATGTCTCCAAATTCAAACTGATAATCTTCATTTTTATCCAATACAGGATTCCCTTCTTGATCATTGATTGAAACTTTAAAACCTTCAGTTCCATCAGGAAGTTCAATTGGATCTATTGTGGCTATTACATTGTTGGTTACAAGTCTTTGATTAATATTGAGTTTTATTTCAACATCTGCTTCACTTGTAACAGGCTCAATGGAGGGCTGAATGTTTTGTGTATTTTCTGTCCCTGTTTGTTCTTCTTGCTGAAGGATATCAATTCCATCCCCAACAGTTCCATCATTTGTAGTATCTGTTCTCTGTGTTGTCTCATTTTGCAGGTTTAATAATGTATTTAAATTTGACTTTGAAATTTCTGATTCATTTATTTCAGTATCATTTGACGCACTGTTTTCTTGCACTCTCACATCAGTTGTCACATCATCAGAGTTTTCTTCTACATCATAATTAAAAGTTGTAGTATTTTGATTATTATTATTTTGTAGATTGTTTAATGTTGATTGAACTCCATTTATTGGAACTGATTCAGTCTTTTCAATATTTGAAAAATCCCTTAAAGTAAGATTAAGATATTTTTCGAGATAATCCGGTGTGTAATAATCTTTTGAATTAATAAATTTCTCCTTACTCTCTAAAAATTGATCAATCTTACTTTCTGGAATATCTTTGTTGGCTATAAGATTGAGAATTTTTGAAACGGAACTTTTTACATTTTCCTTATTATTCCAATCAACATTTCTCAAAAGTTCCATAGAATTATCAAATAAATCTTTTGATCCTTCCGAAATGAACGGAAGTGTTTGCATGTTTTCTAAAGAGTATTGATTATTTACTGGAGAGGCTTCTTCTTGGACACTGTCAACTGTTTGTTCGACACTTTCTGAGACTTGCTCTTGAATTGCTTCTGGTGCCGATTGTTGTTGTGGTTGTTTTTGTGACTGCTCATTTAAATCATTGTCTAATATTAAATTTACTCTTGACTGTAGATCTGATATTTCATTTTCAATACGTGCTGAAAAAGTGCCATCATTTGATTTTAATTCTTTTTGTTTACTTTCTATTTTTTGAAGCAAAGGGATTGCCTCTGATACAGCTTTAGTAGTATGGTTTTCATTATTTGGAATTTTATCAATATATTTTTGCCTTGTCTGAATTTCTTGTGTTATTGTTTGAGCAAAATCCTTCTGGCTTTTAAAGTAGGCATCATCTTCGAAATCCTTCATTAACTGAAGTCCATTTTCATCCCGCGCTAATTCAGTAATCAATTCATTTCTTGAATAATCATCCAAGTTTACTTTCTGACCGTTTAGTGTAGCATTTCTACTACCAGCGCCACCTAACAACGAAGCTAAAGCAGAAGGTATTATTGTACCCACAATTACATCCTTATAGTCTCCTGTATCAGAAATTTTTAAATTTTTATCTGCTAGCTTATTAATGATAGTATTATTGAAATCTTGAGTGACTTGTTGAACTATCTCTTCGCCTGTTTCTCGAACTACATTGCCTGCCATTTTTTTACTAAGCTCGCCAAATAACAATTTACCTTTTTCAAGATTATTATTCATCAATGCAGAAACGATAGCATTTTTTTCGCTGTTAATGCTTTTCAGGAAGTTGGTATCAGGATTTATTCTTTGAATAATAGATTGAATGAATGATTCTGCTGCAGCATACATATGTTTACCAGCGGCTGTTTTGATTCCTCCTTGTTCAGCCATTAGGTAATTATCATTATACATTTGTACGTACCACCCTGATACAGTTGCATTTGTTGGGTTTCTTAATACATTTGCAAAATTAGAGGCTCCTCTTGCAATAGAATTTTCAGCACCTAATGTCTGAGAAATTAAGCTTGATTTAGCTAATGCATCAGTATATTTTACTCCAAGTGAATTTATTCCTTTTCCAACTCCTTGAGTTAGAAGTATGTCAGCTCCAAACTTAGCTGTCATAAAAGCAATTCCGGAAGACTTAAAATCAGTTCTGTTTTCTTTAAAGGTCAATTCTGGTAAAGTGACAGGTTTTGTTAGCTTTCCATCTTTATCAACCTTATATATAATACCATTTCTATTTTCATAAGAGTTACCATCGGAACCATTATATATTTTTACACGTTCCGAAATAGGCGATATTCTTGCATTTCCTATTGTTATTTCTTGCTCTGAAACTATGTCAAGAAAATCTTTTAAATTATCAGAAGGGATTACAGAGTTTGCAATTCGTCCAATTCCTGTCACTGTAGATTTAATAGATTCTGTAATTCCTAAAGGAATTTGAGCTAGGAAGTTTTGAGCTTTTGTTGATAAATCATCGTTTTCTTTACGCAGATAAAATTCTTCTCTATCTTTTTGTCTTTGATTATATCTGGTAAATACATTATTAATAGATTCACTTTCATTTAACCCTTTCTCAAGTTCAAAAGATTTAGAATTTAAATTAGTTGAAAGATTTCTGTAATTATTAATTTCTCTAGCTAATGAAGCCTGATCTCCTGATCTTTGAAGTTGTGCTATTCTATTTACACTAGATTGAACAGCTTCCTTATTGAAATTATAATCAGTTAATTTTTTCTGATATTCATAATTTTGGTATTCATCAAAAAGTTTTTTTCTGGAATCTTGCCTAGCAAAATCATTTTCTCTGATTGTAGACATATTTGTTTTACCTTCTTTAACAAGGAATTCTCCAAATTTTTTTACATTATCTGGATTACTAAAAAATCTATTGTAATAATCATATTCTTGTTGATCACCTTCAGCAAATTTTCCATTACCAGAGGAAAATGTATTTTCACTCCTAGATTCATTCGCCATAGCAGGGAGCAACACGTTACTATAAAAGTTTTGTGCAGCATCCGTTTTAGTAGTGTTATCAATAAAATATTTTGACCTAACAGAATTATAAGCTTCCTGAAATGAAATACCTTGTTCTTTTGAAATATTATCAGCTTCTACTTTTGCCAGGAACTCATTTCTGTAATCTTCAGATGTAAATTGCTCTCTTTCTTCATTGGTGGGAATATATCCGAACTGAGATAACTTTCGGATATAGGTTTGTTCTGGGGTAAGTGGTTCATCATTTGAATTTTCGCCAAAATTAAATCTAGCTACCTCAACATTTTTTTGTTCAGCCTCACTCTTTCTTTGACGGTTTATAGTATCAATACCATCATTAATTTGTTTTAGATAATTATCATCTACAATTTTATATACTAATCTACCTTCTGGTGTAGTAACGTAATCTTTACCATTATCAACTACTTCAATTATACCTTGATTTTGAAACTGTGCAACTTGTTTATTCCATTCTTCTACAGGCATTACAGGTTGTCCTATTATATCTGCAATATCAGAGCCTATCTCAGTAGCTTTTGTATAATTTAGAAGAGGTTTGAATTCTACATAATCACGGATAGAATCAATAGAGGGTCCATCCTCAATGAGTGGTGAGGAAGGTTGTATTAAGTTTACAGTTGAAATGTCTACTTTATCAGTAAGCGAGTTAGAAATATTGGTGTCTTCAGATGTTTCTGATTCCGATAAAGAAAGTGTTTTTGGAGAATTTAAATCCAATAAATAATTTGTATCCTGCACACTCGAAATATAATCCGGCTGAGATGCATTTATTCCTAATGACTGCTCCTGTGTGTTCTGAACTTGTGACTGAGGAATTTGAACCCCTTGCATTTGAATATTTACCGGATCCAAATCTTCGCTTAAGCTTTGATCTCCTTCTGTTACCGAAGGAAGTGCTGGCTGAATCTCTGTCGAGCTTACTGTAGACTCTTTTTTTTTTACATCATCTGAAGAATCAACCAATAATTGATTTTTTAAAATCAAAAATTCTTCAAAAGATCCACTGCCTCCATTATTCAAAAATTGTTGATATAATTGTTCCTCGTTCATTTATTTTTATAACTTTTATTTATAAATCAGAATCTGATTTTTTTGAAGTACTAAAACTTACTTTATAATTCTGATAATTTTTACCAAATATTTTGGGATTTTTTCCACTTAATCCTTTTTGATCTGCTATTGTTTTCATAAACGCTAGAACATTCTCAGGATCTTTAACTTTATTTGAAGAAAGAATATTCGTAGCCCTCGCACTTGAGACGCCCTCTATTACAATATCTTTACCATTATTAGAAGGAATATTCATTGCATAACTATATCCTCCTTGATTCGGTCCGTTTGCATTTGGGTTCCAATATGTAGTAACGCCTATTTTAGTTTGTCGTCCATTATTAGTGTTGCCATTAACAAAATAATTAATACCTCGAGTATTGAAGTGCTCAATGGTTCCATTCTTTTGTTTAATATTTAGAACAACAGGTGTATCGCTTAATGACCCATTTCCAAGAGGATTATCATTAGAGGAAGAATTAGATTTCTTAGGATTAGCTAGATCATATGCCTTTTGAGCGTTACTTAATTTCTCTCCCTTTAGTCTTTCATTTTTTAGTGCAATGTCTAATCCACTATCTTGCGTTTTAATGCCAGTGTCATTTGGAACGTAAGATTTATATCGATCAAGTATAGAAGCTTTGACTTTGTTAAAGTCATCTTCACTTTCTATTTTTTTCCCTAAAACAACTTTTGAATACTGATTAAGCCTAGGATCTACGGGTCCGGAATTGTAGTCACCATAAGTAGTGTCAAACAAACTTTTACCTCTTTCTTCCGCATATCCAGCCCAACTTTTTGTTACATTGCCATCTGTATTTTTAGTGAATTCATCACGAAGAAGTTTAGCATCATCACGTATTTGATTGTAGAATCCTTTGCCTCCATTTGATTTAGTATCATTAAGTAAATCTAATTCCGTAGGATTAGTGAAGACACCAATTAATTCTCCTGCTGATAAAAATTCTGGAGTTTCATCACTTGTTGAATTGTTATTTTTAGGAACCATAAACTTCCATGTTCCATTTGCTTTATCAAACACGGGACTTATCATCCCATTAGAAATCAATTTAAATTTGTCAAGATCGTCTGAGTCATCAAAAACTTCACCTGATGCAATTGAAACTCTTTTATCATCCAATTTTTTCAAAAATTCTGGTGATTTAAAAGATTCAGCTAGTACCATATAATCACTTCTAGCTTTATCAGCTAAAGAGCTATATTTAAAAGCATTTGAAGGATCTCTTTCTGCTCTCAATCTCATTTCACCAATATAGTCAGCAGTATCTTTGAACATATTCATTGCCATATCAGTCATAGTTGAGTCTGTTGCATAAGGCTTGACATCCATTTTATCAAACCTTTCTCCGATGGCCTTCATTTGTTGCTCCCTCATTTTAGCATCTGCGGCTCTTTTTAAATCCCCTCTTTTGATCAGATCCATAACATAGTTAGAATATAAATCTCCAACCTTGTATTCTTCTGGTTTTAATGGCTGGTAAGCAATAAAATTACCTTGAGGTGTTGCCATTTTATAAGTATGGATTTTTAAATGGATTGAAATTTAATGCCCCAGGAATTCCTGGATGTGCTAATCCAGAATCAAAAAATGGATTATATGACCTTTGGGTGTTATTGGTCAAATTTATATTGTTCGGAATATTTAAAGCAGTTGCATTAATTGGTTGGGTGTTTGTTATGATTGGAGCTGAATTTAAATTAATTGGATTTAGTTGTCCTCCACTTGATAAATTGTTACTTTGACCAGTGCCCATGTTAAAAAGACCTGCAGAAGCACCACTTGCAATACTTAAAAGAGATTGAGATAATTGATTAACACCATTCACTCTGTTCTGATTAGCCACATTAAGAGCATTACCCAAGCCGAGCAAGTCATTATTCTCTCTGTTTTCTTGCATTTGAGTTACCATTGAATTACCCTGAGCAACTAGCCTTTGTCTTTCTTTTTCTTGTTGATCGAGATCGGCCATTATTTTAGCCTGTGCATCATTTTGTTGAGCTATTATATTTGGGATAAAACTATTTACAGCTCTACTTCCTCCCTGTGCTACTGTATTTGCTGCAGTTGCAAAATTACGAGCCATATCTTCTCTTGTTCTATCGGCACCAAGTGTTGAAACTTGTAAACTTTCATAGGGATTTGTTAAATCTTGACGATCATATTCATTGATTTGATTCTGTAATTTTTTAGCTTGTTTATTGGCACTTGTCATTTGAGCTACTCCTACTCCGGCCGCCAATACTGCTGGTATAATTGCAATTGCTGCAGGCATAATTTATATGATTTTGGTTATGAATTCGCTAACATTGGTCCCGGCTTCTAACATACCTATTTCTCTAAATTCCTTTTTAAGATTTGAATGCTCTGCCCATGTTATAACATAGTCATATCCGAGTTCCTTTACAGACAAAAATAAGGCTCCAATGAACTCTCTAAGGGTTTGCTGAAAGTCAATTGCTTTATTTTTGTAAAATGGATTTCTCGAAATAAACCCTATCATTGCCATTTTTGAATTTGATGTCCATATAAAGCCTGAATATATTTCAGTTCCAGATTCCTCATCATACATAATTAATCCGGTGTCAGGATATGTTTGGCGATTAAATTCTTTCCCTGGACTCCACCATTTTAACCATTTTTCAATTGTTACAAAATCTGATTCTTGGAATTTTCTAACTTTCATATTATGTATTTTTATATATTTGAGAAAACTAAATCAATAACCATGGAAAAAAAGGCCACCAATGAACAAATCAGCAAATTGAAAGAGCTAAACGCTCTTATTAATAATAACGGTTCTACTGCAGTATCAATTGGATATTCTGTGCATGCAGCTCAGATTTTAAAAGACATTGATCTCTTAAGTGTGTTTAGCTCAACAATAGGATCTGAGGTTACTATTTTCAACATTCAAAGAGAATCATATCCATATAAAAACATTGTAAGTATTATTACAAATGCTATTGATTATTATCAATAAGGTTTTTGATAAACTTATAATTATCACCAAGTGTTTTGATATCAGTACTAAATTTTGAGACAACCTTTAATATTTTTACTTTTTCCTTTAACAGTTTTAAAGGAATTTTTATATTATCTCTCTGTTGGTTAAGTAATTGCTTTTCCATATAATAAATTTATATTACAACCTTGAATACGGTTGTTGTTTCGTTTAGTTTCAACTCTGATTTTACGTTATATGCTTCAAGTTTAGAAATGATTTCATATCCTTCATTCTCTGCATCTTGAAGATCTATTACTTGAGTATACCTGTTTCTGCCATCAACAACAAAACAGTTAGCAGATGCCCTTCCGATTAAATTTAAAGCATGTTCATTATAGGTATTACTTCCAGACATTGAAGAACTTCTTGCAGAGTAATCTGTGATTCTTGTAGAGTGTATATGGCCTCCTACGATAAAATCTATATGCTGGCCTTTCAAAGCATATCTACCGATTGCTGATTGTGTTTTTGTCTGATCATCCACAATTTTATTTACATTATGTGCAATCAGCCAATTTTGTTGTGGGAAACTAACAATGTTTTCTAATTTGTCTATACTCGTAAATCGTATACCTTCAATTTCAGAGAACTCAAACATTTCACGTAACTGCGCCATTATAGTAAAGTCATAATTGTCCGAGAATGCTTCATTAGAAAATGTCATTTCATGTTTAACTCTTGATTCATTTCCAAGAACTGAAATAATATCAATTTCGAAACCTGAATTTCTTATCTCGAGAATAGCTTGTTTAAATATATGGCAAGTAAGAACTACTGCTTTAGCACGGTTCGTTGATTGATTAAGAATTTCATCTAATCGTCTATCAGAATTAAGTAAATCACCACCAAACAATATAACTATTTTACCAACGTTTCTAAACCTAAAATATTCAAGACATTCATTGATGTATTTTTTAAGTCTTTGTGAAAATATTCTATAATTATATTTATTGTTTGGTAGATCAATAAGCTCATTTGTGTGAGTATCTGTAATATGCATTACACCATAGACTTCAAAATTCTTATTTTGTTTAGTAATTGGACTAATATTGAATTCCTTCAGATGCGCACCGAACTTCCTATTTTGTTCTTTAATAGCTTGACCTAAATCTTCAACAGCATTTTCAACCCTGGCATATTCACGGAATGTTTTATTGTCAATTCTATTTTTATCCTGAAACTTTTGCTTTTCCTTTTTATATCTTACATTAGATTCTAACAACTCTTTATCAGACAGTCTATATTTTATATGTCTTGAACAATGTCTTCTGATGGCATCAGTATCTATTGGATTTAGATTAAATTCATCAACAACTAAACGAGCAATTTGTTTAAAATTTAAATCAGGTGAGTTGAGATATGTTTCAAAAATGAAATCGTTATAAATGAAATATTTAGAATTATTTCCAGACATAATAGTGATTTTATGTTACACAAATATACGCATAAAACACTCTGTCAGGTTGCGTATAATATTTGAGTTATTAACAATTTTAATTAAATTATAATACAAATAGATTATATGTTATTTTTATAATCAAAAATGCTTATAAATAGCTTTTGATAAGTTCTGTGCTTGTTCCGGTTATGTAAGTAAATGTTGAATCTTTTAGCTTTAAGTTAACCTCCATCCACTTTCCTCTTATTGGACTGCCGTCAGGCCTGTACATTCCAGAAGATTTCTTTTGAGAAAAAACATAATCATTAATATTTACAAATGAAGGATTATCTACAGTAATTCTATTACCGTTAATGTTTGTAACAATCATTACAGATCCTGAGTCTTTTTGAATTGAATCACCTACGCTAATATCGTTTGGAATATTCTGTGAAAAAAATAACACATTTCCTATTATTGATTTTACATTTCCAATTCCACTTACATGATCATAACCAAGTGTATTCCTCATGATTTCTGTAAAGAAAAAGGATTCTTTATGTTCAAAATTTTCTTTAGGAATAAATGATTCTGTGTAATTTGTTTTAATCTCAGCGTCCCAAGCCTTATTACTTTGTAGGAAGAAAGATTTAAAAATTTTATCAGAATCCATTTCTGGATTAACAACATACTTAAGTTCTGCAGGTACAGTATCTAAACCTACAAATGTATTATAATTTTCAGTAGTTTCATTTCTGAAAACTTTACTTTTATATGCAGTTAAATTGTTAATAATGTAATCAAATGGATAAGTATAATAAGCGGTAAAGCCCTTATTAAATCCAAGACAATATTCTAAATTAACTCCTATAATATATTCATTGTTGAATTCATCAAATGAACCAAGGAAAGTATGGTTATTATCTAATAATTCAACTCCTTCTTGGTAGAATCCACTTGTTCCAACTTCATTTAATTCTTTAATTTCGTCACCAGCTTTTAATAGAATTCTTTTTCTCTTTTTATCTGTAAAGAAAATATAATTAGAAAATTTCGCTATACTTTCAGGATTTTCTGATATACCAAATTCATATGGTAGTTCTCTGTAATTTCCTAGCACCTCTGAGCTTATCCCTACACTTTCTATTCCCTGCATATCCATAATAATAGATTTTCCATAGTATTGGTTTATTACCTTATCTACACAGAAAACCGTGATGTCTCCATCAGTTGAAACAATTCTTTGAATACTTCCGTACTTAATAGGAAGAGATTTCCAATTAGACAATACAGGATTAAATACAGACAAATTATTCAGCCTAAACTCATAATTGTATAATCCGGAATAAGTAATATCATTCTTTCTATGAATCATTCTATAACCATTCTTCTCATATAACGTTCCTCTGAACTTATAGTCTAAAAACTTTTGGTTAAATGAATCTTTTATTTTATAGCTTTCAATTCCATTCTCCCATGTATACCCATTATAAAAATTAATGTCAAAAATTGGATTAGATCCGTTCCATGAATCCGGAAATACAATACCATTTGTTATCATATAGGTTTTCTCGGTCTCATAATAAAGTGCTTCGAGGTTTTCTTTATTTTTTGTTCTAAAAATAATAGGTTTAATACCTCTTTCTAATCTCGTGTTTGTTTTAACTTTTACTACACCTCTTTCATCCCTGTTTCCACTATTACTTTGCCAGTCATAAATCCAACCTCCATTTGAATGAACAAGATCTGGATATAAATTATTAGTAAGAAATCTAATTTCATTCCCAACAACTTGTAATTTGATAAATGGAGAAATCATACTACTTTGAAGAAACTCCAATATATTAGGATAATCTTGTTCTGCATAAATTGTTTCAGCCACTACTACTGTTCCAGATACTGAAATAGCACTTTCACCACGACCTTTTTTATCCCTACCATATGTTAGATTAACTGAATAAGTAAATACATCACCTTCTTTTATAGCTCCATAATCACTAATAAAGATAGTACCTCTGTTTTCATATGAAGTGTAAAAGTTTCCATCCCATGTTCCTGTCCAGCCAGACGTTGCATCAAACCTGGCAGGATTATTTGTTCCATATAGAGAATCAAAAACTGCCCAATTTTTATCATGTGATCGGATTATATCCGGACCATTGACTGTAAAATTCATATAACCAGATTCATCTTTTATTCTGGCATATGTTCCGGTTACATTTAATCCTTGATTGACATTATATTCTTTTACATCTTCAACTATAAATTCTTTATACTCAATGGCTCCTGTATCAACTCTAAAAATATAATCACCTTTTTTTATCCTATTGACATTATCTGCAGTTAGTAAAAAATAGACATTCGCACCTATTTTTTTCGCATATGTCATGTATAGAATCTCGTAATTTAAGGTTTCGCTTTTTACTGCAAACTTCATCTTTGTTGCCCATGCTGGAGGCGGTGAGAGCATCTCTACTTGAAGATGGTTTGCTTTAAGTCGATCTGAAAAAGATATTTCGACTTCGCTTTTTAATTGATTAACAGGAAGTAAAGCGGTTGAACTTTCATTATAATCATTAATATAAATTACGGCAACTTTGTATTTAAACATAGAAGTTGCCGTTTTTCTTTTAGCAGTAGTAGAATATACATCTTGCGTTTTTAGAACCTGGAAGTCTACTTGTATAGGATTCCCATTTAAATCTGATATATCATATCCCTCCTTATAATTCGCAAAAATGATTCTATTTCCTGCAACAGTTTGAGTTTTAGGATGTTTTGGGATATTAGAGTACAACATTTTTGTAGTTTCCTCATCAAGAACCTCATAATTCTTAGAAAACTTATATTCAATATCAGAAATTAATACATCATCATTTATATTTGAAGAATTCTTATTAACAGCATAAATAAGATATGCAGTGTTTGATGTGTGCTCCCTTGCGTATACCTCTATATCAGTAACATATTTTCCTCCACTATTAATTTGAAGCTTTACAGTGTCCCACTTATTTACCATTGCTGTATTCTCACGTTGAGAATTCATTTTGAATGAATTCATAGGTTCAAATGTGGTGTCAGAATAAAAGGACAAAGAAGAATAATCTCCATCAATATATTTGTATCTATAAGTAAAACTTATAAAGACATCATTATCATTATTTTTGTATCCATTATCTACTAAACTGATAATTTCTGGTGATGACTTAGGCGGCTTTTTTGCAAGGATAATATCATCAGAAATAAATCCAGTTGAATAATCTCTAGTTATATTAATTACGCGGGGATATTCCCAATTTTCATTTGAAATAAAAAGTAAATCGCCAATTAAATCTATACTTAGAATGAATTTGTAAGGGACAATAACTGCTCCTAAGTTCCATCTTACTAAATCAAACCGCAATATGGTTGTGTCCTGGATAATGAGCCTTGAAATATTCGTTACAGAATCATATTCGATAACTTTGCTCTTTCCATTTGAATGTGCAAGAAGGAAATAGTTTTTGTTATTGTAGCCTTCCTTAGCTCCTAAAATTATCATACCTGGTTCTGAAAACTCAGAGCTTACCAGATCCATTCCTTTTAAGAACTTAAACGCTCCATCATCACCTTTTCCTGTAATTCTTAAATTCTTAGCCGTGACATAAGATTTGTTGTCCAGCATACTATATGAAGTATCACTGTCCATTTTAGAATTCACAAATATATTCTGAGTCTTTGCCACTTAATCTATTTTATCTATGTAATTTTGAATTGGATTTTTAAGGATGTTTTTCAAGTTTTGCTTTTCAAACTTTCTTTTATCTTTATCCAAAGGCTTAATTGCCTTTTCTGAGTTTTTATTTTTCTTAAATGATCTGCCCATATTATTGCATGAACAATATTGATTTTAAATCTCTCTCTGTTAATGGATTATTTTTAGAGAGTTCTTTACTTTTTAATTTTTTAAATTCATTTTTGAAATATTGGGATTGATTCAAGGTGTCAATACCTCCTTCAAGAATCTTGTATTTTATGTAATACTCTAAACATTCTGCAAGTTTTTCAGGAACATTAATAGCACATTGATCAAGTTCGTGAATATCATTCCCCATATACTCAACAATTACGCTCATTCCCTCCAGATCACTACTAAAGTCGAAGCATCTGTCTTTCTCATTAACATTTATCCAGGAATTTTTATATGTTTGAATATCATCATATAATTGTTGAAGTTCACATGGTATGTACCTGCCTGTGCCATAGCATTGATGACAATTACTATCACATTTGCCGTTGTTTTTAGAAGGGTTACATTCCATACACTCATCATCAATATTAGTCCCATCACAATCAGCTAACAGACCTCCTTCACATTGAACTAAAAAGTGCTTTATTTTAGATGGTACTTGATTTTTAGTTTTTATTTCTATTGTCTTTCCATCGCAATTTATTAGGTATGCTCTAATAAACTGCATGTAATCTTCCGGGAAAAACACTTTACAACTAAATGGTATTGAAAAGTTCATCCCAACAATACTTTGAACAAAAACTAAATTCAGTTTCTTTAGCCCTTCTTTCGCATATTTATCAATCATTATTTCATCAGCATTCCTAAAAATACTTGTTGGCACAGTAGCCTCATAAATAATCTCTTCAATTACCTCTTTTAAAGTTGGCATATTATAAAACTATGATGTCTGATTTAGGGGAATATTCAATGTAGCAAACCGCCTTTAGGTTGTCTCTCATGTTATTTTTGTTTCAAATATATATATGAATAAGAGGATTGATTGGTTTGCTAGCCCATTAAAATCACACGAAAAATTCATGGCTGCGTTAACAACAACCTACAGAAAGTATGATATAAATGCTTCTGATTGTTTATATATGATATTATGTGACAATGAAGATTTTGAATCGGAAAAATACAAAAGATTCTTAATGATAAGGACTGGTTCGAAAGACAGGTCTATGGAAATAAAACGGTTTTTCCTAGAGCTTTATGAAAACGAACAGGATCTTGTTGACATTTTAAACAGGAATATCACACAACGATATTTTGTGAAAAACATTGTTATAGAAAACAGTAAGAAAAAACACTCTGATTTTGAAGTTAATAAAAGAATGAAAGATGCTTTGAATACCGTGTTTCATAATATACAACTATGAGCAAGTCTGACAATTTCATTAAAAATGGCAAATGCATTCTTGAAAAGAATACAGTAAAAGCTATTCATGACCTACTTGGAGTTTTAGATTCTGAGGTAGAATACCCCATGAACCGTGACAAACTATCCATAAATGAAACCCGATTGTTATCTGTTGTTAAATCGAGAGGCCAAGCGTACAATACTGCTGTAAAACTTGCAGATGAAATAGGATTAGACAGAAGCCGAGATGTTAATCTAAAATCAAAATTCATTAAAGGCCTTAAAACAACTTTTAATGAAATGAATAAAATAATTATCAGAGATATCCGGAAGGAAGAAGAAGTATTTCAAATTAATGACGAAGCTGATCAAGAAATTGCCGATGTATTAGGAAAGGGAACAAACCCAGATCTGTCTGATGACTACATAGCATCCATTGCAAAAACAAAAGAAGAGGCTTACTTCTTAAATAAACAAATACTTGAAAGGATTGGTTTATTAGAAAATCCAGAGGAAGTAATGAGAGAAAAATTGGAAAATATAAAATCAGTATCAATCGCAGAATTATATGTTGAAAACTGATAAATCATATCGTAGAAACTTACATACAATTGAGAAAGAAGTAATTCCTATTTCTGAAATTGAAAAACTTAATAAATCCAGATCATGGGAGTATGGATATAATAAGAAATATGATGTAGTTATTATCTCTAAAGATGGAACAATTGGAGATGTTTTAAATATTGACGGATTATTAATTGCTATTCCATCTACTCCAAAAAAAATAAGGCATTCACTTCTACAGAATAAAGACCAAAAGTGGACAAGGTATGAAGTTCCAAAAGAACTAGCATTTTTTCATAAGTATTTTAAAGATTCTGAAAATGTTGAAGGAGCAATAAACCAGGTTCATAATGACCATTGTGATTTCATTAAAGAGGACTTTAATAGAATAAGAAATGGAGAATGGTTTATGAATGATGGTGTACCTCTTTATATTACAGGAGGATATTATTTTTTTTTACAACATTATAAGCTCACTGATAATAGGTATCCTGATTTTAGGATGACACAAAGGGATTATTATATATGGATAGAGGCTTGCTATGCAGACGATAGATGTTATGGTAGTTTACTTTTAAAATCTAGACGTTCATCTTTTACAACAACTGGAGCATCCGAAATCCTTCGTGATGCAATTAGACATAGAGATTCTTTTTATCCATTAGTTTCTAAAACTGAAAATGATGCAAAAAAAATATTTACTAAACATATTGTTAGACCCTTCTTAAAGTTTCCTAAGCATTTACAACCACAAAGAGTTGGAGAAGCTGTTCCAAAATCTAAACTAGAATTCAATTCAGCACAGAGAAAGCTTACTGCTAATAATAAAATGTCCGATGATGGAGATGGATTGGATACAACAATAGAACCAATGCCAACTACACTTGACGCATATGATGGAACAGAAGTAAAAAAATCGTTGAATGATGAGATTGGAAAATTTAAAGGTCAATTAGATTTAAATGAATTCTGGGATCAGGCACATAAAATGACTCATGAAGTAGGATCTGATATTGTTGGAAAATCACTCAACGGATCTACAGCTAACCCACCAAATAAAGGTGGAAAAAACTACGAAACTTTTTACAACGATAGTAAAGTTTCTACTCGAGATGATACTGGTCAAACCAAAACGGGTTTGTATGCACTGTTCATACCTGCCGATTATTCTTTAAGAGGGTTCTTTGACGAATATGGTTATGTGATTTACGATACCCCCTCAGACCCAATTTTAAATGAAAGAGGAAAGTTACAGGATTTAGGGGCTAAAGAATACCTTGATAAAAAAGAGATTGCATGTGGATCTAATTTAAAAAAGTTAAATGCTAGAAAAAGAAATAATCCACGTTTTGACAATGATGCCTTTCTTGATGAAGATGCTACATCAATGTTTGCTACAGAAGGCTTAGTTAATCACAAAAACTTTATAAAAAAACATCAATATACTGACAAATATCAATCTGAAGTTTTCAGGTTTGATCTTTCATGGAAAGATGGTATAGAAGATTCTACAGTTGTAATGACAAGAAAAAAAGATGGAAAATTTTTGTGTTCTTGGTTACCACCAGTAGAATTGAGAAATAATGTAAAAACAATTGACGGGAAAAAATATCCGGTTAATGCAGATTTAGGAGCTTTTGGAGCTGACCCTTATGATTCAAGTAAAGTTAAATATGGCAATGGATCAAAGATGGGATTCAAAGGGCTTACCAAAGATAACCATTACAAGCTTCATCATACAGAGAGAAATAAAATGTTTCTTCATTATAATGCAAGGCCTGCTACAAAAGATGAAGCTGAAGAGGATATCATAAAAGCTTTAGTTTATTTCTCAATGCCAATACTACCTGAGATTAATAAAAAATCACTTGTAGAAAAACTTAAAAAAAGAGGATATAGAAAATTTGTTCTAAATAATCCTTTAAAGAAAAAAATTGATTTAACACCAGATGAGAAAGAATTTGGAGGCATTGTATCAACATTTAATGGAAAGTCCGGGAATATTAAAGCACAGCAAGACGCATTAGAAGCTTGGATAATTGAAAATATTCCGGAGGATGTAGATGAAGACAATCTGAAAGTTCCATTTATTGATGTTCTCGAAGATGCTGAAATATATGAAGAAGAAGATAGACAAAAACGTGATGGTACTGTAGCATGGATGTATGCTGTATTGGCAACTAATGAAAAAGTACAACCCAAAGAAAACCCAACAACAGCAAACACAACAATAAATTTTAAAGAAATATTTTCATTGACATAACATGGGATATATAAATAAATTTCCGGATGAGCTTGTTCCTAACTCTGTGAAGGATAGCTATGAATTTGGCCAGGAATATGCCCGGGCTATTTGGAGCAGTGAAGAAAATAATTGGCTTCATAATTTAAAGAAGTTTGAAGAAAATCAATTATACGCTGATGCTAAACATCCTATAGATCACTGTAAAAGCAGCATTAAAAGAAAATTTGTCAATGAATCTTTCTTATCAATAGATTGGGATTCACGAGTTACGATATTATCTGATCACCTTCCAAAAATTTGGAATGGCATTGATATGTCAGAATTTGTTCCAAGTGTCTATGCTATTGATCCAACAGCAAAAGCAAAAAAGAAGCAAAGAAAAGATGACAAATTAAAGCTCTTCCTAGCTAAAGACTTTCTTGAACAAAATGCTATGATGGGTTCACAACCAATTCCACTTGAACAGATTCCACAATCTCGTGAACAAGTTGAAATTGAAAATGAGATTGAGAAACCATTAGATGAAGAAACAGCTGAAGAATTAGCAATACAAGGAATTGCATCTGAAAATAAATTTAATACCATTCAATGGATCGCTGCTAAGAACATTTTTATAAATGGAATATCAGTGGTGAAAATTTGGACAGATAAAGTTGAAGGTATCAAGATAAAATATGTACCATGTAAAAATTTCATTCACCAAGAAACAGAAGATCCATTCTTTTCTGACTGCAGATATTATGGTGAAGTAGAATCTATAACCATTGCTGAGTTAAAAAAAATAGCTTCAAGAAACAATGTTGTTATTACAAACGAAGAATTAAAGAAAATATGTTTAACAACAGATTCTATCAATGACCAAACAGTTGTTAAGGTGCTAAATTTCTCCTTTAAGACCTTTAGAAAAGATGTATATAAAACTAAAAAGAAAAGAGAAAATAACAGAGTCTCTGTAATTAACAGGACTAGAGACGAAGGTACAGACAAGGCATACATTCCAAGACATGAATCAGATATTTCAACAAGACTAGAAGACATATATGATGTTTGGTACAAGGGTACTATGATCATTGGTGGAGAGTATAAAGTTATAGAATATTCATTATGTGAAAATCAAGCAGAATACAAAGGGATTTCCATTCCACCATATTTAGCTTTCGCTCCAAGAATTTCCAAAAATGGATATAATTCATTAGTAGAAAAAGCTATACCCAAAATAAATCTTTATCAAGAATTAGATTTTAGAGTTCAGCATTTTAGAAATCAGCTTAGAGGTAAAATCGTAAGTATTAATCCAGATACAATTGCAAAAATACCTGATGGCAATGGTGGGTTTTATACTCCTGAGGATGTGCTTTCATTTTTCTTCTCATTAGGTATTAGATTTGAATTATCTACTGATGATGATGGTGACCAGATTCAAACGAAAACAGCTCTAAACGAAATACCTTCTACTCCAAATCACGATCTAAATTCATTAGTTGGCGAGCTTATGAGAACTGAAAATGACATTCTTAAGATCTTTGGATATGTTGGATCAGATAATTCAAGAGCAGATCCAAAAGACCAGTGGGACAGCGAGCCATATAGATTGTCTGACAACTTAGCATTAAAAGATTTTTCTGATGCATTATTTATGTGGTCGATAAACTGTTATCAAACAATGTCATCTATGCTAGATAATATTTTTTTGTTTTCAGATTTAAAAGAAAAATATGTTTCTATGATTGGAACTGATGACGTTGATGTTTTAGAAACTTATAGGAAAAATAGAGCTAAACATTATTTTGAAAATTTCGTAGAATTCCGTCCATCACGAGAGCAAAGAATGCAATTAGTTGCTAACATTAATAATTATGTAACTCAAAATCTTATTGATCCTCTTGATGCTGAAGAACTTTTAAATACTAAAAGTAAGAAGCTTACACTAAGATTACTTAGACTTCGTGTAGAGGCTAGAAAAAAAGAGAGTCAGAATTTTGAACTTCAGAAGAATCAGGAAATGCAGAATGGAAATGTTGTTGCTGCTCAAGCGGCTGCGAAAGCAAAACAAGAAACCATTGCTGTCGAATATAACTTTAAAGAACAATATGCTCAATCTGATCATATGCGAAAATTAGAGATATTAGAAAAAGAAATGAATCTTTCCTATTTGAAAGATCAGAATGATAAGAATTTTAAGTCTACTATGAAACAATTTGAGCATGAAAATTTAGAACGAAGAGACATGCTTAAAAAAGATCGAGATGAAGACACAAGGCTTACCGCCATAGACAAATCAGCAAAAAATCAAGAACAGCTTATTAAACTTCGAAATGGAGAGATTGATTCTATAAATCAATTGACTAAACCAGAAATAGATTTATCAAAATTATAAATAGACAACAATGGGAATTTTAAACATCAAAGCATTACAGACATACAAACAGGCTATCAAAGAAACGATTTCAAAGCCCATCATGAAACGATTGAACTCAGGGTGTAGATCCTGTGGAAAGAACAGAAACAAGCCCCGATAATCGGGGCTTTCTTATTTATGATTTGAATATGTCCGGAACATTATCTGGATGCCCATGTGTCCTATACTTATCCCATTTTTCTATAAAATCGTCAAATTCATCAGGACAATCCATATAGCTTTTACCACATAGAAATTCTTCATGCTCTTCAAACTCCTTGACAAATTCATTTGGTATCCAGTACCAATGACCGTCATCATCTTGCAGTTTTTTGATCTCTGGCTTATTAATTTTCATAATTGAGCTCAATTAAGAATCCTGATGTGGAATAGATAAGTGTCATTAGTTGATGTACATATTTTAATATCATTGTGTTAGATAAATGAGGGATTATATAGCCACCTTCTTCCGATACCAAAATTTTACCAGAATCAAATACTTCATCTTTGTAACCAAAAAGCTTGATCCATTCTTCTGTTAATTCAATCGGCTTATACCTATCAAAGAAACACTTTTCATCTATAGCTAATTCCTTGAAGTGTTTTAATTCTAAAGTAACATTCTTATCCCTTACAGAATCATATAACATAGATCCTATTCGTAATTCTTCTAACTTCATATTATTTATTTTTTTCTCATTAATTGATATGTATCTAAGTGAACATACACCCACTTCTACTATCCTCTATAACTAAGAGTATATACTGAAGGTTTACATTCAAATACCCATCCCTTATAGAAATAAGTATTAATACTGATAAAGTCTTCTTTTTTAAGGTCTAAATAATTACTTAAAGTTATTCTACCTTGAAATATTTTATTTTTTTGGTTGAAAATCTTTAAAATTCCTTTGTCCTTAAAAAATTTTTTGATTTTTGTAATTGTATTTTTTGATTTTTTTCCAATTAGCTCTCCAATCTTATTAACTGAAAGTGTAAGTTCTCTTTTGAAATCTATAGTACCGCCACGACGAATATAATTATCGTACTTCTTCACGTCCTTAGAAGTACACTTGCCAAACTTTTTTGACATTTGTTCACTTATGTAACTGAAGCGTTCTTTCCTTTCAAAAGCCTTAACCTGTCCAACAAGACAAGAGATCATTGCTAACCCTGCAAAAAATATTTTAATTTCTTTTATCGAGTTTATATTCCCTGGTACAAAAACATTTTTATCATTAATGAAACGCATTTGTCTTTTAGAGATAAGTCTCATTTCATTTCTTTCAAAAACTATCAATCCCTCTTTTTCAAGTTTATTGATATGACGTAATAGTGTAGAAAATCCAATCCCATATTTTTGAGATACTAATTTTAACATTTTGGTCTTTTCCTTATACTTGAAATAAAAATTCTTACCTGTATGTTCCTTTGATAAATAAACATAAGTTGACAATGCATCCATCCACCCCTCATTGAAAGCTTTGGCATATATTGTAGACGCAATGTAAACTCTTATTTTATTCATCGAATATTGTACATGTTAAAGGGAATAACACTTATACAAAAATACAAAACACAATATGGGGTTGCGCAACTAAAAATAAAATTGTTAATAACTTAGTAACCTTAGATGTGTGAAAAAGCAAGCCTGAACGAATCGAGGCCTGCAGTCACACTATATGAAAAACAAACTATTGTTCTTTGTGAAATTATTGTTCATTAATAAGTTCTTGTTGCTTCATTTGGGCAACATACTGAGCTATATCCGGTTCTCGAAGGTTCAGTCCGGCTAAGAACAAAACTTCAACAAATAAACGGTGTAACAATAAAGGATGAATATCTAAATCAGAGTAATCGGTTGCGTCAGGATTAAACATTTCCTTTCCCTGGATAATAGTGTAGGTCCATTTAGGGACTTTAGCTTTCCTAAAGTAGTTTATTCTAACTTGTTTGTTTTCGTTAACAGGATAAGCCTTAAAAGATGAGCCATATATACAGTAAATAGGAAGACATTTAGTAGGCTTTAGCCTTTTACTTCTTATTAGTTTTTCAAACTGATTTAGATCTTTTTTGTAATATTCATTATCAGCATCAAAAACACCATTTAATAAAAAAAGATCTTCTGGAAACATTGAATATCCTTCTTCGTCTAGTGTAATATTAATTGGTTTTGCCACCCAATATTCAATAACCTGTTTTATATTGAAGGATTCATTACCATAGTTTGGTGTTGATTGAAGCCGAGAATTTCTGTAATTTAGTTTTCTAAAATCAGAGAATACTTCTGCATAAATTGCCTGAATAGCCTGATTGGCCATAGAATTAAATTCAGATGGAGAGATTTTCCCCATCTGATTTTTATTGAGAACAGTAAGTAAAGTCTGATATAGAGTATTTATCATTACTATTTTTTATCTTGTGTCTTAGAATCTTTTACGGTTGCAGTTTTAGCATCTTTAATATCATCAACTACGGAAGGCTGCAGTTTTTGGTAGATTCTTTTTTTGATTTCTCTACCTTCTGAACTTTTAAATAACTCTGCAACTGAATCAATTGGATTTTGATGTTGAGCTACAGAAGTAATAAGCTCCTCTGTATCGGTAAATCTTACTGTATTACCGGCATCAGATTCATGGATAATATCTTTAGCCATAGCTAATCCAATAAGAGCATATTCTGTGTCATTTTTTTCATCAAGCATTTTGCTTACTTTTTCTGGATCTTCATTTACTTTTGTCTGGATTCTATTTTCAAGATCTTTCAAATCGATCTTTAAAGCATCAATTCCAAACAAACGATATCCAATACCTCTCATTTCAGATTCTTCTAGTGCTCGAACTTTTACAAAAGTATCTACAGTCAGGTTGAAGATTTCATTGTTCTTTTTATGTTCTGCAGAAGGATCATACTCAGTGATAAGACTTCCAAAGTATGGTTTAGACTTTAAAAATTCAACTTCATTATTATCATCAAAAATCATCTCTTGAGACGAAATGTAAAGTCTGTAAGGCTCTGCATGTTCACTTTGTTCCTTCTCAGCTAAGGGCTCTCCTTTTGCAAGTCTATAAACAACTCTTTTGTTATCTACAGTTACAATGTGTTTCGGGTTAATGTGGGTTTTTACAAGCTGTTTGTCGAATCTTAAAATAGTATTCTGTTGTTCTGAATTCATATGTGTTATGATTTTATAAAAATAAAGCAGGATTCATTTTAGCGAATCCTGCTATGTGTAATTATGCTACTGCGTTAATACCTAAAATGAATTTTCTAGCCATGAAGATCACAGGTACAAACTTATTTGTATAGTTTGTTCTTTTAACTGAACACGAATCTGGGTCTACTTTATCTTCTCTAAGATATTTCCAAACTTTACCATTACCTGCAAACCAACCAATATTTAGATAACTTACTGACATATTCTGTCCATTAATCTTTCTGTTTAGTTTTCCTTCTGGAACAATAATAAAATTATATTTTTTAGCTAAATATTCTACATTAGAATCTAAAGCGTTCCATTGCTTGAAGTAAATTTTCACGTCTCCAAAATCAATTCCAGCAAAACCAATATACATAAGATCATTTTGGTGATTTTCAAAAGGTGAAAAGAAATATGGTGAAGTTGGCTTCACAAGATTTCTCAGTTTAGAATATTGAGCTGTAGAACATCTTAATGTAGCTACTTTTACTTTTTGCTTTCTTAGAAGGTCAGCAATATATTCTAAATCAGCATGAGTTTCGATCATACCTTCAACTTTTTGAGCTTTTCCTTCAAGCATTGGGAAAATACCATTTGTCCCTCTATTTTTTTGTCCTAAAGTAGTGGCTTCAGCTTCGGTTAGTCTTTTTGCAAAAGCTAAAGCATTATCCATTCTTTTAGTAAGCTCTTTTTGTTTTTGGTTTAATCTTTCGTCAACCTTAACATATCCACCATCTACTTCAAACAGATCAAATGCTCCTTCTCCTTCCTTGATTTCTGTTTCTTCACAATATTCTAAACATTCACCATCTTTAAACATTGAGTTTTCATATGTTGGTGCATAGTCTTTTGTTGCAACACAAGGAGGACATTCACAGTCATCAAGATTAAATCCATAAAATACTACTTGTACATCTGTGCCTACTGTCCATGCTACATCACCTCCAATTGGAGTAGCTGTAAATTTTTTATAATCTGTTGAAAGTGCAGTGATAACACCATTTTGAGATTTACCAGTACTATCTACTACATAAAAGTTCATACCAACAGCAACTCCTGCCCAATGAACATCTGTAGGTCTATTTGAGTCAATATCATATGGGTCATCAAATATGCTTGTAGGATTTGCTGTAAAATCATTTGTTGCTCTTGTTGCTTTATGTGCATCTGAAGTGTTAATATCACCTTCTTCTTTCCAAACAACCTGCTCGGAACCAACCTGGAATTCATTACCAGATATCATCAGTTGAGCTAAAAGTGAGGTGTCATCTAACTCCTCTGCAATTACTCTTCCAATAAACTTAGGAAGGAATAATCCAGAAACTTCCAGAGAGGACGCTAGTGGTTTTGGTGTTTTTTCGTCTACTTGTATAAAATACGAAGCAGGATTTATTGTAATTGGGACTGTAACTGCCATAATTTTCTTGTAATTTTAAAATGTGTTTTGACTTCTCTTTTTGAAGAACGCCTCAGCTCTTTCTGCATTTGTATCGTCAGAATTATTGCCTTGTACATTTACTTGATTATTAAAATTGATGTTTCTTCGAACCTTAGTTTGATTAGCAATTGTTCTTGCTTCCACCTGTTCTATAACTGACTTGAGAAGTTTTTCTCTCGTCTCAGGCATGTACCAGGCTAAATCATTCACATATGAATCGGCATCTTTCATTTTGCCGTCTTCACCGTAAAACCTTTTAATATTCGTTGATATATCAAGTCCTTGTTGAATGAACTTTTTAAAAGAATCATCTACAGGTAAACCGACAACATCATTATCAATCGTTACTTTAACTTCATTAAAACCATTTAATGCTTCAGTAGTCTTAGAGTAATAATCCTGATTAAAATTCTGTAATTGAACCTGAGCATCATTCTGCTCATTAATGGTTTGACTTTGAGTTTCTTGTTCTTGATTAGAAACATCTTTTGATAACTTTTCAGTGACATACTCATTTCGCCATTCTCTGGCATCCTTAAGTATACGTTCACGCTTTGCTTCAATTTCTAATCGTTTTTCATCGTCAGTTTCAAAATCGTCATCTTCTGGATCTAGTTCCAGTTTCTTAAGTTCCAAAGCAATCTCCTTGTCGGTTTTTCCTCCTTTTACAGAAAGAAATTCCTTCATCAGTTCTTCTTCACTCAATGCGCTAGTGTCTCTTTTAAGCATTTGGTAATCTGTAAAACCAAGTCCCGGATTCTTTTTTAGAAAAGCATTTAATTCCGCCACTTCTTCAGTGACGAAAGGATTTTCTACAGAAACCTTTTCCTGAGTAATTACAGTTTCAGTTTGTGCTAATTGATTATAATTTACAGAAGATGAGTTATCTTCAGTATTTTCGTTTGATTGTGACTGCTGTAAATCAGTAGTCTCAGAAGAATTAGAATTGTCAGTTGATGCTGTGTTATCAGCATTAGACAACTGTCTTTCTTTCGCTAATTCCTCCTGTAAATAGTTACCTGTATTGAACATAGTGTTGAATAAAAACTGTTTGTTTCCAACAAAAGTAATTCACCACCATGCTCTTAACCCGTTTGCTAAATTGTTAATAACTTCTCGTATACTTGTACGCAACCCTACGGAATGTTTTGTAAATTTGTATAACAAGTTTGAGTAAAATGAAAATCTCTACTATACCATCCATAATTGAAGCTTCAGTTTACCATCTATTAAAAAAAATAGATCTGTTACCTGATGAAGCCGTACAGAGATATTTAAATAGAGGTAAGATTTGTGACGCATGTCCACTAAATTCAAATGGATGGTGTTCAAGTAAAAAAGCACTGAGATTATCGACAGGAAACTTATTTGAAAAACTTCCAAAATATTTAGATAAAATACCAATTGAAATTAAGCATAAACCAGATTTTGAATTATACTATAAAAATGCAATTTGGAAAACAGGATGTGGATGTTATTTAAAATTAAAACAGATGTCAAGCGAACATTGTGGTCTATACAAATGGTAATATGAAATCAGAACAACTTTTAATAAAGTATTTAGAATATGCTCCCGATGAAGTAAAAAAAACTTGTTCTGTTTTTTGTGAGAGTCAGGAGTTCATAAAATACATCCCGGGTAATGAATTTACCTTTAAAGGATTTATTTTTAAAAATGACAAAATTTTAGCTTACAATGTTCTTATATGGAACAAGAATAACTGGGGGTTTCCCAAATATTTAGATGTCACAGAAGTAATTAAAAAACTAAACAATCATTACAATATATACCATTCTATAAACATCTTAAACGTATGTCTTCAAAAATATTATAGAGAAAATGTCTTAACTGAAAATAACATCCTAATTTTTAAATACTATGACAAACGATATAAACACAAATTTAGATACAACACCAAAAAGCACAGAGGTAGAGAAAGGATGTTTATTGAAAGCAACCGGAATAGAAATAACACCAAATGGAATACTATACTCTATCAGTCCGCTATCAGAGACGTGTTTATTAAGAACTTTGGACAATATAAAAGAGAAAGACCTGATTCTGTCTTGTTGGATTACTCGCAAAGGGCAGTCGACATTGTTTTTCAGAACAAATCAAATACACCCGATGGTATATAGTGAGAATAAAATCCAATACATGGATGAAGGTTTAAATTATAGTATTTACAATGTAGGAGATTATATTGCTGAAGTAGCAGAAGTTTTTAATTAGTATGGGAGAAGGGTTCAATTATAAGCTACATCACTACTTGCATTTTAGAGAATGCATGGCAAAGGTTGTTGACCATAAAGTAATTGAAAACAAAGATGGCAAGCCTAAAAGGAAATTCAATTATTTCTCTGGTCATTCAAAAGATTTCTGGGATAAGATTTTTGAAAAATTCGAAGAAATTGGATTTACCAGGAAAGAGGCAGAAAATTATGTTATTGAAAATTCAATATTTCCTTTTGTTAAAGTGAAAAATTATTTGAAAGGAATTTTATTTATGCCATTACCTGTTCACTTTTCTTTACTACAAACATCCGGTTTTGATATGTTTGGAAACATGGTTAGAAAACCATTTAGTAGTCAAGTGCAAAAAGACAGATTGATTTTAATTAGAAATATAGAACCAAAGTTTGAGATCAATATAAAAATAGACGAATGGTGGGATATGCATTTTAATCTTATTTCTGATGCCACACATTTTAATCAGAATAAATTGCATCGAATGAGTATTAGCATGTTTAAATGGTACTTCAAAGAAACTAACGGTGATACTAGAGGCAGAAACAGTCCTTACAATTGCACTAAATTAAGAAGGTACATTCGAACTTTATACTACAAAGGAGATCTTAAAATAGGAAAAGATTACAAAGAAAAATTTGACTACTAAAATAAAAAAATGCTAGAATTTGAAATAATTGGAATACCAAAACCAAAGCAGTCAGCTAGATTTAGGATTTCTAAAAATAAATTAGGACAACAGTTTATTGCTTCATATCAGAAAAAGGATATAAAAGATTATGAGCAAAACATTAAAGCTGTAGTTACACAATTTTTACCAAAAGATTTTATTATATACGACTGTGCAATTTCAATGAATGTAGAGTATGTTTTTCCTGCGTTATCTTCAATGTCCAAAAAAGAAAAAGACTTGATCAGTAGTGGTGTTATTATTTACAAAACTACTAAACCTGACCTGTCTGATAATTTAAATAAGGGATTAGTAGATTCGTTAGCTGGACTAGTTTACACAAACGACAGCAGGATCTCGGTTATTAGTGCTGTAAAGTATTATGGACCAATCCCAAAAACAATTGTTAAAATAGAAAAATTATAATTCATTTTCATGATAAATTTATTTAAAAAATTATTAAGGATTCACATACATGAATGGGAATATATTGGTGAATGGGGAATTATATACCAAAGGAAAAAGTGTAAAAAGTGTGGAAAATTAAAAATCATTGATCAATAGAATGTCAGAATTTTCAATCATAATAATTTGTGGATCAGCAGTAATAATTTCAGATTTCATATGCAATGCTGCAGTAAAAATTTACAAAGAAAGAAACCGAAAACAAACAAACTCTAAAAGCGTTAAACCTGATCGTAACTTAGTATAAAATAATCGTTATGGAAATTTTAGTAGGATTATCAATACCAACAATATACTATTATGGAAATATGCTTGATGAAGATGGAAATGCCATTGATAATAAAAATGAACCATATGCTTCTAGTATATTTTACTCCATAGATAATATTGTTCCAGGTTCTTATAATGGATACAACAACGGAACTATTATGACATCCGGTGGTACTGAATACTTCACATACATCGACACCATTTCCATACATAATAAAATTCAAGAAGTTAAAAAGAAAGAATTTAACACCCTGCTATTTAACCAAAACTAAAATTTATGACAATATCAGATCTTAAGATTGGTGATAAAATACTCATCAATCAAATAAAATATATTTTTTTAGGGAAAAATAATCTAAAGATTAATAATGTTTTTGGGTCATTTTATGAATTTGAAACACTAGAAAATGATAAACTGAAAAAATATTTTGATTCAACAAAAGCAGTAATTAAAAACAACGAGATAAAAGTAAATACTAAAGAAGGAACTTATGAATGGTAGCAAAACAATAAAAGTAGTTCTCAAAAAACATGAATCGCTTTTATCACACAATGACAACGATGTTAAGCTTATTCAGTTAGAAGTAATTGCACGAGATCAATATAGAATTTTTAATTATATTGAAGAAAACGGAAAAGTAAAATGCATTTAAAATTGTTAATAACTACTTGTTATTACGCAACTTTATAGACTGTTTTATTCATATATTTGATATATGAAAAAGGAATGGAAACATACTAGTCTATATCCTCCCCCAAAAGATAAACCATTACTTACTAAAGATCTCAATGAAAAAGAGCAGGTTTTAAAATGGAATGGAACTCTATGGCAATTTCAAGGAAAAGGTATAAGACCGCAACCTATTTATTGGCTAAGTGAATAAATTAATTTACACATAATCAACAATAAAGTTATTTTGATCTATTATAAAATATATATGGATTAAAAAATTTTCATTATGATATGAAATAATATTATATATTAGCAATTCATGAAATCGTGATATAAAATCTATTAAGTTGCTGATTTAATTGTTATTTTTACTAGACATTATAAAACCTATTTTTATGAAGACAAAAGTAATTATTTTAACAGCTGCAATAAGTGTATTGCTGTTTTCGTGTAAAACTGATAGAAATGAAGATGAGCCTATACAGCCAAATTCATTTTCTAAAGAAGAAAAAATAAAAATTAATAACAGAGATGAAACATCTAAAGAAGGTGACTCGGTAGTATCACCCCCTCCTCCGTTAGATTCAAACGGTGATGTATTTATCCCTGATAACCCAGACAATAATGAAATCATTCCTCCTGGAGACGTTAAACCGCCTAAACCATAAAGTAAGAACATCGTCTGTTTCGGCACTAGGAACTTATCTAGTGCTATACAGTTCGATGATACCTTTTTCAAATAATATTATTGAGGCTTTTTATCCAGATGCAAAGACTACAAATGTTATCGCAGCTAATAATAATCTTTCAGCTGTAATCTGGTCTTTAGGAATGTGTATACAGCCAGTTTTCTTTATCATTACGATTAGAATGAAACCCTATTTTTGGTCTTATGCACTTCCTCTTTTTACATCTATTTATGCTACATCATTCTATTTTTTACCATTATTTGGAGTCACACCAAAAGAAGATAATTGGTTTTTCTATAGCTTAATTATTATTGTTATTTTAATTTTAGTCCTAATCAAAGGAATAAATTTATTCTTTAAAGCATCTAAAGCTAGGGAAGACCGCTTTATAAAATCTTTTAAAGCATATTTTGAAAGTGGTAACCATGATAAAAACAATTCATACAATGGATAGCGATTACGATAAGATCATGGAATTGATAAGGAGAAATGATTATTTTTATAATCGTAATCTAATACAAAAAGAAGAGTACATCTACAACAACCTTATATTAGCATCAAAACTAGAAAGTATTTTGAGGGAAAATGAAAGAAGTTTAATAGTTGAATTTCTTGAAGATCATTTTAGTCTAGCGAAATTTAAATTGAGTTTATCTTTGTTAAAATCAGCATCTAATTAATAACAGATTTTAACAACTCATCAAGTTCTTTTTCATTAGATTCGAACATTTCAATTTTTAAATCAAATTTCGCTAATAATGTTTTTATAAAGATTTTATTTAAACTGTCAGCTTTAATTAAATAATCTAGTTTTGAATTAATGACTTCCAACTGCTTTCCATTAGGAAAATTTTCAAATGATAATTTTTCGAATGTATTTTTATTTTTACTGGAATATTTTTGAACTTTGAGCATATCACCTTCACCAGTCATAAGCCATTCATAAACTACATCAGGATATTTCAAAACAATATCATTTGCTAACTCGGAACTAATGTTGTTTTTCATTTTTAACACATTATAAATCCTATCCGCCCTGGTATAACCAATAGATTTGGCAAATTCTGTAGGATTACTTTTCAAATGTAAAATTAAGCTATATAAATAATGCTCGTATTTCATAGTAAATTATTGTTTTTTTACAATAAAACACTTAAATAAAGTTGTTTATTATTGTTTTATGTTGTTTTTTATTGTATATTTGAATTGAAATTGGTTAGCAAATATAATTAAAACATATGAAATATTTTTTTGAGAATATTTAATAGATAGATCTAATAAAAACTTGATAGATAAATGAATGCTCTAAATTTACAAATTCCACAGGGTTATGAGATAGACTTTGAAAAGTCAAACCTTAGAATTGGGACAATTCAATTAAGAATACTAGATGAAAAAGTTTCAGAACTTCCTAATGACTTTAATTCTTTTTCTCAAAGTCTAAAAGACAATTTAAAGTGTAATCTAACTGAAAAGTATGCTGATAAACTTATTGTTCTTGATATTCTTTTAAACTTAAGAGATTTGTATGATAGCAAATGTATGTTATGTCAAAATTACTGTATAATGTTTACATCTGGAGAATTAATTAGTTCAAAATGTTCAGGTTCTTCTTCATTCATTTTCAAGTTTAGAAGTAAAGAAAAAATTGATTTATTCATTTCAAATTTCAGAGAACAACTCAATTATATAAAAGAATTTTTATGACGACCACATTACAATTTTTTGAAATTCCTAAATTAATTTTAAGCAAACCAGTAAAAAAGGCTACTGTCAAAGAGTGCCACACTTTGAATTATCACATTATAACTTTACTTACACGAGAAATTGTAGACTCACTTTTAATATTTTCAGAAAAAAAATTGATCTCAACAAAGGATCTTAAGTATTTCGAAAAACTAGGTAATGCAGATAATGATTTCCTTTTTGAACTTTATAAGAAGCACGGTAAACAAAATTTTGTTTATGAAGATTTTACGAGAGTAGTAGATTTTTTTAATAAACAATCTGATAAATCTCTATCTGAATTCCAGAAAAGTACAGATCCTTTACTCAAGGATATTCTAGCAACTATTTATGAGCTTACATTCATTAAGATTAACATAACATCTGTATCACTTTCTTTGAATAAATTACCTGATTCAGGTATTATGAAAATTGTAAATGAAAAGATTGTAGAGTTACTAGACCTATTCATAAACAGATACCAACTAGTCAGTAACTCAAAAGAATTTGAGTTTGAAAAATTTGTTCCTATTTACAAAAAGATTCAAAAAATGGATCACAAACAATTCTTAGAACTAACCAAAAATTTTTAGATATTCATATGAAAAAATTAAATACCAATTTAGATTTCGCTCAAATTTCTGAGCACAACAAGGCAATGGATAGTTATAGAGAGCTATTTGGATATGATTGTAATTATAATCTAAGCACAAAAGACATCAATACTTTGATTGAAGAAAAACTAAATAAAAACCAAGCTAAAAGTGATATTTCCAATATTGATAATCAACATGATAAAAGAAATATTCAAGAAATAAAACTGGAAATTGAAGAAAAGAAAAAAGAAATTATTAAATGTTTAGCTTTATTATTGGTTGCAACTGTTTTTTTTATTTTAAAATCTTACATATTTATGTTAATATGGAATGAAGTAATTCATAAAATATTTGGCATTACTGAAATTTCTTTTAATTATGCTATGTTATTAATAATTATATCTGGAATGTTGTTTGGAAGTAATAAATATAATAGTTTAAAAAATTTGATTGAAAATAAAAAAGCAACATCAAAAATAGGTGGAACAGGAATGTAATTCATTTCTATAAAAATTAATATTATTATGGAAAATTCAAAAAGCTCTATCCAAGAAAGAAAAGAAAATCTTATCAGAGAAATTAAGGCTATGTCTGCCTGGACTTCCAGATCTCCACAAGAACAAGAGTTTAATAATAAACTTGCAACAGCTATTGGTATGATTTCCGTAGCATGTGAAAATGCTGAAAAAGCATTATCAGAATATAAGCCAGAGAATTCTACGGAATACGACGTCATTTAATTAACAACACATTAGCCACCTCTAATTTTATATAGTAGTTTCATATCTTTTATTCAGCCTCAGGGGTGGCTATTTATCACATAAAGGCAGTTTTCACTCGGTTCATAATTATTGTTATTTGGTTTTTTAAAAAAACTCGAAAGGGTTTCTGCCTTTTTATAATTTTTAAAATTTACGCATGAAAGAATTATTGACTTTTTTTTATGGACTAATCATGTTAAGTATTGGAAGCTTTTTTTGCACCATTTCTTTAGAAAAATTAAATGTGGAATTTAAAATCTATTTATTATTAACCTTCTTACTTTCCATTTATTGTATGTGGGTAGGATTTAAAAAACTGGATAAAGCAACTTTGTAATGACTAATAAGACCCCGACTAGACTACAAAATCATCTGAATGATATAAGAGAGCTTTCTCGAATTTCAGGTCTAGAATCTGTAAACACAGATTTAATTAGAATGATGTTTGGCCAGAAAATAAATGAAGGTAGTTATCGCAGTGTCTACGAATACAATTTCGACCCCAACAAATACGTGATTAAAATTGAACCAAATTCTACTGAATCTAATGCAAATGAATTTCTAATTTGGGAAGAAGTTTCCGGACTATGTGGAAATCTTTCTTGGGTAAAAGATTGGTTTGCTCCCGTTTTATTTATGTCCCCAGATGCTAAAATTTTAGTTATGGAAAGGACATTTCCATATAAAACAATTCGAGGTAAGGATCTTGTGAGACCAGAAAAAATTCCTGACTTTTTTTCTGATGTTAAATTCTCAAATTTTGGATGGCTTGGAAATAAACTTGTTTGTCACGACTATGGCTTTATCAACCGATTTATCAAATATGATAAAAAATTTAGAAAAGCTAATTGGTAATTAATAATAAATGTTTCTAATGATAGAGTTAATTAAAATATTCTTGTTGGTTATTCTACAAAATGCAAGTTTTACATTAGTAAGTAGAGCCAGAAATAGTTCAAGTATTTTATACCATGGAATTGCTAGTGTTTTATCAAATGGTATATGGCTACTGGTTTTTAGAAACTTAGTTCAGAATTTTGAAAACACCAATGTTTTAATAGCTTACCTATTAGGTTCTGTTATCGGTAGTTTAAGTATGCATTATATCGCAATGAAATATTTTGAAAAAAATAAAAATTAATTCAAAAATAATTAGAATAATATGTTTGTAAAATATCAACACTTAGAAAGATTTGGAACTTCTGAAGTTGAAAATATAGAATTGGGAGAATGTTATGTATTCCCAAAGATTGATGGAACTAATTCATCTGTTTGGATTGATAAAGGTGTTATTAAAGCAGGAAGTAGGAATAGAGAACTTTCTCTTGAAAAAGATAATGCAGGATTCTACGAATGGGTGTTAAAACAAAAAAACATCATTAAATTCCTATATGAAAATCCAAATTTAAGATTATTTGGGGAATGGCTAGTTCCTCATTCATTAAAAACTTATAAAGAAAATGCCTGGAGAAAATTTTATGTTTTTGATGTATGTGAACTAAAAGATTCTTCTGAAATAACACATGATGGTGAATCCCCCTTAAAATATATTCATTACAACTCATATAAGTCTATTCTTGATAAATATGACATTGAATACATTCCACCGATTGCAATGATAGAGAGAGGAACTTATGAATTATTCATTGATCAGTTAGCTAAAAACGTTTTTCTTATAGAAGATGGCAAAGGAGCAGGGGAAGGAATTGTGATCAAAAACTATGACTTCAAAAACAAATACAATCGAAACATATTCGCAAAAATTGTAACCTCAGAATTTAAAGAGAAGCACGCCAAAACTATGGGTGGTTCTAAAATTATGGGTGCTGAACTTCTAGAAGAAAAAATTGCTGAAGAATATGTTACCAAATCCTTATGCGAAAAAGTACTTTCTAAAATAGAAAGTGAAAGTGGTTGGAACTCTAATATGATTCCTAGATTATTACATACTGTTTTCTACGATCTTGTAAAAGAAGATTCATGGGAATTTGTAAAAAAACATAAGAATCCAAATATAAACTTTGGAACTCTGCAGCACTTTACTTTCAAAAAAGTAAAAAATCATCTTCCTCAATTATTCTAATATGACTCGAGAAACACAAATAAATATTCTTGACAACCTTTCAAAAGAAAGAAGAGAATTGATGTTAAAGAAATCCGGAGACTATGCTTCATCTGATGTACTTGATAACTTTAAGAAAGCTGGACTTATTGCTGGAATAACGCCAGAGCAACAATGCCTATCTTTAATTTCCACCAAAGTTGCCAGGCTAGGTAATCTACTTAAAGAAACTAACAAGCCTAATAATGAGTCAGTATCAGATTCTGTAATAGACCTTATTAATTATTCTGAATTGCTCTATTGTTTGTTGAATGAAAACAATAATACATCTAAACCTCTAAATGCATTTCCGCATATTAAAGAACTTATTAGAATTTCAAATGAAGCTATTGAGGAGTACCAAAAAACAAAAGATAGATTATCCTTAAAAATTAATGAATTAACTCAAGCTGGACACACCAAAGAATCTGAAACTACAGATATTGTTGAAGGTTCTCACATATTATATAAAAACTTAGAATGGAGAATTAGTAAAGTAAATGATGGATATATCTCTTTAGAATATGAAGACAATACAAAATTCATGCATGAACCTATTTCTTTTGAAAAATTTTTACAATGTTGGAGAACTGGAGAAATAATAATTTCAACTCGACATTCATAAGGTGTTTTAGTGGTTTAAATAATAAATGATATGAATGAACTTTTTGAAATAAAACCGAAGTTTCCTAATAAAAATTGTATTCATTGTGAAAATAGACAACGCCATCAGAAGGGAGGGTCAATCATTCAATATTGTGCAGTTAGGAAAAGTAACAGAACTGAAAACGGCCTTTTAAAAATAAAGGCAAAAAATCCAGCTTGCGAACAATTTAAAACTATTAATTCATCAAAATAAAATACTCATGAAAAATGTAATTTCATTTCATTCCGGCAATGGCTTTTTCTGGTTCCGAATATTCAAAATTGGAATCCTTGCAAGAAATAAACACAAAACTCTTACGCTTTTCTCTGAGCGAAATGGCTATAGTAAGTTTTGGGATATTGGTAAATACCGATTAAAACTTTTAAAATAATTGCAGATGAAAAAATACAGAATACTTGCATCCATAAAGAAAAACCTTAAACCTAAAACTAAGAAGATGATAAATAAAATAAAAGATGAAATAGTTGATATTACTTATATCATCCCTATTTGTTTTTTTATTTAGAGATTTTTTAAACGTAAAAACAGTAAAAAATAATGGAAGGGTCTACAATATTTGCAATAGTATCAATTAGTATTGGTGTCTTGTATATTATCATTAATACTTTAAAGGATAAGATTAAAGAACTATCTTATCGAAAAGGTTATGAAGATGGCGAAATAGAGGTTGTTAGAAGTTTGAAGAGTACAGCTTTCTGGTTCAACGCGCCAGAGCATAAAGGAGAATTTAACGCATTAATGTTATATTCTATGCTTTATCAAAAGTATGGTAGTGTTGATTCTGATTTATTCAGAAAAAGAATAGACGAATTAGGAAATCGTAAACTTAAAGATTTATCAACTGAAGAAATTGAAAATTTAATTAGATAAACCTAAAAATAAAAGACGATGATTGAAACAATTGAGCAATTAAAAGAAGAAAGGCCGGATTTAGTAGAATTATTTGAAGCCATGACAAGAGATCAGCTTCTAAATCAATGTTACTTAGAATGTATAGATGCTTTAAACATGGAAGAAAGAGTTTCCGTTTTTATGGATGAATGCACAATCAATATGAGTAAAACAAATTATGATACTGCAGTTTTGAGAACTTTTATTAATCAAAAGAAGGAATATGATATTAATGAATTCTGTTATATTGAGACAGCGGATGAACCAACAGAAGAAGAATTATTGGAATCCATTTTGGAAAGAGCCAAAGAATATAAAAAATAATTAATAATTTAGAGTCATGGAAGATTTAATCAAAGCTCTACAGATACTTATAAAGTATGGCAATCCGGAATATCCTACTCAATGTGAACACGACCAACTTAATATTGTAGGTATTGATCCTGAATCGACATCTAAAGAAGATGTAATTGAACTAGAAAGACTTGGTTTTTATGTTAGAATTGAAGGTGAATATTATGAAGAGGATGATTATACCTCTACTGTATCAGAAATCTACTCTTTCAAATACGGTTCAGTATAAATATTTTACAATTTTATATAACTATGGGCCAGAAAACATATTACCACAACTTAACAAAAGGCTGGTTTAATGAAAACTCTTATTCAGATGCTGCTGAAAATAGTGAAATTGGAGATATTTTAAAAATGACATTCAGAGGTAATGCTCTTGTATTTGACTTACTAGATTATTACCCAGAAATAGAAGATGACCATGAACATGATTGGGCTAGAGAACAATTCTTAACTGCTTTTAGAGAGATACACAATACAAGCTTTATTTTTGGAGATATAAAGAGTTAACACACATAAGCTTATAGATCATCTTTAAATGCTTAATACCACAAAGTATTCCATTTAATTATTTAAGTGGATTTTTAATACCTTAAAATATCTGAGTTGACGTAATAGGTGTAAGTGAGGGAGTGAAAGTTCAGATATATTCTATAGAGGGCAAAATTTTTTCGCTCTGGATTGATCACTTTTTTTACCCCGCCCCTATTTTTTGGACCAAACAATTTCAGATTTGAAACTCGATTTTCCTTTAAATGCACATCCTTACCAGTATATCACATACATTTACTTCCACTTACCCAGGATGGTCCATCAAAATTAATCTTTGAAGGTGGTGGGATGGTGTAAACTTTAAGGGGGTATTCAGATAAAACTTTCATTAGACTTCGGTTTCTTATACAAACCTAAGGGGGATTTAAGATTTATTCTATGGTGTTACTACTCTATCAACTCAAGGGACATAATACAGAATATTTCTACAAAGATTTAAACAAAATTGACAGAGAGTCAGACAGTTTGTATAAGTTCAAACATCACATAATATTCATTAGTAACTTATAGTAACCAACACTAGTCAAACTGTAACAATTATTATTACATTAAAATAAATAAAACTAACAACTGTTAGGTATCTTATTAATAAGGATTTGACGTGAAAGTGTTTTATCGGGAAAATTTAGATACTAAAGAGGGCATATATATAATCAGGTATAATTTTCTGTATATACCAGAATGATAATTAACTCTTATAGTTTAAAAAGTAGTTTACAGATTTGAAGAAATTAATATAACTATACAACAGTAATGTGATCCTATAGAATGTTTTATCTAATGTTATTATTGTTATATGCTTTTATAGGATCTTAATCTTGCTATACGATATACTTAGGTTGTTATGCTGTCTTATACTCTACTCTTATGGATTGTGTTTCATTATTCTGTATAATGTTTTATTGTATTGTTTCTTATTCCTTGCTTTGTAATACTCTCTTCTTTGTACCCTGCGTGCTGTTGATGATTTTGTAAAGGCGAAAATTAGTTTTTCTGTAACTATGAAGTGTTAGTAATCAAATTGTTAATAACTACTTTATCATAATTGCGCAACCTATAGTAATGTTTTGTACATTTGATGTTTAAATTATACTGGATTAAATGATAAAAGTTAGAAATAATCAAGTTGGCAGAAAGACTATTGATATTGATTTAAATGAGTCAGTGACAATTAGCTTAAGAGATCAACAATATGACGAACTTTTAAAAGCTTTAGAAGTTTCGATGGCTGAAAAGATAATTAATTCGGACGCTAGAACAATCAAAGCTAATAAAAGAGCAGATACAGCACTAGATTTCATAAAGGAAATTAGAAATGTGTTTTATGACATGGAAGGTGATTTTTTCATCTTACGAAGAGATCTCGAAGATATACCTCTTTTAAAATTAGATGAAGTTTTGGAAAAATATAACGAATATTTAGGATTTGAATAAAACGTGATGTCAGCAACAGCAATTATTTGAGAAGTTATAAAGAATCCAGATTTGATCTGGAGCATAATAAAATACACATCTGCATTAAATATGATGTAAATACCAATGAATCTGACATCCTGGAAAGACAGGTAAATGGGGCTAAGTGCAATTTAATAGAAATGAGGATTCACCTATATAGGAATTGTGTAAGTTCAAATCTTATAGCTCCACAATAAAGAACAGTGGCGGGTTCCTCCGCTTATTCAGTCGATAAAGATAGGATCGTGTTTAACACTATGTTGGAATAGAAGTTCAGTAAATAACACGAAGATAGTACGGTCCTTAAAGGTAAATGAAAATATTAAGACTTATCCCATTTAATGGTGTGAACTAACATTTACTATAGATCTCACTGTTCTTTTTTTATATATTAAAATTAGTATGAGCCCTAAATCAGTTGTTTTAAATATTGATTGTTTAGAATATATGAAAACATTACCTGATCTTTATTTTGATTGGGCTATATGTGATATAGAATATGGAATAGGAGCTAGTAAGCCGTCTGATAAGTCAGGGTTTGTTTCTCAGAATAATGGAACGAAGAAGTTTGTTAAGGCTGTAAATTATACACATTCAGAATGGGACTTTAAAAAGTCAACTGAAGAATATTTTACCCAGTTATACAGAATTAGCAGAAACCAAATCATATTTGGAGGAAATTATTACGGATTAGAAGGGGGTTATTTAGTCTGGGATAAATTAAATGGCTTATCTGATCAGTTTGGCTGTGAATTAGCTGGTTATCATTTTCTAAAAGGACTGATGTAGTTTATTATATGTGGGCCGGAATGATGCAGGGTGTATATTGTGGTAAAGATGTTAGGAAAGCTATAATACAACAAGGTAATAAGAAGTTAAATGAAAAGCGAATCCATGAAACACAGAAGCCTGTTATCCTGTATGACTGGATTATTCAAGAATATAATGTAAAGGGGAAAATATTTGATTCTCATTTAGGATCTGGGAGCCATAGAATAGCACAATATAGAAATGGGAATGATTTTTATGCTTGTGAAATAGATAAGAAAAAATACCTTGATCAAGAAAAAAGGTTTAACATAGAGCTATCATTGCCTAAGTTAGATTTTATTATTAACTAATACCGTTTATTATTCTACTGCTCTTATCACTCCTTTGAATACACCGTCTTTATCGTAAAGGGGAAATAGATCCCTATCAGGTACAATAAGCTCAAAAACTGAGCAATCTAGGGCATCAGCACACTTTTGAATGAATTCAATATTGGGTTTTCTATTTAATTTCTGATTAAAAGCCTGATAAGAAATACCTAATGCTTTTGATAGATCTTGCATGCTGGTATTCTTTTTTTTTGCTACATCTTTTATTTGTAATTCCATATTACAAAGGTAAATAAACATTTTCATTTATAAAAATTAAATAAAATAAGTGTTTTTGTTTATTTTTATTTGGAAGTATAAACATTTTTGTTTATCTTTGCTTTAGAAATAAACAAACCGATAACAATTAAAACAAACATTATGAAAAATATTACAATATCAGAATTACCTGAAAATTTAGCAAAATATTATACTGAATATGATTTAGTAGGCTTCAGTGATATATACAGAGCTAAAGTGTCAATTAATATTGAAGTTGGTGATATATTTAATATTTACCGTGGCGAATCAACTAAAGAAGGTTGTGAGTGGGTGGGCAATTTAGAGAAGTCACTTACAGAACATTTAGAACTAAAAACAGATGATAAATAACCCCTAATAAATAATAAAGATCATGACTACAACAATAAAAAAAAGAATAACAGGCGTTCAAATGGTAACAGTATTTAATGAAAATAATTTTATTAGATATTTTGAAACAAAGAAATTGAAAGATATTCAAGAGTTACATACCTATAAAATAACAATAAGACATAATGAAGATGAAGACCCGAATGAAGTTTTAGAAAACGCTCTTAAAAATATATAAACTAAAACAGCGGGGTAATACCCGCTTTTGGTGGTAAAAGCAACAATCAACATTATGAAAAATACAATTACATTCAGAAAAACATTTACAAATTGCGATGATTTCGCTTCTTATGTTCTTGACAATTTGTGTGACCTTGGTTACGAGGTAACAGAAGATGTCAATATATTTTTAAATATAAATATGCCAATAGGCTATAGTTTATTCGCAATGTCTAAATTGCCAAATGTAGGTAGAAATTATAATCGATTTGGCACTGTTAGAAGTTGGTTGTATGATATTTACGAATTAAAGCTTTCATCTAATCTTTAAAAAATATGAAAACGCAAAATGTTTGCTTCAGAAAAACGGTAATGTAAGGAGCTTATCACATAATACCAATAAAGGCAAAAATCTAGCCTGACTAAATATGTTTTAAACTATAATTTAAATGATGTTACAATTTCCCTGGTTATGTCTGGGGATTTTTTATATAAATGCATAACTCAATTTTAATTTATTAAATTTTAACATAAATTAATTGAAATTTATTTGGTGGTTACTTTAATTTATTATAATTTAGCATCAACAATAACAACCGAAGTAATTTTTAACCAAACAACAATGAAAATGAAAAAATCAAGACCTAATCCAAATGAATGGAGAGAAGTGTCGATCAAAGAATTTTATTCTTATTTAGGTGATTCAGATGTAATTACCAATATCAGAAGCAATTTTCCATTTACAACACACTATGAATTAAGGAATGGTTTTACTAAAGGTATATCTGTTCAAGAGTATCCAGAAGATGGAAGAAGATCTCCATTAGACAGAAGATTATTCATTCCTCGTCACGCTGTTAACTTTAATTAATTAAAACATTTACATCATGAAAATATTACTTACAATCATGTTAAGATTTGGAGAGGTGTATGTTGATTTTATAAGACACCTTTTAAGAATGCAGTAATAACAAACAAAGAAATAAACTATGAAAAAATTAATACACAGCATTTATTGCACAAATACTTTAGTATTGTTTGACCCTTACCAAAATAAATTCGTAACAACAGTATATTATAAGATCTTCGGAACAGTTGTGTACACAAAAGATATTATTTAATAATAAATAATTACGCAACCTTACAGAGTGTTATTTACTCAAATATAGACACAGAGTGAATTTAGAGCACGATAATTTAAAAAAGTTTAAAACAATTCAAACATGAAAACAGTCGAAGAAATTAAATCTCAAATAGGAATATTAGAAGAGGTAAAAAAACAATGGATAATTCAAGCAGATAGCCAAATTATTCAATCTTCAAGATTGAAAGAATGGTATAATGAAAATGAAAAAAAATGTGATGAGAAAATAATCTTACTTGAATGGGTTTTAGGAGTAAGAAATTCGACATCCCCCATAATTTCAAATGATTATCAATCAGAAGACGATTATCAAAATGAAATAAAAAGAATGTCAAACAATTACTCTTCTGGAAACGGATTTATATAACAAAATTACAATAATGGAAAATACATTAGAAAATAAAGAAAACGAATTATTAGAATTACTAAATAAATACGTCTTGCCTGATATAAACAAATATCCGCAGAGCAGTTACCAGTATTGCATGGATTACAATATGTTTGACAGAGTTAGTTTTCTTTTTTGTTTTGTTAAATACGAAAATGAGAAAAAAGAAAGAAAATGGTCTTTACTAAGGATTTACAAAGACAAAGATGATACATCAGAATCTTATGAAAAAATGGTCGAAAGGCAGATCAGAATTTTAAAAAGTATTCATGAAAATCCCAATATCAAATAAAAGATTTATTAATCCGGTCAAGCTAAAATAAAGAATCATGGTTAAGTTTTCCCCGGCTTCTGGTTTTGAAGTTCCACTGTGCCGGGGTTTTATTGAACAATTTAAATCAAAATATTATGTCAATAATTGAAATAGAAATGTACTCTGTAGAGTGCGACAACTGTGAAAATGTTTACAGTGATGAATATTCAGCTTGGAGTGATTCCGGCAGTGCTGAAGAGTATGCGACTGATTCAGATTGGTTCAGGGGTGAAGACAATACAGAACACGAGGGAAAGCATTATTGTGAAGCCTGTTACCAAATAGGCGAAAACGATGAATTGATCATTAATGAAGATCGCAAAGGAATTTACGAGCCTGTTCCGGAGCCTGACCGAAATTATATTAGCTCATATCATTTGATCCGGACAAAGACACAGCTTAAACAGCCTGAAAATAATGAAGAAATAGGTATTATGCGAGTAGGTAAAAGCTTCAGAGAAATTGGTTATTACGACAAGGATTTCAATGAGTGGTATATAGAAAGTACCTGTATAAAACCTGAAGATATTAGATTTTGGTTTGAACTAAACAAATAAATCATGAGTAAAACAAAATACATAAAGGTTCCGGTATCGGAAAGGCTACCGGAGAAAAGAGGAGAATGCAGTAATCGAACCAAAAGGAATGATGACTGAAAATGAAAAAATACTTAACCCTGAAAACCTTATACAATGAAAATACTTAATCTATATGCTTGTTTAGGTGGTAACAGATATAAGTGGGACGAAGTAGCTAAATCTACCGGAATAGAAATACAGGTTACAGCTGTAGAATTAGATCCGGAACTTGCAAGACTATATCAGGAACGATTTCCAAATGATACTGTAATTGTTACAGATGCACACCAATACTTATTGGATCATTATAAAGAATTTGATTTCATCTGGAGTTCACCGCCATGTCCTACTCATTCTAAAATGAAAAAAAGCCAAACAAATAATGGTAATCATAAGCCCGAATTTCCATCAATGGTGCTTTACGAAGAAATTTTGTTTTTGCAGCATTTTTTCAAAGGCAGGTATGTTGTTGAGAATGTAATTCCTTATTACGAACCCTTGATTGATGCGCAAAAGAGAGGACGACATTTGTACTGGTGTAATTTCAAACTTCCTGATGATTTAAACGACAGACGTGTAGAAAATTTTATTCATACAAAACTGGAAAATCTTTCAAAATTTCATGAATTTGACTTTAAGATACTATTGAAATGCAATAGGTTTACGCAATCAGGGAACAAACCCGGAATAAGGGTTGAGAAAATAGCCCGAAACCTTGTAGACTACGAAGCCGGAAAAACAATATTTGAATGTGCCCTAAATAAAGAACCAAAGCGAATTATTAACAGCCTTTTTGACAACGAATTTATAACACTATGAAAGAACTAGAAGAATTAACAGCCGATATACGGGCTAGATTAATCACTAAAAACAAAAACAATGAAACATTTAGAGTTACAGTTACAGAAAAGACTTCTTATTGTGGAAGCAGGAAGCAAGGGAATAGTTAATGCATGGGTATTCAATAATTATGGATTAAAATCAATGATGAATTCAGTCTGTAAAGGACCGGAATTTAACGAAAAAATAGCTAGACTGTATATTGAACCCACTAATAGAATTTATTCGCCAAAGGGATGGGAGTTTTGGTTCAGAGATTTCACAGATAAGGCCAGTTATAAAACATCTGCTATAGAATCTTTCATTTCCGCTATAGAAGCACAAGGTTATTATTGGGGTGAGAATCAAGAGAAGGAGCACTTAGAAGCCGAATCCAGAACCTTCCACTTAGACAAAACATTAATCTTTGAAATACTTAAAAAATGACAAAAGAACAATACTTAGAAATTTATGATATGACAATTCCTTTCACGGATGGAATGCTGAATTTTTATAAAAAAAATAAAGTTGAGTTGACACAAAGCGGGAGTATAATTGCAATAGGAAAAGTGACTGATATTAGATTTTGCAAAGATGGTGACTTGAGAATTACCAATCTTAAAACAGGGGAGGATAGCCTAGCTTTTGAAATGGAAATAAACGGTGAATGGCATGGCCCATTTAACTCTCATATTAAAACACCACCAAGTATTTATGAAGATTTAGATAACTGGAATAATAATCATAATAAATAGCCATGACAAAAGAACAGAAAATACAAGAAGCCTGGGGAGAAAATTTTGAGATATTTAAAGATGTTATTACTGAAAATGGATGGGCGGATTTTAAAAAGCATTATGGAGATAGAGGTTTAATGTTATCATTTAAAGATACTCCATTAGAAGTTATGGATAACTACGATCCTAAATATTGCTATTGGAAACGTCCGATTGCGCTTTCTGGTATTGAAAACAACAATGGATGGATAAAGATTGAAAGTGAAGAGGATTTGCCAGAAGAAAGCTCTAATTATTGGATAATGCAAAGCGACAATCGTATTCAAACAATGAAAGAATATGATGATAATAAAAAGTACTATAACATTATAGCTACCCACTACCAACCAATAGAAAAACCTAAACCACCAATTTATTAGCCATGACAAAAGAAGAGCAATTGAAAATATACGCGGCTTATCTGCCGTATGGATTATTGATAGAAACACGAACTGATGAAGAAATTAAAACTGAAGGAAGTTATATTTCAAAATTAATAGGGATTGATCAGTATGGCTTACTTGATGAGTTTCATAATACATGGGAATATGAGGTCCGTCCAATTCTTTACGACCTATCCTATTTAACCAAAGAGATAGAGCATGAGGGGGAAAGGTTTGTTCCAATTGAAGAATTATACAGAGCTGATGAAGAACAACACTATTCACATTGTGATTTAGATGATATGAAACATTTCATTAGAGTTCTGCCAACTGCTCAAATACCATATTGTTTCATTCAGAAATTATTAGAATGGCACTTCAACGTTTTCAATCTTCCCCCGGATCAGTTCATAAACAAAGCAACATTAAAATAACGAGTCTATGAATATTGAGAAAATAATAATCGATGATTACTCATTTTATCTGGAAGATTATGGAGAAAGCAAAGGTAAAGTGATCGTTACAGGCTGGGATAAAGACGAAAACTACAGTTATTACTGGTCAGCTATGGGTACGGATTTGCGATCATTTCTTAAAAGAACTAATAATAGTTATTTCATTGGTAAATTAATGTCACGAGAGCAACAAGAAATATTTTCTCCCAAAAAGACTGGTCGAAATATTAGGAAAATTTGGAAAGAAGAGATTATGAAATGGTATGAACACCAATCTTTCCAAAAAGATTTTAGAGAAAAACTTAATTCTTTTCTTGACAATATTATTGATCAAAACCATTTCATTTATGAGTTTGACAGTTTTATAGGCAGCTTGGACCTTTATTTAATTGAAGATAGATATGAAAGAGATCGTATAGAATCTGACATTAAAGACATTTTACTATGTGAATGCTGGCATTTAATAGAAACTGAAATTTCCCCTTTATATAAAAAGCTAAGCAAAGCTTTTGACAAATTGAAAAAGCAACTTTAAAACAATAATACAATGGAAAAACCAAAATCAATCACCTGGAATGAATTAAAAGAATTTGTTAATTCTATTCCAGAAGGACAATTATCAAAAAATGCATCAATCTTAGTTGGTGATGAATCAACTGGAAGAGAACTTTTTGAATCTTTCTTTACAGTTAATGATATTTTCTGCAACAAAGAAGACTTTGAAGATTGTGGAACGCTTGACGAATTAAAGGATCTTCATGGAGACGAATTCGTTCAGGAAAATTATTTATTATCAACCAAGCAAGGGACAGCTTTTCTTTGGATGGATTAACCGCGTGCCATCTTAGGGTGGCACTTTAAAAGAAAACTTATGGAAATCATTTTTAAATATATTGAGGAAAAGCATGATGAATTTTATCAGAAAGAAATAAAGATGGATTTATACTATGCTATGGCGTTAGATAAGGACGGAGAGCATTTAGGTGAGGTTAACGGACATGAGAGTTACTGCGAAGATTGTAGAGAAAAAGCGAGAAAGTATTTTAATAAAATGTTAAGAAAAAACCGCTCTGAGCTTGATATTAATTGCTCTGATGAATATGTAAAATTAGCTAAAGAGATAGTGATGTTTTGTGAAGGAAGTCCTGAACGTGATGATTTTTTAAATTGTGAAGAATGTGGATCTTTAATTAGCGTAGGTGTACTTCATACTTTTGACCAAGAAATAGACCACTATTTATCTGAAGATACAAATCTTCATATTAAGCATTTAACAAATGACGATTGTTACCGGATACATGAATTGTTTGATTCCCGATATACTGAAAAAATAGAACTATTAAAACAAAAAATTATCAAACAAAATAATTAATCATGATAGCACCACAAGAATTACGTTTGGGAAATTTGGTCTACGTTCCTGGATTATTTGGCACATCTACATTAATTGAATCTATAGAATTTATTTATGCTAATGGAGAAATAGGAACAAAAAGCACAGAAGCTCATGTTTCTTATTATAAGTCCATACCATTAACCGAAAAATGGCTGCTTAAGTTTGGGTTTGAAAATGAAATTCCACTTCATTGGTTTAATAAAGTTATTATTAATAATTATAAAGGTGGTTTTATAGAAAAAATGTACGGCACACAAATTCAATACGTCCACCAGCTTCAGAATCTTTATTTCGCCTTAACCGGAGAAGAACTAACATTAAAAGAAGAGAAATGAAAACAGAACAATATTTAGAAATATACGAAAAAACAATTCCTTACACAGAAAAGATGATCTCTATGCTTGGAAAAAGAAAAGTGCTTAATAAAGATGGGAAAGTTTGGGCTGATGGATTTATTGAAGAAATAAGATTTTCAGAAAATGGAGAATTAAGTATTGTAAATCTAGAATATGACTTGCACGATTTAGCGTTTGAGGTTAAAATTAATGATGAATGGTATGGGCATTTCCCTTCTGGAATTAATACACCAAAAATATCAAAAAAGTTTGATGTTTTTTTCAATAATGATGCTAAAAATTATTTGGAATGATACCACAGGAAGAACTATCAATAAAAAGCGGTGCATAAACACCGCTTCACTGTTATAAATTCTTAAATTCATATAACTCTGTATAGCCACATTTTGGACACGTGTAAACTCTAACCGGATTTCCTTGTCCTAACTTTAAAGTTCTTTTTTCCTGTCCTTCTTCCTTTGTGGCAGAAAGCAGAATCGCTGGATCAGAGTCTTTTGTCATAGAAGTTTGGTCATCGTGTTTATTAATACAATAAACTTCTTCGTTCTCATTTTTTGGCATAATATAAATTTTTATGGTTAAGTCACATAGATAAGAATAATTTTTAAAATGACAAAATAATTACGGTAACCCTCAACCAACCTTTTAACAACAATAGTAAATTTGAAACATGAAGAAGATTACAATAAAACTGCAAAATCACTTAATCCTGGGAATCATCGGAGCCTTGAAAACCTGTTCAACAGGAATAGGCATAATAATGATTCACAATATCAAAATCAATCGAGGTCATTATGATACGCAAATTGAATTTACAAGGAAAGACGGTAAAGATATTCAGTCTATCGACTTCTTTATGCTAGGCTATTTTGTTGGACGGGATTATGATAGTTGGTATCTTTATACAAAGTATTAATATCTAATTATGGGAAACCGTAAAAGTGAAATTTTAAATAATTGTATATTTGAAAAAAACAAAAAACATGATAAAACCAGAGCATAAATTAGGAATGGCAATGAGCACTTCAGTCGTGGTATTATTGATTTTGATGTGCTTTAAAAATGAAATCAATTTCTTGAGTAAAGACGACCGAATTTTCATAAGTGCAGGTATTGGTGATGGCGTGTTTTTCTCAATGGGTGATTTTTTGACCTACAATGTTTTTGTAATCTCCGGGGTATTAACTGTACTTTGGATCTATTCCAACATTATTGAACGACTAAAAAATAAACCCAACAATGGATAGAGAAGTACTCGAAAAACAGGTATTAGAAATAGTCAAAGCAAAACACATCCGAAGCGGAGGGCATAACGGAAGCCCCTTCAATGAATTTGAACACTTATTTAAAGGTTTTTCAAATAGTGAAATGTGGGAATTCTTCCAAAGTATGGTTGACGCTAAGAAAATCGTAATAAGAGAAGGTGCAAATAAGAAAATGATAATGCTTCCTAAATAAGACAAACACTTATGAACACATTACAAACACAAAATAATAATATAAATATTCTTAATGTTGGCTTTGAAAATCTAACAGATTTTGCTAATCATTATAGAAACGAAATGATTTATGGAAAAGTTCTCAATAAAAACAAGAAGAGAATTTCTGCAGAGACAATCAAAACATACAAAACTGTAATTGATCATATTATTGCTTTTGAAAATATACTGGGAGTTAGATTAAAGTGTTCCGAACTAAATAAAAAACTATTTCAACAGTTTGAACAATACTTAATTTCAAAAAGTTACAGCCAAAATAGTATTAGTCTTTACGTTTCTAAATTAAAAGCAATCAAAGAAGAAATAAGTGATAGAGAAATAGCTTATTTACCCTCATTTAGGTTTTCAACTCCAAAAGAAAAAACAACAAAAATATATCTTACAATTTCTGAATTAGCCAAAATGAATGATTACAAAATGACTGATTATGAAAGAAGATATATGGATTTCTTTTTAATTGGATGTTTTACTGGCTTGAGATTTCAAACTTTAGTAAAATTTACAATGAATCCTACAGCTTATATAAAAGAATACAATGGATTTAACTATATAGACATTACTTCCGATAAAACAAATGATGGTCAAAGCATTATACCTATTGGAAAAACTGTTTTTGATATTCTAAATAGAAACAATAGTTGTTTTCCTCAAATTTATATCCAGGATGCCAATCAGGTTATTAAAAAAATTGCTGAAGGTGCGGAATTAAATTCAAATATTGTAATAAGAAAAACAGAAGGAGGTATAACAAGAGAGATTATCGTCCCAAAATTTAACCAGGTTACAACGCATACTGCTAGAAGGACATTTATTACATTATTAAAACCACTACTTAATAATGATGATGTATTAATGGGGATGACTTCTCACAGATCAAAACAACAGTTAAATGATTATAATAGGAGCTCAAATTTAGAAAAGGTCCTTCCAGCTTTTGGAAATGAATTCTTTAATCTAACTTTTTAAAGGTGTCGAATTCGACACCTTTTTTATTCCCAAACCTTTATAGCTGACTGTATGTCATCTACACTTATTCTTTTATACTTATAAAGAGTAGAAGTATCTTTAATGCCTGTTATGTCCATAATGACCCTATCAGGCATGCCTTTCATTGTTGAAATTGTAATAAATGTACTTCGTGCTGCATGGCTAGTAATTAACTCCCATCTTTCATACACTTCAACCTCTTTCTTGTTGCCTCTATATTTAATCATTTTTATCTTCTCCTTAAATTCAGCTATCTTACAAACATTTCGAATTAATTCATTAAAGTCGGCTACTTTTTTAAATTTTGGAATCTTGTAGTTATACTTTTCCAATAGAATTTTTAATTTTCTATGTAAGGGTATATAAGCTTGAATTTCTGTTTTTTCAGAAAATTTAACAATCATACCATTTCTAATGTCAGCTGATTCAAAAATAGAATAATCGCTAAATCGTTGACCACTATAGCAACCGATCAAAAAAACATCCCTTGCGAAAGTTAATTTTTCATTTTTTAATTCTAAATTTTCTAAAATATTTAGATCTTTTTCAGATAGGGCTAATTTATCTGAACTTCTGTTCTTATAAGTGAAGCAATTAAATGAGTTGACTTTTCTTTCCTTTTTAAAAGCCCACTCCCAAAAGGTTCTAAGCATACCTAAGTGTCTATGTAATGAACTATCTTGATAATTTCTTTCTTCCCTTAAATACTTTAAGTAAACTGGAAATAAATCTTCGTTTATTTCTTCAAATATATATTTTTTTGTGGCATTTTCAAATTCTTTAAAAACCTTAAAGTGAATTTTATAATAATTTATTGTTTTACTATCATTTATTTTACTCAATTCTTTTTCAAGAATAAAAGAGTTAAACATATCTGAAGGATACACATCTTCTGCAAGAATATTTTTTTTGTTTTTATTAAAATGCTCATCAAATTTAGACTTAAGTAGATCTTTAGTAACCTCAATGTTTAGTTCATTAATTATTTTTTGATATAAATGAGTATAATTGTTTATTATTGCAGTGATTCTAGCATTCACCTTTCCCGTTTCACCTCTTTTTTGAAAAGGTAGATTTGTGATATGATTCCATTCTGAAGTTTTTATACTAACTCCTGTTGAGTAAGTAAAATACTTTTTATTAAATGGAACATATACTTTGAAAATTATTAACGATTCTTCTTTTTTCTTGTCTTTTAAAAATAACATAATTATTATGTATTTGGTTGAATAAATGGTTGAATATATCAACTTATTTGAGATGTTGATTATTTAATATCTTAAATGGTAAAGCTTTGCTAACACGCTATTTAATCGCCTTAATATTAATGTGTTATTACATTTAAGACAAAAAAGATATTTCATAGAACTAAATTACTTTATTTTGTACAATGTAAAAAGTAAAATGTAGTAATAACTTCCTATTCTATCTGAAAAAATGATTAACTGACATTAGGAATTAATGTCAGTTAATATTTGTACATGTGGATTTTTATATCTTTTGAGATTGCTTCCCCTTTGGTAAGCATGACAAAGCAAACGCCAGTTACTTATTTATAGATTAAAAAGTATAATTAACATTTAGCTGAAAAGTTGTTCCGTTAAATCCGAACTGATTCACCTCCCAAGGATATTTGAACCTTCCTCCAAGATCTGTTACTACATCTCCTTTGCTGTCTATTACATCCGGATAAATATTAAATAAATTATTTACGACTCCGGAAACTTTAAGGTCTTTGGTGATTTTATATGTTAAAACTATGTCTGTAATTACCTTACCGGAAAATGTCTGATCTTTGGCAGGATCAGTTGCATGCTGCCATGTAACGGAACCAAAATAAGTATTGTTAAGGTTAAAGTTAAACTTTGAAATGTCATACGAAAGACTAAGAATAGTTTTTGTTTTTGGCCTTGCAGAGGTAATTCTAGATTGTTCTTTTCTATCAAAAAAGTTTTCCGAGTAACCATTTTCAGCCAAAATAGGCGGAACGGCAATATTATCTACTATTTTAGTTTCGTTATAATTGAAAGCAGCAATAACTCCCAATCTTCCTTTGCCAATAGCGGAAGTATAATAATTAGCTACGAAATCTATCCCCTCAGTAACTGTATTTACAGCATTAGTGAAAAACTTCAAGGAGGTTATTTTATTATTGTCTAATATTACTTCCACAGGGTTTGTTATATCCGGACTACCCGGAGCGCCGGTTTTGTACCCAATATCTCCTGAGAAAAGTACCCGGTCTTTAATTTTTATTCTATAATAATCTGCTGTAATCGTCAGGTTTTTAAAAGGTTTTACGGCAAATCCCCCAGTAATGTTAAAGGCTTTTTCAGCATTTAATTTTTGTACCCCAAGATCTGATCTTACAATTTGAGAGTCATTGTTAAAAGTACCCTGATTAGCTACAGTATTCCCTGTAATTTTGGTTTGAACATTGGAATAATAAATCTGGTGTAATGAAGGTGCCCGAAATCCTGTAGAAACAGATCCACGGAAAACTAATTTATCATCTAACAACTTATATCTTGCATTTCCTTTCCAGGAAACATTATTTCCAAAATCACTGAAATTTTCATATCTCACAGTTCCTCCAAGTAAAAGGTTTTTCGTAACATCCCATTCAGCATTCATATAAGCTCCAATATTCTGACGATTTTTATCGACTTCATTTTGAGCCTGCAATCCTGGAAACGATTCTGCACCACTTCCTATATAAGATGCCTCCTCTCCTGCCTTCGCCTGATAGTTTTCATTGCGTACTTCAACACCAGCTCCTAAAACAAACGCACCAAAATTTCGGTTGATATCTATGTTTCCTATAATATTACTAAACTGATGGCCACCTGCTTTAAAACGGGTTGGTGAATTTGCACCCAAAGATGTATTAATGGTGTTTCCTACAACATAATCTACTGCATTAGAGCCAAAGGTAGCACTACCATCAAAACTCCATTTTCCAAACATGCCCTTCCACCCGGAGGTTAAATTATAATCATAAACATCTGTTTTAAATTCCGGCTGAAATCCATTGTAAGGTTGTCCGTTTGGAGTTAATAAACCAAAATCTGAAGTTACCCAATAGGGCGTTCTATACAAGCCATAACTAGTTCCATTCCTGTAAGTTGTACCACCAAAAGCATAAAATTTGCCTGTTTCACCTGTTGGTAATTCAAAATTGACAAACATATTGGCAACTTTTGTCTCCGGCTGCCCTATAGTCATTCCTAATCCAGGATTGGCTTGTGTCCAGGCATTATCAACACCAAAAAGTTCATCTTTTGTAATAGAACCTGCACGGTTAGTTTTATTTTGGGAAGAATATCCCAATGTAAGATTCAAGCTTCCATTTTTTGCAACTCTGATTCCTGTATTAAAATCTGCTCCGATATTAAAGCCGTCTCCTTCTGAAGTAATACCTGAAAAAAGATTGACTGCACTTTTTCCAACGCTGTTCTTAAGAATAATATTGATCACTCCTGCAATAGCATCAGAGCCATATTGCGCAGATGCACCATCTCTCAATACTTCTACATTCTGTAAGGCGGCAGATGGAATACTTTTCAGATCCGTACCTACCTCACCTTTTCCCGGCGTATCATTTACATATATTAAAGCACTTTGATTTTTTCTTTTACCATTAACCAAAACTAATGTTCTGGAAGGCCCTAATCCTCTTAAATCTGCCGGATCAAAATGAGCCGTTGCATCAGAAACGGTTTGCTGTGATGAATTAAAAGATGGTACCGAGTACGTCAAAGCTTTATCAAAAGTAATTTGTCCTGTGGATTTTAGCTGTACTGCCGAAATATTATCAATAGGAATTGCTGATGTAATTATGGTTCTAGGTTTAGTTCTACCTGTAGTAACCACAACTTCATCTATACTATTTTCTTTTACAACTTCCTGAGCATATACCATAGTACCCGCTCCGCTTAATACTAATACACAGATTTTTTTATTAAATAATTTTCTTTTCATATATTGTTAATAATTCAATAAATCTAGTAAAAATATCAATATTAAACACAAAAAATAAAAATATAATAAAAATCCCTTTCCCGACTTATGCAATACATATTATTTTATAACAAAATAAGACTTGATTTACAAAACATTAAGTGGCTTATTAATCATCTGAAAAAGTGAATAGTAGACATTAGAAATAAAAATGATTTCATTCCTTCTAATACATAGTTTTCAACAGATTGAGATTAGTTCGCGAATGGCTCGCAATGACTGTGTACAAAAAAATGACCGGAAAAATCCGGCCACTTACAAATTATTTATTTACCTCTACGTATTGTATGATGGTCTGGTTTTTGGGGTTATAGATTATTGTACTGTTGTTGGGAAACCTTTTCAGCTTATAATATTCTATACTTTTATCACTTTTAATATCTTCCAAAAAGCTGGTGTCAAAAGTATTTTCAGGAAGAAATTTTGAGACAAAACTTATTTTGTCGATGATGCTTTGGCCGTCTATTTTACGGGCTGTCTTATCTGATTTGTTTTCGTCGGCAGAAGGCTGCTTTTCCAGGAAAGGAAGCAGTATTGCGATATCCGATTTATATTTGAAAATATAGCCTTCGGAACCATTAGGAAATTTAAATTTCTTTCCGGTCTCTTCTGAAACTACAGGTTTTCCACCGTCAGGAAATACCTGGTTGAATTTTACATCCTGGGAATTCGTTAAGGAATTAATTGATTCGCTTACTGTTTTCTTCACTGTTTCTTCAACTGCCTGCTGGGCTTTCTGCTGTACAGTTTCGGTCGTTTTCTGAACGGTCTGGTCAATTTTTTCTTCAATTTTATTACATGATATTAATAAAAGAGCAGGAATAACAGGCAAAATATACTTCTTCATTTTAAAATTCTAATAGGGATCAAATTACTTTTTACCCATACACTTTCTCTCTAACGGAAAAACAGGTATAGATATTTCAGTAAAGAAATAAAATATTTTTTTAATATCAAAAATCCTACTGACAAACTGTTGTCATAACCCTGTCATACCTTTGTATCAACAATAACAAAATAAACAATACAATTATGACAACTACAGCAACAGCCACAAAACAGTTCATGACCTCTGATCAATTATTAGAGCACTGGCAAGGACACAGAAATCTGACAAGAAGAGTAATAGAAGCCTTTCCTGAGAAAGAATTATTTGAATTTTCTGTAGGCGGTATGAGACCTTTCGCAAAACTGGCAGTAGAGCTGATCAGCATCGGCGGACCTGCTTTAAAAGGAATTGTTGATAAAAACATGGAAGCATACAATGAGGAAGGCTTCAACCCAAAAACCAAGGAAGATCTTCTGAAAAAATGGGATGAAGAAACAGAAGTAATCAACCGTTATTATAGCCAGATCACTGAAGAGCGTTTCCAGGAAACTTTCAATTTATTCGGGCAGTATGAATTTCCGGTGTACCAGAATATTCTTTACTTCGTGGATAATGAAATTCATCACCGCGGGCAGGGTTATACCTATCTGAGAGCATTAGGAATTGAGCCTCCTTTTTTTTGGGAGAGATTCTAGGATCACTCATGCCTTTGCTTAAACTGAAAATGATGATCCAGCACAGACAAAAAGAGGAAAAAACAGAATCGCAGAACAAATCATTCAAATTATCCATTCATTAAATACAAACACTTTAGATTTTGTTGTTTTTGATTTTGTCATTCAGTTTAAGCGAAATTTTTTATTCAGATTATATAAATTTCTAAAACTCCGGCTTCACGAATGTGAAGCCGGAGTTGATGTTTCTTATTCCATCCTTTTTGAAATATTTTCTGCTAAATTTCTGAGCTTTGTTTTTAATGATTCCGGCTCCAAAATAGTTGCATAATCTGCAAAAGTGATCAGCCATCTCGGAAAACCTTCATCTATCCATTCTGTATCAAAGATCATTTCCATTCCATTTTCCGTTTCCGTTTCTTCAATAAACCCATAATATCTCCTGGAATTTACGATATGTCCTATTATTTTTTTCTCAACTAAAAGCCTGACTCTTGTTTTCTCTCCGCTTGAATACCTCCTGTAATCATTGATCTGTCCGTATTCCTGGGAAAAAGAGTTCTGGGTTTTGAAAATCTGCTGAATCCTGTCGACACGAAACTGCCTGAAGTCTTTTCTCATGGTACAGAAAGCCATAATGTACCAGTAATTGAATTCAAAGAAAATACCGACAGCTTCGATCGTTCTGTTCGTTACCCGGGAATCAACTGTTTTATATTCAATGATCAGCTGTGTTTTATCTGCAATACTTTCCAGAATGGTGGGTATCACATTTTTGATTGTATCATTTGCCTGTGGATGATGATTATAAACATCGATCTGTTTTTCAATATTCAGGATCAGGTTTTTATCTGAATTACGAAGCACAGAGCGGACTTTCTCCATGGCTATCTGGTAATGGCTTCCAAGGCTCTGGTGAGAAAATTTCTGCATCAGTTTTTCCGCAGTGATGAAGCTCAATACCTCTTCTTTTGTAAACATAATGGGCGGAAGCTTATAGCCGTCCATCAGGGAATAGCCGTTTCCAGCTTCTCCGATAATGGGAATCCCGGCATTTTCCAGCGTTTTCACATCGCGGTAGATCGTGCGGATGCTGACATCAAATTTTGTAGCAAGGTCTTGTGCCCTTACGGTCGGTTTTGACTGTAATTGTGTGAGAATAGCCGTTACCCTGTCGAGTTTTTTAAGATAGTGATCGTTCATATTGTTATGGCAAATCTATCAATCTTTTTTGGTGTACAGAGCATAAATTTAGCCGCTTTTTATTATATTTAATTTCTTTATAAACAATATTTTGAATATGAATTCTACCCGTTTCATTCAGACCATTGAAAGTATTATAAAGCCGGAACAATCTGTATTGGAAGCTCTGACATCAAATTTAGAAGCAAAAGCTTACAGAAAAGGAGACTTTCTTTTAAAAGGAGATGAAACCTGCAGGTATTTTTATTTTCTTGAGAAAGGTCTGGTAAAACTGTTTTTTGATAACGGAGATAAAGATTTTATCATGACTTTTTTTGCAGAAAATTCTTTCTTCACAGAACTGAATGGTTTTCTGACGGGTAATGCTTCAAAATATATGATCCTTGCATTGGAGCCATGTGAAGTTTTGCGCATACACAAAAATGTTATTGAGGAACTATGTAAGAAATACCATACGGCGGAAACACTTTTCAGTAAACTGTATTCAAAAGCTCCGATCAATATGATGGGACGGATCAGCGAAATGCTTGAGGACGACGGTAAAAAACGATACAATAATTTTCTGAAGCAGAGACCTGATCTTATTCAACGAATCAGTCTTGGAGACATGGCAGATTATATCGGGATCACCCAGGTTTCTTTAAGCAGGATCAGAGCACAGAAATAGTTTTTTATCAAATGTTAAAAAATTCCGGAAAGTTCCGGTCTACATTTGTGTCATAATTAATCAAAAAACCAATTATTATGTCACAAAGAATCAATGCATTTGCAATGGGAAACAAAGCTGTAAACGCCCTCCACAATATGGGCTTTCAGGTACAGCATTCATCACTCGACAGTTCATTTCTGGAGCTTCTTTATTTCCGTGTTTCACAGATAAACGGATGTGCTTTCTGCCTGGATATGCACTCCAAAGAATTAAGAGCCAAAGGTGAAACTGAACAACGAATTTTTCTGGTAAGCGCATGGAGAGAATGCTCTTTTTACACAGACAGAGAAAAAACCGGATTGCTTTGGGCTGAAAGTTTAACCTCTTTAAATGGTAAAGAAATCCCTGACGAAATTTATTCGGAAGTCAGCAGATATTTTTCTGAAACTGAAATGCTGGATCTTACCATGGCCGTGATTGCGATCAACAGTTACAATAGAATCAATATTGCTTTTGGAGCAAATGTAGGTGCTTATCATGTTGCTGAAAAAGCACAGTAAATTGATTGTATTTTTTAACGCAAAGTTTACTATAGAAAATATATATTCTCTCACTGATTGAGCAGATTTGGCAATTCATTAAAATCTGCAGAGCCTGTGTGGTCTGCGAAAAATAAAAAGCATAAGATCAGTTATCTTTAAAAGAATTTACCAGCTTATCCAGATTCAAGCTTCTGGCCGAGGCATCGAAAATCTCACGGTATGTTCCATTCATCTGAACCAGCTCATCATGAGTTCCACTCTCAACTACCCTTCCTTTTTTCATCACATAAATAGTGTCAGAATCTAGAATCTGCGACAGTGAATGAGAGATAATAACCACGGTACGGCCTTCTTTGATGGCATCTAATGAATTTTTGATCTGTTCAGTAGCAATAGCATCCAGGCTGGCAGTTGGCTCATCCAGAAAAATAATGGGTGGATCTTTCAGGAATAACCTGGCAATGGCAATTCTCTGCTGCTGACCACCGGAAAGCTGGGTAGCATCGTGCTGATAACCATCCGGAAGATCAAGGATCTGATCATGAAGATAGGCTTTTTTTGAAGCTTCCTGAATTTCCTCAAAACTGGCATTCATATCACCATACCGGATATTGTCTTCAATGCTTCCTTGAAAAATATGGTTTTTCTGTAATACCAGACCTAGATCGTCCCTCAGAAAGGTATTATCATAATTATTCAAATTGACTCCATCCAGTAGAATATTTCCGGAATCCGGAAGGTAAAATTTACAGAGAAGATTGATCACCGTTGATTTTCCGGCTCCACTTAACCCTACCAATGCAGTAGTTTTCCCGTTCTCTATCTTCATGGACACATCGTGCAGGGCTTTTGTTCCGTTCGGATAGGTGAAATCTACATTTCTTAATTCAAAATTCCCCTTGATCTCCTTTTCTATAAAAGTTCCGTTCGGTTCTTTCTCATCGTCTGCATTAAGGATCTCAAAATAGCCTTCAGCATAGATCATGGCATCGTTCATATCGTCATAAATCCTATGCAGCTGGCGTATAGGTGCTGATATATTATTGAACAGCATGATATGAAGCATAATCGCCCCAATGGTCATCTGCTGATCCAGCACCAGATAAACAGTCAGAAGAATAATTAAAACCACACCGAACTGCTCGATGAATGTTTTTAAGCCATCATAAATAAAGTTGGTTTTTCTGGTGAACATCTGGCTTTCCATCAGCTCCATCTGCAAGTCGTACTGTTTTTTACCTTCAAATTTTTCACGGACAAAACTTTTGATCACCATAATAGAGTTGATCAGGTTCAAAAGTCCTGAAGTTTTTCTCTCCCTTTGGTTTCTAAGCTGACGGCGTACTCCTGTAAGCTTTTTTGCCTGCAATGAGCTTATATAAAAATAGATCGGAATAATGATTGTAGAAACCATTCCCACATACACATTCTGCATATACATGATGATCAGGGCAATAATGGCATTGGAAAAGAGCGGCAGTATATCGATGAAAAAATTCTGCACCAGCCTTGTCAAACTTTCAATACCACGGTCTATCCTGATCTGCAGTTTCCCGGATTCATGATTCTCATCATTGAAATAAGCAACTCTATACATCAGTATTTTATCAATAGCAGACTGTGCCAGAACGGAGCTTACATTGATCCTTATTTTTTCTCCGTAAAATTTCTGTCCGAAGTTGATGAAAATATTAAGCAGCTCTTTTCCCAGTAAAATAATGGAGATCACTACCAGGATATGGACACCCTCAGACATCGGATGCGGAAGATGGGTAAGCTTTGTCACCTTATCTACCGTATATTTTAAAACTAGAGGATTGACCTGTGCTGCGAGAGCTCCTAAAAAAGTGAGAAAGAGCGTCCCATAAATCATTAAACGGTAAGGCTTTATAAATGGAACGAGCTGTTTGTAGATCCCGAATAGAGTAACTGTTCTGTTAAAAGGTTTTGCCATAGGAGTTATTTTAACTAAAAAACGTACCGTTTCCGAGAGAAAAGGTACGTTTTATTCTATTTTTCAGCAAATACTTTGCTTGTTTTTACATTTTATCTTTTAAGGTTCCATCATCGTTAATATATTTAAAATGATGATTTTTATTTATTATTTTGCCTCCTATATCTAAAAATGTTCCCCACATTGAACACCAATCTTCAAAATCATTTTCTTTTGGAGTATCCCAACGAATTATAGTTGAAAGCTCATGTTTTTTCAACTCAACTATAACTCCATATTCATCATTTAAAAAAACTTTTGTTCCAACTATAAATTCCTCATCTATGTTAGAAAATACAGCCATTATCCTTCGTAAAAATAGGTGGTAAGGTAATGCAGCTCTGGCTTGCTGGCGGCTTTTGATTCAGCCTGCGCCTGCTCCAGAGGATATTGTGAGGTAAGTTCTTTTCTTTGGAAAACGAATGAATTATTAGCATTTTTATCTACTACATCATTGAAGATTTGCTCAATCTCAGAATTGGCAAGGGATGCAAAGCTGATGTCTTCAAAACCGTACATTAATCTTAAATCATCATACTGTCCAAAATTTTCATCTACAAATCCCTGCAGCTGCGCTTTCGAATCGAAGTTACCTGCCCAGATATTATAAATGTACTTTTTCTTTTTCGGTTTGTCTAAAATACTCTGATACACAAAGTTTTCACCAAGATAAGCTTCTCTTACCTGCGGATCGTTGGCCAGATCTTCCGGAAGTCCTTCTTTCAGGATTTTCCCTTCAAACATGATGTATGTTTTATTGGTAATGGCTAAGGTTTGCTGTACGTTGTGATCCGTGATCAGGATACCTATATTTTTATCTACCAGACTTCGTACGATTTTCTGGATATCTTCTACCGCAATCGGGTCTACTCCGGCAAAAGGCTCATCAAGAAGGATAAAGTTCGGGCTGGTTGCCAGACAGCGTGCAATTTCCGTTCTACGTCTTTCCCCTCCGGAGAGAAGGTCACCTCTGTTTTTACGCACGTGCTGTAATGAAAATTCTTCTATAAGTTCATCACATTTAATTTGCTGCTCACGTCTTGAAAGCTTTGTAAGCTGCAAAACACCCATAATGTTTTCTTCTACGGACAGCTTTCTGAAAACTGAAGCTTCCTGTGCCAGATAACCAATTCCCTTTTGAGCACGGCGATACATGGCATCGGTGGTGATCTCCTGTTTATCCAGGAAAATTTTTCCCGAAGTTGGCTTAACCAGTCCTACGATCATGTAAAACGAAGTGGTTTTTCCTGCTCCGTTGGGACCAAGCAAACCAACAATTTCTCCCTGTTGAACCTGTACAGAAACGCCTTTTACTACTTTTTTAGGACCGTATTCTTTGATTAAGTTTTCTCCTCGTAAAATCATAGGAGCAAAGATAAAGTTTTTTTGAATTCAAATTTTAGATTATGAAATGTACCTGTAGTTTTTTAATATTTGTATTGTTTTTTAGGCCGGACTTTATAAAACTTCAACTTCACTCAGTATAAAAGTGCTGCAGAAGTCATTATTTAAACTGCTATTTTGTAACTCTTAAGGGTTTTGTCCGACGTATTGAGAAATCATTTTATTCATCACAAAGAAATTAACAATGGAAAATTACGGTTATACAAAAACAGAAGGTACCCAGAATCAAAATCAGCAGAATAACGTTCCTTACCGTTCGGAAAAGAAAATTCCTGCAGCCATATTAGGAATTCTTGTAGGGTGGCTGGCGTTAAATAAATTCTATCTTGGCTATACGAAAGAAGGTGTGATTCAGCTTGTCCTTAATATTGTCACTTTAGGGGCAGCTTCTATCATTCCTTTTATTGAAGGGATTCTATACCTGTTCATGAGCGATAAGCAGTTTGATGACACTTATGTTTACGGAAGAAAAGGCTGGTTGTAAGAATTATTTTATTTCCATAATTTTATACCACCAAATCAAGAATAAAATAATATGGAAAGTAATCAAGACCTGACAGATCTTCTTGCGCTGGATCTGGGTATTAATATTGTCAACAGAAGGCCTTATGCCAAGGAAGTTTTCAAATGGCAGGATATGGATCTTCTTCCCCATTCATCCGCAGATACACTGCTTTGTGAAATTTTTGAATGGAACGGAAGAAACTGGAGAACAACCAGTAACAACCTTATCGGGTATCTGTTTTCAGGAGATGCTCTTAATAAGATAAAGGAGCAGCTGATCAATACACCTAAGCATCCTGCATTGATCCCGGATTTTGAATTCACAAAAGAGAGCATGGTTGAATATGGCCTGTCGCTTCCTTCTTTATTCAATATTGGGGTAAATGGAAATATTAAAAACGCTAAAAGCTTTTCAGTGAGGGTAAACGGCGTAACTAAATCCCGAGTGACCAACATTGATTCACCCGGAATTGAAATTCTTAAAAATTATTCTCTGTTTACACAAAGTAAATCTAAGACATACAGAAAGAATATTAAGTTCAATTATCTGAGCACTTCCCTCTTTTATGCTGAAAGTGTAGAGATTTTTCTTGAAAAAGAATCTGGAGTTGGATTAGAGGTGAGTTTTCAGACACAGAATGTAGAAGTGGATGCTAAAATAGATACGGACACCAAGAAACATTTTGTTTTAAAATACTCTGGAAATCAGGCACCTTTTGCTGCAAAATTCACTAAAGGAAAAGATTTCAATATTATGTGACAAATTATTATTTAGTTATTGTCAATAATAGAATTGCCCCTAAAATACAAATTTTAGGGGCAGATTTTATCTAGTGATTGATCATTATCTGTTCAGGATCATTGCTGCTTCTTTCGCAAAATACGTAAAGATCATATCTGCTCCGGCTCTCTTGAAACAGGTAAGGCTTTCTATGATTGTCTTATCATTATCCAGCCATCCGTTCTGTGCTGCTGCTTTTACCATGGCATATTCTCCACTCACGTTGTAAACAGCTATCGGAAGATCAATAGCTTCTCTAACTTTAGAAACGATGTCCAGATAAGGAAGTCCCGGTTTGATCATGATAATATCCGCTCCTTCTTCAATATCTTTAAATACTTCGTTCAACGCTTCACGGGAATTGTGGAAATCCATCTGGTAGGTCTTTTTATCTTTCGGAATTTCCATATCATCTTTCGGGGCACTGTCCAGGGCACTTCTGAAAGGTCCGTAGAAAGAGCTTGCATATTTTGCTGAATAGCTAAGGATTCCTACATCGGTAAATCCGCTTTCCTCTAGGGCTTCACGAATTGTCAGCACTCTTCCGTCCATCATATCACTTGGCGCCACAATATCAGCTCCGGCTTCGGCATGGGATACAGACATTCTTGCCAGTGCATCATTGGTTGCATCATTTACGATCTTCCCGTTTTCAATGATCCCGTCATGACCATAGATCGAATAAGGATCTAAAGCTACATCCGGCATCACAATCATTTCAGGAATCGCATCTTTGATTGCCTTGATCGTCTGCTGCATCAGCCCGTCTTTGTTCCAGGCTTCTTTTCCTGTATTGTCTTTCAAATGTTCTGACACTTTCATGTACAGATTGACAGATTTTACACCCAAAGAAAATAACTCCTTACATTCCTTCACCGTTAAATCTATACTCCTCCTGAAAATCCCTGGCATCGACGGTATTGCTTCCTGTTGGTTTTCGCCCTCCATTACGAAGATCGGCATTACAAAATCATCAGTTGTAAGGATATTTTCTCTTACTAAACTTCTGATAGATTCATTAACTCTAAGTCTTCTATTTCTTGAATGTATCATTTTGGAATACTTTTTGAATAAGTTTCTACAAATTTACTACAACTTATATAAAAAACTATTGTATAGAATTGTAGAATTGTTTATTTTTGTTTTAATACATTCGAGAAATTATAATTTGATGAAAAAACTTTTACTTTTATTTCTATTTACAGGCGCTTTCGTTGGATTTTCCAACAATATGCAAGCACAGCTGAGAGAGCCGGGTTCTATCACACAGAAGTCTGATGACGGTGTATTGGTAGCTTATCCAAATCCTGCAAAGGATTTCCTTTTGATTAAAGCAAAAGATTCTGCATTAAAGATCAAAAGTGTTACCTTTTATTCAATTCTAGGAACACAGGTAGCCAATTACTCAGTCAACATGAATTCCGGAGAAATCAATATTGAAAAACTGAAACCCGGGAAATATCTGATCCGCTATATTTTAAGCGATAATACCCAAAAGGTTACTCAAATCGTAAAACAATAAAATTAAATCCTGATAATCATCAGGATTTTTTCTTTTGCATCAGTTCTGCCTTAATATTTCCGTAACTTTAAGGACTTTTTATATTCATTGTTAAAAACAATTTAATGCTTAAAGCTGAACATATCAGAAAGACCTATAGTGCCGGGAAAAAAGTAGCATTGGATGATTTCAGCATCCATGTACCACAGGGCAGTATTTATGGTCTTCTAGGCCCGAACGGAGCGGGAAAAACTTCTTTCATCCGTATTATCAACCAAATTACCCAAGCCGATTCCGGAGATGTATTCATTAATGGAAATAAGCTTAATCCCAGCCACATCAGAGACATCGGTTATATGCCTGAAGAAAGAGGGCTGTATAAGAACATGAGCGTGGGTGATCAAATCCTTTATTTCGGGGAGCTGAAAGGGATGAGCAAAAGTGATGCTCTGAACGAAGCCAAGAAATGGTTTGAAAAGCTGAACATCGACCAGTGGTGGAAAAAGAAACTTTCGGAACTTTCGAAAGGAATGGCACAGAAGATCCAGTTTGTAGTTACGGTTCTTCACCGTCCGCATCTTCTGATTCTTGATGAGCCCTTTTCAGGTTTTGATCCGGTAAATGCCAACTTAATTAAAGATCAGATCATCGATCTTAAAAATAACGGAACAACAATTATCCTTTCTACACACAGAATGGAAAGCGTCGAGGAAATGTGTGACTACGTAGCGCTGATCAACAATTCTAAAAAAATTATCGACGGAAGGGTCTTCGATGTAAGAGAAAAATTTAAGAAGAATATTTTCGGAGTCACCCTTTCTGAAGTTGATGAAAGCAAGTTTGAGAATTTTAAAAACAGCTATGATATTTTTAATTTCTCTAATGAGAATAACCTGGTTTCTTTTGATCTGAAAAATGAAAGCGGGCAGAACGATATCCTTCTGGATCTTGTGAATGTAGGAAAAGTGAGATCATTCGACGAGAGAATTCCGAGCATGAATGAAGTATTTATTAATGCTGTAAGTAACCATTCTTAATTTTTATGAACAATATTTTTTTAATTACAAAAAGGGAATTTCTTACGCAGGTAAAGAAAAAATCCTTCATTATATTAACATTGCTGGCTCCTCTTTTATTGATTGGTTTTGGAGCTGTGATCGGATTAATGTTTAAAGCCAACGAATCCCACAGTATTATTGAGGTTGTGGATAGAAGCGGACTTTTTAAAGATCAGCTGAAATCTAATGACAAGCTGAATTACGTATTTGTTTCTGTGGCGGATGAGAAAGCAAAGGTCAATAACCTGAAAGACAATGAATCTCTGGATGGTATCCTGATCCTTCCTGAGTTGAAAGATCATGACTATACCGGGCTTGAAAATGGTACAAGACTTATCGTGAATGCCAAAATGGGCTTTGATACGAAACAGAAGATTGTTTCTGACATTACGGACGTAATCAAAAAGGAAAAAATCAAGCAACTCGGTATTGAGGAAGCCCAGCTGAATAGCCTTGACAAGGGTTTTACTTTAAAAACCATTAATGTATCTGATAACAATAAGGAAGATTCTGATCTTGCTTTTGGAGTAAAAAGCGGTTTAAGCATCCTTTTGATGTATGTAACTTTTATGTTCATCATCATTTATGGAGTAAGGGTGATGAGAAGCGTGCTTGAGGAGAAAAACAATCGTGTGGTAGAAATTATTATTTCATCTGTCAAGCCTTTTGAACTGATGATGGGTAAAATATTGGGAGTAACCCTAGTCGCTTTGACACAGTTTCTGATCTGGATCTCTATGTCTGTTATAGGTGCATTGGTTTTAAACACCGGGTTTTCTTCTTTCCAAAAGAACATTCCGGGAGGTAATGAGGAGATTGCCAGCAAGCTGGATATCGCTCAGATTGCGACACAGGTTTCACACAGTTTACTTGAACTGAATTTTCCATTGATCATTTTTGTATTCATCGTATTTTTCCTTTTAGGGTATATTTTCTACAGCTCAATTTATGCAGCCATCGGTTCTGCAGTGGATAATGAAACAGAGACGCAGCAATTCACCTTATTTGCTATTTTACCGCTTACGTTGGGAATGTACGGGAGTTTTTCCCTGATGAACAATCCTGACGGCCCGCTAGGCTTCTGGCTGTCTATTATCCCGTTTACTTCGCCGGTTGCCATGATTGCAAGAATACCTTTCGGCGTTCCTGCGTGGCAGATTGCTTTGTCTATTGTATTATTGCTGGGAACTACCATTCTAATGATATTCCTGGCCGGAAAAATCTATCGTGTAGGGATTTTGATGTATGGGAATAAAGCAACTTTAAAGGAGATCTGGAAGTGGATCAGAGGATAAGCCTAAAAGTCTTTTGTCCTAAACAAAATGAACCAAATTCAAGACTAAACTAATAAAACTACATAAAAACAAAAATCCCGGAAATTAAAATTTCCGGGATTTTTTATCATTGAATAACTCGTTATTCTATTTGAAAATATAGCTTAAGCTAAGGCTGATCACCTGCTCAGACTTTTTCTTATCAGAACCTCCTTTTTCTTTTGCAAGGTCAGGATAAGTATCTGAAAGACCTAGGTCATATTTAAGAGCCACTTCCAGCTGTCTCTTATAGCTGTAGCCTACTCCCAATCCTAAAGCAAAGTTAAAGCTTGACGCTTTTCCACTTACTGAAGGATATAAAGGATCGGTAACATCCGGATCATAATATGGTCTGCCTACAGGAGCATTTTTAACATTCTGACTCATCAAAAAGTTAAATCTTGGCCCTATCATTCCAAAGAATTCTGATTCTGCTTCAGAAAAATATCCTTTAAAATAGATAGGTACGCTCAGGTAATTGTTACCATATACTGCATCATAACCATCTTTTCCTTTAGCATCTTTATCTTTTCCGGTTTCTCCTGCACCGTAATACACGACTTCGGGCTGTATAAAGAACTGGTTGGCTTTTCCTACCGGGATAAGAGCTAAAGCTCCACCCTGGAATGCGAATCTCGGACCAGAAGGGTTATGGGCATTTCTTACTCTGGAGTAATTACCTCCTGCTGTGACACCGAATCTTGTATTTGCAAAATCGATTTGGGCAAACGACAGAGTTGAAAGGGCCAATGCTGAGGTTAATAAAAGTTTTTTCATATATTTTGTTTTGTATGTTTTATCCTAGAACTTTTGCAACGGTAACACCGATATCTGCAGGAGAGTCTACAACGTTAATTCCGTTTTCTCTCATGATCTGCATTTTTGCCTGAGCTGTATCTTCATCACCACCTACAATAGCACCAGCATGTCCCATAGTTCTACCTTTAGGAGCTGTTTGTCCGGCAATAAATCCTACAACCGGCTTAGTAGATCCGCTAGCTTTGTACCATCTTGCAGCTTCAGCTTCTAATCCACCACCGATTTCACCGATCATTACTACTGCTTCGGTTTCAGGGTCGTTAATGAATAATTCCAAAGCTTCTCTTGTAGTAGTTCCAATGATTGGGTCACCACCGATACCGATTGCTGTAGAAACACCGTAACCAGCTTTTACAACCTGATCAGCAGCTTCGTAAGTAAGAGTACCAGATTTTGAAACGATACCTACTTTACCTTTTTTGAAAACGAATCCTGGCATAATACCAATTTTAGCTTCTTCAGAAGTAATGATTCCCGGACAGTTTGGACCGATTAATCTGCAGTCTCTGTCAGCGATGTAAGATTTTACTTTCACCATATCCGCTACAGGAATACCTTCAGTAATACATACGATAACTTTGATACCTGCCTCAGCAGCCTCCATGATCGCATCAGCAGCGAATGCAGGTGGTACGAAAATGATACTTACATTGGCTCCAGCTTTTTGAACGGCATCAGCTACTGTATTGAATACAGGCTTTCCTAAGTGCTCAGATCCTCCTTTTCCTGGAGTAACCCCTCCTACTACGTTGGTTCCGTATTCAATCATCTGGCCCGCATGGAAAGTACCTTCGTTCCCTGTAAATCCTTGTACAATTACTTTAGAATCTTTGTTTACTAAAATTGACATTTTATTGATGTTTTAATTTATTTAAATATTTTATTAATGCTCACAAATTTACTTATTTTTCTTTGATTTTGGACAAAACCAAGTGAATAGTTTATTTGAGATTTCTCAGCTTTACTTCTTTTTTCAAATAGCCTTTGAAATCTTCTGCAAACATCCCGATATAGGTTCCTTTTTTAAGATCTCTGTTGACTCCTGTTTTACCAAGAATAACAGATCCGCTTTCAATTTTATTTCCGGAAGCGACACCTACCTGTCCCCAAAGTGTTACTTCATCTCCTATAACACAGCAGCCTGCAATTCCCACCTGTGATGCGATGAGACATTTTTTCCCGATAACGGTGTCATGCCCTATCTGTATCTGGTTATCTAAAACAGAACCTTCTCCGATTACGGTAGAATCTGTAACGCCTCTGTCGATTGTACAGTTATTTCCAATCTCTACATTGTTTTCAATAATAACATTTCCCACGGAGATCAGGCGGTCAAAATTCCCGTTCAGCTTTCTGTAATAGAAGGCATCACCGCCTAATACTGTTCCGGACTGGATAATTACATTATCTCCAATTTCGATTCTGTCCCCAATCACCACATTAGGAAAAATAAGGCTGTTCTTGCCGATCTTCACATTGTTTCCAATGACCGCTGAAGAGTGAATCCTGGTCCCTTCTCCTATTTCAACATCGTGAAGTTCTTCGGTGAAATTGTATATTCTTGTAAAATGGGTATTGATCTTATTGAAGTCTCTGAAAGGATCATCAGAAACCAGAAGTGCTTTTCCTTCCGGACATTCTACCTTTTTGTCGATCAGAATAATGGTAGCTGCAGAATTTAATGCTTTATCGTAATATTTCGGGTGGTTGACAAAAACGATGTCACCAGGCTTAACCATATGAATTTCATTGGTTCCCAGGACTTCAAAGTCTTCGGGGCCAACAAATTCTGAGCCTATTAAATTGGCAATAGTTTTGAGCTTTTGTGGAGAATGGAATCTCATAACAATTGGTTTTCTTATAAAAACAAAATTCGGACTGCTGGTGCAAACCGAATTTATGTAAATTTAATAATTATTTTACTCTTTCTAAGTAGCTGCCGTCTTCTGTACTTACTTTAATTTTGTCTCCCGGCTCGATGAATAAAGGAACCATTACTCTAGCTCCTGTTTCAACAATTGCATTCTTAAGAGCGTTGGTTGCTGTATTTCCTTTTACTCCCGGATCAGCTTCCACTACTTCAAGATAAACAGACTGAGGAAGTTCGGCAGAAAGCGGTGTTTCGTCCGCTTCTTTCAGAATGATCGTTACTTCTTCTCCTGCTTTCATGAATTGTGAGTTTTCAATCATTTCTTTATTTAAGTATAATTGAGAGAAATCATCATTATTCATAAAGTGGAATCCATTCTCATCATCATACAGATACTGGAACTTTCTTGTGATTACTTTTACTTCGTCAATTTTATGTCCTGCAGAGAAAGTATTATCAATTACTTTCCCGTTAGTTACTGACTTTAATTTTGTTCTTACGAAAGCGGGTCCTTTCCCCGGTTTTACGTGAAGAAATTCTATTACCTTAAAAATATCGTTACTGTACTCAATGCAAAGTCCCTTTCTGATATCGTTGCTTGTTGCCATTAATTTATGTTATCTTTTTATTTTAGTTTTTTTTAACTCAGGTAAAGCTGCCTTTTGGCTATTAATTACTTTCCTTGGTTGTGCCGTATCCTTTTACAATACCTCTTGGTGAGTTTTGGATAAACTGAAGGATCTCATCTCTTTCAGCCGTTGGAAGCATTTCTTTTTCAATGTAAGTTACAGCCTGAGAAACGTTCATCTTCATTTGGAAAATTGTTCTGTAGATCTTTTGAATCTCAAAAATTTTCTCATTAGTAAACCCTCTTCTTCTCAAACCCACTGAGTTGATCCCTGCGTAAGACATAGGCTCTCTTGCAACTTTTACATAAGGCGGAATATCCTTTCTTACCAGAGTTCCTCCGGAAATCATTACATGTTTCCCGATCTTACCGAACTGATGCACAGCACTAAGGCCTCCCATTACAGTATAGTCTCCTATTTCTACGTGTCCTGCAATACCACAACCGTTTACAATGATAACATGATCTCCGATAACACAATCATGTGCAATATGGGAAGTTGCCATGATAAGGCAGTTTTTACCAATTTTAGTAAATCCAAGAGCTTTTGTACCTCTGTTTACGGTAACACATTCTCTGATCGTTGTTTCATCACCGATAATTACCTGGGTATCTTCACCATCAAACTTTAAATCCTGAGGGATTGCAGAAATTACCGTTCCCGGAAAAATCCTGCAGTTTTTACCTATTCTGGCTCCATCCATGATGGTAACATTAGGACCAATCCAAGTTCCTTCTCCGATCTCCACGTCCCCTGCAATTGTAGTAAACGGTTCTACAATAACATTTTTGCTGATTTTTGCACGTTTATCTACGGCTGCTAATTGATGAATCATTTAATCAACTTTATTTTTTGCAACTTGAGCCATTAACTCTGCTTCTACAGCCACTGTATCTCCCACATATCCGTATCCCTGCATATGTACAATTCCCCTTCTGATAGGCTCTATCAATTCAATTTTGAAAATCATAGTATCACCGGGAACTACTTTTCTCTTGAATTTTACTTTGTCTATTTTAATAAAATAAGTGGAATAATTTTCAGGATCCGGAACGCTGGCCAATACAAGGATACCTCCTGTCTGTGCCAGGGCTTCTACCTGAAGTACTCCAGGCATTACAGGCTCTTTAGGAAAATGTCCTACAAAGAAAGGCTCATTCATGGTGACATTTTTCAGGCCTACCACGTGGGAATCTGAAAGTTCAAGAATTTTATCGATCAATAAGAACGGTGGTCTGTGCGGCATAAGGCGCATAATTCCGTTGATATCAAAAACCGGCTCTTTGGTTAAATCAAAATCCGGAACGTTTTTTTTCTTTTGCAATTTCCATTGTCGGTTCAGTTTTTTTGCAAATTGGGTATTCACAAAGTGCCCAGGCTTATTTGCAATTACTTTACCTTTTATTTTTACTCCTGCCAATGCCAGGTCACCAATTACATCGAGTAATTTGTGTCTTGCAGCTTCGTTAGGATAGTTTAACGTAAGATTATCAAGAATACCATTCGGTCTTATAGAAACATTATCTTTTCCGAATGCTTTTTTCAATTTTTCTGTAGTGTCAGGTGTAAGATCTTTATCTACATACACGATAGCGTTTGAGATATCTCCTCCCCTAATCAATCCGTGATCCAAAAGCATTTCCAATTCATGCAAAAAGCTGAATGTTCTGGCAGATGATATCTCGTCTTTAAATTCTGAAATATTTTTAAGAGTAGCATTTTGGGTACCTAAGACTTTGGTTCCAAAATCTACCATGGTAGTCACTTCGTAAGTATCTGAAGGAATAATGGTAATTTCTGATCCTGATGCAGGGTCTGCATAGCTCAACACTTCTTTGATGACCAGGTATTCTCTGGCAATATTCTGCTCTGCTATTCCTACACTTTCGATAGCTTCAACAAAGAATTTTGAAGATCCATCTAAAATTGGCGGCTCAGAGGCATCCATTTCAAGAATGGCATTATCAATATCACATCCCACCAACGCAGCCAAAAGGTGCTCACAGGTAGTAATTTTTACACCTAATTTCTCTAATGTTGTTCCTCTTTCTGTTGCTACTACATAATTAACATCAGCTTCTACCTGAGGATGTCCCTCTAGATCTGTTCTTACGAACACAAAACCTGTATTTTCTTTAGCTGGTTTAATGGTAAGTTTTACTTCTTTACCTGTATGAAGGCCAATTCCAGAAAGTGTTACTTCTTCCTGGAGTGTTTTTTGCATATCACTCATTAGTTTTATCTTTTGAGATATCCTCAAGATTATTTATTCTCTTTACAATTTCAGTAAAATTTCTGAAATGGACATAATTTCTAAGATAGTCATTGTAGCTTATCGCCGGGGATCCATACAATGTTTCTTTATCATTAACACTGGAATTCACGCCACTCTGAGCCTGAATTTTCACCTGATTCCCAATCTTGATATGGCCAACCACTCCTACCTGTCCACCAATCTGGTTCCAGTCTCCAATTGTAGTAGATCCTGCAATTCCGGCCTGTGCCGCAATTACGTTATTCTGCCCGATTTTCACATTATGTGCAATCTGAATCAGATTATCGATCTTCGTTCCTTTTCCGATAATGGTAGAACCAATAGTTGCTCTGTCGATGCTGCAGTTTGAACCGATCTCTACATCGTCTTCGATAATCACATTACCCAACTGAGGAATCTTTTTGAATCCTTCAGCAGTAGGCTGAAAACCAAATCCGTCACCACCTACAACCGTATTGGAATGGATCACACAGTTGTCCCCGATAATACAGTAGTCATAAATTCTGGCTCCGCTGTCGATTTTACAGTTTTTACCAATCTTAACTCCCTTACCGATATAGACCTGCGGATAAATCTGCGAACCCTCTCCAATCTTAGCTTTCTCCGAAACATAGGTAAATGCTCCGATATAGGCCTTCTCTCCGATCACTGCAGTCTCATGAATAGAAGAACCGGTTTCGATTCCCTCTTTTCTTCCCTGCATTTCCTGATAGAGATTCATTAAAACCTGAAAAGAAAGGTAGGCATCCTTTACAACAATTAAGGTAGGATTATAATTAACTTTATCTATAAGTTTTTCCGAAACAATAATGACGGAGCATTTTGAGGTATTTAAAAAATGCGAAAATCGATCCTGTGCTATAAAAGAAAGATGTCCTGATTCACCATTCTCAATTGGTGAAACCCCTGTAATAACCGTACTTTCGTCGCCTATTATTTGTCCGTCAATAAAACTTGCAATTTGCGAAGCTGTAAATTCCATATTCTGCAAAGATAAGAAATTCTATAATTCGCAAACATTTTTTGATTTTAGGAACGTGAATTTTAAGATTATTTAAGATATTATGTGGGAAATATCTCTCGGAAAGGTAAGAATATACCGGGCTGTCTTGTGTACCATGAGTCCAGACAATAACTGGTCTTGTGACTCTTCTAATCTGATCTTTTTACCGTTTTTCTGGAGTAAATAAATCGGCTGTTTTTTAGTGTCATAAGGCAGCAATTTTCTTTTAATCTCATGTACAAGCTCTTTTCCATTATTGATTCCGAAAAATTCATTGGTGTTTTTTATTTTTTCCTCAATAAATTTTCGCTTGAAAGGATGCGTTGAGATAACCGTTTTTGGAAGGTTTCTCTGGATTACGCATCTGCACCAATAAGAAAGAATAAAGTCTTCTGAATCCTGCCAGGATTTCATCGCATGAATTATATCATTGTCATCAAGTTGTGTAAATCTATAAATATCTTCATCGGTAGCAGAACTTTTTCCGCGGTTCAGAAAATATTTCAGGTTTTCCCCTGCAGGCAGGTCCATTCCCTCGGAAATCAGATATTTTGCCCTTTCCAGAATCTTAACTAGAAGAAACTCTGCCAATGCTGAAGTTTTATGATAATATACCTGCCAGTACATAAACATCCTGGCTGTCAGAAAATTTTCAATGGAGTAAACTCCTTTAGCATCAATGACTAATTCGCCTTCACTGCAGACATTCATCATGGAAATGATCCTCTGTGTATTAATATTTCCCTCTGAAACACCTGTGAAAAAGCTGTCCCGGTTCAGATAATCAAGCCTGTCCACATCAAGCTGGGAAGAAATAAGCTGGTTAAAAAACTTTCTATGATATTTCCCCTGAAACATTTCGATCGCTACAGACAGCTGTCCTCCAAACTCCTCATTCAGCTTATTCATTAACAGCAGCGAGAGTTTCTCGTGATGCCAGTCGTCCATCAGCATATTTTCTAATGCGTGAGAAAAGGGTCCATGCCCAATATCATGCATCAGAATGGCAAGCATCGCTCCTTTTTCTTCTTCCTCCGTAATTTTAATTCCTTTCTGACGCAGGGTTTCCAACGCCGTAAACATCAAATGCATTGCTCCCAAAGCGTGATGGAATCTTGTATGGGTAGCTCCCGGAAAGATGAGGTTCAAAAGTCCGGTCTGCCCGATTCTTCGAAGTCTCTGGAAATAAGGATGCTCTATAACATCAAATAAAATTTCGTGGGGGATTCTGATGAAACCATGAACGGGGTCGTTGATGATCTTTAGCTTATTCTGCATTGAAACTTTGGTATTAGTAAACAAAGTTAGGGATTTTAAATTTTAGGCATGATTAAATTGCTATTAAAGAATCCGCAGCCTCCAAAATACTCTTTCCCTTTTGCATGTGAAATAATTTCTGTATGATTTGTGAAGGTATCTGTGGTTCTTATTTTTTCAACTACAAATTCTACTAATTTTATACAAATGGTTTCGTTATATTCTGTTTTAAAAATATATCTTTGATAGCATTAATAACCATTCTATTTAATGAGAAAAATTTCTCTTTTCATTTTATTTTTTTTCAGTTTATACTTTTCCGCACAGGCTTTGTCTGAAACCCAAAAGCTGGAATCACTATGTAAGGTCTGGGGATTTTTAAAATATTACCATCCTCATGTGTCAAAAGGGGATTTTGATTGGGACAAACAGCTTTTTGAGAAAATTGATGAACTTAATACTATCCGTGATAAAGAGCAGTTGAACGAATTTTATTCTAAATGGATCAACAGCCTTGGAAAAGTTGATGAATGTAAAAAATGCTCAAAAGAAGACAAAGAGAAAGTTTATTTTCTGAGAAACTTTGATCTGAATTGGATTAGAAATGAAAAGATATTCAATGAAAAGGTAACCTTACAGCTTCTTTTTATCCAAAACAACAGAAATTTAGGCAGCAGTCATTATTTCGGAAAAGGAGGAAAAAAGGTTTATTTTAAAAATGAAAATTCATACGGATCAAAATTTACCTCAAAAAAGATCAGTCTTTTAGAACTTTTCAGATATTGGAATTTTGTAGAATATTTTTTTCCGTACAAATATCAGACGGATCAGAACTGGAATGATGTTTTAACGGAAATGATCCCAAAGTTCCTCGATATCAATAATGATGAAAGTTACCACTTGACTCTTGCGGAATTGGTGACAAAAATTGATGATTCTCATGCTTTTCTGCACTCGCCGATAATCAATGCCAATCAATATGGAAGAAGAAAAGTTCCGGTAGAATATATGTATGCAGAAGGAAAGCTGGTCGTAACCAACATCATCAAAAATAAATTGGATGAAGAAATACCTTTGAAAGCCGGTGATGTCATTTATGATGTTAACGGCAGAACGATTCCTCAAATGGTGAACAGCTTTGGAAAATATGTTCCGGCATCTAATTTCTGGGGAAAGATCGCAAAAGTGAAACATCTTTTTCTTTTCAGCAATAATGATTCTCTTACCTTAAGAATAGAACGTGACGGACAAAATTTAGCTATCACCGCCAAAACCTATCTTCTCAAGAATATTATCCGGGAAAATCCGGCTGTTCAGCAGAAATGGGAATTTCTTGATGCTGACAAAACGACAGGGTATGTCCATATGGGTATTATTGAAAAAAGTGATCTGGACGATATGTATAGAGATTTGAAATCTGCAACGTCAATTATTTTTGATCTCAGAAATTATCCTAAACAGACCATTTTCCCTTTAAGCAAAATGATTCTTCCGGAAAAATCAATTTATTATCAATTTAATTTCCCGGAGACGGATTATTTGAGTAAATTTTATAGCGCAAAAAACAGCATCGGCAGAAAAAACCTGGATTACTATAAAGGGAATATTGTGGTTTTGGTTGATGAAAATACACAAAGCCAGGCAGAAACCACTGCTATGATGCTTAAGCAGCATCCAAAAGCTAAAGTGATAGGGAGCAATACTTCAGGAGCTAACGGTGATGTGATTAGATTTAAAATTGCGGACCTGGATACCTGCTTTACAGGGCTTGGAGCCTATTATCCTGACGGAAGGGAAACACAACGGATAGGAATACTTCCTGACATTGTCATAAAGCCCACTATAAAAGGGATAAAGAAGGAAAAGATGAAGTTCTGGAAAGAGCTTTAAAATATATAAAGACCGGTTTTTAAATGAATTGAATATCAGTAATAATGGGCAGGATTTTCATTTAACTAATATTTAACTTTTGTTGTCTCTAATTTGTGAGAATTTAAAAGGAATTGGTCAACATTTTGATGCAATAACCATGTAAAAAAATAAATTATGTCGGAAAAGATATTATGGATAGATGATGAAATAGATTTACTCAAACCCCATATCGTATTTTTAGAAAAAAAAGGTTACCAGGTAACCCCTGTTAACAACGTGAACGAAGCTCTGGAACTAATGGATTCGGAGAAATTTGCATTAACACTTATTGATGAAAATATGCCCGGCATTTCGGGACTGGAAGCCATTCCCATGATCAAGGAGAAAGATAATTCTTTAAAGATCGTAATGGTGACAAAAAGTGAGGAGGAACATATTATGGAAGAAGCCATCGGATCTCAGATTGCTGACTACATTTTAAAGCCGGTAAACCCTAACCAGATTTTATTATCGTTAAAAAAGAATCTTCAGGAGGAAAATCTTGTTGAGCAGAAAACAATTCTCCAGTACCAGCAGGAATTCAGAAACCTGTCTATGGAACTTTCTTATATCAGAACCTATCAGGAATGGGCGGAATATTATAAGAAGATTCTGAGCTGGGAGATAAAATTTGATAAGGTAGAGGATAATGAATTCTCCGACCTTCTGCAATCACAAAAAGAGGAAGCTAATATCCAGTTTGCCAAATTCATTGAAAAAAATTACGAAAGCTGGCTTACAGATTCTGATAAGCCATTGATGAGCCATACACTTTTCAAGGAAAAAGTAAAGCCTGAGGTAGAGAAAGAAAAAGTTCTTCTTCTTATGGTCGATAATCTTCGTTTCGACCAGTGGAAAGTTATTGAGCCTTTATTTACAAAATACTACAATAAAATCTCGGAAGATTATTATTACAGTATCCTTCCTACAGCCACACAGTATGCAAGAAATTCTTTCTTTGCAGGTTTAATGCCGTCCGAGATCGAAAAACGTTTTCCTGAGAAATGGTTCAATGATAATGAGGAAGGAAATAAGAATGAATTTGAACGTGATTTCCTTGAAGATCAAATGAAAAGAATCGGTTTAGGATCTAAATCCATGAAGTACCTCAAAGTATTGAATGCAGATTTTGAGCGTAAGATTTATGATGATTTCAACCAGCATAAAAGCAATGATCTCCTGGTTATTGTTTACAACTTCATTGATATTCTTTCTCATGCCAAAACGGATAATCATATTGTAGACCAGCTGATCCGTGATGATAAAACGTTCAGATCTCTTACCTTTAACTGGTTTGAAAACTCATCATTACTGAAAATCATTAAAGCAGCAGCAGAAAACGGCTATAAACTTGTGATCACTACGGATCATGGAACTGTATACGTTAAAAAGCCTAGTAAAGTAGTTGGCGACCGTGAAACATCGACCAATATCCGCTATAAAACAGGAAAGAGTTTAACGTATGACGACAGTGATGTATGGGCGGTTACCAACCCTGAAAAGCTGTTCCTTCCCAAAGGAAATTTAAGTTCAAAATATATATTTGCAAAAAACAATATCTTCTTGGCCTATCCAAAGAATTACAATCACTTTGTGAATTACTATAAAGAGACATACCAACACGGAGGAATTTCACTGGAAGAATGTATTATTCCTATCAGCATTTTAGAACCCAAGTAGTTTTTTTCATAGTTTATTTAAATTTTGGGTTTAAGGCGGCAAAAATCGAATGATTTTTGCCGCCTCTTTTTATGAACTGCTTTTAATAGTCTCAAAGAGTTCATATCTTAGCGAAAAAACAATGTTTATTACTTCATTGACTTACCAAAATTTCTCTGGAAAAATATGGAACGCTTCATTCCGGAACATAATAAGTATTACAGATTATGATATCATTGAATTTATCCATCAAAATATAACGAACATTTTAAATTTTATAAAAAACTCATGAGGTTAATCACGTATAACGTTAACGGAATCAGGGCTGCCTTTACGAAAGATTTTTTGGGCTGGCTGAAGACGGCCGATCCGGATATTGTCTGTATTCAGGAAAGCAAAGCCGGAAACGACCAGATAGATATTGAAAGTCTCGAAAAAATCGGTTATTACAGTTATTGGCATTCTGCAGTAAGAAAAGGCTACAGCGGTGTCGGAATTGCGTCAAAAATAAAACCTAATCATGTTGAATATGGATGTGGTATCGAAAGCTATGATAATGAAGGCAGGATCATCCGTGCAGATTTTGACGGATACTCTGTAATTTCAGTATATGTTCCGTCTGCAAGCAATATTGAAAGGCTGGATTTTAAAATGCAGTTCTGCCATGACTTTCTGGCTTATATAAAGGAGTTAAGAAAAACGATTCCTAACCTGATTATTTCAGGCGATTTCAATATATGCCATCAGGCCATAGATATTCATGATCCGGTTCGTTTAAAGAATGTTTCCGGCTTCCTGCCGATGGAAAGGGAATGGATGACCAGTTTTATTGAAGAATGTGAACTGATTGACAGTTTCCGTTTTTTCAATAATGAACCTGATAATTATACGTGGTGGAGCTACAGACAAAACTCCAGAGCTAAAAATAAAGGCTGGAGACTGGATTATAATTTCGCTACCTATACTTTGAAAGATAGGCTGTCACGGGCGGTAATCCTGAAAGAAGCCGTACATTCTGATCATTGCCCGGCTTTATTGGAATTCAATGTATAGATATATAGAAAAGCCATAAAATAAAAGCCAGCTGAATCAGCTGGCTTTTTTTAATTTAAATCATAAACTTAGTCGACAATTTCATATTCAACCGGAATGGTACCACGACTGATATCCCCGATTTCATCGAACGCAGCTTTAGAAATATCTAATGCTCTTGATGCATGGAAAGGTCCTCTATCATTGATCTTCACTATCACCTGTTTTCCATTGTTCAGATTGGTGACTCTAATATTAGTCCCAAACGGAAGCGTTCTGTTTGCAGCAGTGAACTTTGAATTACTAAAGATCTCGCCGCTTGCTGTTTTTCTACCATTAAACTTATCGTGGTAGTACGATGCATAACTTGTTTTCTTCGCATCTAATGTGTTACCTGTAAAAGAATAAACACCTAGGGTTGAAATCATCATTATGATTACGAGAATGAATCTTTTCATCATCTTGAATTTTATTGGTTTTGACGGAGCAAAAGTATAAGGAATGTTGTAAAGTCCCTACTCGATATGTTAAAAACTGTTAATGGAATATCAATTATATGTTAATAAAGCCTGTAAGTACCTATTAACAGGGATTTTAGGTAGCACTGTTAAAAAACGTTAAAAAAACAAGCTAAAAGTTAACATAATTAACTTATTCTCAAAAAAACTTAAAATACGTAATCTATAAACATCTAATAATCAGTATTTTATGTTTTTATTAAAAATTCAATATGCAAGGACAGCTTCCCTAAAAAACAAAAGTTTTTATGATATTAAATGGACAGAACTGTTTAATAGAAGTCAATAAGAGTAAAGTATATATCACTCTATATTTATTTTAACAATGGTTTTAACAACAGGATGAAGGTTAACTTCAAATTCTATTAATTAAAAATAGTAAATTGATTTTTCCGCTTAAACATTTCTTCTTCATTATATTCAAATGAAGCTATTAGATAAAGGATTTTTTCCTACCATAACTTCATCATATTATAAAAACAAAAAACCAATGATTACTCATTGGTTTAAGTTATATAATATAAGGTATTATCTTATTTTAAGTATTCTATTACATAGTCATATGTTCCAGAAGGATAAACCACTGACATATTTGTTGATCCTGTAATTGCATTTCCTGCAGTAGTTGCAATTGTATAAGAATACAAGCTTCTGTCATAAACAGTGTTTGTACCTGCTCTATAGATAGTGATACCATATAAAGCAGTCATCCCTGCCGGAGATGGAATATTTACAGCTGTTGAACTTCCTGTTGCATTAAATGTTCCTTTAATAGCGTAAACTTGCTTGCTTGCTACTAATGTATTTGTAGCTGTTTCAGCAGCGGTTACGTCAAATTTAGCGTTACCTCCTCCTATTGGTAGCCATCTACCTCCGGTAACATCAGTACTTTTATTAGGGTTATCAAAATAATAGAAGCCACGGCTTACTGGTGTAGAAACAACACCATCATTTGTAAGCGTGTTACCAACACCAATATTAAAAACTATCATGCCATCATAAGCAGATGGGAAGTTAATACCATCTAAACTAGCTACTTTAAATGTAAAAGCTGTTAGATCTGTTGTAGGAAACAATAGACCTTTACCGTCATTTACTGCAGCATTGTTATTTGTAGAGGCATCTAAGAAAATGTTTTCATTAGGGAAAGTGTTTGCAATTACACCGTTAGATAAAGCCTGTGCACTGGCCAATGTACCTAGTGATACAAACAGTGCTAATATGATTTTTTTCATCTGTTTAAAATTTAATGATTGTTATATTATCTACCTGAAAGAATACCCCAGTTATTTACACCAGCATTACTCACTACAATAAAGCAGAAAGATCCACCTGAAGTTACCGTTGATGGTATGCTATTCATTCCTCTAGTGATACCTGGAACTGCTGCAGCATCCCAACCCACGTTACCTGGGCCATTCGCAGATACACATCTTACTGAGTTTAATGGCAGTGACGTGGCTGCAGGCAATAATAGCTGGCTAGTTCCTCCCATAGCAGTAGTAACGACAGAATAATCATCCGGTGCCCATGTAATAGGAGCATTTACAGAGTGAAGTCTACCTTTCTGAATCTGGAAGTTTGGAGGTGTTGAACCACCACCACCACCTACAGCAACCCAAACAGAATTTGGAGCATCATAGTAATAGAAGCCAATTCCAATTACATTTACTGTCTTACCAGCTGCACTACCATCTAAAGTGGTAACAAATGTAAGGGCACCATTCTGAGCAGCCGTATATGCTGCGTCTTTAGCTGCTAACTGAGCTCTTGACAAACGAGGGACTAGCAAGGCATCAGGTCTGGCATTATCGGTAGTATTGGCTACTACATCCAATGTTGCGGCTGGTGTGGTTGTGTTAATACCTACACGCCCCGTTGTCTGAGCCTTGGAAACTGCCGAAAGGCCAACGAGCATTGTCGCTGTTAATAAAAATTTTTTCATAAGTTTTTAAAGATTTTAAATTACATTATTTTCCATCAATATTTCCAAATGGAGATGCATCCCAACTTGTGCTAACCATTAAGATTAACTGTTTTTTTAAGCTTTATTAAGGGGCAACTCATTGAAGCATTTGATTTTAAAACATTGCTTATTGCGCAAATTTAAGATATAATTTTCAAATTTATTCATTTTATATAAAAAAAATAAAAAGCTTTTAGCAAGCAAAATTACAACTACCTGAAAATCAAACATATCATTAAATCAATATTTATTTTAATTATGTTAAATTTTATTAATATTTTCAATTATGCGCGAAAACCATACAATTATAATAATTCCGATAGAAACAGATTGCTAGACCAATTCTCCATACAAGTCAAATTCTTCTGCAGAAGTAATTTTCACTTCAGCAAATTCTCCTATAGAAATGTAGGTTTCATCAGCTGAAACTAAAACTGTGTTATCTACATCTGGTGAATCAAATTCTGTTCTACCAATGAAATAATTGCCTTCTTTTCTGTCAAATATACATCTGAATGTTTTCCCAATCTTTTCTTGGTTTTTTTTCCAAGCAATCTGTGATTGCAGCTCCATGATCTCTTCTACTCTTGTTTCTTTTACTTCCTGAGGAATATTATCCTCCAATACATAAGCTCCTGTATTTTCTTCATGAGAGTAGGTAAAACATCCCAGTCTATCAAACTTCTGCTCTCTTACCCAATCTTTCAGCTCCTGGAACCTTTCTTCAGTTTCTCCTGGATATCCTACAATCAAAGTAGTTCTAACAGCCATATCCGGAACTTTTTCTCTAAACTTAGCTAATAATGCATTGGTTTTTTCGTGGGTAGTTCCGCGTTTCATTGACTTCAACAGATCAGAGTTGATATGCTGAAGAGGAATATCGATATAATTGCAGACTTTAGGTTCTTCACGGATGATATCAAGAACATCTTCAGGGAAACCACTTGGAAAAGCATAATGGAGACGGATCCACTCGATCCCCTCAACTTTTACAAGTTCTTTTAAAAGTTCTCCAAGCGCACGCTTTTTATAAAGATCAAGACCATAATAAGTAAGATCCTGGGCAATAAGAATAATCTCTTTTGTTCCTTTTTTTGCCAGTTTTTGAGTTTCCAAAACCAGTTTTTCGATAGGCGTAGATACGTGTCCACCTCTCATTAAAGGAATTGCACAGAAAGAACATGGCCGGTCACAACCTTCTGAGATCTTCAGATATGCATAATGTTTGGGAGTTGTTGTCAGCCTCTCTCCTACCAGTTCATGTTTGTAATCTGCACCAAGGTGTTTTAGGAGAATAGGCAGATCTCTTGTTCCAAAATACTGATCTACATCCGGAATTTCTTTAATAAGATCCGGTTTATATCTTTCAGAAAGACAGCCTGTAACAAAAACCTTTTCGACTTCGCCTCTGTTTTTTGCGTCTACATAATCAAGAATTGTATTGATTGATTCTTCTTTAGCATTATCAATAAATCCGCATGTATTGATCACTACAATATCTCCGCGGTCTTCGTGAACCACTTCTTTTCCATTTGCTTTCAGCTGGCTCATTAATACTTCAGAGTCATATACATTCTTGGAGCATCCTAGCGTAACCACATTAATTTTCTTCTTCCCTACAGATTTTGTGCGCATCGTTTTGATTTTGAGTGTGCAAAGATACAAAATAATAAAAGAGTTAGGCTCAAAAAATAAAAACCACTTTAGTAGAGTGGTTTTCAATATATTTAAAAGTTTTGTTCAGAGAATGTAGGGAGCATCTTATCTTTTTCAGAAAGTATGATTACTTCGATCGGAAGCTTCCAGTCAATATTCAAATCCGGATCATTCCATATAACACTTCCTTCAGAATCTTTATTGTAAAAGTTATCACATTTATACGAAAAAACAGCTGTTTCGCTTAAAACCGAAAAGCCATGTCCAAAACCACGTGGTACATAAAGCTGAAGCTTATTTTCTGGTGTCAATTCAGTTCCGAACCATTTTCCGAATGTTGGCGAATCTTTTCTCAGATCAACTGCCACATCAAAAACTTTTCCTTCAAGGCATGATACTAGTTTGGCCTGTGCATGTTCACCTTTCTGTAAATGGACTCCTCTGAGCACACCATATGAAGATTTTGAAATGTTATCCTGAACAAAATGGCCGTTCATTCCCGTTAGTTCCTCAAATTTTTTTTCATTGAATTTTTCAAAGAAGTATCCTCTATCATCTTCAAAAATTGTGGGCTCGATGATATAACAATCTTTTAAGGGTGTTTCTTTTATTTTCATTTTTATGCTTCTATAAATTATATTCCTTTTTCAGTTTCCATTTTAACGCTAAATAAATTCCGCCTGCAGGAATAAATATAATCAAAATAATAACCCAAACAGGAAGTTCGGAATGAATTAAAAATATATTAATTAATAATTGACAAACAGCATAAACTGAACTTATTACCAGGTGTGAAGCTTTTTTCTCGTTGGCAAAAAGCTGATATAAATGCCGTCTGTGTGCTTCAAAAATATTTTCTTTCAATAATATTCTTTCAGTAATTGTAAGGACTACTTCCATTCCGTAGATTGAAAGTAACAATATATATTTATATTCACCGGTCCTCATGACAAGAAGAGTAACAAGCCCTATCACCCAAAAGCCAATCCCCATACTTCCAACATCTCCTGCAAAACATTTCGCCTTTTTCCTAAAATTAAAAAAAAGAAAAACCAGACATGCTAAAATTGGATATATAATAAAATTCTCATCTGTAAACTGGATAATATCATTATTAATATATGCTAATGAAGCTAAAGTTACAAGACTATAGATCCCTGTCATTCCATTAATTCCATCCATGAAATTATAAGCATTCAAAGTTCCTATTATCATAACGAATAAAATAGGCCAAGTCCAAATAGGCATTATATTAAAAGCTCCTGTAAAATATAAAAGCAGAATTACCGAAATTAAATGAACCGAAAGTCTTATTTTATTTGACAAGGTTTTAATATCATCAATAAAACTAATGGTACAAATGGCTAAAAGCCCTAATCCAAAGGACCAGTAATTCTGTATAGTTTCATTTAGATTGAACAAACAAAAGAAAATAAATGCTACGGGAAAAATAATGCCTCCCCCTCTTAAAGTAATCTGAGTGTGAGCACTTCTATGGTTGGGCTTATCAATGATATTAAAATGATCGGCAATCCAAAAGTACAGCAGGATACTAACAAATAGGATGAGGGTTACAAGCCAATATTGCATCAAATAGAAATTTATGTTTTTATGGCAGTAAAAATAGTGATTTTGAATTTAAAATAAGCATATAATAGACTTAAACAGAAACTTTATTCTTACCTACTATTAGTAACAAGAACTTGAATTTCCTATATTTGTTTATATTCCGGTTTATGAAAAGTAAAATAATTTTTATCCTGCTATTTATTTTGATTAACCATAGTTTATGGGCAAAAGAAAAAGAAGAACAGTCTAATAATAACATCTTAATTCAACAAACCTACAGCCTTCTGGATTTTGGAGCTATAGGTGATGGCAAAAAGGATGATTCTCAGGCATTATTAAAAGCACTTGAAGTTATTGCAAAAACACCTTCAAGAAAACTTATTATTCCTGATGGATATCTTTTTAATTTTTCAGGTAAAAACATTGATTTCACAAAATATTCAAAAGGGATTATATTGGAATTTTCAGGTGGAATTATCATGAACGCTACTTTGACAGGAAACCAAACTAAAATATTAGCAGACAGAATCAAATTATTTGATAATGTAACCTTAGCAGGGACATTTACTTCACTATCAGACTATGCCTACCCTGAATGGATGGGTATATTTCCAAATGACAATAATATTGATCTTGCAGATGGAATAAACAAGTTATCTTCGGTCTTTTTTGATATATCACTGGGCACGGGAGATTATTATACAAGAAAAGGGGAAATTGCGATCAATGGACTAAAAGGCACTTCAATGGCTGGCACCAGAGTGGTAATGGAAACCGATAAATCCAATACGTATCTTTTTTCGTTGGGAAAGATTGGCGGTACAGTTAAGGAACGTACTTATAATTATAATTATATAAGGGATGTAAACCTTTTTATTACCAAAAAATCAAATTCATCAATACTAAAAGGAAATAGAGGCATTATCATTGGAGCAGTGCATAAACCTTTGATAGAAAACGTAAGGATACAACAATCTTTTAATTATCAGATGTTTGTAAAATCTGATTTATATGATTTTTTAAAGAATGAAAATAAAGTACAGGATGCGAATGTAGGAATTGATTTTCATGGGGATTCTGAAGTGTCACGTTTATCGAATGTTTTTACTATATCAGACATAGGAATCATGTTTTCACAATACACAGATTTTGTAAATGTAACCGACTTTATGAACTGGTGTGGCCCTTATGGACTAGCCAATGTATATTTTAAGAAGGAAGCTGTACAGTCACAAAATCTTTTATTTACAGGTTCACAAAGTTGGAATCAGGGATTGTATGGCCTTTACTCAGAAGACAGTAACCTTTGGAATGCCTTTCGAAATAACAAGTTTGAAAATCTCAGAATTGAACAGCTCACATCTGAAGTTACCCAAAATGGTAAAGTTGTGAGCACATCTATCAGAATAGGAAGATCTAATCTGATTGCCAATATGATGTTTGAAAACATTATTCTTTCCGGCGCTTCTAATGGCATTTATATTGGAGAAACGACGAGTGGCGATTTATTTTTTGACAAAGTCATTCTGTATGCTGATATAACAATCAAAAGGGGTTTTGCTTTTAAAACAAAATTTCTAAAACCAAGCACAAGCCCTCATGAAACGCCTTTCAGGATTCACTTAAAAAATGTTGATCTTTACAGAGATGCTGAAACTTACTTTGAGAACAGTAGTTTTTTAAAGCAAAGCAAGCAAGCCGTGCCTACAAACAATAGATTTACAGAGGAAACAATCATTTCTTATCAATAAAAGATTGTATTGTTTTTTTCAAGCCTTCTTCTGCTGTATATGGGAGATTATCAATATTTAAGGCATTTTTTATTTTTAAATTAGAAACTACATAATTTTCAGTTAATTTAGTAAGCCTCTCTGAATTTAAAGGTAAATGAAGTTTATCACCTAATTTTGCTATACCCTCCATCAGAGATTTTTTAATAAAAAGAAATTTGGGTTTCTTTTTTAAACCTATGCTTATAATGTCAATTAGCTCATTTGTAGATAATGAATTATCATCTGAAAAATTATATATACCCGACTGAATTTGATTATTTCTTATAATTTGTTCTATTAAAAAGGATAGATTGTCTATACTTAAAAAAGAACGTCTATTCTCAAATGCGGCTAATGGCCAAGGCACTCCCTTACTAACTAATTTGTATAATAAATTCAGATTTCCTTTGTTCCCCGGACCATGAATCATACATGGGCGTATAATAAACAATCGTTTACCCATAGGAAGTGCTCGTGATAAAAGAAACTGCTCAGCCTCCAACTTAGATTTACCATAAGGAGTTAGAGGGTTTTCAATTATTTTTTCATCCAAAACTCCTTCAACAGTATCTGCTGCTGCTTTAACCGAACTAAAATAAATAAAATCTCTAATATCTGATTGTAAAAATTCATTAAAAACATCTATTGTTAAATCCCGATTAATTTTAAAATAGTCGGCCGAAGAGGAAATATTAGAAGTATCATGTGCTTTACCTGCAAGATGGATAATAGCTAATCCTTCTCGAACAAAATTATCTTTCCAATTTTTATGTTGTAAAGAAAGGCCTTTACAACTCATATTTTTAAATGATAAATATTTTGATAAATTCTGTCCTACAAAGCCTGAAGAACCGGTTATAATAATATCCATAGCTTATTCTTTATTCATAGATCTATTAAATACATTATTTCATTATATCTACAAGAGTTTTCAGCAATTTATTTCTTTCAAAATTTGTTTTAAAATAAACCTCGGCATTGCTTCCCATTCTTTCTCTTTCGGTATTAGAAAGATTATATAGTTTAATTACATTTTCAGCTAAAGTATTTGCGTCCTCACTTGGAGAAGCAAATCCACATTTTGCATCATTTATAATTTTAGCTCCTTCTCCATCTAAAGATGCTAAAATAGGTTTAGCACACGCTAAATATGATTGAATTTTAGATGGTATAGTTAATGCAAAAATTTTATCTTTTTTCAAAGACACCATTAAGGCATCTGCAGAGGCAAAGAATTTAGGCATATCTTGAGCAGGATATGAGCCTAATAAAAATACATTATCTTCTAGTTTTTTATAGTTTATATTTTTTTCAAGAGCCTCTTTAGCTCTTCCATTTCCTAAAAAAAACCATTTAATATTAGATATTTTTTGCTTTACAATCGCAGCTGCTTCGATTAAAGTTTCTAAACTCTGTGCTTCTCCTAAATTTCCTGCAAAAATTATTCTAAATCCTGGTGATAAAAGTTTCTCAATTTCTTCTATAGGTTCTTCTTTTTTATAAAATCCTTCAGTTGTATTAGGGTAAAAAATAATTTTATCTTCAGGTACTCCTTGATTTTTTATATATTCCTTAAAGCCAGGCGATTGTACAAGAATTTTTTCAGCCTTAGAATAAATAAGTCGTGTTATCTTATCAAAAAAACTCAAGACATATTTATTTTTCACTCCCCCCGCAGCTGTAAGGCTTTCAGGCCAAAGATCTTGAACCCAAAAGTAATAAGGAGCATGAAACTTTTTAGCTGCCTTTATAGCGGGAATTCCTACTGTTATAGGAGAAGGTTCATAAACAAGAATTCTATCAAATTTTTTATTTATTTTTTTAATTTTCAACCATCCAAAAATAACAAATGAAAAATAATTAATAAAAAGTTTTACTCCTCCTTTACCTCTTGGAAATAACTTTGATCGATATATTTTAATACCATTCCATTCTTCATCACTACTTTTAATGCTATATCCATCATAAAAAGTTCCAGAAGGATAATTCGGAAGTCCTGTTAAAATGCTTACTTCATGGCCTAATTCCTTAAGTCCCAATGCAATGTCATTGATTTTAAAACTTTCTGGCCAAAAATATTGTGAAATAATTAAAATCTTCATTAATAATTATAATTATTTGGATGATTTTTCAGCCATACTTTTATGTCATCAAGCATAGTTTCATAAGCTGGAACATTATAGGTATAATCACTTCTTATGCTGATGAGGCTTTTATCAGAATGGTAATCTCCATTAGATTCTATTGTAATTGCACTATCTCTGAAAATTCTGTTAAAAAGTAAAATTAGATTATACTTATCAATTTTTTCGCGGGCAATCTGTTTTAACCCGGTTACATTGTTTTTAATTGCATCATCAACTACTTTTGCCAACTCTAAAGTGGTTATTCCTGACCAAAATACATTGGAGAATCCTTTAAGAGTTGCTTCGTTGGGCTGAGTCATAAACCAATGAAATAAGCCTATCCCATTTTTATTAATTTCAGGTCCTATGATCGATGTTCTGATCGTAAGATCTTTGTCATTATCAAGTTCTCCCAAAGCTTTAGACTGTGCATAAAAACCGGTTCCATTCTTAAAACTTTGTTCGGTATAACCTCCATTGTCTTTTCCGGAAAAGACACAATCAGTACTGATATGAATAATTTTTGTTGCTGTACTTCTCGTCACTTCTTCTAAAAAATGAGGAAAATAGCTATTAAACCATATTGCTTTTGCAGGATTATCTTCTGCATCCTTGTTTAAAATTCCAATACAGTTTACAACATAATCAAATTTATGGTTAGTAATTATAGACTTTAATGCTGCAGTATCAGATACGTCCAAATTGAATATTTTTTCTGAAGAATCAATATTTCTGGCAATCCCATATACATCATACAAATCATTTTGGTCGTAATAATTGAATAAAAGATGACCGGCCATACCTTTTATTCCTATGATCAACATTTTTTTCATCGCTTAAATCTTTTTATTCCAAGTTACTTTATTGATAATAGAAGTATAACTTTGTATCACTTTAACTACTCTGTCAGAAGTATTTGTTACCTCATATTCAAAAGGCTGTTTGATTTCAGCATCGTGCAGTCCTTTTGCTATCTCAATGGAATTAAGAATCTGTTCTTCTGAAATTCCACCCAGAACAATAGTTCCTGCATCTATAGCTTCAGGTCTTTCTGTACTGGTACGAATGCTTACCGCTGGAAATCCCATCATTGCAGATTCTTCACTGATTGTTCCGCTATCTGATAATACAATAAAAGATTCTTTCTGTAATTGTACATAATCAAAGAAGCCTAAAGGAGGAACATTCTTAATTAAAGGGTGAAATTGTATATTGTTTTTCTGTATTCTATTTTTGGTTCTTGGGTGTGTTGAAAAAATAATAGGCATCTGATACTTTCCGGCAACAGCATTTAACGAATTGACTAAAATATCAAAATGATTACTTAAATCTATATTTTCTTCCCTATGTGCACTTACCACAATATAATTATTCGGCTCAAGTTCTAAATTCTTAACAACGTTGCTGGCAGCTATTTTTGATTCATATCTGTTGAGTACTTCTTTCAATGGAGATCCGGTTACAAATACGTGATCCTTCCGGAAACCTTCGCTAAGTAGATATCTCCTACTGTTCTCGGTATAGGTTAAGTTGATATCACTGATATGATCAGATATCTTCCTGTTTATTTCTTCTGGTACATTTTGATCGAAACATCTGTTACCTGCTTCCATATGGAAAATAGGAATTTTTAATCTTTTTGCTGCAATAGTACTCAGTACGCTATTTGTATCCCCAAGAACCAGAAGGGCATCTGGCATTTCTTTTGACAAAATCTCATAAGATTTTGAAATTACATTCCCGATAGTTTCCCCAAGATGTTCTCCAGCAACATTCAGAAAATAATCAGGCTTTCTAAGTCCTAAATCTTCAAAAAATATTTCATTAAGCTCATAATCATAATTTTGTCCTGTATGGATAAGCAGATGATCGAAATAAATATCACTTTTCTTTATACATTCGGCTAATCTTATAATTTCCGGACGTGTTCCTAAGATCGTAGCTAATTTAAGTTTTTTTATGTTATTTACCATGTGTTTTGATTAAATTTATAGTTATCTTCAACTTCATCTTGCTTATAATCAGACATCACCAACAGCTTCGAATTTTCTTCGAGGGCCTGAATGGAAGTTGCAAATCCTGGTGGTACTTTTAGTAAAGAAAATTCACTACTCTTAAGTTGAAAAATTTTAATAGAAAGATCATGTGAGGGATTTTCCCAATCATCTATCTCAACCGTCTTTATTTCAAAACTACCCCCTGCAGCCAAAAACCACCTCTGCTCTATTTTATGTCCTTGCCATGCTCTTATAATAGAAATATCAAGGTTCTCTATTATATAAATTTTTTTTATCTCTGAAAAATCAAGTTGATTATTATAAAATAAGGAACCTCGGTTATCAGAAAATGCTTCCCCTTTAATAAGCTGAATACCCCTGTGTACCATTATTAAAAATATCTAAACCGGATAATAATTTCATAACTTGAGCCAGATCTTGTTGTTCTGTATTATGGGAGTTATAATCTTCAATTTCTGATTCTATTTGCTGACCTTCAGAGAAATATTTTGCATAGTTCAGATTTCTATTGTCTGCCGGAATTCTGTAAAAATCTCCCATATCTTCGGCTTTTGCCATTTCTTCTCTGGTACAAAGGGTTTCATAAAGCTTTTCGCCATGTCTGGTTCCAATAATTTTGATTGGGTTATCTGCCTTTTTAATAGTTTTTACAGCTTCAGCAAGAATGCCAATGTTAGTAGCAGGTGCCTTATTTACAAATAAATCTCCTGCATTACCGTTTTCAAAAGCAAATAATACAAGCTCTACTGCATCATCCAAAGACATTAAAAATCTTGTCATATTAGGATCTGTAATAGTGAGCTCTTCGTTATTTTCAATTTGTTTAAGAAATAATGGAATTACCGAACCCCGTGATGCCATAACGTTTCCATATCGGGTAAGGCAAACTGTAGTATCTTTTAAATTTCTGGCTTCAGCAACAGCAACTTTTTCCATCATTGCTTTAGAAATTCCCATTGCGTTGATTGGATAGGCTGCTTTATCTGTAGACAGACAGATTACTTTTTCCACAGAATTGGCTGCTGCAGCACGAATGACATTTTGAGTCCCTATAACATTCGTCTCTACGGCTTGCATTGGAAAAAATTCGCAAGAGGGTACCTGTTTAAGCGCAGCAGCATGAAAAACAAAGTCTACATCTTTCATTGCATATTCAACAGATTTGAAATCTCTTACATCTCCTATGTAATACTTTATTTTATCATTTTTATAATAATTTCTCATATCATCCTGCTTTTTTTCATCACGGGAGAAGATTCGAATTTCTTTAAAATGATCAGTGTTTAAAAATCGGTTGAGAACAGCCGTCCCAAATGATCCGGTACCACCGGTAATAAGAAGTGTTTTATTTTGTATTGTTTTCATCATTATATATTTTCCTCTATTATACGTAAATATTCTTTTGTACGATCTAAACTGTTTCCAAAACGAAGTAAATTATTAATCCCATTGTTGATTAGTCTTTCTTTTAAAAAAGGATCTTTAGATAAATTTACTATATTTTCTGCATATTGACGAGAATTTACCGGATCACAATAAATTGCAGCATCTGAACAAATATCTCTAGAAAAACTCATATCTGAAGTAATGATTGGAACTTTCATAAACATCGCCTCCAAATAAGTGGTGGAAAATGTCTCTAATAAAGTAGGCATAAATAAACTGTCCATTTTAGAAAATAATGAAGGTAATTTGTTTAGATCTACTCTTCCCAAATAATTAATATATTTTTTATATACATCCGGAACCTTAAGATTTTCTTCTGTAAGAGAAATATGGAATTTAAAATCAAAATCCGGATCAATTTTTAAAATTTCATCTATAACGTTTGGGATAATCTCCAGGTTTTTATGAGGATAATTAGCAGACAAGCATAAAAGATTAAAACCAGAAGACGGAATTAAAATATCTTTCCATTGCTCTTTTTTATTAAAAATGGAATTCAAAGTATTACTTACTACATAAGATTTAATACTTGAATTGTAATTTTTGCTATAAATTTCCTGAGCATTTTTAGTTTCAAAGATCAATGCATCAGAATTACGGTTAAAAAAGAAAACTTTTAATGCATTTAACACCTTATATTTTATAGACTCTATAATTCGGAGTCTTTTGTAAAAAGGAGAATCTAAATACAAAACGTATCCCCAAGCAAAACCAACTATTTTAGGAAATTTGCTTTTATGATATGATGGACCAAAAACTGTAAAAATACAGTCAGGCTTTATTCTATTTTCTTCAATCATCATTTTCTTTATTCTTTTCCGTTTAGAATTATATTCTTCATCAGAAAGCTCAATAAAATGAAAATTTTCAGGAAATAAATTTACTTCAAATTGACGATGACAATTAGGAGAATTAATGATATAGTAATCATTGTCATTATTTATTCGCTTCAAATCATTAACAAATGAAGCTGCAACCTGCAATCCGCCCCCTGCAAACAAATTAGAATTATCTATTATGATTCTCATAATGTTTTTCTTTTAACAGGTTATAAAAGGAATGTATTGATTCATCAGAAATTTCATTAAAAAAGTTAAACTCGGCATCGTTAAAATTTGATTTATTCTTAATTAAATACTGAACTGAGTCGTCAAGCATTTTTAAAAGCTCTATTTCATCAACTGTTTTTGGATTAGGCAATATTATTCCTTTTTTACAATAATAAACCGAATTAAGATCTTTATCATAATTATTCTTTTCATTAAATATTTCCCAAACACCAAAAGAGGAATTGGTAGTTATAACTGCATTATTAAGTATCAACGACTCTATAATTACTCCTGGCAAACCTTCGGACTCTGATAAAGATACAAGGCCATCTACAGCTTTTATAAGTGGATAAGGATTAGAAAGAAATGGAATAAATGTAATATTTTTTTGTAAATTATTTTTTTCTATCAACTTTACAAGTTTATTGTAATAGTCATTATCAACAATATTGCCAACAATATAAACATGTACATTTTTATTTGTAGAAACCATTTTAATGATGAGATCCTGTCTTTTATTATAATCTATTGTCCCTAGACATAATAGATTTATTTTTTGATCATTATGAATTTCAATTGAAGAACTTAACAAACTTTTTTTAATAATTTCATCGTCATTATGAATATTATAATGTAATCTTATATCTGCATCTTTGATATGTCCTTTTAGATCATTCACTACCTCTTGGCTAATACCTATCAAAGCATGAAGTTTTGGAAAAATAAATCGCAATGAAAAAACATTAAGAAAAAAGGTTAATGCCCCTCTTTGTTTTAGCTGAAAATTTGGAGCGTGAAAAATTCCAATTTTTACATCCTTTTTATTAATGATACAGTTATATGTTGTAATCGCATTTTGATTGGAAACTGTAATATCCGGCTGAAAATCTTTCTTTACCTTTTTAATAAATAATAAGGATTTTACATAATTTACAATTTTATTTTGATATTTTTTTTTCTTATAAATATCTTCTTGTTCCAGCAATGACCCATTTTTTTCATAATTCACGCAGGCTATCTTAATTTTAAGGTTCGGATAAAACTTCCGTAAAGCATTTATCTGGTTCAAGGTTACCCTCGCTACAGAGGTATCTGCCGTAGAAAAAAGATATAAAATATTCATTTGTGAAAAATCTAATTATTACTGAATCTTCTTGATTCAATTATCATGACGAAGATTTGAGGGTTCTTTATTGATTGTGTTTTCTTTTTGCTTATAAAGGGATTTTGTAATTTTCAAAACAACAAAAACCAGAAGCAAACTCCATGCTATTGTTCGGGGCTGATAAAGATAAAATGCTCTGGGAAAAAATATAGCATGTGAGACTAACAAATAATAGACTACAAAAGCATAAATATTTTTATCTGAAGATTGTTGCATTTTATTAATTAACCATCCTAGTAAAAACATTATAATACATACCCCATAATATCCAAATCCCATATAGGTTTCGCCAACAAGATTTGTCCCAAGTCCCCAGACCGAATCTCTTCCAAATTCAATATATGTAGGTAAAGCTCCCCCTGAAATCAATTCCACGGGTAATCCCATATTTGAAGAAACATAGGCAAATAGCCCAGGCACTGGAGAGGTAATATCTGAAATGGCACTTAATAAATAAACGTTGCCATAATGATCTGCAAAATCCACCAAAACATATAGGTTTCTATTGTTTATAATTAAGTCCATAAAAATATCAAAGCCTGAGTCAAACTCAGTTTTTTCAGCATTTTTAGCCCACACATCAGTAGAAAATGTTTCTTGCCTAGCTAACTGGATAAAAGTCATTACAAAAGACCCAATCAATAAAAATAAAATAAGTTTTGGAAAAGTAATTTTTTTGACACAGCGTCCATACATTGCAATAAGAATTAGTCCAATTCCAAGTACAACAGTTCTTGAGCCTGTAGCCAAAAGTAGAAGAGAACATATCGCTAAAAATATAAAAATAGTAATTTTTGTTTTCTGATCTTTGATTAAAAAAACAAAAATAGCAAGTAAATTACAGCAAATCACAAAAATATTGTAAAAATATGAAAATGCACCTACCTCATTTAAATTGGCATTCTTACCAGCATATACATTTTGTAAATGTGATAATCCACCAGTAATTACATATCCGACAAAAGAAACTATACCAATGATAAAGATTGATCGTAGAAAAAAATTATTGATGTGAAAACTGGGCTTTATGTCTAATCTGGGCTTAAGCTCAATTTTTTTGTTATCTTTTCTGAAAATGGTCATTCCAAAAATATAGAAGGTATATCCTAAATAAGCAATTGCAGTAGATTTTGAAATAATATTTGAACTAAAAGGAATGACAAAAATAGATACATTCGGATTTTGAGGCTTATAAAATACAGGATATATAAAGTTTGTCATCCCATATGAAAACATAAAAAAGAAATCAAAATTGGCTGCATTAATATTGCGCCCGGTAATTTTATTTCCTAAAAAATAAATTGTATTACTAATAATAAACAAAACAAGCACCTGCTGGCAAAAACCAAAGTCATAGCGATTTGGGGCAATATATACCATTAGTCCTGCAATCAGACAAAAAATTAAGTTTATTATTATTCTCATAATTAGTTTCTCCTTTTAGTGATTTGCCACGCAGAAAACATTTTTCCATAAAAAAATAGAAAAATTTTAAGAAAAAAAAGATTAGCTTCACTTAATGTTAAAATGAGTCTTTCAATAAAAGTAAACTTGTTTGAAGAAATTTTATTATAAGCTAATGGGAAATAAGACATAACTGTGCTTACATTTCTTAAATCTACTTGTGTAAGATATTGCATTTTTTTCCTATTAGTTCCAACCTCCAGAGCATCCAAATATTTTTTATCAGAAGGCTTAGAGAAAAATTCTCTTAGAAAGTCTAAGACATAAGAAACATCCTGCAATGTTTTTATTTTAAAATGTTTAGTATATGATCCTGCATTATATTGTACATAATAATAAAGAGCATCGTCCACTTTTGTAATAATATCTGCATAGTAGATAAGGCGTGGCGTCACAATTAGATCTTCTCCCACATTGATTCCTTCAGTAGGAAATATATTATTATCAATGTACAATTTTTTTCTTACAAGTTTATTAAATACTCCTTGGATTACACGAGATTCCAATAGATCAATTAAATATTGCTCTTTGGTCGTAAACTCTTGAATCACTTGTTTTCTTTTATTAAGCCATTCTATCCAAACATCACAAAAAACAATATCTGAATTGTTTGCTCTAGCACTTTTCATCATCAGCTCTATCATATTCACATCTACAAAATCATCGCTGTCAACATGATGGATATATTCTCCCGAAGCATTAGAAATCCCTGTAATTCTCGCTGCAGATAATCCTTTGTTTTTTTCATGACGAATTATTTTTATTGAATTTTTTCTTTCAGGAAATCTTTCCATGACCTGATATAAAATCTCAATAGAATTATCTGGTGTACCATCGTCTACAAAAATATACTCAATACTATCATGAGTTTGTGAAAATAGAGAGATCAAGCACCTTTCTATGTAATTGGCAACATTGTAAATAGGTACAATTACAGATACGTCAAACATCATAATAGTTTATTTTTTAAAGTTTTATAATAGCAAAATATAATTTCTACCAGACCTGAAAATGCCAAAGCAATTATAAGTACAAATATACTTTTCGAAAATAGAAATCCGATAAATGCAAATAGAAGTACAGAAATTACAGCGACAACCTGATTTTGTGCTATAAAATAATTTTTATTATTTGGAATAAAAACAAAACTAATAAATGCTCCAACAACAAGCCAGCTGACAACAGTAAAGCTAAGAATAATAGATAATGGATAAGCCGGAGCCATAACTTCCCCGCCCAATAATTTAATCACAAATTTTCCAAAAACAGCTGTACAAATCATTACAAAAATACCCAGAATGAATTCGTATTTTATAATCTTTCTTACAATGTGTTTTTTTTTCTCCATAACAATCTTAGGAAACATAGCAGCATTAACACTCATAAGCAATGTACGTGGTATGATAACAATTTTATTAGCCAAATCATAGATAGCAACATCTTTCATTCCGAAAAAAGCACCAATTGCAATTGTGATTCCCTGTTCTTTTAAAACTCCAACTGAATTGCTTAAAAAAAATGGCATCCCTTGTTTAAACCAGGATTTAGTTTTGTCAAAACTCATCCATCTTATTTTAAACCCGTCTTGGTAACGTATCATTAGAAATGCTACTATTGCACCTGCTAACACTGTAAAACTGGTGATAAAAGCAAATAAATTTATATCTTGTGCTTTTTTGACAAAAATCAAAATTAGGGGTAATGAAACTAATTTGAATATAATTTGTATCATTGTTACTGTCTTCATCTTTTGAAGTCCCTGATAATACCACTGAGGAAATAAAATATTAGCAAATGTTTGAATATATACAAAAAAATAGATCAGTTTATTATTCCGAAAAAATGGTATGGAATATATTAAAATAAAGAATATTATGCTTGCCAAAACATATAAATAGATTTTAGCCGTAAAAATATACGAAAGTATATCATTGAGCATATTCAAATCATCTTTATTCTGAGCAACAGATTTTGTTCCCGGAAAATCAAAACCAAAATTAACAATGAAAATAAAATAGGTAACAATACTAACCGCATAAACATAAACGCCATAGCTTTCTGCACCTAAAACTCTAATTACATAGGGATATATTATGATATAGAAAAGAGAATTTAAAATTTGCAAAACAGTCATAAAAATATAATTTTCAACGACAGCTTTGTTCTGTTTAACTTTTCCAAAAATTTTATTACCAAATTTCATCATTCTTTTTGAATATGGTTTAATTATTCAAACAATACATACAGAACATATATTTAAAAACTTACCATCATTATCTGTTAACAAAATATTTTTTTAATTTCTGAAACAGAGTAAGTTCTGTTTCTCCATAACCATATCCATATTTATTTCCATAACCAAAATAATCCTTGTTTACATCATTTAATACAAATCCTACATTTTTGATTTTACCACTTTCAATATTTCTATTAGCAAATTCAATTAAAGTTTTTTCAGTATATCCTGACCGTGTAACATATAATGTAGCATCTGCCATTTCTGCAAATAAGAAGGTATCCGTTACCAACATCAGTGGTGCAGTATCTAATAGAATATAGTCATACTTTTCTTTTAATTGATTAATCAGAACTTCATATCTCCCGTTGGTCAGCAACTCTGTTGGATTTGGCGGAATACTTCCAGAATATATAACATCCAGATTCGGATTGAAGGTAGAAACATGAACAACATCTTTCAGTTCTGTTTTATTATCATACAGATATTCTGTAAGACCTACCAGACCTTTTCTTGCAGGATTATACCGCTGCAGTTGTGGATTTCTAATATCAGAACCAATAATGATAACTTTTTTACTTGGTGTTGCTAATGTAAGTGCAAGGTTTACAGAAATAAATGTTTTACCTTCACCTTTTACAGTGGAAGTGACAAATACAACTTTAGCCTCTTTTTTCTTAGGCAACATAAAATTCATATTTGTAATCAGAATTCTGAATGCTTCTGCAATTGGAGAAAGGTCGTTTACCCTAATCAGTTCAGAAGCTCCTCTTTCTAAACTAGGGATCTCGCCGATGACAGGTTTACCATTTGAAAGGGCTTCCAAATCATGCTTAGTTTTAACTTTATTATTGAATAATTCTTTAAGGTAAATAAATACAAAAGGAAGTAATAAACCAGCTATTAAAGCTCCCCCCAAAAAGACCATTTTCTTTGGAGCAACCGGTCTAGGTGAGGCATAGGCATAATCAACGATTCTTGCTTTATCTGCGGTAACAGCAAGAGAAATAGCAGTTTCTTCTCTTTTTTGAAGCAATAATAAATATAAGCTTTCTTTAATCTGTTGCTGTCTTTCTATATCTCTGAAAAGCTTTTCCTGGGTAGGAATTTTTGATATCCTTGAAGACACTCTGTTTTGCTCTGTAAGATATTGGTCTTTAGCAAACTGCAATCCTGTTCTATTTTTATTAAGGCTTTCCATTACAGAAGTACGAAGAGAACTAATCTGCTTATTCAAATCAATAATCAAAGGGTTTTGTGGGGTAGCGCTTTCTAGTAAACGGTTTCTCTCTAAAACCAGCTGGTTATAAGCTGAAATATTACCTGCCGCCTCTGTATTCTGTAGTCCAATATTTGACGGTAAAACCTGTGAATTATTTTGACGTGATAAATAACTCATTAATGCGTCAGTAAGATTAAGTTGAGCGTCTACTTCTACCTGTTTAGCTCTTGCCTCAGCTGAAGTTTGAAGATTTATTTTTGCTTCTGTTTCCAAATCAGTGATCTGGTTTGAAGATTTAAATCTTTCTTTTTTACTTTCTACTTCTCCTAAATCATTCGCAATGATATTGATTCTCTCGTCAATAAAATCCTTTGTTATACTTGATTCAGAATTTTTATCTTTAATAGCATCCTGATTGTAAACCTGAACAATTTTGTTAAGAATATCTTTAGCTTTATCCACATTAGGATATCTCAAAGAAAGATTAATGACAGTAGTTTCTTTATTAGCAAGATCGGCTGCAAATGCTTTCTGTAAACTATTTACTTTATCCTCTTTAGTAGAATATGTAAAATACAGTTTTCCCAATTCACCAGCCTTTAACTTATTAAACTGAGAATTTTTAATGATAATGATATTAGCATATGGCAAACTAATTGTCTTTCCGAAATTGGTTATGATTTCTTTGGCCATCTCCTCAGATGACAAAACAATCTTATTACCATCTATTTTAACATTTATAGGCCTTTTAGGTCCTTCCGCTAAAGGCTTTTCTTCTACAACTTTTATACTGAACGGAGCTGTATCTTTGTACAGCTCTTTTGAAGCAAACTTCGCTTCTGAATAGATGGTCGTCTGAAGATCAAGAGCATTTACTACGTCATGTATAAGCTTCTTTGACCTGAAAATTTCTATCTCATTTTTGATACTATTTGTACTCATCCCACCGAACCCTGATAAATCCTTTAAAACATTAAGCTCGCCTCCCATCGCAGGTGAATTTTTTGAATCTTTAATCAGAACTGATGACTGAATATCATATACAGGAGTTACAGTCTTTAAATAAAAGAAAGTAAGAATAATAATGCAAAGAGGGACAATAATAAACCAAATCCAATTTCTTAGATAAGGTATGATAATTTCATGAATATTTATCTTTTCAGATTCTTCTTGTGTTGAGTGGTTCATTCTCTATTTATAATTTGAATATAGTTAAATAATATACAATTAATTTCTCTTGCAAAAAAATTGGTATTATATTTATTAAATTAAAGCCTAGCATCTACTTTATGCCGGGCAATACATGACTTTGCGTCAAAAATTACAGCATTTTCCTTTTTCAGATCATCAAGATTCAATCTCAAAAATTCTTCATGAGAAACTGCAATTATAATTGAATTATATTTTACATCAGTGAGATTTTCTAAAAGGTTAATCCCAAACTCTTCATATACTTCTTCTTTACTTGCCCAAGAATCATATACTTCAACATCGATCCCATAATCTTTTAATTCTTTATATATATCCAATACTTTGGTATTTCTAATATCCGGACAATTTTCTTTAAAAGTAACTCCTAAAATCAATGTTTTTGAATTTTTAATAACATTCCCTTTAGCAATAAGTAATTTTACTACTTTCGATGCAATAAATCTTGCAATAGAATCATTGACACGACGACCAGATAATATAACATCAGGATGATATCCAAGTTGTTCCGCCTTATGTGCTAAATAATATGGATCAACAGAAATACAATGTCCTCCCACCAAACCCGGTTTATACTTTAAAAAATTATATTTAGTTCCAGCTGCTTCCAATACATCAGTTGTATCAATCCCCATTCTATCAAATATTAATGCTAATTCATTAACAAAAGAGATGTTTACATCTCTCTGAGCATTCTCAATAGCTTTGGAGGCTTCTGCAACTTTAATACTTGGAGCTTTATATGTACCAGCGGTAATGATTTTCTTATATAAATTATCAATTTCTTCAGCAATATCCTCTGTAGAACCAGAAGTCACTTTTTTCACGCTTGTCAGAGTATTTATTTTATCTCCCGGGTTAATTCGTTCAGGAGAATAGCCTACATAAAAATCCCTATTAAATATTAATTTAGAATATTGCTCTAAAACAGGAACACACTCTTCTTCAGTACATCCTGGAAAGACCGTGGACTCATATATTATAATATCCTCCTTCTTAATGATTTCTCCCAGCATTTTAGAAGCAGTTATTAACGGCCTTAGATCGGGAGCATTATATTTATCTATTGGAGTAGGAACTGTTACTATAAAAACATTACAATCAGCAATTTCATGTAATTTTCCTGTAGCTTTATAGCCTATTTCGCCGTTTGAACTTTGATATTTCTTTAGTCCTGCAACAAGTTTTTCCGGATTCGCCTCAAGCGTAATATCTACACCAACATTTAACTGTAAAACCCGGTCAGTATTAATATCGAATCCTAAAACTGGAAAATGATTTGAAAATTCTAAGGATAAAGGCAGCCCTACATACCCCTGACCAATAACGGCTATTTTATAAGATTTAATTTCATTCATTTTGGTGTTTTAAGTTGCTCATACAACAAATCTTAAAAAAATAAAGCATATGAACCTTAGATTATTCAGATATAAAATAAAAAGTTTGGCTACTATTTTTTTATTAAACTTACAACCACTGCAGCTGCAGTTATTGCAATAGAAGCAGCCGTTAAATATATTCCCGTATTAGGATTTTGTTTAGACATTATATCTTTATTATTATTTGCTGGAACTATCACTGCATCCCCTTGTTTTAAATTATAATAAGGTGAATTAATTAAATTGGCATCCAATAAATTTATTTTTCCGTGTGTAACAATGCCATTTTCAGTTCTTATTACCAGTAAATCTTCTCTCTTTCCATACATAGTCAAATCTCCTGCTAATCCTAATGCATTCAAAATAGTAGCTTGTCCGTTTGAAATAGTATAATCACCTTGTCTGTTAACTTCTCCAAGAATAGTAACCTTAAAATTCGCAAGCCTTACATTAACAGTGGGATTAATTATGTACTGCGTCATTTTATTTTTTAGCTCATCTTTGAATTCAACTAGTGTTTTATTGGATGTATTCACTTTACCAATAATTGGAAAATCTATATTCCCTTCATTATCTACAATATAAGTAGGTCCGGAAATAGTACTTGTACCCTGATTAGGAGTATTACCGCCAGCTAAAATATTTGTCTGAACGAGTTCTGAAGAAGAATAATTTTGATTAAACGGCTTTACAACATCCATATCTTTAGCCGTGATCAATATCACTAACTGATCACCAACTTGTATTGTATTATTAGAATTTTTAGAAGAGGATTCAATGGCCACTTTCTCGATATTCTGCATATAATTTAGGTCATTTTTTGCATTCTGATTAGTTTTACAGGAAACCAACCAAAACGCAGCCAATACTACCAATATCTTACTTTTCATATTTTAAAATTGTACAAATATACATTTATAATTTATTTATCTAATTGTTCATATACAGAATTATTACTCTTAAACTCCGGAACAATTGTTTTTAAAAGCTTCACTACACTTACCTTATCTTCCATTACTGAAGCATCTGTAATCAGAATAATCAGATTCTCTATTTCTAAGAATTCCATCGCAGGATCTTTAGAAATCATAATTTTTTCATTATGGGTAGGGAGTGTTTTTGCATTGTCGCTTAACAGCTCTTCATACAGCTTTTCACCCGGTCTGAGACCTGTATATATTATTTTTATATCAATATTAGGTTCAAAACCTGATAACTTAATCATTCTTCTGGCAAGGTCAAGTATTTTTACAGGTTCTCCCATATCAAATACAAATATCTCACCTCCTTTTCCCATTGTTCCCGCGTGAAGGACCAGCTCACAAGCTTCCGGAATGGTCATAAAGTATCTTACAATATCAGGATGGGTAATCGTCACCGGACCTCCAGCTTCAATTTGTCTTTTAAAATGTGGAATAACGGAACCGTTTGAACCTAACACGTTACCAAACCGGGTAGTAATAAATTTTGTAGTATTTCCTTCAACATGCTGTAAAGACTGAACAAATAACTCGGCAGCTCTTTTAGAAGCACCCATTACATTGGTAGGATTTACAGCTTTATCTGTAGAAACCATTACAAATCTGTTGACTTTATAACGGCTTGATAAAACGGCAATATTTTTTGACCCTAAAACATTGACGCGTATAGCTTCATTAGGATTTTCCTCAACCAACGGAACATGCTTATAAGCGGCTGCATGGTACACCATCGAAAAGTTATAAGTCTGAAATACAGGTTCAACCCTATGTATATTGGAAACATCAGCCAAAACAAATTTAAATCTGATATGAGGAAATTTCTCTTTCATTTCTAGCTCAATATCATACAATGGCGTTTCAGCCTGATCCAGTACAACTATTAATGAGGGATTGAACTGTGCTACCTGTCTTACGATTTCGCTTCCGATAGACCCCGCACCGCCAGTCACCAATATATTTTTATTAAAATGTCTGCTTTTAACCTCTTCGCTTTCTATTTTTATTGGTTTCCTGTTAAGCAGATCTTCGATCTGAAGGTTCCTGATTGCTCCTCCCAAGTCACTGTCTCTTAATTTCTGTACAGATGGAGCTTTGAATATATTTAAGTCTTTCTCTAAAAATAAATTAACCCATGAATTCATTTCATCTTTAGACATCATTTCTTTTACAATAATGACTCCGTCTATAATAAGATCTTCTTTTGTAGATTCCTCAATCCTACTTTTTTCATAGATAGGTTTTCCTAATAAAGAAGCTCTTTTGGAATCTGTTCTTTGGGTAAGAAAGCCTACCACCTGATAAGGCAAACTTGGGTTATCCAAAATAGCACGTGCTATAGCAATAGATTGTTCATCAATACCAAGTACCAGAATTCTCTTTTTCAAAGCACTCCTTCTATATTCTCTGACAATGTGGAAAAATTCTTTCACATACAGTCTGAAGAGAAACAGTCCCATAAAAGAAATGATAAAGTACAGTATCAGGAATGGTGTAAGGATAAACTTTCCGCCTGTAGACCAGAAATAGATAAGATTAACCAACCCCACTACAGTCATAGTGCAGAAGCAGGAAATCAGCAGTTTGAAAAGGTCAATAAACGTAGAGTGCCTTATGATTCCTGCATAGGTTTTGAAAAAATACATAAAAATTGTATTTATCAAAATAATAAAAGCAAAAACGATGCTTTTGTCTTCATGATAAATAAACTCTTTTTGGGTAATCTTTTCAATTGTATAAGTAGAGAGAAATAAAGACATCACCAGAATAATAATATCTATTACAAGTATTATCCATCTGGGAAGATATCTTACGTCTGAGAGATTGACAACATTATCACCTCCAAATATTTTTTTTCTAAGAGAGTTGTACATTGCCTGTATTTATGTTCATATTTAAATGGGTAAACCTACTTTATTAATATTCGTTTTGATGGTACAAAATTAAAATAAAATCCTATCTATACTTAAATAAAATAAATTTAATATATTTTATTTTGTATTACCTCAGAAATTCTGGATCTGCAATCATCCGTTAAATTGGTCCCTGACGGCAGGCAAAGTCCTGTGTCAAAAAGTGTACCAGATAAATTATTTCCAAAAAACTTACACTTTTTATAGAGGGGTTGAAGATGCATTGGCTTCCATAGATATCTGGTTTCTATATCGTTCTGCGAAAATATCTCTCTAAGTTTTTCTTTCGAAAGTTCATTTTTTAAAATAACGGTATTAAGCCAATAGTTGGAAAAAAAATCATTATTAGGAGCAGAAAATAGTTCAATATTTTTATTATTTTTCACCAGTTCTTGATAAAAATCATGATTTTTTCTCTTTTGTTTAATTTTTTCGTCCAATGTTTCCATCTGCCCTCTTCCCATCCCTGCTGCGATATTATCCATCCTGTAATTATATCCTAATTCAGAATGGCTGTAAAATTCTGTATTGTCTTTAGCTTGTGTTGCAAGGATAAGTGCTCTGCTTTTGAAATGTGCATTTCTTGAGATCAAAATTCCGCCACCGCCGGTTGTAATAATTTTATTACCGTTAAAGCTTATAACAGAAAGATCTCCAAAAGTTCCGCAAGGCTGTCCTTTGTATTTACTGCCCAGTGCTTCTGCGCTATCTTCAACAATAGGAATTTCATGTTTTTTTGAAATCTGGAGTATTTCTTCCGCCATAAATGGCATTCCGTATAAAGATACTGCGATAATGGCTTTAGGCTTTTTCCCTTGTTGGACACAGTATTTCACAGCATCTTCCAGAGCATTCGGACACATATTCCAGGTGTGGCTTTCGCTATCTACGAATACAGGAACGGCTTTGAGATAAAGAATTGGATTAGCAGAGGCTACAAATGTAAAAGACTGGCAAATCACAAAATCTCCTTCCTCTACATTTAATAATCTTAGCGCCAGATGAATAGCTGCAGTACCGGAAGACAAAGCAGTGACATGCGAATCATTGCCTAAATAATTTTCCAGACTCTTTTCAAATTCAATTATATTGGAGCCATATTGGGAAATCCAGTTGGTATCAAATGCGTTGTGTATATATTCAAGCTCATTTCCTCCCATATGAGGAGGTGAGAGCCAAATTTTTTCTTTTTTCAATTATCTATTTATGTTTCGTCAAAAGTATCATTTATTTTTTCATATTCAAAGCCTCTGCTCATTAAATATTTTATTGTTTTAGATTTTTTCTGATATTCCTGTATTCCTTTTTGTCTGGAATAGTAATCTTCGAAGATTTTTTTGATGATTTTTTCATAATCATCTTCATCTATTTCATCAAAACAGCTGTTGATAAGTTTTTCTGAGATCTGTTTCTGTTTAAGATGCATTCTGATCTTATTCCTGCCCCAGTGCTTGATATAAAACTTTCCTCTTATATAGCTGCGTGTAAATCTTTCTTCGTTAAGATAATTTTCTTTCAGAAGGTACAGGATAATTTCATCTTTTGCCTCATCAATCAGCAGAAATTCTTTCATTTTTTGCTCAACCTCCGCATGACAACGGTCCTGATAAACACAGTAGTTTACCAGTTTCAGTTTTATTTCATCAAAGGTGAAAGATTTTTTCTCCATAATAGATATGAAAAAGAATGGACAGATGCCCATTCTTTATTATAATGTTTAAATCAAATTAATAGTTGAACAGAGCTCTGCCTTCCATCAGTTCATTTACTTTCTTTCTTACCGAAGCAATAACTTCTTCATTTTTAATATTGTCAACCACATCAGAAATCAGTCCTGCAATAGTATCCATGTCATTTTCTTTAAGACCTCTTGTCGTAATCGCTGCAGTTCCCAGTCTGATACCGGAAGTTGTGAACGGTGATTTGTCATCAAAAGGAACCATATTTTTGTTACATGTAATGTCTGCAAGCACTAATGCCTTTTCTGTTTCTTTTCCGTTTACATTCTTATTTCTAAGGTCTACCAGCATTAAGTGGTTGTCTGTACCACCGCTTACGATATCGAAACCTCTGTCTGTCATTGCTTTTGACAGTGCCTGTGCATTGGCTTTAACCTGCTTGGCATAGGTCTCGAACTGCCCGTCCAATGCCTCACCGAAAGCAACAGCTTTACCGGCAATAACGTGTTCCAGCGGTCCGCCCTGAATTCCAGGGAAAACTGCTCCGTCCAATACCTGGCTCATCATTTTTGTTTCTCCTTTTGGCGTTTTGTGGCCATATGTATTTTCAAAGTCTTTGCCCATCATGATCATTCCTCCTCTTGGACCTCTTAAAGTCTTGTGGGTAGTAGTCGTTACTACATGACAGTGTTCAAACGGAGAATTCAACAACCCTTTTGCCACTAAACCAGCCGGGTGAGCTATATCTGCCCAAAGTGTAGCCCCTATCTCATCCGCAACCTCTCTGAATTTAGCATAATCAAGATCCCTTGAATAAGCAGAGAAACCTGCAATAAGCATTTTCGGTCTTTCTCTCAAAGCAACTTCTCTCATCTGATCGTAATCGATAAGTCCTGTTTCTTTCTGAACACCATAAGAAACCACCTGATACTGAATCCCTGAGAAATTAACTCCTGAACCATGAGTAAGATGCCCTCCCATTGAAAGATCCATACCCATGATTTTGTCTCCTGCTTTCAAAACTGCAAGATAAACGGCAGCATTCGCCTGAGAACCTGAGTGCGGCTGTACATTAACATAGTCAACACCGAAAAGTTCTTTTGCTCTGTTGATGGCTAATGTTTCAACCTCATCTACTACTTCACAGCCTCCGTAATATCTTTTTCCGGGATATCCTTCAGCATATTTGTTCGTCAGTACACTTCCCATTGCTTTCATTACGTTCTCAGAAACAAAGTTTTCTGATGCAATAAGCTCTAATCCATGGGATTGTCTTTGTCTCTCTTTTTCAATCAGGTCGAAAATAATGTCCATTTTACTTTTAGTTTTTGAAATTTTTCACCCCAAATGTACGGAATTTCCTGTAAGATTTCTTTATCCTGAAGTCTGATTTGGGAATAAAATTTCAGGTATTATGCAGCAATTTACCATCAATTGTGACTTTTTACTTCAGTTTATAGCTTCTTTTTAAATATAAACTTGCTTTAACCAATAAAATCAATACAGGAACTTCCACCAATGGGCCGATAACACCTACAAAAGCCTGTGATGAATGAATTCCAAAAACAGCAATACTTACCGCAATAGCCAATTCAAAATTATTTCCTGTCGCCGTAAAAGCAATGGATACATTTTTATCATAAGGAACTTTGAGCCATCTGTTTATTAAAAAACTAATAAAAAACATCAATACAAAATAAATGATCAGTGGAATTGCAATTTTTACAACATCCATCGGCAGTTCCAATATTTTATCCCCTTTTAAGCTAAACATTAAGACAATCGTAAATAATAAGGCGTATAAAGTAACAGGTGATATGAAAGGAATGAATTTTTGGCGGTACCATTCTTTTCCTTTGAGTTGTGTAAGAAAATAACGGCTTAGAAAACCTGCTAAAAAAGGAATTCCCAGATAAATTAAGACGCTTTCCATTACATCGCCGATGGGTACAGAAACATTAAAATTACCCAATCCTAATTTTTGAGGAAGAATATTAATAAACAGCCATACCATAAAGCTATAGGATATAATTTGAAAAATACTATTTAAAGCGATCAGCAAAGCTGCATATTCCCGGTTTCCTTTTGCCAGGTCATTCCATACAATAACCATGGCAATGCATCTTGCCAGGCCTATAAGGATCAGCCCTATCATAAAATCCGGCTCATCCTTAAGAAAAATAACAGCTAAAACAAACATTAAGACTGGACCTACAACCCAGTTTAACAATAACGAAACAGATATTACTTTTTTATCCCGGAACACTTGTGGTAATAAGCTGTAATCTACCTTCGCGAGAGGTGGATACATCATCAGGATTAACCCGACAGCTAAAGGGATATTGGTGGTACCTGAAGAAAATGAATTTGTTATTACAGAGATTCCAGGAAAAAAATATCCCAAACCGACTCCGATGATCATGGCCAGAAAAATCCAAAGTGTTAAATACCGGTCAAGAAATTTTAATTTGGTCTTCATTCTAATGATTTATTTGGGAAAAAACATAAAACATTTCGGCGCCGATTTGCAGACTTCTTTCTTTGTATATTCTGGTCTGTTCAGGTGTGTTATCTGAAATTTTCGGATCTTCAAAGGTAACAGGAATACGTTTCTCTGCACCTGAAATGAAAGGGCATCCTTCATCTGCCTGAGAGCAGGTCATAACTGCAGCAAAACCTGTATTTGGGTTAAAACGATCATCATACTTTTTAGAAAATCCAATGACAGGTAAAGCATCTTCAGAATACTTAACAGCATATACAGGATTTTCGCTTTCACTTAATTTCCAAATATGAAAGCCAGCTTCCATCAATGTTTCAGCAACTTTAGGAAATAAAGCAGTTGTCTCCGTTCCTCCGGAATAGCAGTTTACATTAGATATTTTAAAATAGGCGGATGCAGTTTGTGCCCAGATTTGGGCAAGATGGCTTCTCCGGGAATTATGGGTACAGATAAAATTAACAGATATTAATTCTTGATTTCTTTTTTTCTGCTTTATAAAATCTATTAATGGCTGCAGCACAGCTTTTCTTTCTTCACTGATCTCTATAGAAAGAAGTTCTTCTATATATTTTGTCAATTTAGGATACATTCCAGTCATTATAAAAGTTAATATTAGCAACAGCCCGAACCTGGTGTACAGCTAGAATCCTGATTGCTCTTCAGCCCGCTTAAGCTTATTTTTTGCTTTTCCTGAGGAATTCCACAGGCATCTGTTGCTAAACAAGCCGTCAGTTTATTTTTTAGGACAAAGTTTTTACCGTTAAATTCCAGATCATATTTTCCAATAGTCTGATCCTGATATTCCACTTCAATTTCAAAATCTCCGATTCCCAGCTTTTCTTCTGACAGATTGATGATATGCAGCAATTTTCCGGGTTTAAGACGGTGTTCATAATCTTCTGCATTCCAGAGCTGAAAATTCACACGCTCTTCTTTTCTGATGGTTCCTCCGCAGTCGATAAAGTTTTTGGTAACCATTCCTATTTCCGTAACGTGGAAGTGTTCTGGTACAAATCTTCCGTCCTCCAGCTGAAATTCTACATTTTCCAACCCTCGCAAAATGTTTTTAATGTCTGATAATTTCATAATTCAATATTTTAATTGTTATAATGCAATATTACGATTAACCAATTCAAATTTTTTTAGCAGCAATTCTGTTTTTTAACAGTGGAAATAATATCTGTGAAGAAAGTATTTAAAATTTCAAATGCTTTTCCATCAATGCAGTAGCATACAGTATTTCCTTCAATATTTCCTTTAATCAGGCCTGCATTTTTTAATTCTTTCAGATGCTGGGAAACGGTAGGCTGTGCAAGAGGCAATTCATTGACAATATCCCCACAGATGCATTCATTAACTTTCAGAAGATATTCAATAATGGCAATTCTTGCCGGATGCCCTAAAGCTTTTGCAATGACCGCGATCTTATTCTGCTCATCTGTAAAGAAATCTGTTTTTGTAGCACCCATGATTTTTATTATATCGCAATATTACGATAATATATTTTAGTAACAAAATTTTGAATAAAAATCCCCACAGAAGATTTCTGCGGGGACGGCACCAATTTATAATATATAATTAAAAACTTTCGTCTGCAAGCTCTTTATTGACAATAGCTCCTGTGAAATTTCCCTGGGCAACAGCATTGGCTACAGACCTCATCATGGTGACATTGTCCCCACAAGCAAAAACACCGGGAATATTGGTTTTATGCATAGCGTCAATTTTGATAAACCCATGTTCGGTAAGCTCACAGCCGAGATCTCCGGAAGCATTGATGTTCTGCTCAAAAGGTATTTTAGCATACAGTGCTTTTAAAGAGATTTCCTTTCCGCTTTTAAAGATGATTTTTCGGATGTTTCCGTTTTCGTGCTCTATTTTTTCAATTTCATCTTCAACAAGATTGATATTATTCTGAGCCAGTTTGCTTTTCTGATCGTTTGAAAGAGCCGACTCTCCATTACTGAACAGAAAAAGATCTTTCGTCAGGTTGTACACCAGTTTTGAAAACTCATAGCCCATATCACCATCTGAAAGGATACCGGTGACCTGATTTCTCACTTCATAACCATGGCAGTAAGGACAGTGCAGGACTGAAATTCCCCAACATTCTGCAAATCCGGGAATATCCGGCATAATATCCTTCACTCCTGATGCCAGGATCAGCTTTTTGGCGTAAAATTTTTCGCCGGCAGAGGTTTCCGCTTCAAATCCTTCATCTGTTTTTCTCAGTTTTATAACGAAACCTTCATGAAATTTCACCGTATCATATGCTTCGACCTGTTTTCGGGCAAGATCAGCAATTTCTTTTGGTGCTTGTCCGTCCTGCGTAATAAAGTTATGTGAATGGGGCGTCTGCCTGTTGCATGGTTTCCCGCTATCGATGATCAGTGTATTTCTTAATGATCTTCCTAAGGACATTCCCGCTGATAATCCGGCATAGCTTCCTCCTATGATAATAACCTCAAAATTTTCCATTGTATTAAATATGGGCTGTTAGTTTGTTTTCACTTTAGCTTTCGCGTTTGTATTACAAAGTTAAAATAAAATTTCATTAATGCAATATTGTTGCATTAATATTATTACAAAAATCAAAAAATATCTAAAAAGGGAAACAGCTGATTCTAAACTTATTAAAATTTAAAATCGCTTGCAGCCCATATATTTATTGTCGGATTGATCTGCGAATCAATTATTTTTGAAGACTTTTATGGTACAATCCTGGTTCTATTCCGTTCGTTTTTCAGACAGGCTCCGAAGAGTGCCGGGAAAAATTTTACCCAAAATACGGACCCTCCGAGTATTTTGATCAACCAGGCCAGCCATGAATTCACTGGAGGAATGGAAAGATATCCCCAGGCCAGATGATTGCTCGGTCCAGATGCAGATATTCATCTCTGTGTAATTCATATTCAGAGCTGATCAGGGAATATTGAAGGATGAATTTTACAATGATAAAGAAAAAAAGAATCAGGTAGCTTTTCTTCATGGTTATGAAATTGTATGGTTAATGTTTCTTACAAGACAATTTATTAAAAATATCCATTACATCAGCTCAGTCCATTAAAAAATAAAAATCCCGGGAAAGATTTCCCAGGATCATACAGTTTAAATATATAGTGATTATTTACTATTTTTTCTTTTCTTTAAGCTCTTCTTTGTCTTTATCGGAAGGGTTCCATACTTTCACTTCAGAGTCTTTGGTAATTCCTGAAAGGATCTGTACATTGATCCCGTCGCTGGCCCCTAATTTCACATATACTTTTTTGAATTTACCATCCGGCTGTTTCACTTCTACAAAAGGAGTGTCTTTCCCGTTTTTCTTTTCGTACTGGATAAGTGATTCATCCAAAAGCAATGCATTTTTTTCAGATTTAAGGACAATTTCACCGTTGGCAGAAAATCCAGCCCTGATATATTCGTTGTTAGGATTGTTTACGTCACCTTCTACCGGGAATTTTATGGTTCCGAGGTTATCTTTTCCTTTAGGAGCAATCATGGTCAGTTTTCCCGGGAATGTTTTGTTCTGAAGGGCACCGATCACGATTTTCATATCCATTCCCTGCTTCAGCTTCCCTGCCTGAGCTTCATCAATCTCTCCCTGGAAGATCAAAGAATTAAGGTCTGCAATGGAACATATTGTGGTCCCTGCATTGAATGAGTTGGCCTCGATTACCTGACTTCCTACTTTTACAGGAACTTCAAGAACAGTACCTGCTGCTTTGGAACGGATCTGCGTAGTTGCAAGACCCTGAAGTTCCGGAGTAGCCCCCGTCTTTACGATCTGTAATCTTTTTTGAGCTGTAGCCAGCTGCTGATTGGCATTTCTAAGGGCCTGCTGCTGTGAAAACAGTTGCTGCTGAGAGTTTAAATACTCCTGCTTGGAAATAACGCCTTGCTTGTACAGTTTTTCCTGCATAGAATACTGCTTCTGCATATTATCCACATTCATTTTAGCGTTGCTGATCTGCAGCTGAGAGTTCACCACTTCCTGCTGTGCGTTATTTACATCAGCAATATTAGGGATGATTCTCACTGTAGCGATCAGCTGTCCTGCGGTTACTTTATCTCCTTCATCTACCAGAATTTTATCAATGATTCCTGCAATATTCGGCTTGATCTCGATCTCTTCCTTCGGAATGATCTTTCCTGTTGCCATTACCTTGTCTTCCATGTCCTGGTATTTTGGTTTTCTGGTCAGGAAAGCTTCACTTTCTTTAGAATTTGATTTTACGAGATACCCGATCCCGAAGATCAATGCCACTGCAAATAAAAGCCCGAGTACAATATAAATGGCTTTTTTCCAAGTGAATTTCTTTTTCATATATCTAGTTTATTTTTTACGATTAAAAGGAGAAAAATTAATTGAAGGGATTTAAATATTTAAGAATTTAAATATTTAAGAATTTAAACATTTAAAAAAATCTTCATCATTTTCAAATTAAAATATTATTTTATTTTCAAATTAACATATTACTATTCTGATCTCAGGGCCTCAATCGGCCGGATCTTTACTGCACGCTGTGCGGGGATCATCCCGATAATCAGACCAAGAATTACCATTACTGCCATGGCTCCAAATACGTTTCCATAATTTACAGTAGGGTTGTAGAACGGAAATTCATCCTGGTTCTGGGTGACTGCATTTAAAATGATCAGGACAAATATCCCAAACATGAATCCGAGAATACCCGAAGAGAGCGTAATAACAACACTTTCGAGAAGGATCTGATTTCTTACTTCAGCCGGTTTCGCTCCTAAAGCTCTTCGTATCCCGATTTCCTTTGTTCTTTCTTTTACCGTGATCAGAAGGATATTCGAGATGGCAATAACTCCGGCAAGAATGGTCAGCGTTCCTACAATGATCGTTAAAAGCTGCATTCCTGTGAGGAAACCTGTCAGTTTTTTAAATTCTTTACCTAAGTTGAAACTTCCGAATGCATTGGTATCTTCGGGAGATACTTTATTTTTTGTTTTCAGCACCTGTTTTACATTCTCTTCTACTCCATTAACGTTGGCATTGGGCTTACTTACGATAGCAAACATGTCAATCTGTTCTCCTGCGTTATACATTTTTGTATAGGTTGAAAGAGGAATAAAAGCAGTCCGGTCATTTTCAAAACCACCTCCTTTTTTTACTCTGAAGACACCAATTACATTAAAGAATATGCCTTTTATATTAACCTGTTTTCCAATCGGATTTTCTTTTTTCTTAGCATCAAAGAAGTTCTTGTAGATCTCTTCTCCAATCACCACGACATTCTTATTTCCCATAACATCAGCATCGTTAATATAACGTCCGAAAATAAGTTTTTTCTCAGAAATTTTATTTCCCACAGCATAATCTCCTGTAAGGGAATAGGTGCCGTTTTTACCGTTTCTCGACATGGACTCGCCCGGCGTTCCTGTAAAGCTTCCTCTGGCATTTTGTGGGGAGATATAATCTATGGCAATCACTTTTCTTTTCAACATTTCCATATCGGATAACTGGAGGTGGACTTCCCTTCCTTTCGGAAATCCCTCATATGGAATAGAGGTTTTCTGTGCCCAAAGAAAAATAGAGTTGGTCGCAAATCCGGAGAATAGCTTATCGAAACCGTTTTCCATCCCTTTTGCCGCCCCAAGAAGACTCACATATAAAAACATTCCCCAGCCTACACCAATCATGGTAAGGAACGTCCGAAGCTTATTATTCCTCAGTGAATAATAAATTTCCTGCCAAGTATCTTTTTTAAATAAAATGTTCACTTCTTTGAGTTATAAGTTTATAATAATATAAATGATGATTGATTAATGATGCTGTCCTGAGCATCTGATTACCAAATCATTACTCAGTTCTTAACGCTTCTATCGGCTTGATCCTGGAAGCTCTGTATGCCGGAACGAATCCTGCAATAAGCCCCGAACATACCAAAGCTATAAATGCCATGAAGATGGTTCCCCATCCTACACTCGGGCTTTTGATGAAATATTCCTCGAGGCTGTCTCCTATTAAGCTAAGTGCCAATACTCCTACTGCAACCCCTATAATTCCTGAAACTACCGTTATCACGACACTTTCCTGTACAATAAGGGCTACAATACTTCTCGGTTTGGCTCCAATAGCTTTACGGACGCCAATCTCTTTGGTTCTTTCTTTTACGATATACACCATGATATTACTGATCCCGATAATTCCTGCCAGCAGGGTTCCTAATCCAATAAAACCTACAATAAGGGTAAGCACTGCCATAAACTGGAAAGTTTCGTTCATATTTTGGGCATTATTCCAGACACGGACTCCGTTTTCATCGTCAGGAGCAACATTTTTCCTCGCTTTCAAGCGGTCTTTAAGCTCATCACCATATTTAATGGCTTCCTGTGGAGTTAGCTTTTCGTTATAGGCAATATATGCTGTAGATACTGTATCTGAACCTTTTTTCATCTGCTGAAGGGTTGTAATGGGAACGGTAATATGTCTTTCGTCCCAGTCTCCTCCGTCATCGGAAAATACTCCTACTACTTTGAACATGGTTCCATTAATATTCAGGTCTTTTCCTACCGGGCTTCCATTCTTGATCAGGTCACGCTGAACCATTCTTCCGATCACAGCTACATTCTGCTTTCTTGCAAGGTCCATAGGCGAAAGATAGCGTCCGTCCAGCATCTTCCTGTTCTCAATCGTCTTTTCTCCCGGTTCTGCACCGTTGATCTGGTAAGTACCGCTTTCCTTTCCGTATTTTACCATTAAGCTTGTGGTATATCTTGGACTGGCATCACCTACTTTTTCTTTATCTGTATTGATCAGGAAATCATAATCTTCATTATCCATCGTCACGGTTCTGTCAGACTGAAGTCCTTTATAAGCCAGCGTAGTTTTGCCCGTATAGATCGTGATAAGATTCTGTGCATCTCTTGCAAAACCTTCGGTAAAGGCATTCTGAAGCCCTTTCCCTATTCCGAAAAGAACAACAAAAATAAACAGCCCCAAAGCCACTGTAAACCCCGAAAGCACCGTCCGCAATACATTACTGCGAATAGAACTGAATATTTCCTGCCAACGATCTAGGTCAAACATAGTTTTTATTTTTTACTGTGTAAAAAGTCAATTAACTGCGTTGTGAATTTTCTCCGAAGTCAATTAACCCTGTTGTCAATTGTTTTTAAATAAATTATTCTAATTGACAATTCACTTTCTCTATTTCTTTTTCAACATTCCGCTCAGTAAGATAAATGTTGTTTTTATTAAATTTTCAATTTTTACTAATTCTTCTTTTTTGATATAATTACAGTCTATAACTATATCAAAACAGGAATCTAATTCTATCACGGAGCCTCTGACTATTTCAAAATATCTTTTCCTTTCGGTTTCCGATTTTCTGGAACATCCTTCCGTAATATTTAAAACTACCGAAGTTGAAGCTCTGCGTATCTGGTCTGTAAGATTAAAACGCTCACTATCCGGAATTCCAGATAAAATTTTATAACATTCAATTCTTAACTGTCTGGCCGATTGATAAACATCAAGTTTATAATGGTTCAGATTTAAAAACATAATTATTTTTTTTCATTTTCATTGGTGTGTTTTCGATAGCCTAATCACATTCACAATTGACTTAAAAAAATTCACTTGCGAAGCAAAATTCACTATTAATTATAAAACAATTTGCTTGATAAACTCGTCACTTTCTATGATGCCGTCTTTCAGTATTACGTTTCTTTTCGTCTGTGCAGCTACGTCCGGTTCGTGTGTTACGACGATGATGGTTCTTCCTTCATTATTGATATCCTGAAGAAGCTTCATAATATCGTGTGTTGTTTTAGAATCCAGTGCTCCGGTTGGCTCATCGGCCAGAACTACTTTAGGATCTGTGATCAGGGCTCTTGCAATAGCAACTCTCTGCTTTTGTCCTCCTGAAAGCTCGTTGGGAAGGTGGCCTGCCCATTGTGCAAGACCTACTTTTTCCAGGTATTCCAATGCTTTCTGGTTACGCTCTTTTCTCGGAACGTTTTGGTAATATAAAGGAAGTGCTACATTTTCCAGAGCTGTTTTATAGCTGATCAGGTTAAAAGACTGAAATATAAAGCCCAGGAATTTGCTTCTGTATTCTGCAGCTTTCACTTCAGACAGATGCTCAATCGGAACATTATCCAGCTCGTAAGTTCCTGAATCTTTTTCATCCAGAATACCGATGATATTAAGAAGCGTAGATTTCCCGGAACCGGAACTTCCCATAATAGAAACAAACTCGCCCTCGGAAATATTAAGATTAATCCCCTTAAGAACGTGCAGCTTGCTTTTCCCCGTATCGTATGATTTATGTAAATCCTGAATTACTAACATGAAGTGATGCTTGTTTTATACCCAATAAGTAGATGTTATTTTCAATTTGTTACAAGAACAATAATTTATTCGAAAATTTTATTGTTTAACTTATCACCCCTGTATTTACAATACATTACTAAAAAGTGTTTAACTGTAACTTTAATTTTTCATTTATTTTATGGCTCTACCCCCGTTTAAGCCATTATCCGTGCTGGTTTCATGTAAATGTGGAAAACTTTTACAGTTAAAACTCAGCCAATTAGTATTTACCTCTTTCAAAATCAGTTCTTTTTTTCGAACTTTGTCATTAGTTCTTTACAAGAAACCGACACTTAGGAATGTGAATATGTTTCTCATGTAAATACCAAACATACAAGAAGTTAAGCATTACTTCAACGTTATCCACAGTGATGCAGATTATTTAATTTTAAAGCTATTTTAATATGGGAATTTTCGATAAAAGAGTAAGTTACAAGCCATTTGAATACCCTGAGGTTCTTCAGTTTGTAGAGGCGATCAACAAATCGTTCTGGGTGCATTCGGAAGTGGATTTTACTGCAGATGTTCAGGATTTTCATTCGCAGTTAGAGCCGCACGAAAAACATGCTGTGAAAAATGCACTTTTAGCCATTGCACAGATCGAGGTGTCCGTAAAGACATTCTGGGGAAACCTATACAATCACTTGCCAAAACCTGAATTCAACGGCCTTGGAGCTACTTTTGCAGAATGCGAATTCCGTCATTCTGAAGCCTATTCCCGATTGGTAGAGGTATTGGGATATAACGAAGAATTTTCCAATGTTATAGAAATTCCTGCCGTGAAAAAGAGAATTGACTTCCTGTCAAATGTTCTGAAACACGCCAATTCTACAACACCGAAAGAATACGTATCTTCTCTTTTATTATTCAGCATTCTCATCGAAAACGTATCGCTTTTCTCACAATTTGCAATCATCCTTTCTTTCACAAGATTCAAAGGGTATATGAAGAATGTTTCCAATATCATCGCATGGACATCCGTTGACGAGCAGATCCACGCCAATGCAGGAATCTATCTAATCAACAAGATCCGTGAAGAACAGCCTGATCTGTTGACAGATTCAGATATTGAAGATATCTACACATTGGTAGATCAGTCCATTGAGCTGGAAGGTGAAATCCTTGACTGGATCTTTGAACTGGGAGAATTAAGCGTTTTCTCAAAAGAAGATCTTTTAAACTTCATGAAGTACCGTGTAGACGACAGCTTGAAGAAAATCAATATGGAAACCCGTTACAATGTTACTCCTGAGCAATACCGTCCAATGAAATGGTTTGAAGAAGAAGTTTTCGCGAATTCTATGGATGATTTCTTTGCCAAAAGACCGGTAGATTATACGAAGCATGATAAGAGTATTACAGCGAACGATTTGTTTTAATCTTTTAATAATTTCTCATTAAAAATTCGCACCATGCCAAAAAGAACAGTGCTATATGACAAAAACAATAATGAACTTGAATGTTATATAAATCAAGATAACAAAGTTTATATTGGTGTAGGTCCAAACAATGATAACATGCAATTTGGTTATATTGCTTTGGATAAAGAAGATGTTAGAGAATTAATCAAAATGTTGAGTGATTTAGAAAAGGAAATGGAAGAAGAATAGCGCGAGCGAAGCGAGCGTCAAAGCAGATAGTATTAGCATATCATACTGAGCCTATCATAAAGTATTCATTCAAATAATGATTTCCTCACTCTTCGGAATAACAAAAAATTCAAAGCACATAATGATCAATGTAATTGTAACCTACACCGTAAAACCTGAATACGTTTCAGAAAACAAGACCCATATCCAAACGTTTCTGGATGATTTTAAAAATCTGGACCAGGAGACATTTGAGTATAAGGTGTATGTAAAAGAAGACGGCGTTACTTTTTTACATTATTCAAACTACATTAATGAAGAGGTTCAGCATGAGGTTTTGAATACCCCTTCTTTTAAGGAGTTTCAAAGATTAAGAGATGAAAGCGGACTGAACGGTACGCACAAAGTAGAAATATTACAATCAATATAAAAAAGCAACAAAATTCCGGAGCACAAACACTGCTCCGGAATTCGAAAATATAACATCTATGGAAGAACAAAATTCAAATATATGGTGGCTCAATGAAGAGTCTGAGCAGATGCTGAACAGAGGATATCTGTTGAAAGGAGAAACTGTGGACGGAGCCATCGACAGAATTACCACTGCAGCTGCAAAAAAATTATACAAGCCGGAACTACAGCCCGCTTTCAAAGAAATGATCACCAAAGGATGGATCAGTTTCTCATCTCCTGTATGGGCGAATATGGGAACACAGAGAGGTCTTCCTATTTCTTGTTTCAATGTTCACATTCCGGACAGTATTGAAGGAATTACCCACAAAATGGGTGAAGTAATCATGCAGACGAAAATCGGAGGTGGAACTTCAGGATATTTCGGAGAGCTTAGAAACAGAGGTACAGCAGTTACAGATAACGGAAAATCTTCAGGAGCGGTTTCGTTCATGAAATTATTCGATACAGCGATGGATGTAGTTTCTCAGGGAGGCGTAAGAAGAGGTGCTTTTGCTGCTTATCTGGATATTGACCACGGAGATATTGAAGAATTCTTATCCATCAAAGATATCGGTAGCCCGATCCAGAACCTGTTTACAGGGATCTGCGTTCCAGATTACTGGATGCAGGATATGATTGATGGGGATATGGATAAGCGTAAGATCTGGGCAAGAGTTCTTGAAAGCCGCCAGCAAAAAGGTCTTCCGTATATTTTCTTCACCGATAATGTTAACAGAAACAAACCTCAGGTTTATAAGGATCTGGGAATGCCTGTCAATGCAAGTAACCTTTGCTCTGAGATTATGCTTCCTTCCACCAGAGAAGAATCTTTCATCTGCTGTTTATCTTCTATGAACCTGGAATTGTATGACGAGTGGAAAGATACAGATGCTGTAAAATTAGCTGTTTATTTCCTGGATGCTGTTTTGACTGAATTCATCGAAAAAACAGAAGGAAACTACTACCTGCAGGGAGCCAGAAACTTCGCATTGCGTCACAGAGCGCTTGGATTGGGAGTTTTAGGATACCATTCTTATTTACAGAAAAATATGATCCCGTTTGAAAGTTTTGAGGCGACTCAGTTCAATGCAAGAGCTTTCAAACACATCAAAGAACAGGCAGAAACTGCTTCAAGGGAATTAGCCAACATCTATGGAGAACCGGAATTATTGAAAGGATACGGACTGAGAAATACCACCACAATGGCTATTGCTCCTACCACTTCAAGCTCTGCAATCTTAGGACAGACTTCTCCGGGAATTGAGCCGTTTGCATCCAACTATTATAAAGCTGGTCTTGCCAAAGGAAACTTTATGCGTAAGAACAAATATTTAGCAAAATTACTGGAAGAAAAAGGTCTTGATAATGAGGAAACATGGAGAACCATCATGCTGAACCATGGTTCTGTACAGCACTTGAAAGAGCTTACCGATGAGGAGAAAGCAGTATTCAAGACATTCAAAGAGATTTCTCCTATGGAAATCATCTCTCAGGCTGCTCAAAGACAGCAATATATTGATCAGGCACAGTCCCTGAACTTACAGATTCCATCTACAATGCCGGTAAAAGATGTCAATTATCTTTATATCGAAGCTTGGAAAAAAGGAGTAAAAACTCTTTATTATCAAAGAAGTTCTTCCGTTTCTAAGGAAATGATGGTCAATTTTGTGACCTGTTCCGCCTGCGAGGCATAGTACTTAAATAACAACATTACATCATATCAAAGCACGCTTTTTTAAGTGTGCTTTTTTATTTACAATAAGACTTTAACATATTTTAACACTCAAGTTGAAAAATTTTATTTTTTTTGTTGATCCTCCATTAATACTGAAAATATTCATCTTATACTCCCAAAATGGTGAATCAAGTGTTTATATCATAAATTTTATGTGATTATTTTTAATAATTTTTATATACATTTGCCGAAATTTTTATAATATAAAATAAAGAGAATTTTAAATTATAATTAATTTTATTATTGGCAAGAAATTTGTTAATAGCAAACAACACAAAACAACACACAAAAAAAACATTATTTCGAAATGCACAAAATTATCACCCTAATTCTGGTAATGGTTTCATGTACCATTACCGCCCAGGTGGGTATTAATACTTCTACCCCTGACCAAAGTTCCGCTTTAGACATTACAAGTACCTCTAAAGGAGTTCTTTTACCGAGAATCAGCAACGTTGCAACAGTCACTAGTCCTGCTACAGGGTTAGTTATTTTTGATGTCAACAAGAAATGTATCAGCCAAAACGTAGGAACTCCAGCCACTCCGGACTGGGTATGCCTTTCTCCGTATGTAGCTAAATTTTTCTACATGCCAAGCGTGGTTTTTGATACGACCACTATTGCAGCAGGACAGACAAAAGACCTGTACACTTTGTATAAAAATCAGTTTTCGAATGTACCAACGAATGCAAGAAGTGCATCCGCTCCGGCTTCAATTCCGTTTTTTCCAAATGCAACAGATCTGTATTATTATGTAACGGGATATGATGCCTCTGTATTCAGGATAAACAGCATCAGCAGCACAGGTGTACTAAATTATGATGTCTTATCCAATGCTACCTCAGCATCTTTCATCAACATCGTATTTGTTGTAAAATAAGCAGCTATGAAACACACTTTTAAAGGGCTATCTTTGATGAGCCTTGTTTTCACCCTGCTTACCAACTTCGTGTATGCACAGACAGACAGTACTGAAACAGCAAGTATTTACGGGTTCTATTCCTATTCAAGTTCGTTAATGAATGCATCTTCAGCATCAGAACTTTCGATACAGGGAAGTGCCTCCCATACTTCTACAGGAGTACAGCTTACTCCCGCCAGCTCAGGGCAGTTTGGAGGATTGTTTATCAACGGAAGGACTTTTACTTCGGTAAACGGGCTTCATGTTGAATTTGAATATGACATGAAAAATGGAACACCGCTTGGTGGTACTTATGGAGACGGTTTATCTTTTTTCCTTTATGACGGAGCTGTAACAAGTCCCATCATTGGAGCACCGGGTGCCGGTCTTGGATATTCCTATAACAGAGCACAAAACACCTATGCAAGTCAAAGAAAAGAAGGTTTATCAGGTGCTTACCTGGGTATTGCACTGGATGAATTCGGGAATTTCAAAAATAAACGTTTTCAGGGTGAATCCAGAGTAAACGGTATTTCAGGAGTAACGTGGGGGCAGGCAACAAGCCATGTCACTTTAAGAGGGGCAAGAGGAGCAGCCATTAATGCCAATGGTTTAGGCTTAGGATATACGGGATATCCCGTATTGGTTACCCGCTCTACCTTAAGTAACACTGGTGCGGTAGGAAGAATCCTTCAAGCTGACAGAAGCTATCTGGCTACCTCCAATTCACTTGCCTCTGTATTTGATCTTAGGAATAATGCAGGAGAATTCAGGAAAGTATATCTTGATCTGATCCCACATTTTACAACTCCAACTACAACGGACGGATTTGATATAAAGGTGGATATTCAGACTACACAAAATGGAACACCTGTGAATGTGATCAACTATTATCATTACAAAACTTCAGTCCCTTATACTGAGAATGCAAATCCGCAAACAACTGACTTTAATACTTCTGATACGGAAGGAACTCCCACGCCTCAAACTCTGAATGCAACTGTTCCGTCTTTTTTGAAGCTGGGCTTTGCAGCAGCTACAGGAGCAGCTTTTCAGCAGCATATTATCCGAAACGTGAAGCTTACCCTTCCCTATGCAGCTGTAACTAATAACGATGTGGCTTCCACCTGTAAGTTTCAGCCGGTTACTATTCCGGTCTTCACTAATGATATAGCTTACAAAGGTCCTATCAGTGTTACAACTCCACCAACAGGAAGCAGTTCTAATATCGACTATTCGACGTTCAGTTTTACGAAAAACAGTGATACAGATCTTACGCTGTACCGTAAAAAAGTAACTCCACAGGGAACGTGGACTTATAATAAAGCAACAGGTATCGTTACCTTCAATCCTTCAAGTGGATTTACAGGAACAGCAACGATGACTTATACAGTAAAAGGAAGGACTCTAAAAGATTCAAACGGCAAGATCATTGAACCTTACGGTGATACGGCTTACCGGTCTACTCCGGCTACTATCACTGTCAATTTAAAGACCACAGGCTGTATCTATTCTGTCATTTCGAACAGAATGGTAACACAAGGGGTAAAATAAAACAATAATATTCAATTATAAAAGGCATTACAAAACCATAGAAATTCTATGGTTTTTGTTTTATATTTGTTTAAGCAGTTTAATCCTTAAATATCAAAAAATATGAAATTCGGACAAGTAGAAGATCCTTCAAAAATAGATTTCACTCTTCCTAAAGACCATTCCAGAACTAAGGAAATTTTAAGTCAGAATAAAAAAGGGCTGGAAAATATTTCCATCGGATGTGCAAAATGGAACAAAACCGATCTTAAAGGGTTTTATCCTAAAGGAACCAAGGACGAATTGACCTATTACGCCAAACAGTTTAATTCTATTGAACTGAATGCTACTTTTTACGGAATGCCTACCCCTGAACAGGTTGCAGTCTGGAAAGAGAAAACCCCTGAAAATTTTAAGTTTTTCCCCAAGATTACTAATACTGTTTCACATTTCCGAAGGCTGATCGATGTTACTGAACCGGTAACCAGCTTTGCATCAGCGATTATGAATTTTGACCAAAAGCTGGGCATGGCTTTTCTGCAGCTGCATGATAATTTTAAGCCTAAAGATTATGACAGGCTGGAAAAATTTGTAAAAGACTGGCCGAAGGAAGTTCCTCTTGCCATTGAACTCCGCAACACGGAATGGTTTACTGATGAAGAGATTTTCAACACAACCTGTGAGCTTTTTGAAGCCAATAACATCACCAATATTATCGTGGATACTGCAGGAAGAAGAGATATGCTCCATATGCGTCTCACTACTCCCAACGCTTTTATCCGCTATGTAGGTGCCAATGCCGAAAGCGATTATGAAAGACTGGACGACTGGATGAAACATCTGACTAAGTGGAAAAAAGAGGGTCTGCAGAATGTATACTTTTTTGTCCATCAGAATATTGAAAAAGCTTCTCCACTTCTTTCAGCCTATTTTATTAAGAAGATGAATGAGGAATGGAAAACCGATCTTCATATTCCACAAATGGCTACCGATAATAACGGAACACTGTTTTAACTAAAATACATTCATTTTCCAGATTCAACAAAAAAAACTGTTTTTGTTGAAAAAAATTAGTAAATTAGGATTTACTGATGCTCATCATGCAACACAGTACCTAAAAAACAAAATGTCATGGAAAAAGAAATTTGCACAATAAGTATTGCCAGTACGTGGCTCGGTGATGAATATACATTTTATGAAGACCATAAAATAAAAAGACTCTACGATAATCACAGCCTGAGTGCCAACCGGACTGAATGGCTGGAACCTCACCAGATCAGTAAACAGAATAAAGATAAGCTAATCAAAAATTGTCCTGAAGAATTTAAGGAACAGGTCATGCAGATTCTGGATTATCCATAATATAATAAGTAATGAGTAATTTTTTAAACCAATAATTACTCATTGCTTATTTGATTTTTTCTTAACAAAAGTACGAGGTTCAGGAAAAGAAGCAGAAAGTCTAAGGATACCCAAATTCCCAGCTTTGCATTTTCGTAGTTATAGGTCTCTACCTGTTTTTTTGCAGCTTCTGAAAGTTTTACACTCTGATTGATGTAGTTCTGGACTTCCACAATCTGGTCGATATTTTTGTTCGGAACGGCATGCTGGGAGAAATAGACCATGTTTTTTTTACCCAGATAGCCTATGATCCAGTATTCGTCGGATTGGTCCATTTTAAGATATTCTATCCTGTAATATTCCGGACGTATTTTCCCGATATGTTTAGGTTCCAAATTTTGGATTTTAGCCGTATCCACTTTGATCAGATAAAAATCCAAAGTCTGTGGAAGCTTATTGACTACCTGCAGTCCAACTGAATTATCTACAAAGCTTACCGCACTTTTTTTGATGAACCAATACGTAAACGTTGAAATTGAAAAAACCAGTGTAAGGATACGGAACAGTTTCGCCCATTTTGCCACCCTTCCTGATTTTACTTTAAACAAAACCAAAGAAAGGACACAAGCCCAGAAGATAACAAAAATGATAAATACCATACTGCAAAGATACTGATTTAAGATTTTTCAGAGGAATGTTAATCTACATTCCATTCTTTGTAGAACTGGTCCAGGAATCCCAGCATATAATCATGTCTTTGCTGAGCGATCTCCTTCCCTTTCTCAGTATTCATCAGGTCTTTTAAAAGCAGAAGCTTTTCATAGAAATGATTAATCGTTGTTCCGTTAGACTTTTTATATTCATCTTTAGACATATTCAGACTTGGCTGAACTTCCGGGTCATACATCGGATTATTTTTAAAGCCTCCAAAGTTGAACGTCCTTCCAATTCCAATAGCACCTATCGCATCTATACGGTCTGCATCCTGTACGATCTTAAGTTCAATCGGCAGTTCATCCGGAACTTCGCCCCTGTTTTTAAACGAAATATTTTTAATGATAAATAAAACTTTTTCTATCACCTCTTCAGAAACCTGCTGACCTTCCAGAAATTCCCTTGCTATTTTAGGAGCTATGGTTTCATCTCCGTTGTGAAACTTTGGATCTGCAATATCATGCAGCAATGCGGAAAGTTCCACAACTTCCTGATTACAGTCTTCTGCTGCAGCTATTTTTCTCGACAGCTTCCATACTCTTTCAATGTGATACCAGTCGTGTCCGGCCTCGGCTCCTTTTAATTTTTCTTTTACAAATTCTACGGTGTTTTCAATCGTACTTTTCATGTATCTGCCAATTCGTTTAAAATAATATTCCAGAGATTTTTGTTATAACTTCTAAAAAAATTGACGTGCCCGATCTCCTTTTTGTCAGATTCGGAGGTTTTAACCAGCCTGTAGGAAGGTTTTAGGTTGGGATATGTATCGTTTAAAAGGCTCAAAACCCCTTTTTCAGTCAGCCATACATCGTCTTCTGCGCGGATCACAAACACTTTTTGTGTCAAATCTTTAGAATAGTCATCAATTTTCTCCAACAGCCTGTTGGTTGATTTCCTGTTTAAAATTAAGGTTCTCCAGTCATATGCGCAATTTTTTGGAAGACTTTCTCCAAGTCCGAACCAGTTTGCAGGGAAATAGCCTAATAATCCGGTGGTTAGTGGCTGAACAATTCCAAAGCCGAGATAAGCTTCCACTTTGGTCCTGAGCTTCAGGTTTCCGACAAATGCATTCTGCGTTCCTACAAAAATAAATTCATCAAACATCATGGAATCCTCATTCATACCAAGAATCAATGCTCCTACCGAATGTCCCAGACAGTACTTTTTATATTCCGGGAATTCTGTTTTAATATATTGGGTCAGCGCTTTATAATCTTCAGAACCCCAGATTCTCATGGAGCCCTTAAAACCTTTCATATTTTTTGGTTTTGACAGTCCTATTCCTCTATAATCATAAGCAATGACCGTAAATCCTTGTTCGGAGAAGAAATGGGCAAATGAGAAATACACCTGCTGCTTCACCCCAGTTGCAGAATTGATCAGAAGCAATTTTCCGTTGCTTTTTCCAGGTCTGAAAAGATGAACAGCCAAAGGTATATGGTCTTTTGTAATGAGTTCCAGTTTTTCCATATTATAAAAAGAAAAAATCCACTATAAAAGTGGAGATTTTACTTATATTTTTATGTTAAGTTTGCAAGTTTCGATATGTGGCAAATAGCTTTAGGAAAGAAAATCTGACATTCTGGGAAGCCCTGTCTGTGAACCTTTTCCTCCGGAAACCCTTGAAGAAACTTCATTACCGAATTTTACACAATCCTCGATAGAATTTCCGTGGCAGAGCGCTACAGCGAATCCTGAAGTAAAGGCATCTCCCATCCCCATTTTGTAAACGGTCTCGTCTTTATCATTTCTATAGTATTTCATTTCCGTTCCGTCAAAATAGACTGTCGAATTGGTATCGTCCCTTACAAAAACCTTATTGAAATATTTTTTTAGTATTTCTTCTCTTTTATCTTCACCGAAAACAGTATGCAGTTCGCTGCTTTTTGTCACAATAAAATCTACATTTTCTATAATTCCTTCATTGATTCTCATCGCCGGCGAAGCATAAAGGCCTACTTTTTTTCCATATTTTTTAGCTTTTCTGATCGCATATTCTACGACCTCCATGGCCACTTCAAGCTGAACGAGAACAAGATCTACACTGTTAAAATAGCGGTCCGCATCTTCCACATGCTGAATGCTGAGACGTTTATTAGCTGCAGGAACCACTACAATAGCTGCATTTCCGTGGCTGGTAGTCACATATGCTGTACCCGTAGATTCCATATCGGTTTCATGGACAAAGCCTACATTTACACCTTCACCTACGAGATTCCTCATAATCTGCTGGCCAAGAGGATCCATCCCCACACATCCTATAAAATAGACACTGGCTCCCAGCCTTGCGGTGCCCACCGCCTGATTGGCTCCTTTTCCGCCAAAATAACTGTCTGAATTGACGGCCAAAACAGTTTCATTGGATTGAGGAATTTTTTCAGTTTCTAAAACGAGATCAATTGATGAGCTGCCTACTACAATAATTTTGGGTTGTTCTGATGAGAATTTCATTGGTGTTTTTATCTTAGTTTAAATAATACTTCAGAAAACTAGGTTTCAAAAATAACTAATTTAATTAACTTATTTCAATAAATTCGGTAATTATCTTTACAGGCTTCTGCTCGTTATCATATGCGATATAGCTGGCATAAAAACCCTCTCCGTATCCTGTTTCAAAGGCAAAAATTGTTCCCGGATGCCCGTCAGTCGGTTTCAGAAATGCATACTGATCTATAGCCCCTTTCTCATCAAAGAAATACTCATGGAAAAACTCTTCATAGATTCCCATGAAATCTGCACCTTTGCTATGATACAATCTCTTTTCAAGTTCGTTAAGGTTGTTCTGCGTATCTACATCCATAAGGCATCCCATCCCACTTTCTACAGGGTATCCAAAAACTTCTTCTTCAGCAAGATCTCTGGTATCCTGCCCTTCGGTAACTGCCATTTTCCAATCTGTAATTTCCGTACTGCTGAAAATAACTTCCGCATACGCGACACAGTTGCTTTCTCTTTCTTTATGCAGTAAAACAGAGAAATTTCCTTTTGGAAATTCTGTCGTGAAAGGCAGCATGTCATTAGTGATCAAGGGATCACAGGCAACGAGCTTCCCACTGGAAAGATAGAGTTTCCCCACTTCGAAGCTTTCCAGTAAAGGACTTTCCACGAAGTTTCTTGAGAATAGTTTTTTTATGTTTTCTATGTGTGTCATTTTAATTTTTGTTGTTTACACTGTCAGGCTGAGCGGAGTCGAAGCCTTTTTGATCTTGCTCCAAATTATCCGAATGACTTTTGTTTTTACAAGCAGATAATTCTTTTAACTGTTCCCAGTTATCATTTATAATCGCTTCTTTTTTCTTTCGGCTCCATCCTTTCACTTGTTTTTCAAATAAAATAGCCTGCATAATGTCATTAAATTCACAAAAGAAGACCAATTCTACAGGTCTTCTTTTGTGTGTATAGCTTTCAGGAAATTTTCCAGACTGATGCTGAGCCAATCTGGCTTCAATATCATTGGTAACTCCTGTATAATAAGAGCCGTCGGAACATTTTAAAATATATACAAAATATTGTTTCATTTTAAGATATCAGGCTTCGACTCCGCTCAGCCTGACATTCCGACAAACTTACTGTCTATCTTTTAAATTTACAAACTTTTCAGCTTCTCTTCTAAAATAGCAATCTTATCCTGAGCATCTTTCTGCTTCTGGCGCTCTACTTCTACAACTTCAGGTTTAGCGTTAGCTACAAACTTTTCATTGGAAAGCTTCTTATCAACAGAAATTAAGAATCCTTTTAAATATTTCAATTCTTCTTCTGTTTTCTTTTTCTCTTCACCCAAATCTAAATTCTCACTCAAAGGAATAGAAACTTCTGTTGCACTAACAAGGAATGTAAAGCTAGGCTTATCTGTCTTTGCTCCGAAATGAATTTCAGTAACATTGGCCAGCTTTCTAATCACCGCTTCATTTTCAAAGCTTGAGGCACTTGTATAAACCTCAACAGCTTCTTTAGGAGAAATCCCTTTGGTCTGACGGTAGTTTCTGATTCCGGAAATGATCTCTTCAGCAGTTTCGAAGTTTTTAATAATCTCTTCATTAAATGCTCCGGCTTTCTTCTGCTGAGCAATAATTAAAGCTTCTTCAATGCTTCTCTCTGAGATAAGCTGCCAGATTTCTTCAGACTGGAACGGCATAAACGGATGAACAAGTTTCATCAGCTCTTCAAAGAAGGCTATTGTTGTCTGATACACTTCTTCAGAAACTCCTTCCCCATAGTTTGGTTTCACCGCTTCAAGGTACCATCCACAGAAATCATCCCAAATTAGTTTATAGATCAGGTGTAAAGCATCAGAAATTCTGAATTTCTCAAACTGCTGCTCAATCTCACCGATTGTTTTATTTAATTTATGTTCAAACCATTCGATTGCATTTTTATCTGAATCGTTCAATGGTTTATCTTCTCTGTTCCATCCTTGTGTTAAACGGAATGCACTCCAGATTTTCGTCATAAAGTTTCTTCCCTGAAGCATCAGATCCTCGTCAAAAAGAAGATCATTTCCTGCTGCAGAACTCAATAGGATTCCTACACGAACTCCATCTGCACCATATTTATCCATCAATTCAAGCGGATCCGGAGAGTTTCCTAAAGATTTTGACATCTTTCTTCTCTGCTTATCTCTTACAATACCTGTAAAATATACATTTTTGAACGGAACTTCTTTTCTGTATTCCAGTCCGGCCATGATCATTCTGGCTACCCAGAAGAAAATAATATCCGGGCCTGTAACCAGGTCAGAAGTTGGATAATAATAGTTGATATCTTTATTTACAGGATCAAGCAGACCGTCGAATACGGACATTGGCCATAACCATGATGAGAACCAGGTATCAAGAGCATCTTCGTCCTGTTTCAGACCTTCAAGAGTTAATTCCTGTTTTCCTGTTTTTTGTTTTGCCAATTCTAAAGCTTCTTCTTTAGTCTCTGCAACCACAAAATCATTTTCTCCATCTCCGTAGTAGAATGCCGGAATCTGCTGTCCCCACCAAAGCTGACGGGAAATATTCCAGTCGCGGATGTTTTCCATCCAGTGCTTATAGGTATTTTTGAACTTTTCAGGATAGAACTTCACCTCATCTTCCATTACTACATCCAAGGCAGGTTTAGCAATTTCAGACATTTTTAAGAACCACTGAACAGAAACTTTAGGTTCAATAACCGCTCCTGTTCTTTCTGAAGTCCCTACCTTATTTACGTAATCTTCGGCTTTCAGTAAAAGACCTTTTTCCTGTAATTCTTTTGCAATCTGCTTTCTTACCTCAAACCTGTTTTTACCTGCATAATGTAAACCGTGCTCGTTAAGATTTCCATCATCATCCAAAGCATCGATCATTTTCAATTGATGCTTCTGCCCGATTTCATAGTCATTGGTATCATGGGCAGGCGTAATTTTCAACGCTCCGGTTCCGAATTCAATATCTACATATTCGTCTTCGATGATAGGAATCACTCTGTCAACGATCGGTACGATTACATTTTTCCCTTTCAGATGAGCGTATCTTTCGTCATTAGGATTGATGCATACCGCAGTATCCCCGAAAATAGTCTCAGGACGTGTTGTTGCTACGGAAAGAAATTCTTCCGAGCCTTCTATTTTATATTTAAGGAAATATAATTTCCCGTTCTGTTCTTTAAATATTACTTCTTCATCAGAAATATTGGTCTTGGCTTCCGGATCCCAGTTAACCATTCTGTAGCCTCTGTAAATCAGTCCTTTATTATACAGGTCTACAAAGCTTTTGATTACCTGTTGGGAAAGTTTCTCTTCCATCGTGAAACGGGTTCTGTCCCAGTCGCACGAACATCCCAGCTTTTTCAGCTGTTCCAGAATGGTTCCTCCATACTTATCGGTCCATTCCCAGGCATGCTTTAAGAATTCTTCCCGGGTAATATCTGATTTGCTGATCCCTTCAGACTTCAGTTTGGCAACAACTTTGGCTTCAGTGGCAATTGAAGCGTGGTCTGTGCCCGGAATCCAGCAGGCATTAAAGCCTTGCATTCTTGCACGGCGGACGAGAACATCTTGAATGGTATTGTTCAGCATATGTCCCATGTGTAATATCCCCGTTACGTTTGGCGGAGGAATTACCACAGTATATGGTGGTTTCTCATTAGGCTCCGAATGGAAAAATTTGTTTTCCATCCAGAAGTTGTACCATTTCTGTTCAGTTTCCTGTGGATTGTACTTTTCTGAAATCTGCATAAAATTCTATTTCTTTTGCTTACAATTTGCAAAAATAGTCTAAAGAAAAAAAATTTTAAGTATGAATTAAAATAATTTTTAACTTTGTTTCTTGAAATTTATCTAACAAACATATTAACATTCAAGAATATGAAAAATTTAATTGCAGGAATTGCATTATTTGGAACGTTTGCATTGGCCTCTGCACAAACGATTACGTTTGACAAAACTACTTTTGACTATGGTACTATCAAGCCAAGTGCTGACGGTACAAGATTCTTTACAGTAACGAATACAGGTGACAAACCTTTGATCCTTTCTAATGTAAAACCTTCTTGTGGATGTACTACCCCTGAGTTCAGCCAGGATCCTATCATGCCTGGAAAATCTGCTAAGATTAAAGTGGGATATAACACTACTCTTAACGGACCTTTTAATAAGATGATCGAAGTTTTCTCTAATGACCCTGCTAACAGCAGAAGCGTAATCTACATCAAAGGTAATGTAGACCCTAATGCTCCTGAACCAAAGCCTTTAACAGCTGAAGAGCAGAAAGCAGCAGCAAAAGCTGAAAAGAAAGCAGCTAAACTTGCTAAAAAAACAGCAGCGAAGTAATCTCTACTAAAAAAATAAAGGAACCGTCTTCATTTGGAGACGGTTTTTTTATTACATTTAAATAAGATATTAGATTTTAGAAGTTAGATATTAATTAATGATATTTCTTAATTTCTCAATCTTTAAATATTTCAATTTTCAATCATTTAATATTAAAAGTATGGATACCAATTTTTCAGATGACTTCCTGGTAAAGGGAAAGGTTTCGATAAAAAAAATTTCAACAGAATATAAAGGAAAGCTCACAAAAGAAGAAGGCGGGCAGTTGTTAATCGCAGAAAAGGAAAAACTTCGTGAATTGCAGGAAAAACTTTATGCTGATGGCAGCAAATCCCTGCTTGTGATCCTTCAGGCAATGGATGCAGCGGGAAAAGACAGTCTGATAGAGCATGTTTTCGGGGGTGTAAATCCGCAGGGCTGCAGCGTTACCAGCTTTAAAGCTCCAAGTTCAAAGGAATATTCCCACGATTTTCTATGGAGACATTATCTGGCTCTTCCACAGAAAGGAATGATTGGTATTTTCAACAGATCTCATTATGAGAGTGTTCTGGTATGCAAGGTTCATCCTGAATATAACCTCAGCGAAAAAACATGGTCTTCGGTAAAGGATTTCGATGCAAGGTTCTGGGAAAACAGGTATGAAAGTATCCGAAATTTCGAACAGCACCTGGCACAGAACGGAACTACTATTGTGAAGATATTTTTAAATGTTTCTAAGGACGAGCAAAAGAAAAGGCTTCTGGACAGAATCAATGAGCAGGAAAAAAACTGGAAATTTTCTGCTGCAGATCTCCCTGAAAGGGCACTTTTCCCAAAATATATGGAAGCTTATGAAACTGCTATTAATGAAACTTCAAAGGATCATGCGCCTTGGTATGTGCTTCCGGCAGATAATAAATGGTTTGCAAGAGTGGCCGCTATACAGATTATTATTGATACTCTGGAGAAGATGGATCTGAAATATCCACAACTTGGGGACAAGGAGAGGTTGGAACTTAGTGAGGCTAAAAAAACACTGGAAAATGAATAATCAGGAAGGTTATCACAGCTGAATAGTAATAAATAATACGTCAAAAGAAAGTTTGATATGTCTTTAATAACAAAAGCGGAGTACAGTCTCCGCTTTATTTATCATTGAATATAACTTTCTAAAAAATCACGAGAAAATCTGTAAGCCGGATTTTGTTCTTCCGAAGGAAGTGCCTGTTATTTATCTGCGTCTTACATTGCTGCAAAACTTGAGCTGATTACCCCTCGGCTTTCAGGACGAGCCGCCCCTATTTTCATTTCTGAAAAGAACCGATATACTTATCATTGCACCGCAAAGAGTTTACCTGGTTTCACTACAGCCGAACTGTACCTGCTTTCTGTTGCACTTGTCCTACCCTCACGGGTGACGGATGTTATCCGCTTTGCTGCTCTATGGTGTCCGGACTTTCCTACCCCTGCCGAAACAGGAATCAACAAGCCGATTTTCTCGCGGTTGCAAAGATACGCGATAATTTCGACAATTGAGAATTTTAGAAATAGCTCAGTTTGAAATCTTAAAATGGAGTGGCTTTCCAAATTAACAAATTATACCATCACATATCAACAAATTACCGCATTATTATTATCTTCGTGCCATTATATATCTATGACTTCCAGAGAAAAAGAATTTGCGCAGCTTATTAAGGATAATCAGGGCCTGATTATTAAAGTTTCGCGTTTGTACACCAATTCTCTTGAAGATGAAGAAGATCTGTTTCAGGAGATCGTACTGCAGCTTTGGAGAAGCTATGATTCTTTTAAAGGAAATTCTAAAATTTCTACGTGGATGTATCGCGTAGCGCTTAATACAGCCATTACTCTTTTCAGAAAAAAAAGCAAAAGCCTTCTTACGAATGAATTGGATATCAATCACAGAGATTTTGTAGAGGACGACGACGAAAAGCAGCAGCAGATATCGCTTCTGTATACTGTGATCAAAACACTTCCCAATGTAGAAAGAGCAATTGTAATGATGTATCTTGATGACCTGCCTTATAAGGATATTGCAGAAAACCTCGGGATTACCGAAGTTAACGCACGTGTGAAAATGAACAGATTAAAGAAAACCCTTAAAGAACAGATGCAAAAATATGCCTGATTTTGATTTAGACAGTTTTAAGAAAACATGGCAAGAGCAACCTGTTCAGCCGAAATACGACAGCAGTGAAATCCTGCAGATGTTGAACAGAAAATCACGTAATTATGTGAAGTATATTTTCTGGATCAGTGTGGCAGAATTCTTATTCTTTTCCGTTCTGGGATTATTTTATTTCTTTCAGGGCGAGGAATCGGATAGCTTCCGTAAAATCTTAGAAAAACTGGGAGCTCAGAAGTCCCCTGAAATAGAGACTAATTTTGACCATGCTTATTTAGCTATAAAAATTATAAGTCTTTTAATCACCGCCTACTTCGTTCTAAAGTTTTATCAGAATTACCGCAAAATAAAGATCGAAGAAAATCTCAAAGACCTTATTATACGGATCATTAAGTTCAAGAAAACCGTTAATGCTTTTATCCTGATCAGCATTGCGTTGCTGGTAGCTTTTACATTTGTATTCACTGCATTTATTTTCTATGTTTTAAATTCCCAAAATGTACGGCCGGATAATTCCAATCTTATTATTGTTATTATCGGAATTATTGTGAGTACAGTATTATGCGTCCTGCTGATCTGGCTCTATTACAGACTTGTGTACGGAATTATCATCAGAAAACTGGACAAAAATCTGAAACAGCTTAAAGACATAGAATCTCAGGAAAATTAGCATAAGCAGGCATCATTTAAAGATTTTTCATTAATTTTACTTCCACCAAATCTTAAACTATGCCATTATCTTATGTCTATGGAGCTTCCGCCATACCATTACTGGGACAAACCATCGGGGGAAATCTAAAAAAGACTGTTGAAAAATACTCAAACCAGGAAGCCTTAGTCTGTGTTCATCAGAATTACAGAGCTACCTATCAGGAATTTTATAATCAGACCACTGCTGTTGCAAAAGCTTTAATATTCTTAGGCGCCAAAGCAGGAGACCGGATCGGGATCTGGTCCTCGAACCGTTATGAATGGGTTCTTCTTCAATATGCTACGGCCCGGATAGGAACCATACTGGTGAATATTAATCCTGCCTACAGAACTCACGAGCTTACCTATGTGATCAATCAATCCGGAATCCGGTTTATGTTTTCTTCTTTAAGCTTTAAAACGAGCAATTACAAGGAAATGGTAGAATATGCGAAGGAGGTCTGTCCCAGCCTGGAACATGAGATTTTCTTTGATGACAACTGGGAACATTTTTTAAACAACGGACAGGATATTTCGGATGATACGCTTCACAGCTTTGAGGAGCATGTACAGTTTGATGACCCCGTAAATATTCAATATACTTCCGGAACTACAGGCTTCCCAAAAGGCGTCACTCTTTCCCATCACAATATTTTAAATAACGGATATTTTATCGGCATCCGCTTAAAATATTCGGAAAAAGACCGTGTCTGTATTCCTGTACCTTTTTATCATTGCTTTGGAATGGTGATCGGAAATATATGCTGTACAGCTCACGGTGCATGTATGGTGATCCCTAATGACAGCTTTAATCCTGAAATTACCTTAAAAACAGTTTCTGAAGAAAAATGTACCTCTTTATACGGAGTTCCGACAATGTTTATTGCAGAACTGGCTGTTAAGGACTTTGATACCTATGATTTCTCAAACTTAAGAACCGGTGTCATGGCTGGCTCCGTATGCCCTCCTGAAATTATGAAAAAGGTGGAAAACCTTATGAATATTAAAGAAATGAGTATCTGTTACGGAATGACGGAAACTTCTCCGGTTTCTACACAGACACTGATAGGAACACCATTGAAAAAACAGGTCAGTACCGTAGGAACCGTACAGGACCATCTTGAAATAAAGATTATTGATGAAAACGGAAGGACCGTAGCCCGTGGTGAACAAGGCGAATTGTGTACGAGAGGCTATTCCGTAATGCTGAAATACTGGAATGATCCGGAAAACACAAAGAAAGTACTGGATGATGCCCGGTGGATGCATACCGGCGATATGGCTGTCATGGACGATGAGGGCTATATTACAATCTCCGGAAGAATAAAGGACTTGATTATTCGCGGAGGTGAAAACATTTCCCCTAAAGAAGTTGAAGATTTCCTATACACCTATCCGAACATACTGGACGTACAGATTATCGGGGTTCCGAGTGAAAAATTTGGGGAAGAAGTAATGGCCTGGGTAAAAGTCAGGAAAGGATTTGAGGTATCGGAAACTGAGCTCTTAGAATACTGCCAGGGAAGAATTGCTCATTATAAAGTTCCGAAATACTGGAAATTTGTGGATGAATTCCCGATGACGATATCCGGAAAAATAAGAAAAGTGGAAATGCGGGAGATTTCTATAAAAGAGCTGGAACTGGATAAATTGAAACAGCGTTCCTAAGGAAAATGTATAATAAAACTTTGCGTTAAAATATCTCGCAGATCGAGCATATTTTCACTTTAAAAACAAAAAAGCCCAGAAATACTGGGCTTTACTTATGTATAGAAAACTTATTAAAGTTCTTTTCTTAATCTTGCTACCGGAATATTGAGCTGTTCACGGTATTTGGCGATCGTTCTTCTGGCAATATTATAGCCTTGTTCTTTCAGCATCACTACCAACGCGTCATCTGTAAGGGGTTTTCTTTTATTTTCCTTTCCAATCACTTCCTGAAGATGAGTCTTGATTTCTTTGGTAGAAACTTCTTCACCGTCATCATTGGTCAGACTGTCAGAGAAAAGATCTTTAAGATAAACAATTCCGTTCGAGGTATCGGCATATTTACTTTTTACTACTCTCGAAATGGTAGAAATATCAAATCCGGTAATATCAGCAATGTCTTTCAGGATCATCGGTCTCAGTGATTTTTCGTCACCTGTAATAAAATAATCCTTCTGAAATTTTACGATAGCTGTAATCGTTTGCAACAGGGTATTCTGACGCTGGTTAATAGCATCTATATACCATTTTGCAGCATCTAATTTCTGTTTGATGAATAACGCCGCCTGTTTATGCTCAGAAGAGTTTTTATCGTGCGAATAGGTAGTTAAAATATCTTTATATTCTTCAGAAACTCTTAGAGTCGGCGCATTTTTACTGTTGAGCATCGGAATTACCATTCCATCTTTTACCTGGACCACAAAATCCGGAATAATTTCCTGATTAATGGTGATCGTCTGCGTATCAAAGTTTCCTCCTACTTTTGGTGAAAGTTTGGAAATCTCGTCCAAGGCATCTTTAAGGTCATCCTCCTCAATATCATATTTCTGGATAATCTTGTTGTAATGCTTATTAGTAAGTGCATCGAACTGATATCTTAAAATATTGGCTGCCAGAGAGACCGCTTTGTCAGAGCTTACTTTTTTCTCGATCTGAAGCAGCAGACATTCCTGAAGGCCTCTTGCTCCTACTCCTGGCGGATCAAGCTTCTGAATATAATTTTCCAGAATATCTTCCACTTTTTCCTTGGTAGTATAAATTCCCTGGGAGAAAGCAAGATCATCTACAATAGCTTTAATTTCTCTTCTTAAATATCCATCGGTATCTAAATTTCCAATCACATATTCAGCAATCTTCTCATCTTCTTCATTGATATTGACCAAATGGATCTGCTCCAGCAGATAGTCGTACAAGGACTGTCCTTCGGTGAGAAGACTTTCGTTGTCGAATTCTTCATCGTCCGGAGAATAGTTGCTTGATGCAGTTTTATAGCTAGGTTCGTCATCGTAAATATACTCGTTGACGTCAAAATCTGTTTGAATACTTTCTGTTCCTTCATCCTGATAAGCATCTTCAAGAGAAGAGTATTCATCTTCTTTAGGATCTTCCTTAACAATTTCCAAAGCAGGATTCTCCTCTAGCTCTCTTTCCAGCTCCTCTTCAAATTCCAGTGTATGAAGCTGAATAAGCTTCATCAACTGAATCTGCTGAGGTGCCAGCTTCTGTCCTAATTTGAGTTGTAAGTGTTGTTTAAGCATATTAGTCTTTGTGTTTTAACATAAGATATCTACGAATTTAATAAATTAATTCGACAAAAAACGAATTTAGCATGATTTTTGCATTAACTTATTAACATAATAAACTATTAGAAAATAAAAAAAGCCTTAATTTTTATATTAAGGCTTTTTTATGTATCTAGAATTCAGCGCTTTTCGGCGTTCTAGGAAAAGGAATCACATCTCTGATGTTGGTCATTCCTGTTACAAAAAGAACGAGCCTTTCTAGTCCCAAACCGAAGCCTGCATGTGGTACAGAACCGAATTTTCGGGTATCCAGGTACCACCAAAGCTCGTGCTCGTCTACATGCATATCTGCCATTTTCTGCTTCAGCACATCCAATCTGGCTTCTCTTTCCGATCCTCCGATGATTTCCCCGATACCTGGGAAAAGAACGTCCATTGCAGCAACGGTCTTATTGTCATCGTTCAGCTTCATATAAAAGGCTTTGATCTCTTTAGGATAGTCGAACAATACTACCGGGCTTTCAAAGTGTTTTTCAACCAGGTATCTTTCATGTTCAGACTGAAGATCCGTTCCCCAGTTTTCAACCGGATACTGGAATTTCCCTTTTTTATTTTCTTTTGAGTTCATCAGGATCTCAATTGCTTCAGTATAACTTACACGCTTGAAACGTTTCGATATAACATTCTGAAGTTTCTCGATAAGCCCTTCTTTTGCTCTGTCTTTTTCAGGTTTTCCTTTCTGCTCTTCCTCAAAACGTTTGTCCAGGAACTCAAGATCATCTTTACAATTGTCCAGAACATACTGGATCACATATTTTAAGAAATCTTCCGCCAGGTCAATATTGTCTTCAAGGTTGTTAAAAGCCACTTCCGGTTCTATCATCCAGAATTCGGCAAGGTGTCTTGTCGTGTTTGAATTTTCAGCACGGAAAGTAGGTCCGAATGTATAAATTCTGCCCAATCCCATTGCTGCAGTTTCTCCCTCAAGCTGTCCGGAAACCGTAAGGTTGGTTTTCTTTCCGAAGAAATCCTGTGCAAAATCAATTTCGCCTGTTTCAGTTTTAGGGATATTGTTCAGGTCAAAGTTCGTTACCCCAAACATTTCTCCCGCTCCTTCTGCATCAGCTCCTGTGATTACCGGTGTATTGATATAGAAGAACTGGTTTTTGTTAAAGAATGAATGCACTGCAAAGCTAACAGCATGACGCACTCTGAAAACAGCTCCGAATAAATTCGTTCTGAATCTTAAATGGGCCTGGTCTCTCAGAACTTCCAAAGAGTGTTTTTTAGGCTGAAGAATTGTTTTATCTCTGTCTTCTGTAAAGTTATCTCCTAAAATAATAATTTTTTTGGCTACAATCTCTACGTTCTGTCCGGCTCCCTGGCTTTCTACAACTTCACCTACTACCTTTAATGAAGCAGCTGTACTGATTTTACTGATAACCTCTTCATCGAAATTTTCAAAATCAACAACAATCTGCAAATTATTAATCGTAGAACCATCATTTAGTGCTATAAAGCGATTGGCGCGGAATGTTCTTACCCAACCGTAAACCGTAATGTCATGATGTAATACTTTCTTGTAATCCTGTAGGATTTCTTTAATCGTCTGCTTTTTCATTTGTTGATTATAAATTTTCTTATAAAAATTAACGTCTGCAAAGTTACAAAAAAACAGCGCAACTTGATGATTACGCTATCTTTTTAAAAAATCATTTATCAAAATATTGAATCCAAAACTATGTCATGGATATTATCTAGGCGATGATATAGTTTAATGCACCAATTATAACTATTTATTAAGTCTTCTTCAATATGTTATAACTACACATGCTATATTTATTGTTCTGTTATAATTAATTTAGATTTTGTTAGAGCTTTAAATGGTAGATTAAAGTATATTAGTACCAAAAAATAATCTTTTGACAATATAATTATTCAGATGATCATCATATATCGTAAAATAGCTTTAATCGAAGGGCTTTCATATCTGATTCTGCTCTTCATTGCAATGCCTTTAAAATACTTTTTTAATATACCGGAAGGGGTGAAATATTTTGGATGGATCCATGGAGTTTTGTTTATTATATTTCTGATAGCTCTTCTGTTATCCGCAATAAAATACAGGTGGAGTTTAAAAAGAATCATATTGTATCTAATAGGTTCAGTACTTCCATTTGTACCATTTATACTGGATAAAAGGCTCAAAAAAGAATATTCATAAAAAACGGAATGGCTATTCCCTATTATATTTTATCAGTCACAATTATTTAAAGCATCAGATTAAAATTCAAAGTCTCTGAACACTTCCGGAAACCGCGACAGAAAAATATTTTCAATAAAAATGTATGATCAGATTGAAAATTTAAAACAAAAACTATAGCATGAAAAACCTTCATAATGGTGAATTTTTCGGGAAAACCAATGAAACCCTGCGTTTCGATGGACTAACCATCACGGATACGGAGTATACACATTCTTACGTTGACTGGCATTATCACGAAAATGCTTATTTCACTTTTCTGCTGCAGGGAAATATGACGGAAGGAAACAAAAAAGAAACTTATGACTGCCCGGCCGGAACACTGCTTTATCATCATTGGGAAGATGCTCACTACAACATCAAGCCTGAAATTTTTACGAGAGGATTTCATCTTGAACTCACGGAAGACTGGTTTGAAAAGTTTCAGATCCCAAAAGATTCTCTTGAAGGGAGCTTTAATTTGAAAAATCCTGCTTTAAAATTATTAATGTACCGGATCTTCAAGGAAACAAAAGTTAGTGATCTATCATTTGAGCTGTCTGTTCATGAGCTTTTGCTTACTATTTTCGGTCAATTATCCGAGAAAAGCCGGAGTTCTGATAAAAAGCCGGGATGGGTTAATACAATTGATGAGATACTTCACGAAACTTTCACAGAAAAACTCTGTCTTACAGAACTTTCAAAAAGCCTGGATGTTCATCCGGTTCATTTGAGCAGGGATTTCCGTAAACATTTTCACTGTACTTTAGGAGCGTACATCAAAAAACTGAAGATCAATAAATCCATTAATCTCATCAATACTCATCAATCCTTGGCAGAGATAGCTCTGGAATGTGGTTTTGCAGATCAAAGCCATTTCATAAGGCTTTTCAAAGAAAATACAGGAATTACTCCTTTGCAATACAAAAACCTAATGAAGAGGTAAATATGTTAATTTCATTCTATTTTTTCTGAAAATCGATTTATATTTTTGTTCAGATAAAATATTAGAATGAAATCTATACTGCTATTTGTTTTGCTTCTTGGTTCAGGACTTTATTCAGGTCAGTCCAAAAATATTACAGATCCTGATGCGATTATAAACCCTCTTCATAAAAAATACATCAGCAAAGTTATTTTCCTGGACAAAACTATTGCTTTAGATCAGTTAAAAGAATCTGATTTTCTTAAGACAACAATATTTCAGGAAGATAAAGATCTTGACATCCGTGTTTTTATGGACAATTCTCTGGTTAATTATCTCCATCAGATGGATTCTTCATTATCACCCGATGAATTACTAAAAAAAGGAAATTATCAATTCACCTTCTACGTTGACGGAAAATTAATTTATACCGAAAATTTGAATCCCGGAGCCGGAATGCCGGAAGATAAAAAGAAGAAAACCACATTAAGAATTCCTTTATTGAGCTCAAAAAATGAAGATGCATGGGGAAGATATATGTGGATGAGATTTTATCTTGCCAATGGTGGTATTGATGCGCTGGAAGAAGGAAACCATCTTTTAAAAATTGAAATCAAGCCTTATTTAAAAACTACATCATTAAAGATAGGAAATACCATTGCAGCCGGGGAAATTCATTTAACGGTTCCTCATAAAAATATTCCGGAGGAACAAATTGCCATACAAAAAATACAGCCCAGCAGCGGATGGATAGTGTCTGATGAAAAACCGGATGAAGAAAGGATCAGGCTTTTGAACAAAAAAATTGCAGAAAACAGATTCCGGGATATTACAGGTATTGTAATCATCAAGAATGAAAAGCTCCTTCTGGAAGAATATTTCAGCAATTCCGGGAGAGATTCCCTTCAGGATACGCGTTCTGTTGGTAAGTCTTTTGCTTCGGCTTTGATGGGAATTGCCATTAAAGACGGATATTTCAAAAGTGAAAACCAGATGCTGAAAGAATTTTATGACCTGAAACAGTTCAAAAATTATTCCCTACAAAAAGACAGCATTACCATTAAAAATCTTCTGACGATGAGCTCTGGGTTTGACGGAAATGATTCTGATGAAAGCTCTCCCGGAAATGAAGAAAATATGTACCCTACAGAGAATTGGGTGAAATTTGCACTGGATTTACCTATCACAGAAAACAAACCGGGAAAAAACTGGAATTATTTTACGGCAGGTGTTGTCGTAACTGGGGATATCTTAGATAAAACGGTTCCCGAAGGTCTGCAGAACTACGCTGAAAAGAAGTTGTTTCAACCGCTTGGGATTAAGAATTACAAATGGCAGCTGACTCCCCAGCAGAAGCCTTCTCTGGCTGGTGGTCTGCGGATGAGAACGCTGGATTTTGCAAAATTCGGGCAGCTTTATAAAAATAATGGTGTATGGAATGGTCAGAAGCTTATTGACAGAAGCTGGATAAAGAAATCTTTCACCAATTATTTCATAAATGATAAGAATTTTGAGGGATACGGATATCTGTTCTGGAGGAAGGTTTATCAAGTGGGAAAACAAAATTTTGAAGCTTATCAGTCCAGTGGAAACGGAGGAAACAAAATTATTATTTTCACAGAAATACCTGTTGTGATTGTTGTTACGGCTAAAGCTTATAACAAACCTTACGCTCATTCACAGGCCGATAAAATTGTACAGGATTATTTATTACCCTCAATTATGAATAATGAGTGATAAGTAATGAGTAATTGAAATAATGAGAACTTTTAAAAGTAGGGCAAGTCTGCCAGGTTTTAAATTATTCGTCTTTTTTAGAAGACACTAAAAAGACATCGATAAGTCCTTCCGGAAGCTGCATTTTGATGAACCTTTCTTCTCTGTTCACCTCAAGGATCCAGTCTTTGATGATCGGAATTACTACTTCTTTTCCGTCCAGATTGGTCACGAAATAGTTTTGGGCAGTCTGATCATTTACGGATCTTATCACACCGCATTCCCTATCATTTTCATCAAGGATATCGAAACCGATGATCTCATGATAATAGAATTGCTTTCCTGAAAGTTTTGGAAGTGTAGAAAGCGGTAAGTAGACGTTTTTTCCTAAGGATTGGTCTACCAATGCCTCGGAAGAGTTTTTAAACGCAAGATTCAGCGCATCGTTTTTACTCCATGCTGATTTTGCAATAAAAAAAGGAACCAATAATCCGTTGATTTCAACGAATATTGATTCCAATTTATTGTAAAGCTCGGGCTGGTCGGTATCCAGTTTAAGGATAACGTTTCCCGCAAGGCCATGTCTGCGTGTGATTTTTCCTAATAAATAGCAATCTTCTTTACGCATACAGGGTTATTCTTAAGCTTCAGTGTTTTCTTCAGTTTCAGCAGCAGGAGCTTCTCCTTCTGTAGCTTCAGCAACTTCTTCAGCAGGTGCATTAGCAGCTTCTTCAGCAGCTTTAGCATCAGCTTCAACTTGCACAGCAGCAGCGATTCTAGCTTCGTTTACTTTAGCTTCAGCTTCTAAAGCAGCTTTCTTAGAGTCAGCCTGAGCTTTAGATAAACCTTCAACTTTACCTTGTACTTTTTGTTCTTTAGATTCTAACCAAGCATTGAATCTTTTTTCAGCTTCAGCTTCATCAAAAGCACCTTTAGCAACACCACCTTGTAAGTGTTTTTTGTAAAGGGCACCTTTATAAGAAAGGATTGCTCTTGCAGTATCAGTTGGCTGAGCACCGTTGTTTAACCACTTTACAGCAGAATCAACGTTCAAATCGATAGTTGCAGGGTTAGTAATTGGGTTGTAAGTTCCTAGTTTCTCGATGAATCTACCATCTCTTCTAGCTCTAGAATCTGCAACCACGATGTGGAAGAAAGGCTTACCTTTTTTACCGTGTCTTTGTAATCTGATTTTTACTGACATAATGTTGTGAATTTTATGGGAACTCGTCCCAGTTAAATATTTAAGAGTGCAAAGATAAATAAAAATTTTTATTCAACAATTATTAAATGTAACAATTTATCAATCTGGCAATACAACATTGTTTTTATTTTTCTTAACTAAAAATTCATTGGTAAATTGGTCAACTTTTACATGGTTACTTTAATCTACCTTTCCCATATAGAAAAGGCCAAGGCATTTCTGGTTTTCTTCGATGGTTAAAGATTCTTTAAGGTGGCTTACAATTGCCGGAGAACTCCAGTAGCAGCCTACATTATTTGCGGTACAGGTAAGGTACATATTCTGAACCGCCATGGAAACAGCAGCAATCTCTTCCCATTCAGGAACCATGCCGCTGAAATTGACCACTATGGAAACGACAGTATCAGCTTTATTGATTTTGAAGCCGATATCCTGGTATTTTTTCTCCAGAAAAATCTGTTCGGGCTGCGTAGCTTTGTAAATAGCCTGCATTTCTGAAGCTAATTTTGATTTTTCCCCTCCTTTAAAAACCTTAAAACGCCATGGTTTTGTACGCTTATGATTAGGAGCCAAGGTTGCTGAATGTAAAATTTCATCTATAATTTCCTGAGATATTTCGTTTTCGGAATAATCTTTCGGGAATATACTTCTCCTTTGTTCTATGATGTTTTTTAAAATTTCTGCATTATTCATATTGCAAATTTACAATATGTAATTGAATGCATTACATTGATTTATGCCAGATTTTTCAGCAGTAAGCTTCGTTTTATGTACATTTTACATTCCGGATAAGATTTTACAGGATTTGAGAATTTGATAGTTTAAGAGTATGATTTACAAATTAGCTAAGGAAAATATTCAGCACAATTGAGTTTAAAGCTGCAAAAATCTGAAACCAGGTATCTTAACTCTTGATTCCTGGCTCTTGCTTCTTGCACGCGCAATCAAATCACCTCTACAATTTTCTGATGGATATTATTCAATGTAAAAGCATCACCGGATTTCATGCCCATCATTTTTTTAGCCATAGGACTTTCCGGGGAAATGGCGTAAAACCGATCACCTTCATAAAAGAATTCTCCTAATGAAACCGAAATATAGAAACGGGCTTTGTTAGTAATTACCAGAGAGCCCAGCTGTATCTTTTCTGTAGAGGTATTCAGAACTTTTGACATATTTCTTTTAAGATCATTCAAAGCACCTAGCTGACGCTGCATCTGATAAATTTCTTCCTGCATTTCTTCCCTCATACTGTCATATTTTGGGGTCTTTTTAATATCACGGCTTGCTTCCAGGGTAAACTCAATAAAATTTTTAAGTTTTTCTATTTTTTCAGAAATCACTGTTTTTACGTAATCTCTTATATCACTTTTTTCAAATACGATCTTCTCCATGAATCTAATCTTTACATAAAGATAATAATTTTTTAAAATAACCTGAGCCCGGATAATAAAATGTGTGGTCCCAAAAAGGCAGTAAAAAAAGCCTTGCATTTCTACAAGGCTTATATCTTTATTTTTCAGCAATCTTTTTAAGATCTCCCAACCCCTGATCAAACATCTTTTTCATATTCATATCCATCATAGGTTTCATGATCTTCATCATGGTAGTCAGTTCATAATCAATTGCCCAGGTTACTTTGGTTCCGTTTCCGTCAGGAGTTAGCACAAAAACAGTTTTAGCATCGCTTTCAAAAGGTTTGATAAAATGAAGTTTTGTAATTAATTTTTCATTGGGTACAATTTCAGTGATGGACTGCTCGCCCTCTCCTACCTGATCATTCCCTTTCCAGTGGTAGGAATCTCCCAGTTTGTCGCCGGCTCCGGAATAGGTGATCATGATATTTTTGTCTGCTTTGGAAAAAGGGTCCCAGACATTGTATTCTTTTAATGAGCCCACATGCTGCCATACTTTTTCTTTCGGAGCATTGATTACAACTGATCGTTCAAAATGATAATTTTTATCAAAAGCCAACATTGCAATAATTGCATATACAACGGCTAAAAGGATGATTACGCCAAGGATTTTTAAGAGTGTTTTCATAGTTTTTGATTTATTTTGAGTTGTTTTTTTAGCTTTTTAACACTTAGCATATTTAATTCAATAGTGTATAATTCCCTGCTTTCAAAATTAGTCATTCCACCCTCGCCACCTCTTTTCATATGACAAGATTATTAAAGATAAAACTTTTTTGTCACATCTTGATATCCGGGCATTATTTTTGTGCATTCCAGCTCTGAATTCCAATGAATCATTAAATTTACCATACATAAAAATCGAAAAATGAATATTTTAACAGAGAAATTCAGTACACCATATCATGCAGCGCCTTTTAATGGCATTAAAAATGACGATTTTCTTCCTGCCTTCAGGGAACTGATCAAAAAATCTGAAGACGAAATCAATGCTATTGTCAGCAATCCTGAGGCGCCTACTTTTAAAAATGTTATTGAAGCATTGGCTTATTCAGGTGATCAGCTGGATGTGGTCTCGAATATTTTTTTCAATTTACATTCTGCAGAAACAAGTGACGAAATTCAAAAAATAGCTCAGGAAGTTTCTCCGCTTTTAACCGAATATTCTTCAAAGATCTCTCAAAATGAAGCTCTTTTCAGTAAGATCAAAAAAGTATACGACGAAAAAGAAAAATATAATCTGACTGAGGAACAGGCAATGCTGTTGAACGAAACTTATAAAGGTTTTGTAAGAAGCGGTGCCCTGCTAAATGAGGAGGATAAAGAAAAGCTGCAGAAGATCAATATGGATCTGTCTTTGAAGTCACTTCAGTTCGGGCAGAATGTTTTAGCATCTACCAATTCTTATTTTAAACATATTACCAATAAAGAAGAGTTGGCTGGAATTCCGGAAGCCATCCTTGAACAATATGCTGAAGAAGCGAAAGAAAGAGAACTGGAAGGCTGGGTAGTTACATTACAGTATCCAAGCTATATTCCGTTCATGACGTATGCTGAAAACCGTGAGCTGAGAAAGGAAATTACTCTGGCCAATGGTAAAAAATCTTTTGACGGTGGAGAATTCGACAATCAGGAGCTCATCAAGGAGCTTCTGCAATTAAAGCAGCAAAAAGCTGAATTATTAGGCTATCAGAATTATGCAGATTATGTTCTCGAAGAAAGAATGGCAAAATCTCCGGCAAAAGTTTTTGATTTTTTAAATGAACTTTTAACGAAAGCAAAGCCTTATGCAGATAAAGAGATTGAAGAGCTGAAATCTCTTGCCAAAGCAGACGGAATAGATGAATTACAGGGTTATGATCACACGTTCTACGCAGAAAAGCTGAGAAAACAAAAATATGATTTTAATGATGAAGAGCTGAAGCCGTATTTCCCCTTGAACCAGGTACAGGAAGCTGTTTTCGGCCTGGCAGGAAAACTTTTCGGACTCAGCTTTGAGGAAAGAAATGATATTCCGAAATACCATGAGGATGTAAAAGTATATGAAGTTTCTGAGACAGGAAGCGGAAATACACAAAAAAATTTCAAATCATTGCTGTATGTAGACTATTTTCCAAGAAAAGGCAAAAGAGCCGGAGCATGGATGACCAGCTATAAAAATCAGTATAAAAAAGACGGCGAAAACTCCCGGCCGCATATTTCTATTGTCTGTAATTTCAGCAAGCCAACGAAAGATACTCCAAGCTTACTGACATTCCAGGAAGTGACAACCTTATTTCACGAATTCGGGCATGCGCTTCACGGGATGATGGCGGATACACAATATCCAAGCCTTTCCGGAACTTCTGTGAAATGGGATTTCGTGGAACTGCCATCTCAGTTTCTGGAAAATTTCTGCTATGAGCCTGAGTTTTTAAAAACATTTGCCAAACATTATAAAACAGGTGAAGTACTTCCTGATGAAAAGATCGAAAAAATTGAACAGTCTAAAAGCTTTATGGAAGGTTATCAAACCATGAGACAGCTTGGTTTCGGGCTTCTGGATATGAACTACCATACGAAAGTTGGAGAATTGGAAACTGTGAGTGTGAAAGAATTTGAAGATAAATATACAAAAGCCACTTCGCTTTATCCTGTGAATCCTGAAACGGCTATGAGCCCGAGCTTTTCACATATCTTCCAGGGCGGATATTCCGCAGGCTATTATTCTTACAAATGGGCAGAGGTTCTGGATGCGGATGCATTCCAGTATTTTAAAGAAACCGGAATTTTCAATCCTGAAACGGCTGCAAAATACAAGGTTCTTCTTTCTTCAGGCGGAACAAAGGATCCGATGGAACTGTATAAGAGCTTCAGGGGAAGTGAGCCGAAAGTGGAGAGTTTACTGAAGAGAGCATTTGGATAAAATAAACTGAATCATAATCATCTTGCTCGACAGGAAAACTAATCCGACAATAACGGAATAAATCAAAAGAGGCTGCAGATTGGCAGCTTCTTTTTTTGTATTTATAACCAGAATAATGTCATAACACTATTTTAAGCCAGAGGACAAACTGAAATTTCTTTACCTTCGGCATACGTTTTCCCCCAATCGCAAAGGCTTTCCAGAATAGGAATCAGATCCTGGCCTTTGTTGGTTAAAACATATTTAACTCCTACAGGCACAGTCTCAGGGATTTCTTTTTTGACAATGACTGCATGTGTTTCCAATTCTTTAAGCTGGCGGCCTAAAACCTGTTCGGAAATATTCGGCAACTCCTTTTTCAGCAAATGGAAGCGGTTGTTCCCCTGTGAAATGGAATAAACAATTTGTGACTTCCACCGGCCGCTAATCATTGCTATTGCTGAATTTAATTCACAAACCTGAAACAAAAACTGTTCATTAATCGCATTGGTTGAATTTTCTTTACGCATAACTGTCATTTTTTGGGTGCTCACAATTTTGTTCGTTATTGCACACCACAAATTGCTTGCTGAATTTTGCAATAAAAATACGAAATATGAACAAAGCAATAAGTATAATGATTGGATTACTGGCAGCCATTTCATCAAAGGCACAGGAAAAATGGATTATAAAATCTGAACATTTGGCACAACCCGACACTGTTCTGGTTTTTAAGCCCAAAGCATATAACAAAACAGAAAAATTTCCTTTGGTTTATCTTTTACATGGTTACAGCGAAAATTACAAACAGTGGTCGCAAACTACAGACTTGCAAAAACTCGCTGATCAGTACGGCTTTATTATTGTTACTCCAGACGGTTTTACCTCTTATTATATCAACAGTCCGATCAACAGAAATTCGCAGTATGAGGATTTTTTCTTTAAAGAGTTAGTCCCTAAAGTGCATCATTCATTTAATATTGATAACAAAAATATTTTCATCAGCGGTTTGAGCATGGGCGGTTATGGAGCGTTGCGGTATTTCATTTTACATTCTGACTACTTTAATACGGCAGGTTCCACAAGTGGAGCCTTAGAAATTGATTATCCTAATTTTCAGAAGGTAAGCCAGCAATTTTGGCAGAATAACAGAATGCCGGAGGATTTAACAACAAAATTGGGCAATCCGAAAACCACAAACTGGAATCAGTTCAGTATATCAACCCTTTTGAAACAGCATCCGGGTTTTAAGAAAGCCTTTATTTTTGATTGTGGAACAGAAGATATTCTATATTCAAATTCCATCAGTCTGAAACAACAGACCAAAAGTCTGAAGATTCCGGTAACATTTATCAGCCAACCGGATGACCATAACACGGAGTACTGGAGCAGGTCTATTGAGCATCATTTTGTGTATTTCCAGCAGCATTTGATAAAATAACAGACTTCAAAACAAACAAGTTAAAAATCACCAGAAGTATGGCAAAAATTGCATTGCAGTCAGTTAAAAAAATAGCTGATTATGAATTCATGATTCATTTCTAAAAGAAGTATTAGAATCAAATTCTGAACATATGAGTCATATATTTTTCAGGCTATTTTCTTTTAGGAAGTATGTACTCCGGAACCCTTACGATTGAAATTAAAACGATAAAAAGACAAATAATATTGACACCCAAAGCGATGGAAAAAGCATTGCGGTAATTTTGTGGTGAAGGTTTTTCTCCTAAGAAATAATAGAATATGCTTCCTACTATAATAATTCCTACTATCGCAGCAGCCTGCTGAAAAGTATTATAAACTCCCGAAGCATTTCCGGCAAGTGTTTGAGGCAGACCTGACAAAGCGATATTAGCCAGTGAAGGAATAATGGATCCAACGCCTAAACCATGAAAAAACAGCAGCAGACAAAGCATAAAAAAAGAAGTTTCTGTATCAAATAAAAGGATTTGCAGGAGAAGAACCGCTATAATCAAACCTAATCCGGCAATTAAGAAGGTTTTGCCGTACTTTAAAATAAGCTTTGCAGAAAACAGAGAGGCCAGGATAAAACCCAATCCCTGGAAAACAATAATTCCTCCTGCAGTCATTGATCCTATGTGCAATCCGTCCTGGAAAAACAGCGACAGGATATAAAAATAAGAATCCAGCATTATAAAGAAAAAAGAAACTGCCAGTATACCCAGATTGAAATTTTTATACCTAAATAAACCGAAATCCATCAGGTAAGATTTCCCATGCTTAATCCTCACCTTTTGATTTTTAATAAAATAAATTAATAAAAGTATTGAAACCATGGCCATTATTATGCTTTTAACCTGAATTCCCTGATGCTCAGACATAGTAAGCGAATAGGTAAAACAGAAAAGCCCGGCAACCAGTATCATCACACCCAAAAAGTCGAAAGTACTTTTTTCTGCTGAAATTTTAGATTCATTTAATATTTTCTGACTGAAAAAGAGGGCGAGAAGACATACCGGAATATTGATGAGAAAAATAAGTCTCCATGATTCCTGCATCAGGGACATTGATGAAAAATAGCCACCCAGAAACTGCCCCAGAACAGTTCCTGCCCCAATCGTGATCCCGTACCAGCCCATCGCCTTTGTTCTTTCTTCATGCCCGGCAAACAGCACTTGTATCATCGACAGCACTTGCGGAGACATCAAAGCTGCACTGATCCCCTGAATGAAACGGGAGATAACAAGAAGTGCTGCACCAGAAGAAATTCCACATGCAACAGAGCTCAACATAAAAAACAACAAGCCAATCATGAATATCTTTTTCCTTCCATACAAGTCCCCGAGCCTTCCTCCTGTGATCAGAAATGAAGCAAAACCAATTAAATAAGACGCAATCATCAGCTGCATTTCTCCGTTAGAAGCATGAAGATCCCGCTGAATTGAAGGAATGGACACATTAATGATAAAAATATCCATGATTGTAAGCAACTGGCCGGATAATATAACCATCAGTTTCAAATATTTATAATTCATTTTTATATAGATATATCTATTTTAAAATAAGAAAAAAAAATTAAGGCAGCTGGGCCTCAATCATTTTTTGGATCTGATCAAAAGAATCTGGGTTTTTATTGATCGTAGATGTTACTACAGCTCCTTCTATCAGCAGGAAAATATTTTCTGTAATCAGATCTGCATTAATGTTTTTTTTATTTTCTGCATAGTCACCGGTCAGCTTTCTGATCATTTCTTTCTGTTTCAGTTTGTGCTGCTTTACAAAATCAGAAACTGCCGGACTGCTGTCTCCTACTTCCGAAACAATTTTGATGAAATGACAGCCTGCAAATTTTGATGATACCTGTAATTTTTTACGGTAATCAATCAATGCTAATATTTTTTCTCTTGGCCCGGAAACTTTTGCAGAATGCTCTTCAAACCCTTTGAACCATTCAAGTTCTTCTTTGGTAAGATAAGCCTGAAGAAGATCGTTTTTGGAAGAAAAGTGATTGTACAGCGAGCCTATCGCAATATCAGCTTCGGCAATAATCTGATTGATCCCGGTTGAATTAAACCCCTGTCTGTAAAAAAGATCTGAGGCCACTCTGATAATTCTTTCCTGTACTTTCTCTTTTTTCATTTGAAATTTTTTACAAATCTACATAAAAAATAGATAAATCTATCTATTTTTTTAATCTGTATCAATCTAAAAGAATGTCTTATTTTAAAACTGAAAATATGGTTAAAGAACCTATGATTAAAAAAATTTATAAAAAACATTGAAAAACAGGGATATGCTATAGCAAAATTTAAAGATTCTGAAGAAAACAGAAGAGTGTTTCATAAAAACATAAATATGATTAATAATTCACTGCATAACATTTTTAATTTTAATCACTACATATTTTGTATCTTTAGTTACCACTTTACAAAAAAGATTTGTGGTACAAAGCAATGGCAGAAGAACTTTATTTTATCAAAACCAATCCTAATATTGCCAAAATCAATTTGTACAATAAACTTTGCCGCGAGGAAGAAAATATCATAAACTTTCTTCAGGATGATGCAAAAGTAAGTCTTGAGATCATCAAAAATAAAGTAAAAGATTCTGTAGAAAACCTTTCTAAAGATGAGCTTTCAAGTATTTTTACATGGTTCAGTAGTGTTTACCCGACTGACCGGGAAGAAGTTAAAACCCAGCTTTTTATTCACGGACTTGATCTTTTTTATGAAATTCCTAAAAAAGAAAATGTGAAAACGTTCCAGAAAATGCTTTCAGAATATGAAAAATATTCTAAACAGAACCTGAATTTCATGGCAGATTCCCAGAATTTTAATCAATTCCTTGTTTATGGATTATTTTTCACAGATATTTCCTTAAAAGAAAAAGGGAACTGTACGGTTCTTTCCCATTATTTAAAAGCAGATTATCCTTCACTGTATGCTCTTGCAGAAGACCAGTTTCAGAAGAATGGATCTTATCAGAACAATGATCCTGCTCTGCAGCGCTATTTCGGGGATCTGTATGACCTGACTAAATTTTATAAAGGATCAATTATTCAGCTTCACACTTCATAATTTATGTTAGGCTTAAATGTTTTAATTTCATACAATAATCGAGCACACTTCCATCCAGATACTATCTAAAATTCTCCTCACATCCGGACATCAGTAGGTCATGATCATAACAAAAGTAATCAACAACCATACTTTGAAAGTAGAAAACACTGACTGCAGATGTAAGCAAAACGGCGAGATCCTTCTTTGAAAAGATTTTTTTTAAAGTAGTCCAGGAGCAAACCGTCAAGGTAAAAGGGATTGGTATTACCAACTATAAAATGGAAAAAAGAATTTGAATAGAAAACTGCAAAATGTCAGAATTACATCCTGAATATCGCCATCTTAAAATATCAGTTCCAAAAGAATTCGAAAGTGTATTCACCGTTAAAATAATTTTCTTGCTCACCCCGAGCTCAAAAACAACTTATGAACACAAATATCACCTATAGAAAAGCCTCGGAAAACGATATTGATTATCTTCTTGACCTAAGAACGAAGACCATGAATCCGCATTATGCAGATTCCCAACTTCCGACAGACAGGGAGACAACGCTTCAGAGAATTCTTTATCAGTTCGAAAAAGCGAATATCATTCTTTAGAATAATGAACCTGTCGGATTATTGAAAATCAACAGAGCTGAAGATAAAACAGAGGTTCTGCAGCTTCAGATTGATCCCGGACAACAGGGAAAAGGACTCGGCAAAACTATTCTGAGTGATATCCTGGCAGAAGCTTCAGCAGAAGGAAAAACAGTTTCATTAAGTGTTTTAAAGACCAATAAAGCCCAAAATTTATACAAGAGTTTAGGCTTTAGGATTGTGGATGAGGATGAGCGTTCTTTTTTTATGGAATTTCAAGGGGGCTCTAAGAGTCACTGATCACACAAGGTCACCAACGACAAATATTTCTGAGGGCTAAGCTCTCGAAGCCCCATCCAACTAAATTTTTCAACCATAAAAAGTCATAAAAGATATTAAACACTTAAGTGATTTTAAAAGTTAAATACTTTGTGGATAAGAGTACATTTAAGTTTCTAAAAAATCTGTAGATTTTTTATGATTGATTGGCTAAAGTAACAAAGATGAGCCTGCCTCCCTCTTCGGCAGACAAAAGTATTTTCTTTCCATCCGTCAGTTCCACCATAGAGCCGGGTGAAATTTCTTTCTGTTCGGTAACGTCTTTCATCGAAGTCAGGCTCTGATTGACCAATACCCATCTTCCTTCATGAAAAGTGAAGTACCCGACCGGCATTTTATCCTGTAGGGTAAGATTTTCATTTCGGATCACCCTTCTTGACACGTGCCATTTGAATAAATACTGGTTGTTATATACCATCAGTCGGTGGTTTTCGGGCTTCCATACATCTTCATCAAATTTATAATAGAGATCCAAAACCGGAAGCGTTCCCTTATGCGGAGTACCACAGAAAGGGCATTTTGGATTGCTGCTGTTGTCGAAGACATACCATTTTTCTGTACATTCCGGATTGTGACAGGGTTGTATAAGATCAGCTGTTTTCAATAGTGCAGTTTCCCATTCATTGGCTGTAGGGCGCCTGATGGGATCATGAAGCCCGTCTATAAATGCTTTTTTAAACAGTTCGGAAAGATAAGGACCTGCCGCTGTGAACGGAATTTTTTGAGGATCGCCCCAGAATGCATCCCATTTTCTGAGGTGCTCAGCTTTTACCTGATTGGATGGATCCCGGAAATGCTCTATGAATAAAGCTTTTTCACCCATAGAAATGATCTCATCTTTTTCAGAATCAAGATCCCATATTTTTCCTCCTCTTAAAGGATGTCTCCGGAAAAGATACATATAGATGAGCACGGCTAATGCATGAAGATCGGTCTTCTGATTAGGCAGATGCCTGTCGGGATCCTGCATGCTCAGATGTTTGGTCTTTAAAACTTCAGGCGCAATAAAATCTGCGGTTCCAATCACTTCCGGTGGAAATAATTTCGGAACAACCAATCCGTCTATATCAATAATACAGGCCGATTTCGTCACCGGATCTACCAGAATATTATTGTAGGAAAGATCGGAGTGTGCCAATCCCATCTGGTGAAGCTTTTTCACACCCCTGCTGATATTGATGGTAATCTGAAAATAGCTCAGCCAATCCCCAAGTTCTGAATGATCCAGCCTCAACGGATACTGCTGGTTTCTGAACATGGGAGCAGTGAACCATTTTCCAACTTTATCCTGACCCTGAATATTATCTGATCCGATATATCCTTTCGCAAAGAAGAATTTTTTATGATAAACAGGAACCACAATTCCTGTCAGCTTATTTTTTTCTACAATATCATACGGCCATCTGAATATTTCGTTCAGAAAGTAATCCGCTGAGTTTCCGTTCTGTATATTTCCAAGATAAGTGGAGACTATTCTCATAATACGTTCTTTCTGTCCGGCATCCAGAGGATCTCGGTAAAAAGCCACCACATATTCTCTGTCCGGCGAAAAATAAACATCTTTCACTCCGCCCCGGATAGGGCTTTCATCCACATATTCATAGGATTTTGCTGCGTCCAGAATAGAAACAACTTGAATGGTCTTTTTCATGCTTAATAGATTATGGCCAGTGTTCTGTCATCATGATTTCCCCGGCTCCAGAAATCGGTCCATGCCAGAAGCTGCTGATCAATGTCTGCATCACTGGCAAAGTCTACTTTTGTACGGTCATCATTATTTCCTGCAAGGTCATTAAAAAATGTTTTCCAGCTGTCGATATCTTCAAGCCGGCTTTCTGTCATGAATTTCGGATCGTAAATACCATCGGTCATCAGTACGAGATAAGAAAAATCATTCACACAGGTGATTCCAAATCTTGAAGCCATATCATCACTGAAGATCTCTTTCATCGTGATAAAACGGGTTCCACCTCCAAATTCACCCACATCCATGCGGTTCAGAAGTTTTACTTTAGAAAAATCAGGACTAATGAGGTTGATTGGGCAGTCTCCTACTCCAAAAGTAAGAATTACATATCCGAAATCAAACTTTTTTGTCAGTGCAAAAACCAATGTAGTATGAAAATCTTTTATAGAAAAAAAGTTTTCTGTGGCCGTTTTGTCCAAAACATTATACACGTTCAGTATTCCCGCATACAGAGTTCTTATAATATTTCCTCTGGCTTCGGACTGCATTTCTTGTGATTCAGAGGTACTGTAAACGATTTCAATATTTTTTTCGATTTGGGATAAAATCTCTTCTGAATTAAAAAAACTGTTTACTGAAGATGCAGCCAATCTGGAACCTTCTCTTGCCATTAAAGCAGAACCTGCACCGTCAGCAACTGAAACAATGTTCCATCCTTCAGGAAGTTTGTTCACAGCAAAATCATCATCCCTGAATTTTCCTTCATGGGCATGAGAGCGTCCCCGTTTGGATACGACAGCAATTTTTTTGTTTAAAAAACGGCCTTTGTAAGAAGCCTCATCAGGTTTGAAGAAAACAGCATTTATATCAGCAGGAATATTTTTCCACAGATCTTTTGGATCAGCATTGACAAATAAATGTACCTTTTTGGTTTCTAAACAGTTTTCATCATAGATATGGTAGAATTCAATATCAAGATCATGAACACTGTTTACATAGGGAATTCCCGATATTGTATTGTTTTCGAAGGTTAGTCCTGTTTCCCGAAGGTTGACGATGTTTTTGATCCTGATATTCGGAAAGTCTTCCATCTCAAAACGGTATTCATAAAACTGCTTTGAACTGGCATTTTTAAGCACCAGATGGACTTCTTTAAATTCTTCTTTTTCTCTGTAAATCACAGTTTTTTCCATGGTGTTTTCCTTTGGCTTCCGAATAGGTTTTTCTGCCGTTACCCTAATGTTCTGTTAATATCAAATCCTTCACTGGAAAATCCATAATAATCTGAAGTTCCGCACCAGGGGCATTTATTATATCCTTCTCCTTTCAGACAATGAATTCCTCCGCAAGAACAGGTTGCCAGCGCAACGGGATTGGCACAATGAGGACATGAGGTTCCTCCCTGAAGCTCTTCGATGGAAATTTTAAGGTTGTTTTTCTGGGAAGATGAAAGCCTCACATAGGCTTTTTCATCAATTTTATAGGCTCCATCCAGTCTGTAATATCTTGTAGACATTCCAGGTATACTTGACTCGGCAAATGTTTTTTTAAACTTCATCAAATACAGCTTCTCCGTTTCTGAGCATTTTCCGTTTAAGACAACAAAGTTATTGTCCGGAAACTTCTGCTCCAGTTCAGGATCTACTTTTTCAAGAATAATAGAATCGATCTTAGACAGGTTAATTCCTTCTTTATTGGCTTCTGTAACACTCTGGCTGGTTGTTTTAATGGAATCTGTCACCCATTTGAAAAATTCTTTATAGGAGTTTTCATCAGAATTATTGAACAATAAAACATTGTCTGATAAAGTTCCCAGCAGCTTATAGTTGGTATTTTCACCAATAGACACCGCTATAGTATTGGATTTCCCGTGATATTTATTATTCCATCTTTCAATAGCTTTTGTCGCATCATCGGTAGGAACTCCGTCCGTAAAAAGGAAAACAATAGGTTTCCAGTCGCCTTTTCTTTCGTAGGTAGTTTTCACAATATCCCTGTCTATGCAATCCATCACTTTGATCAGACCCTGAGACAGCGATGTTCCACTCCCAATCGGGATCTTTGGCGGATAAAAACTGATGATATCCTGCAAGGGCGTAATAACTTCTGCTTCTCCGGCAAAACCTATAATGGAAATATAGACCGTTTCCAATGAATACGGATCTTTCTTTAATTCTCTGATGATATTGGCAATACCTTCCTGCACCTGCTCAATAGGCTCTCCAACCATAGATTCGGATACATCGACTAAAAAATAAATAGGAAGTCTTCTCATGATTTATAAAGACAAGTAATTTAGATTATAATATTAAGCTCGGACGGTGGTGGCGGCAGCGGTGTGCTTTCTCCCGTTCCCTGTGATTTTCCTCCCATTGTGATCGAAGAGCTTACCCATCTGAAAAATGAAGAAAGCGTGATTGCATCTGTAGTATCCAGTTTTACCACGTGATCTGTAAGCTCTTTCAGGAACTGCTCATCTGCTTTAGGGCCTGCAGCACAGCCTACAATAGCTCCAAATTCCAATTCTTTTATCACCGGAATCATCTGTCTGTATTTCTGGATATCGGAAGGCTTTCCGTCAGTAAATATGAACAGCAGCGGCCGCCAGTCTTCTTTTTCGTCTGAAGATCCTTTAACAAGTTCTTTTTTCACCAGTTCCGAAACCATTTCCAGAGCCGCACCGGTATGGGTAGGTCCGCTGTCCGGGCAGGTGATTTCCATAGGGTAAAAACTGGCCAGATCAGTCAGAGGAATGATATTCTTAACCTCACGGTCAAAAGTAATCACACTCAGATGAAGGCTGTCCATCGCTTGTGGATCTGCACGGAGCATGCTTATCAGCCCGTTAAATCCATTATTGAGTGCCTGGATAGGTTCTCCGTTCATAGAACCGGAAGTATCCAGTAAAAAGTATGCTAATAATCTTCTGCTCATGGTATGGTGTTAATTCTGAAGCCGGCAGCGGAAGTTGAAAACTTCCTGCCGGCCTTATGTTTGATAAAAATCTGGGTTTAATTGGAATATGCGTATTGCTTCAGGATCTCAATAAAGTTATCGGTCTGATGTGGTTCTCCAATAGCTCGGAATTTCCAGTCACCATTATGACGGTAGGCTTCGGCAAAAACCATCGCGCATTTTCCGTTCATACTTGCATCTCCTGAAAGGCTGTATTTTGTAATCTCTTTCCCTTTGGCATCTACCGCTCTGATAAAGGCATTCTCGATCATTCCGAAATGCTGGTTATTCTGTTTTCCCTGGTAAATAGTCACCAGGAATAATATTTTCTGATAACTTTCATCCAGCTGATCCAGTTTAACGATAATCTGCTCATCATCTCCATCTCCGGCACCGGTTCTGTTATCTCCGGTCAGCCATATATTTCCGCTTGGATGCTGCATGGAATTAAAAAAAATCACATCACCCTGATAAAGCGCGATCTGCCTTCCTTCATTAGTCTGCATCGTTTTTCCCAGGTTGGCCACTTTGCCATTTCCGTCTAAAAGAAATGCAACGGCATCCAGATCATATTCTGCTTCTTTACTGAAGAGCTTCCCAAAGAAACCTCCCTGTTTCCTTACATCCCATCCTAAACCGATCGTTACTTTTGAAAGGTCGTAAACACTTTCGCCACGGTCATTTTTTCTTAAATCAATCGTCTGACCTTTCTGTAAATTAATTGCCATAGTTATCGTTTTTGTGTATTTGAAAATATAATTATTTAATGATCTGTCCTTTGTAATATTTCTCAAGGAAAAAGGCCAGATCTGCTCTGTAGCCGATTCCTGATGCTTCAAATTTCCAACTTCCGTTTCTTTTGTATAATCTTCCGAATTCTACTCCTGTTTCGATAGAGAAATCTTCATCCAGCTCATATTTTGCGATCTCCTGGCCGTTACTGTTATCCACAATTCTGATGTATGAATTTCTTACCTGGCCAAAGTTCTGCTTTCTTCTTTCAAAGTCTTCAATGGTTACTACGAAAAGGATTTCTTCAGCTCGGGGATCTACTTTTTCAAGATCTACGATAATTGCCTCATCATCATCGCCGTCACTGTTTTTACCGCTCGGATCGTCTCCTGTGTGGGTCAGTGCACCGTCGGGAGACTGCAGGTTATTGTAGAAAACAAAGCATTCTTCATTTAATAATTTTCTGTCGGAATCAATCATGATGGCAGAAGCATCCAGATCGAAATCGAAGCCGGTCCCTTCATTTGGGTCCCAACCCAGTCCTATCGTCATTTTTGTAAGCCCTATCTCGATCTTTTGTCCTTTCTGTAAATTAATTGCCATAGTGTTTTAGATTATTAATTATTTTTTGTTTAAGATAAATGTGATTTGTGGATTGACCAAATTTATTGATAAAAAAGTGAACAGCATGTGGTAATGCTTCATTTTAATAGGGTTTTAACATAAAAAAAGTCCAATTATAAAATTGGACCCGTATTATTAAAAGTTATTGGTGAACTTAATTTTCAAATTCTTTTTCAGAAACTGCTTTTTCTCTTGCTTTAGCTAACATTGGAATAGAAATAAACCCCATCACCAACATAATGGTGATCTGAAGAGGTAGCGAAATAAATGAATAGGTCAGTCCCATTTCACCTCCTAGCTCAGCACTTTTCCCCATTGAGATAAATAAAGCCATAAATCCGTACTTCATGGCCAGATTAAATGCACCAATTCCGCCACTTGCAGGAACGATCATTCCCAAGGTACCAACAACGATAATGAAAAAGCCGTCTGCAATAGTAAAATTAGAGGTTTCAGGCAGTGCAAAGCACACAAGATAAGCTGCAAAATAGTAGCAAACCCATATTCCTATAGTATAAAGGATGAATTTCCCTTTTTCTTTTAATTTAAATATAGAAGTTAGGCCTTGAAGGATTCCTTTTCCAAAATTGATTACTTTTTCTTTCTTGTATTTATAAAAAACTATTAAACCTAATATTAGTAATAAACCTATTGAAATTTTTAAATAAAAATAGAATGAATCAAAATCTTTAACTCCAATTTTCATTAATAATCTTTCAACAAAATTAGGTTCAAATTTAGTTTTTTTAGCTTTTTGCTCCGTAACAAATTTATAAAATGAAATGATTGCATCAAACTTAAATATTACTGTGAGCCCCAGAAATCCCAGCATACAGATAAGATCTACTACCCTTTCCAGAATAATGGTTCCAAAAGATTTGTCAACAGGAACTTTTTCCACACCATATAAAGCCGTAGCTCTTGCTACTTCACCACTTCTCGGGATGGTAAGATTCATCAGGTATCCGAAAGATATAGACCAAAGTGAATTTGAGTTAGATATTTTATGTCCCATCGGTTCCAGCATCAGATTCCAGCGCACAGCTCTGAACCAGTAAGCCAATATACCGAAAACAGACGCAAACAATACCCACAGATAGTTTGCCTTTGCTAAAGATACCTTGATCACTTTAAAATCAAGACCTTTTAAGGCTAGCCATAAAAAAAAGCCTGCAAAAGCAAGCGATATTACTATTGTTAGTATTGATTTTAAAGGATTCTTTGGTTTCTTTTCCATGGATCAGGTTAGAAGATTTGTTTTTTCATCCGGGAAAACAATTTTCGGCTGGAATGCTTTTGCTTCTTCGGGAGTCATCTGTGCATAGGCAATGATGATAATGATATCATCTCTCTGTACTTTTCTTGCAGCAGGTCCGTTTAAGCATACTTCCCCGGATTTTCTTTTCCCTTTGATAACATAGGTATCAAAACGTTCTCCATTATTTACATTGACGATATAGACTCTTTCTCCCACTACCAGACCGGCAGCTTCTATAAGATCTTCGTCGATCGTTATACTCCCAATATAATTAAGGTCTGAGGCCGTAACCCGTACCCTGTGGATCTTAGACTTGAAAACTTCTATTAACATTCTGCAAATTTATTAATAAAAATTTATAAATCGGGCTTTTGGAATCATTTTAAAACTCCCATAAACCGAGCTATTTAATTTTGTATTACACAAGCTTTCAGGCTATTATTTGTAAAATCAGCAAACATATCGTTAAAAATATTAATACTTTACACGAAATTTAGGATTTAATAAATACAGAAAATAATATTATTTTTTTGCTAAAGTCAATACTCATAAGCATTTGGCATGATTTTAGTGAGCGGTAACGTAGATTTTACGTGAAAAATCAAATTATCATATTTTAACTGTTTTCATCAAAAAGTAAAAAAATTTTATAACTTTTAATAAAATAATTGCACAATTATAAAATAGTATTATATTTGCTATAATTACGAACTAACTTAATATTAAAAATTATGAACAAGTCTGAATTAATCGACGCAATCGCAAAAGATGCAGGAATCACTAAAGTTGCAGCTAAAGCTGCTTTAGAATCATTCATTGGTAATGTAACTACTACCCTAAAGAAAAAAGATGGAAAAGTTTCTTTAGTAGGATTCGGTACTTTCTCAGTAGCTGAGAGAGCTGCTAGACAAGGGATCAACCCTGCAACTAAAAAACCGATCAAAATTGCTGCTAAAAAAGTTGCTAAATTCAAAGCTGGAGCTGATTTATCCAATGCAGTTTCTGGTGCTAAGAAAAAATAATCATTCAGATTAAAAAATTCAAAGGCCATTTCCTAAGGAGATGGCTTTTTTTATTGTAATAACTGAAATATTGATGTATTCCGGTGGCTTCGAGAACCTCAGCCACCTACAGATATCCAGCGAAAAAGAATGCAAAACAGATTAGAAACTTTTTTCTAGAGAAAGACAATAAACATACAACATGTCTACCATAACTCTCATCTTCCAACATCTACCTTCTAACCTCTAAATCCTACGGTGCCAGGCGTGAAATCTTCCAGTCAAGACCCTCCAGCTGATAAACAATCCTGTCATGAAGACGGTTGGGTCTTCCCTGCCAGAATTCAATTTCGTAGGGTTTTGCTATATATCCGCCCCAGTTGGCAGGTCTTGGTACTTCACCGGTTTCATATTCTTTTTCCAGTTCCTTTAATTTTTCTTCCAGAAACTCCCTGTTCGGAATTGCCTGACTTTGGGGGGAAACGACCGCTCCAAGCTGGCTTCCTTTAGGCCTTGAATGGAAATATCCATCACTCAGGTTTTCTGCAATTCTTTCAAGGTCTGCTTTAATAATGATCTGCCTTTCGAGATTTGGCCAGAAAAAACTAAGACAGGCCTTATGGGTGTTTTCTATTGCTTTTCCTTTCCTGCTTCCATAATTGGTATAGAAAATGAATCCTTCATAAGTATATTGCTTAAGCAGCACCATTCTTGTTCTTGGGCAGCCGTCCTCTTCTACCGTAGAAACGGCCATGGCATTGGCTTCTGAGACCGTCGGACTATTGCTGGCCTCGAGAAACCAGTCTCTGAACTGTTCAATGGGATTTTGTTTTATCTCACTTTCAATAAGTTGGGATTTCTCATACACTTTTCTCTTGTCGTGCAGGTTTTCCATAAATATTTTTTATTAAATTTGAGTATGAATTACTCATACAAAGGTAAAATATTAATTTCCACACCTGACATTTCCGGCGATATTTTTTCGAGATCGGTAGTGCTGATCGTTGAGCATAACGAAAGCGGGGCATTTGGTTTGATATTGAACAAAAAAAACAGCCAGATGAGTAGTAAGTTCAAAAACTTTTTTGATTTCAAAATAGAGGTCTATGACGGCGGACCTGTAGAAAATGACAAGGTTTTTTTTATCATTAAAGATAAGAAGGTTACCGAGGTCTATTCTGAGATCAGCAAGGGGTTTTATATCACGGAAGATATTGAAAGCATCATCAGTGCTGTTCTTAATAAGGAATTAAGCATTAATGATGTGAAAATTTTCTCCGGATATTCCGGATGGTCTGCCGGGCAACTTGATGATGAGGTACAAAGGAAGATGTGGACTGTGGTAGAAATTTACAATTTAGACTATACACTTCCTAATGATCAGACCCTTTGGAAGTCGATTATGCAGAACCTGGGCGGGGAATATCTGCTGTGGGCCAATTCACCTGAAGACATTTCTCTTAACTAACTGAATTTCTATCTGATACACTTTAAAAACATTAACAAAATTTAAGATTATGTTAACCAATTTTAAAGAAAGAATTCCCGTTATTTGGAAAACCAAAATCACTGACATGAAAGGAATCAAATTACTTGCTTTATCAGTCTTTTCTGCTTCATTTTTATCATTTACTCCTATCAATAAAAAATATATTGTTATAGATGCCGGACATGGCGGAAACGATATGGGGTCGGTTTTCGATAAATTCTCTGAAAAAGAGATTACAATAAATATTGCCAGAGAGATTCAGAAACTGAATGAAAATCATGATCAGTATGAAGTCGTATTAACGAGGGATTCTGATACGTCTCCAACTCTTCAGGAAAGAACGACTATAATCAACAAGCTTAATCCGGAAATGGTTATTTCTCTTCATATGAATAGCAGTCCTCACAAGGAAACCCCGAAACAAGGCACTGAAGTGTATATTCAAAATACTGACGGTTCAAAAAAACTTGCTGAAAAAATTTCTAAGAAATTCGATGTCGCTAAAATCGAGGAACGTAATCTCCATATGCTGAGAGAAACAAAAGCTCCTGCGGTATTGGTAGAACTTGGCTTTATAAACAATACTAAAGACAGGGAATATGTTACCAGCGAAAGTGGACAGAAAGAAATCGCTCAAAAATTCACAGAAATCATCCGTGAATACTAAATAAAGAAACAATTTCTGATTTATTCAGAATAAAACCCGGTAAAGGACTTGGGTACTTTGTTGTTTACCGGGTTTGTCAATTTTAAAAACTATTCTTCCAGCTTTCCACCATTTCTATAAAACGGGAGCTTCCAAAAGTCTTATTTCTTATTTTACCTACACAAAATATGCCTTTTTCATCAGAGATCATTAAAATCTCTTCTGCCTTTTGTGATTCAAAAGCTATTATCTCATGCTCCTGGATATCTGCAAGGTTATTTTTATGTAAGAAAGTGACAAAATTTTCCATCAAGGGAGAGATGTATGCACCTTCGGACTGCTTGGGAACTTTGATCACGTTTCCTTCTAAAAACAGCAGGTTTCCGGAAGTGGTACGCGCAATCCTCTTGTTCGGATTAAGCAGGATGACATCATCCAGATCATTTTCTTCCGCATAAATGCCTCCGTAAATATTTTCCGGACAGTGTACCCTGATATTACTTAACAAATTATTATTTACATTAATTTCCTTAGTAAGATCCATTTCCAGTGGCCTCTGATGAACTGTAAGTATATCATCCGATTCCGTTACTTCATAAAAATAAGATACGGAAGATTTTGAAACGGTCACCGCATCATTATTTCTGAAAACCTGAAAATTGATAATTCCGTTTTTTATTCCTCTGCCATCGATAACATCTTTATGAAAAAGGGTCTGAAAAAACTCCAGGGTATAGGTAAGCGGAATATTCATTCTCATTTTCCTCATGGAGGCCATTAAGAAGAAATAGCACTCTTCATCCATAATCAATTCTCCGTTTCTCACAAAGAAAGAAACTTTCACTGCGTCGCCTAAAAGGAACGCTCTGTTCTTTACATTTAATCCGTCTGATGTAAAATATTGATTTTCCAATTTTTGATGTGATTTATTTATAAAAAAATAATGAACGATAAATCGTTCATCAGTTTTACCATTTAATAGTGTACGGATTATGCCGCACCTAATTTTATTCTAAGGTTTTCTATAAGGTTTTCCCAATATAATGCATTTTCTTCTTCATCACCTTCCTCACAGAAATCTGTAATATTTAAAGCAAGGTCTTCTGTAATATCATCTATAGTGATAGTCATTTCAAAGAAATTTTTAGTCCCCTCATCTTCTTCCCATCTGAAACGAACAAAACCTTCAGGCTTATATCTAATCAAAGTGGCCTTTTCAGCAGGTCCTCCTCCCCAGCTAAAAAAGAAATCATCGCCTTTCTCTGTTACCTCATCCGCAAACCATTCAGATAACCCCTCTGCCGTTGCCAGATATTCGTATAAAATCTCTGATAAACAATGCATTGGAAATTCGTAATGGACTTTATGTTTCGCCATATAATCTTTGTTTTTATCGTCCCGCAATATATAAATTAATTTTTTTATTACACTAAAAAGCAGTTATTTTTTTAAAGAATCTTCATGATATTTATCACAGCTTTTAAATCTTTTCTGAATATAATTTTCATCCCAGAAACTGCAATGTAACACATAAAAAATTCTCTCCCTATTGGAGAGAATTTATCGTCTATTTTTCATTTAAGGCCTCCAGGATAATCTGGCATCCGTGACGAATTTCGTCCATTGAAATGGTAAGTGGCGGCGAGATTCTCATATACTCGTTTCTATAGAGCTGCCAGAAGACAATAAGCCCCTTTTCCATGCACTTTTTTGCAGCTTCAAGGGTGTATTCAGGTGATCCGAGATTCACAGCCAGCATTAGGCCTTTTCCGTTGATATTTTTAATCTTTGGATGGACAAGCAGTTCTCTGAACAGTTTTTCTTTTTCAGCGGTTTCATCCATCAGTCCACTTTCTAAAACTTCTTTCAAAGTAGCATGGCTGGCTGCTGCAATCAGAGGATTTCCTCCAAATGTTGTAATATGTCCCAGCTTAGGTGAATGCGACAGTGTTTCCATAATCTTCCTGGAGCTCATAAAAGCACCTACCGGAACTCCTCCACCCATGCCTTTACCCATTACTAGGATGTCGGGAACGATTCCGAAATGCTCAAAAGAGAATAGTTTACCGGTTCTTCCGAAGCCCGGTTGGATTTCATCAAGGATCAGAAGTGCACCTACTTCTTCACATCTTCTTTTAAGCTTGATTAAATAATCACCTTCCGGAACTAAAAATCCTGCTGCTCCCTGAATTGTTTCCAGGATGACACAGGCTGTTTTCTCTGTAATTTTGTCAAAATCATTTTCATTATTGAATTCTATAAAGCTGACCATAGGCAACAGCGGGCGGAATTCTCTTTTATGGGTTTCGTTTCCGGATACACTCAATGCACCGTGCGTGTTACCATGATATGAATTTTTAAAGGAAACAATCTCTTCTCTTCCTGTATAACGCTTGGCCAGCTTAAGACTTCCGTCAATAGCTTCTGCCCCACTGTTTACCAGGTAGGTAATTTCCAAGGGATCGGGGGTAGCTTCTGCCAGAAGTTTGCATAATGCTACAGGCTTTTCCTGTGCATATTCTCCATACACCATTACGTGCAGGTATTTGTCTGCCTGCTCTTTGATGGCTTCCACCACTTTAGGATGTGAATGACCTAAAGTATTGGCAGAAACACCTGCAACGAAATCCAGATATTTCTTCCCATCTGTTCCGTAAATATAGCTTCCTTCTGCTTTTTCCACTTCAAAACCTGCTGCAAATTTTGTGGTCTGTGCCTGATATATAAAAAAGTCTTTATGCATTTCCATGTCGCAAAAATTTTCAGCAAAGCTAAAAAAGATTCAGCACATGTAGAAATTATCTGTCGGGAATAAAAAAATCACCCCTGATGATCTCAAGGGTAATTTAATATAAATAATAAAAAGTAGGAGACTAATTTAAAGTACTTTTTCGACTGTTACATAACTGTTGTTAATCACATTATAAGCAGTGGTTCCCCCGACTTCAGAAATAGCTTCTAAAGTAATATACTGTCCCTGAACTGCATACACTGAAAAATCCAGGCTAATTTTTCTGATCGTGCCGTCAAAATTCACCGCATTTTCCAAAAGCTGGAATCTTTTAGCATCATTAACATATAAACTTGCTCCCAATCTGCTGCTAAATGTACCTGCAGCACCTGTAAAGTTCAGGCTTACATTAATTCTGTACAAACCGCTTTGCCGGATATAAAGTCTATTTAAATCTGCTCCAGTTGTAAGAACATTAGTTTTAAGCTTTAATGGATCTGCTAAAAAATTAGGCTTATCAATTAAGGAATTAATAGGAAGCATCACAGCACCTGAAGTCGTATTTACAGGGTTTATTGTAAATCTTGAAATATTATCAGATTCAATTTCAAAGGCTTTGCTCCACACAAGCCCGTCGAATACCATTACCTGACCTGTACTTTTCACAAATATGAGCATACCTCTTAAAACTTCTATCCTTGTGCCGGGAGCGTTTACTCCGGTATAAGGCAAATCAGTAACAGTTTCAACCGCAGGTAAACCGAAACCTTTAACTCCGGTTGCTTCACTTGTATTTGTTATGTACATCATTACCTGATCATTACCATTGGCATTAGAATCAGGGTTTGGTATGTTTGTAAAATTAACTTGCGCACTGTAAATGCCTAACGAAAACAAGAACAGGCAGAATATATATTTTTTCATCATTAATAGGCTTTAATTAAACGAGCTCCAATATATGAGTTTACAGAATTGGAATCTGTTCCGTATGCGGCAAGAGATCCTCCGGAACCACCAATAGTTGTTATCGTCGGAACAACTCTCAGCTCAGCGCCAGCAGGTAAGGATACCGTCTGGGAGAAACTTGAAGTTTTACTTCCCTGAGTGTCAATAATAAATATAATAGAGTAATTACTTTTGGTAACAATAGTCTCCCAATCCGAAGCAGGAGTATATTTAACCTGCAGTGTCAGCTTAAATTCTGTAACACCTATCTGGGCACCCACACTCCCACCTGTAAAACCTAGGGCTGCAGCTATATCATAAACTCCATTCTGTTTTATCGTCACAGAACTTGGATTTTTCAAGAGCAGATTATCCACAAGAACCTGGCTTTTATTATCAGGTGCAAGATAAACCGGAGCACCTAAGGAAAGACATATCCCAAGACCAAAGGCGAAGCAAGGTATTGTAATTCCTGAAGAAATTCCCAATCTTGAACCTTTAGGCTGAAATATTCCCTGTATCTGCCTTGCCGGATTCCAGGCATAACCGTCATATTTATAATACTGATCATCCGCTTTATTATAGATAACCCCGCCTACAAGGTTAGGGTAGTCACTAAAGAGATCCGGTGATGCAGCATCATATTTAGGAAAAGTGGTATAAGTATTGGAATAAGGGAGTATTGCTCCTCTGGTTCCGTCTTTTATTTTTAATATGTTCTGATTGCTGGCAATGTTGTCACCAATAACTACCTGTGCATTTAAGCCGTATTGAAATAAACACACTAAAATTAATATTATCCTTTTCATTTTATTGCATATTTATTTTTTCAACAATGATTTCTGACACTGCGTTTCCTGTAGTATTCATTGAAAAAGACATTATATTTCCGCCAATAATACCGGTACAAACCCCTGTTCCAATATTCTGGTTCCCATAGAACCTAAGTCTTAAATTGTCACCTGCTTCAAAGCTGCCTACATAAGTAAGAACTAGTGACTGTCCTACATCAATAGCTCCCGGAGACAAGCTTCCTAAGGATAATGCACCACTGGTGGAACTTGTGGTATTATTTGTAATAGGCCTCCATGTGGCGGGTGCTGCTGCAGTACTTGTTTCCAGATCAACCTTTGAGTATAGATTAATTGTTACTCCTACGCATAGCGCCGGTGTTTTAACGTCTATAGCACCACTTTTGAAAGAAATTTTATACAAACCTCTTGTCTTGATATTAATAATATTGCTCGTAGCCGATGCAAGAGAAACATCTGCTGAAATATCATTATAACTCGGGCTGGCACTTGTAAATGGAACATCCATTGCTCCTCCTGTTTGGGGACAAAGTCTGTTTACTCCTCCACATCCTAATCCACAGGTTCCGCAATCTGCCGTTATGACAGCGCTTCTTATAAAACGGGCCATCTTATTGTTCTTTAAGGCCGTTACAATAGGATCTGAAATTTTCCATACCGTACCGTCATTCTGAACAATACTTCCTGTTTCTTTATTAAAGATAATAGAACCCTGAGTTCCGTTTCCTGTGGTACCAGTAGCAGATAACGGCAGTACTGAAGCTGTGTTAGCCCTCGGCAATCTCGCTGCGTTATCATCCTGTTTTACATGTAAAAGTGATCTTGTGTCGGGTTGGAAACCTGGGGTTTTCGAAATCCCAACCTGTGCGTTAATCCTTGTAAAGCAAAAAATAAGGACTAAGAGGAAATAGTCGATTTTCATTATATTTTTTTTATCATTCTTCGATTAAATTTATAAAATATTATAACTTAAATCACAAAAAAAACGTTAAATAAAACATGAAAAAAAATAAAACATAGAATTAATGCGGTATCCGAGAACTAAATAATCTATTATAACGATTGAAAAAAGTAATTACTTCCTTATATTTTAAACATATTTTCATTTTTCTTACATAAAAAAATCACCATTTTTAGATTAAAAATGGTGATTTTTCCTTTTCCGTAAAAAATACTGAGTTTATTTTCGTACCCGTTTAGGTTTTTTGGCTTCTTCTTTAGCTCTTTCCTTGTCTATAGCTTCCTGAGCCTGATTAAACAGTTCATTATCCGCGGAATATTTTATTTCTTCGTAATTAGGGCTGTCTACAAGGATGTCCTGCCATTTTCTGATCCGGTCTTTGGTATTCCAATTGAAATCGGAGAACTTTCTTTTTTCCGGTTCTATTTTACTCATAGGATAGGTATCTGAATTGGCTCCTATGCTGCATGATATGATCTGTAAGGCTCTTTCTTCAAATAAAGCTCCAATGATCCCGCAGGTAGAAAGAGTAATCCCTATTCTCTGAGGCTGCTTTGTTTCCTGATCTACATCATCTACATAAACGATTGACTGTGCATTTCCGACTACTCTGGCTTCTTTAATATCATTATTTTCATAGTAAACAGTCATGAATTTACCTTTTACCTGGTTAAACTCATCTTTAAGGTTTAATGAATCTACTTTGCTGATTGCAAACGCGTTTCCAATTACTTTAAGGGAGTCTATATTTTCAGTCTTTGTATTAAAATAAGCTTCAACTTTGTCTCCGGTTACCTGTTTTTCGCCACTCCAAAGAATGGGGTTGGTATACATATGCATAATACCGTCTGTTTCGTTGAAGGCAATGGAATCTGCTCTCCCCTGGGCATTTGATTTGAAGATACGTGCTTTTTTGTAAGCTCTTAAAAAGCTTTTCTTTATCGTAATATCTGCTGAATCAGGCTTCTGGTAGGAAAGAATTTTTTCTGCTGCAAAGTAAATAGAGTCTTTTTCCATGATTTTAACGGCATAGGGACTCTTGGTCATCATGGCAGAATCTTTTTTCTGAAAAACTTCTCCGTAACCGCCTTTGAGATATCTTCTTTCTATAGGATCATCGAGTGTAACATTTCCGGTTGCTTTACCGAACCCGGTGATATTGTTAAAATACATATCATCCCCGGTGAGGATCTTGTCGTTATAAAATATTTTGGAATTTTTATTGAGGAAAGCTTCTTTAGTTTCCATTTTATAGGTTCCTCTTTCGGTATAAATCCGGTTTTTGGGATTAGCACGGTTGGTAATTGTCGTAGGTCCGAAAAACTCTGCAACCTTGGTATTTTGATTCTGTTTGATATTGGGGCCTTCTATGATATAATCTGGGCTGTCTATTTTTACATTGCCCACAAAATCGATCATTTTGGTATTAAGAAAGTAAGTCGCAGATTTGGTATACATTACATTCTGTGCATCGGAAATCGTTCCTCCGGTATTGAAGTATGCCTGATTGGCAAGTCTGTCATAATACAGGATATCGGTTTTAATGGTCTGTTTCGGATCGGTAAGAACAACATCTTTTTTGGCGACTCCTTTTTGGGTAACCCCATTATATTCCATTTCGTGGGCTGTGATCACGGAGCCGTCTGCATTTTGAAGTTTTGCATTTCCAATAGCTTTTACAAGACTTTGATCGTTGTACAGGATAACTTCATCAGCATAAAGAATAGATCCCTGGTGCTCTATCTGAACGTGTCCTACCATATACTGGTTTCCTTCGTACTTGGTATCTTTTCTAAATTCATCGGAATGGATGATCTTAACCTTATCCTCAGGTTTTACAGCAGGTGAGGCATTTCCTTTATTTTGGATATAGGGATCCATCTGCGTGGTTTTATTGTCCTGTGCGGAACTGAACGCAGAAATAAAAATTAACAGAAAAAGGATTATTCTCATTGATTAATCATTCTTAGTACCATAGAAATACAGCGAATGCGAATCAATATTTACGCCAAATGCTTCTTCAATTGCTTCTTTTATTCCCTGAATTCTCGGATCACAGAACTCGATAATTTCTTCAATTTCCTTATCAGAGCCTTTTTTGTAGATCACCAAATGGTCATGCTGCTTATCAAAATAAGACTTCTCGTAAGATGAAGAGGTCAATGTTTTTTCTCCAAACTGATGCTTACGGATCAAACCTGCATCAAGGAAAATTTCAATAGTATTGTAAATTGTTGCTTTTGAAACATGATATTTCTTCTGCATCATGAGAAGGTACAGATCATCCACATTGAAGTGATGATCCATACTATAAATCTCTTCCAATATCGTATATCGTTCAGGCGTGTTTCTGAAACCCTTTTCTAGCAGATAGTTTCTTAACACATCCTTGATCAAAGCAATATTTTTTTCTTTTTGTACTGTATCCATCAAAAAAATTATCTACAAATTTATTGATTTTTATTTAAATAGACCATATGGTTCATTCTCCAGTCCCTCGCTTTTAGGAATTATGACGGAAGAAGCCGGATTGCTCGATCTTGTTATCGTAAACCGTAAGTTCTGTAATTGGTGCAGATTCCACTTCTACATTGTGCGAGGATACGCCCCATGCCTTGAAATCATCACTTCCGATGTACTTCACAAAGTTGTAGATATTGAGTGTAATCTTCTGTTTAACAGTTAAAAGTATATCGTTAATATATGTATTATCAATAATTACATATTTAAGATCCGGTGGAATGTTGTGCGCTCTCAGAGACGGATGACTGCTTCTTGAAGGAATGGTTCCGTCTGCCATAAGATCTTTCAGTACCATATTAAAATAATCATTGATCCTGCGGTCTACTTTAAACCCTAAAAGGAAATTGACTTTGTATACGGTTCCCGGCAGAATTTCGTCTACCGTATATTTGAAAGTATATGGATCTTCCTGATTAACAATACTTAATATAAAATAATGATCCGCTCTTTTGGGCTGCTTCTTGATGATGGAATAGATAATTTTCGACTCTACTTCATCATTCCTTTTCGCTCTGCTCAGATAAGCGAGATTGGTTGCATACTTTGGAATGCTTTCATCCAGCTTCATGTCTTTTATGATGGAGACATATTTTTCAATTTTTACATATTGGATAAAATTAGCTTTGATCAGTCTTCCATTATACCATGCATACATGCAGACTGCAATAAATCCTCCCAATACCATAGTCAGCCATCCTCCATCTACAAATTTAATTACATTGGCATAGAAGAATCCTGATTCCAGGAAGAGATAGACTATAGCAAATCCTATAATGAAGATCTTGTTAACTCTTGTACGGCTTAGCCAGAATAGCAACAGAATGGTTGTCATCAGCATGGTAATGGTAATCGTAAGACCATAAGCAGCTTCCATACGTTCTGATTTCTGGAAAAATATCACGACTACAAAACAAAAAGCCATCAGTCCCCAGTTAATTCTAGGAATGTACATCTGTCCTTTGATCCCTGAAGGATATTCAATATGCTGATTGGGCCAGAAAGAAATAGACATTGCTTCTGAGAACATGGTGAATGAACCTGTAATTACAGCCTGGCTGGCAATGATGGCAGCAGCTGTGGCTAAAATTACTCCCGGAAGAACAGCCCATTGAGGCATAATTCCAAAGAAAGGGTTCACCCCGTTGAATACTTGGTGATAGTTGTCGAGAAGCCATGCTCCTTGTCCCAGATAGTTTAAAATAAGCATTAGTTTAACGAAAATCCAGCTTATCCTGATGTTTTTTGCTCCACAATGCCCTAAGTCTGAATATAAAGCTTCCGCTCCTGTGGTACAGAGGAAAACGGCTCCCATAATCACAATGGCGCTGGAAGAGTGGGTAATCAGGTTATAGGCATACATTGGGTTAAATGCCCTGATGATCTCAATATGATCAAAAATGTGAATTGAACCGAAGATTCCCAAAACCAGAAACCATGTCACCATGATCGGCCCGAAGAATTTTCCGATGGAAGCAGTCCCAAACTGCTGTACGACAAAGACCACGAATAAAATAACGATCGTGATAATGACTACGGGCGTTTCAGGATTGTATATTTTAAGCCCTTCAATCGCAGACATCACTGTTAAAGAAGGAGTGATCACACTGTCTGCAACAAGTGTAGAGGCACCGATAATGGCGACCACGTAGAGCCATTTTTTCTTGAGCTTTTTTACTAATGAATAAAGAGCAAGAATACCTCCTTCCCCTTTATTATCTGCTCTTAAAGCAATGATTACATATTTCAGGGTGGTTTGAAGCGTCAGAGTCCAGATGATACAGGATAATGCCCCTTCAATATATTCATCGAACGGCATACTGGATCCGTCTTTTCTCGCGTTAACAATCGCCTTCATTACGTAAAGGGGCGACGTACCGATATCTCCGAAAACAATCCCAAGAGAAACTATAACGCCTACGAATGAGAGCTTTTTAAGGTCAAAGTGATGACCGCCCTCTGTAACTTCTGCCATATCAGCCAATTTATTTTTAAACGCGCAAATTTATACTAATTTTATGACGTCAAGAACTATTCTTCATGAATAGAATAAATGAAAAAACTTCCTTTCGGAAGTTTTTCTCTATAATAGTTATTTTACGTACATCGCTTTTTTGATCTCCTCTTTTACTTTTTCAAGTTTAGGGAACCATTCTGCAAATAATGCAGCGGAGTAAGGCGCAGGTGCATCAGGAGTAGTAATTCTCTTGATAGGCGCATCCAGATAGTCAAATGCTTTCTGCTGTACCATATATGTAATTTCAGAAGATATCGAAGCAAACGGCCAGGCTTCTTCCAAGATCACTAATCTGTTTGTTTTTTTAACAGAAGCTAAAACAGTATCAAAGTCAAGAGGACGAACGGTTCTAAGGTCGATCACTTCTACAGAGATTCCTTCTTTAGCCATATCTTCAGCCGCCTGAATAGCCAGCTTCATGATCTTACCGAAAGAAACCAAAGTAACATCTGTACCTTCTCTCTTGATATCTGCTTTACCTATCGGCAGGTAATATTCTTCTTCTGGAATTTCCATTTTGTCGCCATACATCTGCTCAGATTCCATGAAAATAACCGGATCATTATCCTGGATAGCTGTTTTCAACAATCCTTTCGCATCGTAAGGATTTGAAGGAACCACTACTTTAAGTCCCGGAACGTTTGCAAACCAGTTTTCAAAAGCCTGAGAGTGTGTAGCTCCCAATTGTCCTGCTGAAGCAGTAGGCCCTCTGAAAACGATAGGACAGTTCCACTGGCCACCACTCATCTGACGGATCTTAGCTGCATTATTAATAATCTGATCAATACCTACCAATGAGAAATTGAACGTCATATACTCTACAATTGGTCTGTTACCATTCATCGCAGCACCTACAGCAATCCCTGTAAAACCAAGCTCAGCAATGGGTGTATCGATTACTCTTTTAGGACCAAATTCATCCAACATTCCTTTTGAAGCTTTATACGCACCATTGTATTCTGCAACTTCCTCCCCCATTAAAAAGATGGATTCGTCTTTACGCATTTCCTCGCTCATTGCTTGCGCAATTACCTCACGAAAAGTATATTCTGCCATATTTATTTGAAAAATTTAGACTACAAAAATAGTGTTTTTTTATTACTAACATAACAAAAAAGGCATCTCATTGAATGAGAAACCTTTATTTAATCAGAAAGGTTTTTCTTCGATCCGGTTGAGTTCCCTGTAGTTTTTCCTAAGATCAGACAGAATTTTACCATAAGTCCTTTTATAAACAGTATATATAATAAAAAGTGCCAACAGCATACAAAACAGGAATACTGCATAATTTCCCCATCCCGGAACCATACTTTCAGGATCTGTATGCACTATTATATTATGCCCTTTATTCCAGCCGTCTTTTGTTCCTGCCATAAAATCTCTCGTATAAAGATCAAAATGGATCAGGTTATCCAGGATGATGAGAAAAAAAGAAATTGCCGCATACCCAAAGATCAGCTTTCTGATATTCAGAATATTTTTCATTAATGACAGGGAATTCTGCCCAGTTTTCAATTTTCGGAAGAGTAAAACCGCCAGGATAATAAATCCGGAAAACAGGATTATCCTTAGATATGAAAATTCACCATTAATATATCCATAGACAGACCATAGTACAATTTCTATTAAGCCTATCAGGAATAAAGTTTTTGCCACAGAAACAGATTTGTTTTTAATCATGATATAAATTTCATTTTCGGAATAATCTTTAAAGCCGTCTTCATTTTTATCCCAGTCTTTTTTTAAAAGTTCCAGTTCCTCCATATTATTTTGTGTTTATTTTGGTTTTTAAATTATTCTTTGCTCTATTCATTTTCACTCGTGCATTACCTTCAGTAATTCCGAGAATCTCACCAATCTCTTTGTACGGCCTGTCTTCAAGGTACATCATAATCAAAGCTTTTTCTACATCGGACAGCTCGTGGATGGCTTTGTACATCCTTCTCAGTTTATACTCATCATCTTCATACACTTCATATTCCATTTTCAAAGAGGAAACATCTACATCCGAGTGTTGTAATACTTTTTTCTGTGGTTTCCTAAAAAGGGTCATCGCCGTATTAAGTGCCACTTTATACATCCAGGTGGAAAATTTAGCTTCTCCTTTGAATCCGGGGAAGGATCTCCAGAGCTGGACGGTAATTTCCTGAAAGAGGTCTTCATGATCTTGGGCATTGTCTGTGTATATTTTGCATATTTTATGGATAAGCCTCTGATTGGGCTTAAAAAAATCAACAAAAGTTTTCTCCAGTTCTGAGTTCATACCTTATGAGTGGGCAGTTTTTATTTTCGTTACAGAATCTCTTAAAAAAAAATAAAAATACGGCATCTCATTTCTGAAATGCCGTATTAAAGTTTTATTTAAACTTGGTTAATTCACTTTGTCCCAAACCTGGGTTCTTCCAAATACAGAAACTCCCATATATCCCCTTACATTCAGTTTGTCACCGCTTTTTGTAATGGTACATTTGTAAGTTTTACCTGTTTTAGGGTCAGTAATAGTTCCTCCTGTAAATTCATCGCCTTCTTTTTTAAGTCCTCTGATAATTTCCAGTCCTAAGATCGGCTTCCCTTTTCTGTCATCCTTACATGATGTACAGTTTGGATTGGCAGGCTTTATAAGCAGCTGGGAAACTTTTCCGTAATACTTCCCATCTGATTTTTTATAGATTTCAACAATAGATTTAGCCTGTTTTGTTTCGTCATCTATAGTCTTCCATTTACCTTCAATCTGTGCAAACGATAATACGCCAAACAGGGAAAGCACAAATGTTAATAATAATTTTTTCATATTTCTTATAATTTTAATTCCGATATACGTTTTTTGTTATGTATCTGTTGTTAAATGTATAAATTAAATCTTAAACAGACAAAAACTTTTATTATACTAAGCATATGATAGGCCAAAGTGTAAAAGGTTAAATTAACAGGTATGATGATTTCAGAGTTCAGACACAAGATATGAGACTTTTGATTGTAGATTTTAGTAACTCATAAAGCTTAGGAATGCGGGGTCCTGATCAGCAACTATCAACCATCAACTAAACCCTAAAACTCTCTGAATTCATGTTATTTAAGCTTTCTGTTGATTACCCTGTCCATATAATCCTGATACCATGCTTTTGCAGTCTTCATTTCTTTTTCTATTTCAGGTGTCTTTAATTTTCCTATTAGGTTGTTTGCAAAGCCTAGGTCGTTCTTCTCATATACTCCTGTAATTTCTTTACCGTCGAAACGGTACATATGGTTTCCAATGATGAACTGTTCTGAGCTTCCATCTGAGTTCACCACAATAGATGGGTATTTTTTATCGCTGACAAGGCTTCGTCCCCAGCTTCTGATCTGTTTATTATACCCGATCAGATCTGCCAGGGTAGGATAAATATCTATTTGCTGCGCTGTTTCAGGATTCACGCCTTTAAGGTTGTATTCCGGATTGGGTGAATATAATAGTAAAGGAACTGCAAAACGGTTCATCGCTTTTTCATATTCACCGTAAGCGATCTGATTGGTATGATCTCCCGTGAAAACGAAGATGGTATTATTGAACCAAGGCTGTTTTTTAGCGGTTTCAAAATATTCTTTGATAGCATAATCCGTGTACTGCATCGGCTCGTGCATTTCTATAGTTCCTTTTTTAAACTTCCCTTTGTACTTTTCCGGGATTTTGAACGGATGATGTGATGAAGCAGTAAATACTGTAGACATAAAAGGCTGTGTTTTTCCTACATTTTTCGCAAAGTACTGAAGAAAAGGCTCATCCCATATCGCCCACATTCCGTCGAAATCTTCATCATGGTTGAATTCATTTTTCCCAAAATAATGTTTAAAGCCCAATATATTTCCAAATCCAAGGAAACCCATCGATCCGTTGGGAGCTCCATGATAAAAGGAAGTATCATAGCCCAAATCATTACACACTGAAACAATAGACTGGATTTTCTGATTGGAATACGGTGAGCTCGTAAAAGCGTCGGTAAGGCTTGGAATTCCCGCCAACACACTGCTCATCCCATGAATGGACTGTCTACCGTTAGCAAACATATTAGGAAAAATCAAACTCTGGCCTGCAAGGCTGTCTATAAAAGGGGTATAAGAAACATAACCGTTTATATTTTTGTCTTTATTAAAAGCTCCTGAATATTCACGTCCAAAAGATTCAACAATAAAAATGACAATATTGGGACGTTTCTCTACTTTCCTGTCATATATCTTATAAGGCTGAATATTATCAGCAATATATTTTTCGTCTACAAAGTGAACTTCTTTAAAGTTATTGGTTCCTAGGGTTCTGAAAAATGAAAATGTACTGTTCAACACTATGTTTCCCTGTAGGGGATTCGCTACAAAACGGTTTGCATCCACTAAATTAATAGGTCTTGTGCTATGCTTGAAATCGCCCCGGATTCCTCCAACAGCCAAAACAGCCGTACCGCAAAGAACCAGCAAAGACCAGATAAAGTACGGGATAAGTTTTACAGGTTTCTGTTCTGTAATTTTCACTTTTTTATAAAGGAAAACCCAAAGTGCCATTAAAATAATGAACCATATGAGAACAAAAGGATGTTGGCCCAATGAAACCGTGAATACTTTAAAAATGTTGGTTTCATGTTTTGCAACCTCTAATGCTGTAGATGTTAATCTTGCCTGTGAAAATTTATAATAGACAAAATCACCGAAATTCATGGCATACGCAATTCCGTTGGTGATAAAATACAGCCAGAATAAAACGGTCTGATATACTTTTTTTGTATTGATGATGATCGGGACCAGGCTTAACAGAATAAATAAAGCGTTGATATATAAGATCGCCGTTGTATCAAAGGCTATTCCATGAAATGCCAGGTTGAAATAATCTGAAACGGAATCCACTTTAATGAGCTCTTTATTGAAATACCAAAACAAAAGCCGGGCAACCTGATAAAAAACGTATGCTAAGAAAATCCGGTAAAAAAGGACCAGAACTTCTTGTTTTCTAAATTCTTTAAAAAATTTCATTCGGCAAATTTACATCAAAAACCTATTAATGTATTTTTTCCTTCATAATATTTCAGGTTAAAATTTGGAAAAACTGTACTTTTGTTGACATGAATTTCATAAAAAATAATCTTGCCAATTTATTGACGCTTGCCAATTTATTTGCGGGCTGTGTAGGTGCAATACATCTTATTTTAGGAGATTACCAGACTACGGCCATCTGCCTCATTCTTTCTTCTGTTTTTGATTTTTTTGACGGGTTTATAGCCCGGGCTTTAAAATCAAACTCCAATCTGGGGCTTCAGCTGGATTCGCTGGCGGATATGGTAAGCTTCGGACTGATCCCCGGTCTTACGATGTATAAAGCCTTAGAAGCTTTCGGAAATGAAATATTAGGGCTGCATCTTCCTTTTGACATTAGCTATTTAGGTCTTCTGGTGACTATTTTTTCATGCCTCAGACTGGCTATTTTCAATCTTGATGAGGAACAGCGTTATTATTTTAAAGGACTGAATACACCTACCAATACAGTATTGCTGTTTGGACTGTATTATGCTTTCAGGGAAAGAGGAGCTTTCGGGATTTTATTTGAAAATTCTTTGTTTTTAGTTTTATTAACCATTATCACATCATGGCTTCTGATAAGTCCAATTAAAATGATGGCGATGAAATTTAAATCTAAAAAGCTCCAGGACAACTACCCAAAAGTTATTTTACTGGGTGGCGGAATTGCTATTCTGATCCTGTTTCAGATCGTTGGCATTCCGATGCTTGTTATTTATTATATATTAGTATCACTTATTTTTCAGAAACAGCTGAAGTAGATATCAGATGTGAGACATCAGGTTTTAGACTTTAAAAGCTACAAATTTAGAAATTAGCTTATTTTCAAATTAACACATTATCAATTATAGACATGAATTTAAAACTCCATAAACCTCTCTGCATTTTTGACCTTGAAACCACAGGAACCAACATCGGAAAAGATAAAATTGTAGAAATCTGCATTTTAAAAGTAAATCCGGATGCATCCAGAGAAAGCAAAACATGGCGCGTAAATCCGGAAATACCTATTCCGAAAGAATGCAGCGAGATACACGGAATTTATGACGAAGATGTAAAGGATGCTCCAACATTCAGAGAAATTGCTCCAAAAATCATGGAAATGCTTTCAGGAAGTGATTTGGGAGGCTTTAATTCGAACCGTTTTGATGTTCCGCTTCTGGCAGAAGAGCTGTTAAGAGTTGAGATAGATTTTGATCTCAGCAAATTCAGATTGGTAGATGCGCAGACCATTTTTCACAAGAAAGAACCGAGAAATTTGGGTGCAGCCTATCAGTTTTACTGTGGAAAAGTGTTAGAAAATGCTCACTCTGCAGAAGCTGATGTGATGGCCACTTTTGAAGTACTGGATGCACAGGTCGGAAAGTATGACGATATCCCAAATGAAATCGCTCCTTTAAGTGAATTTACATTCCACAATAAGAATGCAGACCTTGCCGGATTTATTGGATACAATGAAAAATCAGAACCCGTTTTCAATTTCGGAAAATATAAAGGACAGGTTGTAAAAGCTGTTTTCCAGAAAGACCTGGGCTATTACGGATGGCTTCAGAATGCCGATTTCCCGCTTTACACGAAGAAAGTCTTCACAAAAATTCAATTGTCAGGTAAATTTTAAAAAATGTCAAACCTAGTTCGTTTTAAATTTTACGAAACAGCCCTTGAAGCTAATAGGGACAAGCAAATTCTTGCCGAAAACGGAGTGAATGGCTTCATTGCCAATGAACAGCTCATCCAGTCTGACTGGCTGCTGTCACAGGCTGTGGGAGGTATCCAGCTTCAGGTTTTTGAAGACGATCTGGAAAAAGCGAAACAAATTTTACAGGATTATAATGATAATGAAGCCTATTCTTTAGAAGTGGAACATACCATTAAGGATCCTGCATTTGATTTTGTATGTCCGAAATGTGGCTCAAACCATATTTACAGGGACGACAGAGCAACTAGTTTCTTTGGAATATCAATTTTATCGAGCCAGAATTTTGTATGCTATTACTGTGGAAATCAGTTTACCCATTAATAGATTAAAGGATAATAAAAGATTGCTTCGTTGTGACTGAATTGCATTTGCAGATCTACAGCTCGCAATGACGAATACATAAAACATCAATAATTAAAGACTTATGAAAATCATTTGTATAGGAAGAAACTACAGCGAACATGCAAAAGAATTAGGAAATGAAATCCCTGAAAAACCGGTTATTTTCATGAAGCCTGACACGGCGGTTTTAAAAGGAAATGATTTTTATATTCCTGAATTTTCCAATGATATTCATTATGAGCTGGAAGTGGTTGTAAAGATTTCAAAAGGAGGAAAATACATCCAGAAAGAGATGGCTCACAAACATTATGAAGAGATCAGCTTAGGAATAGATTTTACGGCAAGAGATCTTCAGAGCGAGCTTAAATCCAAAGGTCTTCCGTGGGAGCTTGCCAAGGGTTTTGATGGCTCGGCAGTGGTAGGAAACTTTTTCAACAAACAAAATTATAATCTTGAAGGGCTGCAGTTTTCATTGCTGCAAAACAAAGAAAAAGTCCAGGATGGCCATACTAAAGACATGATCTTCAGTTTTGATGACATTATCGCTTTTGCGTCTCAGTATTTTACATTGAGAGTTGGTGACCTTATTTTTACAGGAACTCCAAAAGGAGTGGGAAAAGTGAACGAAAATGATATTCTTGAAGCTTACCTGAAAGATGATAAAGTACTTGATATTAGAATATTATAAAACTAAACAGGAAACAACAGTTCTGTTTTAAAACTTCAGAACTGTTATTTTCTATTTTTCATGGTTGCTTTTCAGATAATCCCGTAAACTACTCTTTACAGAATCAATGAGTTCATACCTTTTTCTGTAAGAAGCTCTTTTTTCCGATTTTATATCATTGATGTTTTTCCTGGACGTTTCCAATGGTAATGCGTGCCAATTATTCCCCAGATCCTGACCTCCCATTTCTTCCCAAAAATCGCTATACGAAAACTGTATCGTATGCAAAAAAGAAATGTGAATAAAATGTTTTTTGTTTTGGGCCTGGCATTTTCCTCCTATTGCATTAATGGATATTATACCAAGTGTTTTACAAAACTCCTGCAGAATTTCAACCAGAAAAGCTTTGGGCCTTACTCCATTCATCAGTTTCTGGGCTTCCTTAGTAACGTAAACACCATGTACTACAGGCCTGCCCTGCAGACAGCCTACCCTACACATCCATTCATTATTTTCATCTTTTTCTACAGAAAAAGACAGGGCAGCTATATTACCATACAGGTGATCAATTACCAGAGACAAAACCAATTCTCCTTCCTTTCTGTACCGATCATCATAGCCAATCATCAACTTTGCCGGCAATCCATTTTTTAAGGCAAATTCGCATATTATATGATCTTCCTCTTGTATTATTTTCTCAATATGTTTATCATAAATAAAATCATAAGTATCACAAATGATTTTAATTCTTTGATGGATGGAATATTTAGTTGAAAGATAAACCTTAAATGGCTTCAGAAAAAGACGGGGCCTCAGAGAGAGAACTTCTTTGTATCGATCCTTTTCTAAAATTTCAAACCAATATTTTGAAGATTTATAATTAATTAAAGCTAAAACAAAACTTTTATACTGCTGTTTACGCATATACTTATATCTCTCATCACTGAATGCAATTTTTGCAAAATCCCAAGCTTTTATACCAATCTCAAACATTAGCTAATAAATTTAATTATAAAACAAATTCGACAATAATAAATTAATTAATTTACAAATTATAACTAAAATAATTAAAATTAATTTGTTAATTTATTCAATTTAATTAAACATTATTGAATTAATAAGCAAAAATAATAAATATTTAATAAAAAATCAGAAAGTAAAAAAAATAAATGAGACCAGTAAAATAGATTGGAGCTACAGGCCGAGAATCAATAAGAAAATAAATTTGGTAATAAATAGTTTTTGCGGAGTAATGCTTCACTAATAAACAATTGACAGGTAATATTATAAGTATTTAACATAAAGTCTGTCAATTTTTTCTTATCTTTAAATAACAAAATTAAAGGTCATGATAAATATTGTACTACCCGTAGATTTTGGGGACAAAACAGAACAGCTTGTAGATGGAGCTGTAAAATTTGCAAAACAGCTGAACGGCAGAATTTTTCTGATTCACGTCGCACCTTCTGATATCGGTTTTGCTATCGGTGATATGGGATATCAATATTTTCCTGAAGTAGAAGCCAATGAGATCAGAGAGGAGCTTATACAGCTGAATAAGATTGAGCAAAGGATTATTGCCAATGATATAGACTGTGAGCATCTATTAAAGCAGGGTATTGCAAAAGATACCATCCTGGAATATGCGAAAGCCAAAAATGCTGATTATATCGTAATGGGATCGCACGGAAGAAGCGGAATATATGATGTTTTTGTAGGAAGTTTAACGAAGGGACTTACAAAAGATTCCCATGTTCCGGTACTGGTACTTCCTATCCACGACTAAAGAAAATAAATTTTAATCATTAATAAAAAAACCGATCAGACCAAAGTCCGATCGGTTTTTTACTATATAACCAATTAATTAACCTTCTTTTTTATAGATCTTAGGATCGTAATAAGGGTTCTTACCCTCAGTAGGAGAATAATAGTCTTTATCTTTATCACCACCTAGTTTTACAACCAGTACATAACACCAGTAAGTAAACAATACGCAGCAAACGATAAATAAAATCCAGTTTAGAACATTTCCAAATGCATCAAAAAAACCAAAGGCCCATTTGAAAACTTTACTTAAGAATAACCAGAAAGACGTCATTATTTTCCTTTTTTAAATTAACTTTGTACAAATTTATAAAAAATGTTTAAATTACTTTCAAAAGAAAGCAATATTTTTTCAATTCCTGTTTATATTGGTTTTCTTCTTTTAGTAGTCATAATATTTAACATCCTGAATTTCAACACCTACGAAGCAATTATAGCGGGAATAACTTTTCTGGGAATTGCTTTGGGATATTTTTGTTTTCACAGTATTGCTCTTAATTATCAGACGCATCTACCATTATTTTTATATACATTTTTTATTTTTGGACTTTATCCGGGAAATCTGGATATCGGAATTGCCGTTTCACTGCTCACCAATTCTTTTCTACTGCTGCTTTTAACCAGCGCAGATGAAGACATCAGGAAGAAATCTTATGTTCTGGTAGGAGCCATCGTTGCGCTGAATTTTATTTTCCTGCCTACCACATGGCCTATGGCACTTTTCGTGATCGCTCACGTGATCGCAACATCTCAAAAAATAAGCCTGAATCTTTTCAGGTTTCTTTTAGGAACCATATTGATTGCTTTCAGTTATTTTTCGATCATGTTCTTTTTCCGGTTTACTACATGGAATATTGATTATTTTCCTTTTGGAAAAATGAGACTAATGACAGATTATATTGATCTGATACCTTTAATCCCTATTCTCCTGATGCTTATTTATGCTGTATATGACCACTTTAAAAACTATAATAAGAAAAGCCCGATAAGCAGATATAAGTATACGTTTTTGCTTGTATTCTCACTGGCCCAGCTGGTGACTATTATTTTGTACATGAATAAAAACTATGAATATTTACTGCTTCTGGCATTTCCATCGAGCATTATCCTGAGCAGGATGATGAGATTTTTACCCAAATACTGGATGCAGGAGGTGAGCTTATGGCTTATCATTATAAGTTTGATTGCTTTTAAAGCAGGTACGTATTTTAATTTATTTTAAAGATTATGATTCAGATAGACGATAAATTGATTTCAGAGGATATTTTTTCCGAAGAATTTGTTTGCAACCTTACGAAATGTAAAGGTGCATGCTGTGTGGAAGGAGATGTAGGTGCTCCGCTAGATAAGGATGAACTTGAGATTTTAGACAGTATTCTTGATAAAATAAAGCCTTATCTTACACAGGAAGGCATCAAAGCCCTTGAAGAACAGGGAACGTGGACTACAGATCCGGAGGATGGAATGTATGTTACACCCATGGTGGAAGACCGCGAATGTGCTTATGTTACTTTCGATGAAAGGGGAATCACGAAATGTGGTATTGAAAAAGCGTATGAAGACGGTGCCGTAGACTGGCAAAAACCGATCTCCTGCCATCTCTACCCGATCCGCGTCACGGAATATTCTACTTTTACTGCCCTGAACTACCACGAATGGAATGTATGCAGCGATGCCTGCACGCTTGGAAAGGAACTGCAGGTTCCTGTTTACAAGTTTCTGAAAACTCCACTGACCAGAAAATATGGTGAAGAGTTTTACAATGTTTTAAGTGAAGCTGCCGATGAATGGAAAAAAGCATATGGCTCTTAAAATAAAAAACCGCAGACTGATCTGCGGTTTTTCTTTATCAATTATTTTAAAATAAACTACTGTTTAACTACTGTTGCTCCAACTACCGCTGGTTTTGTCTCTTCTTTTTTAGCATTTTCCCATCCGTCTTCCGGCATCAGCGTTGCTGTAATTTTTCCTTTTGCCAGGTATTTCTTAGCAACATCCTGAAGGTCTTTCACGGTAAGTGCTTTTACTTTTTCCTGATAATTAAGGATGTCATATTTATCACTTCCATCCAACTGATTTTTAGCAAGAGCGTTCAGCCAGAACATATTGTCCTTAAGCTCTGTTTTGTTGTCGTTATACTCTCCTTCTTTATATTTATCAAGGTCTTTCTGCTCAGGACCTTTATCAATAAGTTTCTGAAGTTCGGTAACAGCACTTTTCGTAAGCTTTTCTGCATTTTCAGGTCCACAAGGGAAACTGATGCTGAAATTGTAAGCACTGTAAGGGATTTTATTCATGCTTCCTCTCGCTCCGCCACCGTAAATTCCGCTTTCATCTTCTCTAAGTTTTTCAATAACCTTGATGGTAGCTACTTCTCCAAGTGCTGCAAGAGCTAAAGCTTCTTTCTCGTTGTAAGGAGTTTCTCCACTGTAAGAGATCGTCACCAGACTCTTCGGATCTTTCCCTTTTTTGTACACTTTCGAATGATCCCCGGTTAACTGTCTGTAGCCTGTATCTTTGAATGTTGAAGTTTTTCCTGATGAAGGAAGACTACCGATATACTGAAGTACTTGTTCTTTAAATGTAGCTTCGTCAATATTTTACGAAATAGAACTGGAAGTTTCCGGCATTGGCAAATTTTTCTTTATAGATATCGTATGCTTTTTTATAATCTGTATTAGCCCAGTCTTTTTCCATAGGAAATAGTCCGACGAATCTTGGGTTCTTCTGATTCATGAATTTCGCATGTTCGTTAGAAAAATAAGCCTGAGGGTTTGACAACAGATTGTCCAGCATGGCAGACTGCTTTTCTTTGTAAGCATTGAATGCGGCAGGGTTGTAATTTAATCCTGTAAAATAAGCATACGTAAGCTCCATAGCGGTTCCTAAATCTTTCTGGGAAGTTCTTCCTGATATTCCCTCATAATAAGGTCCAACCATTGGATTTACACTTACCTGCTTTCCTGCAAGGTAGTTGGTAAGATCCGCTTTTGACAATCCCCCTACTCCCGCTTCAGATAATGCTGCGAAGGCAAACTGAGTTTTGATAAAATCAGCATCAGAGATTAAGGAATTTCCTCCTAAACTTCTTGCTGAAAACACAATTTCGTCATCTTTGAAATCGGTTTTTTTAAAGGTTACTTTTGCCCCATTGCTCAATGTCCAGGTTGTTGTTCCCAGTTTGGCATCCGTTTCTGTTTTAGCGATTTTTCCTTCCGATTTAAAAGGTTTCACTAAGTTTTTAATAGCTGCTTTTTCCTCGTAAGGCTTAAGGTCCGCCATCTTTACAGATTCAAATGTATTCAGAACCATTGCTTCTGTAGGCATTGTAACGTTATCTTTCTTAGGTCCTGTAATTACGATCACCCTGCTGTCATCCTTCACCATTTTCTTGATCACTTCATTGGTTTGGGCCAAAGTAACTTTAGGAAGGAAAGATTTTGTATCTTCATATTCCCAGGCGATTCCCGGCATCGGCTCCTGCTCCAGGAAATTTCTTACATACTCATCTACAAGCATATCACTTTCCGTCTTGTCGCGGTTGTTGTAAGAACGTTCAAGATTGGACAGCATCTGTGCTTTTGCCCTGTCAAGTTCAGTCTGTGTAAATCCGAATCTCTTCGCTCTTTCCACTTCTTCTAAAAGAACTTTCAGGGCGTTTAACTGGTTTCCTTCTTTTACCATGGCAAATCCCTGGAAGGCTTCTTTGCTTCTTGCATAGGTTCCTCCATGATAAACTGACCCGAAGGTAAAAGGCGGATTATTTGAATTGATCAGTTCTTTTAATCTATTGTTCAGCATTGCGGTGGAAAGCCCCTCTACAATACTTTGGTTGTACTGCTCAACCGTTACATCCGGCTGATAAGCCTCTGCATCTTTCATAATAAACTGAACCATTGAGTTTGTAGCATCAGGATCAGTTTCTATAGCTACCAATGTTTCTTTATGGTTAGGCAAATCAAATACTTTTCTCTCCCTTGGTTTTGAAGGGTTTTTATATTTGCCGAAGTTGTCTTTGATTTTTTTTTCAACTTCGTCCACATTAATATCTCCTACGACTACGATCGCCATCAGATCCGGTCTGTACCAGTCCTGATGGAATTTTCGAATCACATCCGGCTTGAAATTTTCCAATACGTCTTTTTTACCGATCGGGAGTCTGTCTGCGTATTGAGATTTATATAATAATTTAGGAAGATACTTATCAGCCATTCTTTTGTCGGCGCCAAGACCAAGTCTTAACTCTTCCAGAACAACGCCTCTTTCTTTATTGATCTGCGCGTCGGAAAGGGTTGCATTAAAAGCCCAGTCTTCCATTACTTTAAGCCCTGCATCCAAATTTCCAGGCTTATCTAATGGAACGGGAAGCATGTATACGGTTTCATCAAAGCTTGTATAGGCATTAAGATGCTGCCCGAATTTCACCCCAATAGACTGTAGAAAATCTACCAGCTTATTGTCCGGGAAATTCTTAGTCCCGTTGAAGTTCATGTGCTCCATAAAATGCGCTAAACCTCTCTGGTTTTCATCTTCAAGAATAGATCCGGCATTGATAGCCAGACGGAAATCTACTTTCTTTTCAGGTAATGCATTTTTTTTAATGTAGTACTTCATTCCGTTGGGAAGGGTACCGATTCTCACGGAAGAATCCACAGGAATATTCTGCCCGAAAACATTTGTTGACATCAGGAAGATGACCGCAAATGAGGATAAAACTTTCTTCATATTATTAATTTTTATTTTCGAACTAAAAGTATCAATTATTCACCACCTGAAGAAGTCTCAAAATTCATATTAAAGTTAAAATTGAGTTAAAATTATTCAGGGTAAAAAAAGCCGGAAAATATCCGGCTTTTAATACTGTAAAATATCAGTTTTTATTTGAAATCTGCATCAGATGTAACAGTATTCAAAACTACCTTAGTCGTCTTTATCGTTACTTTCTGTCCTTTTCCGTCAATATCTACCTCAGAAGGGAACTTTAAGCCTTCTGCAGTGAGATAGTTTTTCACGGTAACATTTCCTTCTCCCATAGAAGATCTGTATAAAAGTCCGGTAGCGGCATCAAAGTAAAATTTTCCTTTCTCTGAAGATAATACGTTATAATCTTTATTGTCCAGTTTTTCTACTGTTGCTGTCTGAAAATTGGCAGGGTTAAAAGCTAACGCCTCAATAGTTGTTCCTTTTCTCAGTTCGGCAATATTATCAGCAGGGAAATCAGTTTTCTGTCCGGCTCTTTCTATATATCCTTTTTCACCGTCAAAAACCTGGCTTACCGTTTGTCCCATTGCGGTCTGTACAGATTTAAATTTATTACCCATCTTCGTAGTGCTCATGGTGATATCCATTCCCTGAACATTCAGTGTATTATCAATAACCGTAGATTTCACTGCTTCTAATTTGCTTTTACCTCCCAAAGCTTTAAAGTAATTATCAATAACTTCTTTTGGGGTCAGCTTAGATTTTACAACTTCCGTCTTTGCGGGAGCTGCACTGGTCTGCTGAGCTGCTGCCGGCACTGAAAAGAGTACGGCACAGAAAAACGGAATGATGATCTTTTTCATATCTATAATAAGTTTAGGGTGTAAATATATGAATATTGGCCACAAGAAAATAAACAAGGGATATTTATGGGGAATACGGGATAATTACTGCCCGGATATATTAAGGTTTTTTAAGAATATCCGAAAGTAAATGGTAAGATTTCCTTTATGATATGGACTTACAGTAGTGATTTCGGGTAATAAAAATGAGGAATATATTAAAAGAAATATAAATTTTAGCCCGTAGATAAAAAAACCTCCGATTTCTCGGAGGTTCTGAAATATTTATATCGGAATAAATTACTTTTTAAGCTCTTCTAAAAACTCGTCGTGAGAGATTTTAGTTTCTTTTTTAGATGCTTTTTCAAGAATAACATCCTTCAGTTTAGCCATAGCCACTTCAGAAGAAATCTGTCTTACCTGCTCCTGGTCCTTCAACATTTCAACAGCATATTTCTGGATTTCCTCATCACCTAAGTGGTGGATTCCGTAGATCGCCAACTGATTTCTTACCAACTGCTCAGCCTGTGCCAATACATCAGCGTAGTCTAACTGGATTTCGTTATCTGTCATTAATTTACCTTCAATGATCTGGTATCTTAACTGGCTTTTCTCTGCCTCAAGAATTCCTTTAGCCTGCTCTTCAGACTGGATATTCTGGTTAGAGAATAATAACCATTTTACTAGGAAATCTTCAGGAAGTTTCACTTCTTCTTTTTCAGTAACCTGCTCCAATACTTTATTCACATAGTGAACGTCAGCATTCTGCTGGAAGTACTCATCCAACTCAGATTTTACTTTTTCTTTAAGTTCTTCTTCAGATTTGATTGTTCCTTCTCCGTAAACTTTATCGAATAGCTCTTGGTTAAGTTCAGCAAGTTTCAATGAATAGAAATCTTTTACTTTAACTTCTACTTCAGCATGGTGTAAATGCTCAACTTCTTCTTTACTGAAACCTAATTCTTTAGCCAATTCTTCATCACCTGCAAGAGTTTCTTTAGATACTTTTACAGAACCGTCCATTTTTAAAGCTTTTACCAATTTGAAAGCTTCTTTGTTTTCAGCAGTAATGGTAACGTTCTTTGGGTGATGGTGGTGTTCTCCTTCAGCATCTTCTTCTACAACCTGAGAAATTTCTAAAGCTACGTAAGAATCCTTAGTGATTTTATCCTGAGGAATCTGCTCTGCAAAACGCTTCTGCATGTTCTCAATGCTCTTCGTAATTTCTTTGTCAGAAGCTTCTACTTTATAATGAGGAGCTTCATATTTAGCTAAATCTATAGTGAATTCAGGCTCATATCCTACTTCGAAAGCAACTTCAATTTTTTCAGCATTGTAATCTAATTGGTTTACTGGCTGAGGAACAGGCTGCCCAACTAATCTTAACTTGTTTTCGTTAACATAGTTATTCAATGCGTCAGAAACCTGTTTGTTGATTTCTTCGAATGCAATACCTGCTTCATATTGTTTTTTAACCATACTCAAAGGCACTTTCCCTTTTCTGAAACCAGGAACTTGCGCATTTTTAGCATAATTAATCAACTGCTTGTCTACTTTTTCTTTGTAGTCAGATTTTTCCAATGTCACTGTAAGTAATGCACTTACGTCATCATGGTTTTGTGCGGTAACCTTCATTATTGATTAAAATTTTAGGTTGCAAAAATATGAAATTTTTATGAGAATTACCTACTTATAATCAATTCTTAGCATTCAAATGTTTATAAATAAAAAACCGCTGAAAATCTCAGCGGTTTTATCATTTGATATGAAGAATTTATTATTGAACACCTATGAGTGCATCTACATCACTTTCGCCTCCTGTGGTGGTTCCCTGTTGGTTATCTGCAGAAGGTGAATTCTGGTTTACAGCACTTGGTGCATGGATCAGTTTAATGTTGGCTGTAGCATTGGAAGGTGCATTGGTAACCGTCCAAACTGTTTTAAGGCCTAATTTATTTCCGTCTGTTCTTACAATATCATCAGCTGCTCTTTTTACATTTACATCAACACCTGCAAATTTGTAAGTAATGAAATGTTCATCTTTCTCTTCGATGATCTCATCATTGGCACTGTGAAAATGATCACCATGAGCAGTCTGGAAGTCCAGGCTTACATTGTAGGTTTTTCCGTTCTGCAAAATTATTTTTTTATCTGCCACTCCTCCGATATAGTTAATAATTTGTGGAGTTCCTCCTGCATTATCTTCGACAGTCACCTGAAGTTTTGAAATCTCTTCGTGCTCATGGATATCTTCCGGAATATCAGTGTTGTCATCATTTCTACAAGAGAATAATAAAACTGCAGCTAATAATAAGAGTGTTATGTTTAATATTTTTTTCATTTTAATTTAAATTTTAAGCATTAATAATAATTAGAAATTGTATTTAAGAGTAACCACGAAATTTCTTCCGGCTTCAGGCATATAATATCTCAATCTGTTCAGATATTCCCTGTACTCTTTATTAAATATATTGTTGATCCTGAAATTCAGATTCAGGTTCCTGAAAAGGTCTGCTCCCACAGACGCATGAAATATGGAGAACGCAGCCGGAGTAGAGCTGTAATCAATAACTCTTGTAAGCAGCTCGCCATCCTGGATAAACTGTACGCTCTGATCTCTGATCGGGAAGCGGTTCTGTTTGAAAACATTTTCGTTTTCCAGTCTTATATAGAAATTGGAAGGCTTATTCAGGTTCAGCTCAATAGAATTTCTAAGATTCGCTGGCATCATCAGAATAAGCGGTTCATTCTTCGTCAGGTCCTCACCCTTTAGCGCACTGAAACTGGTCGTCCATTTCAGATTGTCAAGAATTTTAAGCTGAGCGTCTGCATCAATTCCATAAATCCTTGCCTTTACCTGCTGGTATTCCCAGATGGCAAAACTTCCTCTGTTGGTCGACTGGAAGCCTACCGGCATCTGGTTGATAAAACTGTCCGAGAACATAATGTACGGATTGGCTTCCACCTGAAGACCTTTCAAAACATCAAAACGTCCGGTAAGAGAAAGATTGGCATTATAGATCTCTTCTTTTTTGATTCTTAAATCTCCTTTTTCAATGATCGCCGCAGAATGGTGAAGCCCGTCAGCAAATAATTCCGCCGGGTTCGGTGTTCTGCTCATCCTCGAAAAATTAAACTTAATATCGAAATCCCTGGAAGGCTGATAATTCAACCCGATATTGGCAGAGAAATTATGGTAATCAAAGATAGGACGGGCCAATATCCTGCTATCATTTTTCTGAACATAAAACTGTGGAAAAACTGAAGCATATTTTTCTTCCCATTCCGATCCGTCATAATATTTATAAGAATCATATCTGCTGAAATCATATCTCACACCGGCTTCAGCATTCAGTTTTGGGCTGAAACGGTATTTAAATACGGAAAAAGCTCCTGCATCATATCTGTAGTAATCAGGAATCAATCTTCTTGCTTTAGTAGCAGGATTGGGATAATTATCCTGATATCCTGCAGAAATCCCGCTTTCCAGACTCCAGCCTGCACGCTCTATGAGATGCGTAAGGCTTGCTGTATGCGTGATCAGTCTCAAATCCATTGAAGGAACATCATTCAGCTCTCCCCTTCTGATATCATATTCTTTACGTCTGTTTAACTGAAAGCTGTACTGGAAGGTAAGTTTTCCAAAATCAGCAAAACGTTTGTAAGCAGAAAGCTTTACAATATGATGTTCTACATCCTGTTTGGGATTGGTAATATCATAGCTGAAATCGTCCAGGAAATACGGCTGTCCGAAATTGATCGCCATATAAGCATCATAATTATTGCCCAGATGCGCCCCTTTATAGATTCCGAACTCCTGATTAATCCCGCTGTAGGAAACATCAAATCCCTGCATAAAACCATGATTACCAAAAGAAAAGTTAAAAGAATTCACTTCTGCTCCGGTATTCTGAAGGGTATGGTGGGGAATATAAAGATCACCTGTTTTTTTATAGCTTCCTCCAGCTTTTACAAACCATTCGCTTTCCCATGATTTAAGGACATTCGCTGCAATTTCACCTCCTCTTCCGTTAGAAATCCCTGAAAGCTTCAGGTTTCCCATAATGGTATCTTTTTTCGGAGGTATAGCCGGCTCCAGCAGGACTACACCCGCTACTCCATCGTTTCCATATTTTAATGCCGATGCTCCTTTAATAACATCGATATGTTCAAAATCATTCACATCTACATTCGGGGCATGTTCCGCACCCCATTCCTGTTCTGCCATCTTCACGCCGTTATTCATAATAGAAATACGGCTTCCGTACATCCCGTGGATTACAGGTTTTGTAATATTATTTCCTGTCTTTAGTACTGCGACTCCTGAGATCATAGAAAGGAGGTTCCCCAGATTTTCTGTGGAATTTCTTTCTATTTCGGTTTTGTCCAGTGTTTTCAGTACTACAGAACCTTTATTTCTGTGGCTTCCGTGCAGGGTAACGGTTTCAATATCACCGACATGATGCTCTAAAGTAATAGCAATGTGCAAATCCTGATTAACTCCTATATTTTCAGTATAATCATTACAATCAGGATGCTTCGCAATGAGTGTATATTTTCCCGCAGGAATTTTATTCAACGTAAACTTACCTGCATGATCTGTTTTGGCAGTAAATCCCCCGATCTTCACCACTGCATTTTCTAACGCCGTTTTATCATGAAAATCCTGAACAGTTCCTTCTACAGTATACGTTTTTTGTGCATTTATCAATGTCAGTCCACATAGAACCAACATGAGACTATATATCAATTTCATTGTCAATAGATTGATTGTGTACCGTTGCAGGTACATTTTTTCGTAAAATTTTATTGAAAGGGCTGATTTTAAATTATAAAAGTAAAATGTAGTAATGGCTGATATGGTAAGTGATGAGATTTCGGATTTCAGACATAAGAATAGAGATATGAAGTCTTTTGAAGTAAATTTCAGCTACTCATAACAAGTAACTAATTCCACTCTCATATACTCTCAAGCCCAAATTTCACATTCCGAATCTGTCATGAAGGTTTTTCCGCTTAGGATTTCAGAGACTTCTCTTCCCTCTTCCATCTCTGATCTTAAACATCAATCCCAAAAACAGAATTCCGTATTGCGAATTCGGTAAAACCCGAAACCGGCATCTATCAGCCATTAGTTTTAACCCAAAGTATTGAACTTTAAATCTAATTAAAGTCAATAAAAAAATCTATGATTTATGCAACTGCGGGAGGTCCCCGGAGCTGAAAAGTGAATTTGGTCTGAGACCATATTTTTTCCTGAACAGCAATAACCTGTTTTACTTCGTGAGTAAAATGCTCGAAGGAAAAGCTGAATTCTTCAGGAACCAATGTATGCCCGTTAGCTAAGAAATGACATGCCAGACAGTCGCCCGGCTTTTCTTTAGCTGAAGTTTTAGACATCGTATTTTCTGTCTTTTTAAGATTGAAATTCTTAAAGTAATCGACAGTATCGTGATGGTGAAAGCTTTGGGAAAACAGCGCAATGAAGTATATCCCAAACAAAAGTTTGGAGATAAAGTTCTTCAGATTTCTGCTTTCCTTAAAAATCATCTTGTAAAATTATAAAAATAATTTAAGTTTTGAATTAAGTTTTAGTAAAACTATTCAATACGTCGGTGAAAGTGTGTTTTTGTTACAAACTTATGCCTGGGCGAATGCGTTTGTTTTTTTTACTAAAATCCTTCGACTCCGATCAGGACGACACTGTTAAAAAAATACCGTTCGTTTAGATTAGTATTAGCAATGTCATCGTGAGCAAAATCGAAGGATTTGTAATATTTTAATTCAAAAATTAAACCAGCTGAGAACCCAAATGCTCCCATTCCTGTAGAGCAACTTCCAGTTCTTCTTTAGTTTTATTGTATCTTTCTAAGGTTTCTTCAGAAGGGTTTTCTTTTGTGAATGAAGCTTCCATTTTTTCAATTTCAGTTTCAAGCTCAGAAATTTTCTCTTCTACTTTCTTTAATTTATTCTGGATATTTTTTTGTTCTTTACTTACAATGGTTGAGGATTTTTCTTCCACCTTCACTTCTTTCGGAGCTGGTTTTACCTCAACTTTCACATCATCGCTGTGAAGTTTTGCTTTTTCAGCAGATATTTCCCTAAGCGTCTCTTTTTGTCTGTATTCAAGGTATTCACCAACACTTCCAAGGAATTCTTTCATTCTTCCGTCACGGAATTCATAAATTTTATCACAAAGCCCGTCCAGGAATTCCCTGTCGTGAGAAATTACGATCAGCGTCCCTTCAAAATTCTGTAAAGCCAGTTTAATGATCTCTTTAGACTGAATATCCAGGTGGTTGGTAGGCTCATCCATAATCAACGTATTGAATGGACGAAGCAACAATTTACAAAGAGCCAGACGGTTTCTTTCTCCTCCGGAAAGTACCTTTGTTTTCTTGGTTACCGCTTCTCCCTGGAAAAGGAAAGATCCTAAAAGATCTCTTACCCTAGGTCTGGTTTCTTCCGTTGCTGCATCTTCAGCTTCTTCCAGAACTGTTTTATTCGGAGTCAGTACTTCTTCCTGGTTTTGGGCAAAGTATCCGATGTTTACATTGTGGCCCAAGTTCCATGTCCCTGTATAATCTTTAATATCTCCGGCAAGAATTTTAGCCAAGGTTGTTTTTCCCTGTCCGTTCTGTCCTAAAAGAGCAATTCTGTCTCCTCTCTGAACAATAAAATCTACATCATCAAAAATCTGTTTTTTTCCGTAAGCTTTCCCTAAGTGATTGGCCTCAAAAATAACTTTTCCGGGAACCATAGACTGTACGAAACGGATATTGAATTTTGAAACGTCTTCGTTATCCACTTCAATACGTTCAATTTTATCTAATTTCTTAATAAGCGACTGCGCGAAAGATGCTTTGGTAGCACTGGCACGGAACTTATTGATGTTGTCTTCCATCTGCTTAATCTCCGCATCCTGATTCTTCTTAGCCTGAATCAGTTTTTCACGGCGCTCTTCACGCATAACCAGATATTTGGAATAATTGGCTTTATAGTCGTCAACTTTTCTGTTGTTGATATCAAAAGTCCTGTTGCAGACAGCGGTCATAAACTGCTTATCGTGACTTACCAGAACAATGGCTCCGGGATAATCTTTCAGGAAGTTTTCCAGCCAGATGATGGATTCCATATCGAGGTGGTTGGTAGGCTCATCGAGCAGCATGATATCATTCTTCTGAAGAAGCAGTTTGGCCAGCTCAATTCTCATTCTCCATCCTCCTGAAAATTCATCTGTAATCTTATGGAAATCGTCCGCTTTAAAACCTAAACCGAATAATATTTTCTCCATGTCACCTTCCAGGTTGTAAGCATCATGGTTCATCAGAAGGTCATTCAGCTCTGTCATTTTGTTGATCAGGTCTGTGTACGCATCACTTTCGTAATCAGTTCTTGTTGCCAGTTGGTGATTAACCTGTTCCAGCTCATCTTTCCATGCATTAATCTGTTCAAAAGCCTGCATGGTCTCATTCCAAACGGTTCTTCCTTTTACAAAATCAAGATCCTGCTTTAAGAAGCCGATGGTAACATTTCCTTCAGGAACAACGCTTCCTTCATAGAAATTAATTTCTCCGGAAAGCATTTTCAGTAAAGTGGATTTTCCTGCTCCGTTTTTTCCAACGAGCCCCACTTTATCATCCTTTTTAATGGTGAAATTTGTATTTTGAAACAGATAGTTTCCTGAATGATGTAATCCTAAACCTTGAACCGAAAGCATTTTATTAAATAAAAATTAAGTGATGAATAATGAATTTTCGGGTGCAAAAGTACGGAAAAAGAAATGAATAGCCCAGAAATAAAAAGTGTCTGCCTTGGAATACAGCAAAAAGGGATGCCCTGACGGACACCCCTTCGCAACCTAAATTTAAAACTGAAAAGTACATTTAATTCTGTTCTGCAGCAAAGGGCCTTATCTCTATTGTGCGGCTCCAGATATCATTATTGGGAACATTCGTCCCATACATAAAGTCTGCTATAAAGCTATCTTCGGGAAGATGCAGCTCGGTAAGAAACTTGGTGTGAATTTCTTGGTCTACAGACGTACTGCTGGGTACATTCAAGCCAATGTTGATCAGCTCTGCTTCTATTTCACCGGCTGATTTTTGCAATACATCATCATGATATAATCCGAAGTTGGCTGAAATATGGGTATATGCTGCAAATTCTGCATAATTATAGTGAGGTTTCATAGCGGGTGAAAAGTTTTTAACATATGCAGCAAGATCTGTATAAAAGTCTTCGAGAAAAGGATCATCCACAATCTCAAGGCCTGAATGGGTAAGATCTGTCCTGAAAATTCCGGACACTGCATTATTGGTTTCTTCCAGCATTATCCTGCCATACACAAACGGAAGTGTGTTGAAAACTAACTCTCTGGAAACATAAGCCTGAGAGAGAACAACCCCTTTTTCGATCTGAAAGCCTGACAACAGTGAATTCCAGATCTTATTTCCTTCGGCATCGGTTTTTGTATTTCTCACCTTTGAAACATACGTTTGCAAATCGCTGACATTCATAAAATCTGTAGAAATATAAACTGATTGAGGTGCCCGCAGATAGCCACCACCCACATCGGCATGTGCTCCGGGAACGAAAATTTCTTTCCAAACGGAACCAGCCGTTTCAGTTTTGGTGTCCTGCATATTTTTTGAATTCTCAAAAAAACCGGTAAGCGGGAAAAAGAACCTGCATTCATTAACCGCACATAAATGAAGGGCATTTTCCACTTCCTGAGGCAGGCTCATATCGTAAGTATTAAATGGCTTGGACTCCACGGTATCAAAAACACCCAAAAACTTTATGGTAACATTTGCTGTGGGATAATCTACAACCACCCGGTTGCAGAATTCTCTTGCCAGCATGCTTCCCCTGCTGAATCCGTAGACGTAAAAATGATAGTCAACATTTCTGTCACTGACTAAACCCTGAACAAATGCATTCGCTTTCTGCAGCTTATCATCGGAAGAATATCCCTGTGCATCCGGAGGATTAGCGCAGGTGCCCATCGCAAAATTGCTGTCTTCGCCGCCAGTAAGTGTTCCTATTCCTTCAACATATATTTTATTGTTTCCGCTGAACAAATTGAAGAGTTTATAAACATTGGTCGGGGCTCCTTTATAGCTTTCATTATTTGCTGAAGGCATATCGGGTGAGCCTGCATTGATCCCGTTATTTCCGGTTCCGTCAAAAAAAATTCCGACAGGTAATACTGTATTATTTTCCATCGCTGTGTTTTGCATTAATTGTTGAAAGTTTTCCAGTACAGCGTCTTGGATCTGGTTCTGCTTTGAAATCTGTAAAACTTATTTTGTAAATTAACGGAAGAAGGAAAAACAATACTAGCGTGAAAAATACCAAATAAAAAATTCCGTATTTCTACGGAATTACATTTTATCAAGAGAATATATGTTGTTCACAACAGCATAAATAACAATGCCTACTGTATTCTTGGCTCCGATTTTTTCCAAAATCCGCTGGCGGTGGCTTTCTACCGTTCTGGGACTGATGAAGAGCTTTTCTCCGATCTCATTATTGGTATATTCCTGGCAAATCAGCTTTACGACATCTTTTTCGCGTTCGGAAAGCTCGTCTTCCATTTCAAAAAGAGATTTCTTTTTTGTGGAGCTGTTCATATAGGTAAACAGCATCTGGTGGTCTTCTGCTGTAAAGAAAACTCCATTTTTGTAAACCATGGTAATGGCCTCGATAAATGTTTTCCGGTCTGAATTTTTAGGAAGAAAAGCTGAAACTCCCAATTTCACCATATAGCCCAAAATTGAAGTTTTGTAATGGGAAGAGAGTATAATAATTCTGAGGTCGGGATATTTTTCTTTAAGAATTTCTACGAGTTCAAAGCCGTTCATAGGCTGCATCTGTACATCTACAAGAGCTATGTGGGGAAACTCATCTTCGGAAAGGCTTCCCAGTTTTTCAATAAAATCCGGACCATTATTGGAGGTAAGGCATACGGATATATTTTTTTCATTCGAAAGCAGCATTTTCACCCCTTCCAGGATCAGCTGTTCGTCATCAATTAAGGCTATTTTGATTTGGGAGTTCATGGTTGTTTGGAATTAAAATGATTAGACGGCTTCCTTTATTAGGGGTACTTTTCCATTTATGGACGGCATTCATAGATTTTATTCTGGATTCTATGTTTTTGATACCCATTCCTTTTTTTACAAGGTCATAATCAAATCCCTGTCCGTTGTCAGAAATAACGACGGCCATATGCACGGGATAATCTTTGATGTAGATCCATAAGTCTGTAGCCATAGAATGTTTGATCACATTGGTGGTAAATTCCTGTATGATCCGGTACAGCTGTACTTCTATAAAGATATCTTTTTTCTCGTATCCGGGCATTACCCGCATAGAAATATTGATCTTATGGGAAAGGTTGGCAATCATTTCTTCTACATAGAGAACAAACCCTACCGATTCTAGGTTGACTGGATACAGGGAATGGGAAATACTCCGGGCTGCATCAATGAGAGACGACATCTGGCTGTAGATCTTTTTCTTGATGATTTCGTCTCCTTTTGTATCAAGATTGTTGAGCCAAAGGGAAAGGATGTTGAGCCTGTTTCCAATATCATCATGAATCATAACGGCTATTCTTTTTCTTTCCTCTTCCTGTGCTTTGATATTTTCAAGCACAAGTTTTTTCTGATGGAGAACCTCAGCTTCGTGTTGAGCATTCTTTTCTTTGATAATCCGGCTGATAAAAGATCTGTAGGCTAAGAGAATAAAGGACACTATAACTGTTATGGTAACAATTATAAGGATCAGCAGGCTAATATTTAAGGTTACTTCTTTAATTTGATGAAGGTATATAAAAATGAACAGTATAAAATGCTTGACAGGATATTATTCACACTGAGAATAATTAAGTACTCATTTTCTGAAAGATTCGCAATCTGATGCTGGATAATAAAAATAAATACCGAAACTGAATAGTAGAAAAAAATACAGGCATCCACAAGAAGAAAGCGGTTCTCTGCAGAGACGCCTCGTATCTCCCTGATCAGAGTAAATCCTGAAAGGCAGATAATGATGATGTTTGATATTACTTTTACGATATCGCTGTTGAAGGGGTAATTATATACATATTTCGATACCATAAATCCAACTGCAAGAAATGCTGTAATGCCCAGACAATATTTTGGAAGCTCCAGTTTTCTGATAAACAAAGCGGTGACCAAGAAAAATTCGCCGGCGATATACAATGGATACAGGAAAGAAGTATCATTAAAACTGAAAAGATAAGGCAAAGCCAAATTTAACAATTCAATAAAAAAAAGAAAAGCAATACAGTGAAAATATTGCTTTTCTTTGGTATTCAGTATACGGTATTTTGCTGCTCCCAAAAATATAATGGACAGAAGCAGGCCATAGTTTAGGAATAAAATTGCTTTAAAAAAATCTGTCATTCCTATTTATACTCTGTATTTAAGATCCAATTTCAGGAATACGGCAGACAGGCGGACATGGTTTCGCCCAATCATAGGTATTTGAAATAGTTACCACATTGGTTCCTTCCTGCAACAGTTCGTGGAAGGAAATAAAAATCAGTGTTACCAGCATTCTCTGGTAAATATCATTATGTCTAAGCCCGAAAGAGCATTTAATACCTAAAACCTCAGGATGAGGATGAGTCAGGTCTTGCATAGGAATATAGAATCTTCTGAAAACTCTTTCTCCCCCGAACTCATTGCATTCACGGAAAAACCATTCCATTCCTTCATCTCTCCAGCGTTCAATAGCATCTACAGCAATATCCTGATCCAAAACCGGCTGTTCGGTTACCGGAACTGAGGTATTGGTATTGCCGTCTATTTTGGTAAGGTTACTGGAAAGAACTGCATTTTTAGTAACTGTAAACTCTTTTGTTTCCTGCAGTCTGAGATCAAATTTAAGTGGGCCCAGCGTAGTGTACTGGTATTCAGTAACACTTTTATCCACATGCCCCTGGGCATCCAAAGGAAGGAAAATCAGAACCATACTGCCGTTGTACACACCTACTTCAGCGCACACATCCACATATTTGTTATGTTCTTTGATTTTTCCGATCTGTTCTGAAGAAAGCTCGAAAATGTAATTGGTTGGTATTAAATTTACAATTCTGGGATAATCTGACACACACTTGGCCCATTCGGCGGTTGCCAGCTTGTAATCGTTCTCATTCATAAGTTCATAGTTATTTAGTTGTATAAAATTATACAAACTAAACATCCTGCACAAATAATCGTATCATAAATTTATTATTAGTAAATTAAATTTAATGTTAATCGGTTAAAATTTTCAGATTACAAAGCAGTTTGAGATTAGCTTACGACGCTAATAATTCCTCACCGTGACGTGATAACAGCTCTGCTGTCTTTCCCTGATGTAATAAATACGGCCGGCATTGGCATAATACTTTAAAACTTTTTCCAGCGCAGCCTCCATTTTTGGATTATATTTCAATACATCATTGAACCTGATATAAGAAATATCAAATGAATTGCCGTAATTATGTGAACTGATCCCTAAGGATGCATTAGAATTCACTCTTCTCAGCCTGCACTGATCTTCAAGTGTTCTTGTAATGGAAGAAACGGTAAAAGTATGACCTTTTGTTTCTTTACTGAACCTGGCTCCCATCTTTTCAAGGGTGGCTTTGGCTTTAGAAACCATATAAGGCCTGCTGTAATCAAGTTTCTGAACCCGATACCCTTTTCCGCTTTTTTTTATTTTATGAAATTTTCCGCTGCCTATATATTTTTGTACTGTTTTGGAATCCTTCAACAATTTTACATTAAAACTTTTCGAGGCATCCAGATGGGTTTTGTACAGAGCGGTAGGCTCTACTTTAAGCACCGATGTCAAATCATAGCAGGGAAGTGCTTTTTTTGATGCCTGCGAGTAATAAAAGCTATACATAAAGGGCACAAAGGCTACACAAAAAAACTTTCTCATTAACCACACTTTTAAATTACGAAACGAAAGATAAACATTTATGATATACTATTCAACTTGATGATAATCATTATAAAAAAATTCCCAACAAACATTAAACCAAATTACTAAATATGTAATTTTATATTAAGAAATCCTAAAAGATTTTTAAGTTTTATCTTTTTATTTTAAAATTTAAATTTTACATTTGAGATACATTTAATAATAAACATATGATAAAAAAACTTTTTGCTGAATTTTTCGGCACATTCTGGCTTGTTTTCGGTGGCTGCGGAAGTGCAGTTTTTGCTGCCGGAGTTCCCGACATCGGTATTGGACTTTTAGGGGTTTCTTTAGCCTTTGGTCTTACTGTTCTTACGATGGCTTATGCCGTCGGACACATTTCTGGCGGACATTTCAATCCGGCAGTATCTTTCGGACTTTTAGCCGGAGGCAGATTTCCTGCCAAAGATCTTATCCCTTACATTGTAGCGCAGTGTCTTGGAGCATTGGTAGCAGCAGGATGTCTTTACGTTATCCTTACTGGTTCAGGGGCTGTAGATTTTTCCCAGCCAGGAGCTTTTGCCACTAATTTCTACGGAGAAGCAGTCTACAATGGTAAAGCATTCAGCATGGGAGCAGCATTCCTCGCTGAGTTTTTATTAACAGCTTTCTTCCTTATTGTTATTTTGGGAGCAACAGACAAGTGGGCTAACGGAAAATTTGCGGGTATTGCTATTGGTTTGACTCTTACGCTGATCCACCTTATCTCTATTCCTATTACCAACACTTCAGTAAACCCGGCAAGATCGCTTTCACAGGCTGTTTTTACGGGTGGACTTGCAATGTCTCAGCTTTGGCTGTTTTGGGCAGCACCTATTTTAGGAGGGGTTGTAGGAGGATTGATCTACAAGTTTCTGCTTCAGAGAGATACTGTTGAAGTTACTGATTAATACTAATCTTCATATTTATATAAAATCCTGTCATCTGACAGGATTTTTTTGTTTTGAAATATTTAAGATATGCTGTAATGCTTTACATACAGTTAGGTATTTCGGAATGGAAGTCATGCCTTCGCAGGCTATTTTATTATTTATTTGTTTTGCGAGATGAATACTATTTACATTTATGAAAAGAACAGAAACAGTTATTGGATAATCTTCCACATTTGCTAGTTACCTTTTTGGCAGGTAAATAATAAGCTTCAACTTTAGTTAAGATTAATCAGAATAAAATAATAACTTAAAATTTAACTAAAATGAAAAAACTTCTCTTTTTACTATTCTTTGTATCGATTTGCCAAAACCAATTGGATGCACAAAAAAATACAGCTCCCGCACCTACCTATAACATTACTGTTACCAGAAATGATATTTTTGCCGAAAATGCCCCCGGCCATGCTCATACGGATGTTAAATTTGACATTAAAATAGGATCCAATGAACGGGTCGCTACACCTTTTCCTCCAGATATCAGTACATTCAGAACTTATAACTTTCCTGTAACTTTCACACTTCCCGGAGGAACTCCCCCAATCAGATACGGCAAAGTGGGCTTTAGCAATCCCTCTACATTATATAGCGGATATTACCCACTTCCAACTGCAATTGGAGACCACACTACAATTCCTTCAGATCCTACCATGATCTATTATCCGGGGCAGTTTGGATATGGAGTTGATATTACCTGCACAGGACCCAATCAATATCTCATAGGTGTTACCAGGTTTGAATGTTATATATGCGTTCCCGGTGGTGGCACGGTATCAAAACAGACAACCTCACAGCCTAAAACAGCTATAGTATCAAATCCTGATATGGGAATAAGCGAACTTTATTATACGGCTGTAGCCAGAGAAACGGTTTCGATAAGTGTAGTTGACCTTAACGGTAAAACAGTGAGAGCATATACCACGGATATAAGAGCTGGGCAAAATAAACTGCCGATTGATCTCCAGAATCATCCGGGAGGCACTTATCTTGTTAAATGGAAATCCAGCACCGGCGCAAACGGAACTTTAAAAATGGTGAAAAACAAATAACCGTGTTTAATATTTCTATATTCAACTCCTGTAGAAATGCAGGAGTTTTTCGTATTATTTTTTCCTGATATCAAAAGGATTCCTGAAGATAAGTTCTTCCTGCCTTCCTTTGATTTCCATTTTACGCTGCAGTAAATTCAACGCCATTTTCCGGATAAAAAGATCTTTGTCAGTCAATTTCCAGTAAGGATCTTCATGAACTCTTTTGGGCTTGCGTATGAGGTAAAATTCAGTTTCCCAGGTATCTGCATTGTGGTAAAACTCAATAATTCCGCAATGTTCTGGGATTAGATTATGCTCTATCAGGCCCATCGGAAGCAGAAAGCTGAAGGCATTACAGATATAGTCGCCACAAGAGATCTTATCATGTTTCAGGAATTTCTCGCCGGTATCTTTATTGAGATATGATTTTTTAAAATCGTTTTTAAAATCACTTTTTGAGAGCTTAATTTCAATTTCGTGGCTAAACCCTTCAGAATCTATGAACAGCATATCCGCTTCCCAGTCGGCCTGGAAATAATTTGTCAGCACGATTTCTTTTTCGAAATCACAGTGAGAATGGATATATGCATGAACAAGCTCTTCTATTTTCAGCATTACAATTAAAGTTTTTGATTAAGTTTTACTTTTTTTGGAGCTCTACTATCCCATAGTGTAGCCATATTCCAAAGACACCCGTTTGGGTAAAGTACTTTTCATCTTTTCCAAATGTAACAGAAGTCCCGGGCTGTGTCTGGCAAATAAAAAAATGTCCTCCATCAATGCAGTTCATTTTCCCTGCTGTATGCAAATCTGTCCAGCCGAATTCTTTATAGCCATTACGATTGTTTTCTACGTCAAACAGGAATTGCTTAAGCGTAGCTTTATCCTTACCTCCATCTTTTTTCGAGATCATAGACCATCGGACTAAGTCGGATTTTTCTTTAGCAGGGACTTCATTTGGATCAGCATCTTTAATTCTCGCAATCACTAAAGTATCCGTAACTCTGGAAGCTCTATTATTGAGTTCATTTACCAGATAAGTTCCGGACCATATGTCCTTTTCCGTCTTTTTTTGCGCTGATAACAGGCTGGATAAAGCTATCAGCATTAAAAAGAAACTTTTTTTCCAGTCCATTAGTAAGAAGTTATTTGTTTCATTCTGATCTTACGAAACCAGCAAGCTGCATCCACGGATATCGGAATGATCTATTCTTCCAAGCACCTGGAATTTATCTTCCGGAAGGGTTTTCCCCAAATCCTGTGTTGCTATAAAACAACATGAATGGATATTGGCAAGATCTATAATATTTATCGCTCCCGTTCTTCCCTCTTTCTCGTAGGAAAAAGGATCTTCTGCATTCCGGACCAAAACCCTCATCCAGTTGGGACACTTATATTCATTGTTCCCAAGAGAATAGGCTTGCGAAAGCAGTTCTGTCATTGAATACTCTGAATAAATCTTTTCAGTTTTAAAGCCACTCTGCAGAATTTTCAACAGTTCGTCTTTGGTCATTTCTTCTTTTCGTCCTTTCATACCTCCTGTTTCAATAATCGTTAGATTTTGAGATCCAGAAACTGAAAGATCCAGAGATTCTACGGAATCCAGGAAGTCTAACAACGCAAAAGATACTCCGAAAAGAATGACTTTTTTATCTTTCAAAGTGTTTAAAAGCTGAAACAGCTCGGAATGGTTGTAAAGAAAATATCCGTTTTCAGGTTTGGCGGATTTTTTCATGAGATAATCCACCATATAAATCAGAGAAGAGTTCTGCTTCTCCAGATAGCTTGGAAGCAGGCCGAGAAAAATAAAATCTTCCGGCTTTCCTATAAACTGTTCAAAGCTTTTATAGATGCTTTCTTCATAGACTGCAGGATCTGCAATAAAATGTTTTGAAAGATTGATCTGTGTAGTTCCTGAGCTCTGAAAAAACAGACCAGCATCTGCATTTTTGTCTAAGATCTGATGGTTTTTAAACATTTCTATCGGCAGAAAAGGAATTCTTTCCAGGCTGTGAACATCATCTGGGTTTATTTTCAGAAAATCCACGAACTTTCTATATATCCCAACATTTTCATACTGGTAATGAAATGCTGCCAATGATGCATCCAGGAAATGCTGTTCTGTCTGTATGCTGAATATATTTTTCAATTTTTAAGGATTTTTTAAGACTATTACTATCTCATAATGAGAAAGTTATATAAAAATCTTATGTTTTTTAAATATTTTTAATTGGAGACTTATACTTTGGTAAACTTCTTGCAATTATTAATGCGGAATATGGATTAAAAACAAGAGTGGACCTTGGTTCATTCGGAAATTACCTCTCTCTCAGGGGTAATTTTTTTTGTTCCGTCCGCAAAGGTTTTGAGTTCAAATTCTTTTTCAAAGACTCCGTAGGTAAAGTAGGAAATCCAGTCGCCCAAATTAACATATTTTGCTTTAGGCTCAAGATCCAGCACCATCGGAAGGTGACGGTGACCATAAATAAAATAGTCAATTTTCTCAGTCTTCAGCTTTTCTTTTGAATAGATAACAAGGAACTCTTTATCTTCTCCTAAAAATGCTTTATCCTCTTCTCCGGAGATCATTTTATTCTTCTGTGAAAGATACAGCGCCACTTTCATGGCAATATCGGGATGAAGCCATTTAAAAAACCACTGTGCCACAGGGTTTGTGAATAGTTTTTTCATTCTTTTGTAGCCTTTATCACCAGGCCCGAGACCATCTCCATGAGCCAGCAGAAACTGTTTTCCACCCATTTCAAAATACTGCTTTTTGTAAAAAACGGTACATCCTATTTCTTCTTCAAGATAGTCTTTCATCCACAGATCGTGGTTTCCTACAAAGAAATAGATATGAATTCCCCGGTCTTTCAGTTCGGCAATTTTTCCGAGAACACGCACATATCCCTTAGGAATAACATGTTTCCACTCGTGCCAGAAATCAAAAAGATCACCCATTAGAAATAAAACCTGGGCATCTTCCTTAATCTCATCCATCCAGCGGATAAATTTCTCTTCACGCACTTTGCTTTCCTTCGGTGTAGGAGCACCAAAATGCTGATCTGAAGCGAAATATACTTTTTTTCCAGGTTCTAAATTAATAATCGTTTTTAACACCGGTCTGAATTTTTATTGGTCAATACTGTTACTTATTGTCTTCTGCAAACCATTCTCCGTAGGAGTTTTCTGTTTCGTGAAGTTTAAGATAGGCCAGAGAAACCTCAGCCGGAAGCCTGGATTTTATTTTGGCTGCAATGGCATACAGCATATTCTCACAGGTAGGCTGAAAGCTGCAGTAGATCACTTTGTGACCTTTATTTTCAAGGTCTTCGCCCAGTTCTTTATGGGGAGACAATGCATTAACAAGAACTGCATGATCCCAGACATCCACAATTTCAGATTTTACGATACTTTTAATATCTCCAAAATCCACCACCATCCCGTTTTTGGGATTTTCCAAATCATTAACCGGTCTTCCTTTTACCGTTACAAAGAGCTTATAGGAATGTCCATGCATATTTTTACATTTCCCATCATAGTTATACAGCACATGGGCTGTCTCGAATGTGAAAATTTTTGTAATACGTATCATGGTGCAAAGATATGACAAAACATAATGATAAGTTGCGTACGGAGAAAACAGAATTTAATGGAAAGTATAAATTAATGCAGTTTACTATCTTTGATATGATATGAATAATTTTTTAACCATTTCAAAAATTTCTTTTAGTCACTAAATAAGTAAGAGCAGTATAAGCTGCTCTTACTGTTTAAACTTTTATGTTTTATCTTGTTTGATAATAAGCAAATAGTATTTCTTAATGTATTTTTTTTAATATAAATAAATTAATGAATATTAGACACCATGAAAAAATAATTGTTAAAATAATTATTAAGCCATTGACTGTTTTTTCTTTCTTTTTTTCACTAACCCATTTATTTCTTAATTCTAAATATTTATTCTTATATTTTCTTTTGTTGTAAATTAGAATTCCAATCATTATAAATAGAAAAACAATCCATCCATATTTAAGTTTCTCATTTTGAAAAAAAAGCTCTTTTATAAATAATAAAACATTAATTATAATCCACGTCTGAACTGCTGATACACTTATCAATGCAGTCGCAGCATCTGCTCCATCTCTTTTGTAATAGAATTTTGCAACCCTATAATAATGGTAATCAAAAAAATCTTTAATCATAAATTAATTATTAAAATGGCTAAAAATATTATAATCTGTTCCTAGCCTACTATTATCTATACCTGAAGCAATCCTGTCTGTAATAGTAGTTCCAGTAATTGCTCCAACAGTCAAATCTGTAATACCATATACTATTCCTATGGGACCTGCATATATTAAACCAATACCTAAAGCAACTTTAGCTACAGTTCCCCAACCCACTTTATTGTCTGAAACATCTTCTATTATACTTAGACCTACACCTAGATAACCTAAATACTTTCCAGCTTTTCCAAACGTTTTTAAATTTTTTGATAAATTTCTTAAAGTACTTATTGAGCCTCCTTTTGCCCCAAATCTTAAAAAAGCTTCATATTTATTTAGATGAAGACCCGTATAACCTATTAAAGCAGACCCAGATAAAAAATTGCTCTTGTCTGAATATTTAATGCCTTCAATAAAGTCTCCAAAAAAGCTTGGTTCATAAGTATTTTGCATTGATACGAATGATTCATTGCCCATTACGCTTATTCTATGTCCAACACCCCAATTACCTTCACTGTATATTTCGTTACCTAACCTATAAGTGGTTTGACTAGCATTTCCAGCCCACCAGATAAGATCGCCATTACTATTCATACTGGAAAATATTCCCTGTATGTCTTCAAAAGAAAATGGACTTTCTCTTAGGGAGTATTTGTTAGTTTAAAGTTATAATAAAAGTTGATTTC
>NZ_JBLFFJ010000004.1:0-489626 GCF_051400735.1 Chryseobacterium hilariae
CCTTAACCCCTTCTATCACTCCAATCTTTACTCACTCCTGCGCCCCGTTTAACCGGACTGCAAAGATACAAAAAAAAAATTAAAACCCACAACTTTTATTTATTAAAATATTGTAAAGCTCTTTCTCCATATCAAGTAAGCTTTTTCTAAATAGTTATGCTTATCTAAAAGCTCTCCTGCGCTGCTGAACAACTAGCGTTTTTCAGTGGGGCAAAGATAACAACTTATTCAAACGCAAAACAAACTTATTTAACATAAAATTTACAATTATGTAATATAAAATCATAAACTACTGGTATGCAGGGAGAAAAATTTTAAACTTCCGTTTAATTTTTTCCTCTACAGTTGTCAATAAGGATTATTATGGTTTATTTTGGATGTAGATAAGGCTTAAAAACTCTGCATAAGATTTTTCCAATCCGATAATATCGCCGGATTTCAAATTTAAACCACCTGTTCCGGAAGTATCTGATTTTATTTTTAGCGAAGAAATCTGAAAGTACAGGTTTTCCTCATTTGTTTTAGGCTGAACCTTAATAGTAGAGCCTAAAAGCTTCTTTGTTGACAGGGTATACACTTCTCCCGGAATAATATCTAGAGTGATATAAGATCTAGGCGCAAGTAGGTAGTCTTTCTTATTAATATTAATCTTCTGATCTTTATCGGAGGAAGCAAAGACATAAAGTTTTCCGTTCTGATTAATCAGCTTTTCTTTGGGAGTATAATATAAGGCAATCCTGTAGTTAGACGGATTGAGATCCTGAGGAGTACCATCTATATTTTCAAAGGGCTTCAATGAAAAGGTGTTTGCTCCTATTTCTTTTGCTTTTTTATATATTAAGGAAAAAACAGCCGCATCATCTCTGGAAAATCCCTGAACTTCAATTTCTCCCAGATATTCGGCATCCATTGCAGTCTCTGTTTTTTTATACAGGAATTTATCTGTATTATCGTTGGTTTTCTCAACTTTTGAAAGGTATACATTCTGCGCATTGCACAGATGGACGCAAAATATGGAAATGGCAACTGCCAGGTTCTTGATCATATTATTGTTGTGTTAATATTTTAACAGATTCTTCAAGACTGTTTTCCCAGTGTCTAAGTTCTATTTTATATATTTCTTCTATCTTATCTAACGACATTGTACTTCTGGCCGGTCTTTTGGCGGGAGTAGGATATTGTTCTGTTGTAAGAGGATTCAATTTTACTGAAGAGTTTGAAAATTCAGCGATTTTTTTGGCGAATTCAAACCATGTTGTTTCCGGATAATTTGAGAAATGAAAAATACCGAAGGTTTTGTTTTGGGTTCCAATAATATCCATGATTGCTTCTGCAAGATCATTTGCATTGGTAGGCTGTCCAAACTGATCGGCTACAATTCCAAGTTCTTCTTTTTGAGAGAAGAGATTCAGCATTGTTTTAACGAAATTCTTATTGAACTCCGAATACAGCCAAGAGGTTCTCAGAATAATAGTTTTGGGATTAATTTCCAGAGCCAGCTCTTCGCCTTTTCTTTTTGACTGACCATATACTCCGGTTGGATTGGTAAAATCATCTTCTGAGTAGGAAAGGTTTGTATCTCCATCGAATACATAATCGGTGGAAACATGGATAAGGATGCATTTATGATCTGCACAGGCTTGAGCAAGATAGGCTACTCCATCAGCATTGACAGCAAATGCCTTATCTTCTTCTTTTTCGGCTAAGTCAACTGCGGTATATGCCGAAGCATTGATGCAGTAGTCTGGCTTATTATCATAGAAGAAATCATTAACTTCATCTTCATCCGTAATATTCAGGATCTGGGAATCTGTAAATATGAATTCATAGGTATTTTCAAAATCAGGAGCAATTTTTCTGATACAGTTCCCCAACTGACCATTACTTCCTATTACTGCTATTTTTTTCATCTATAATTTATTATTTTTAAGATATACTGTAAACCGGTCTACAAACAGGTTATTTCCCGGCATCACCTGATTACGAATTTTTTGCGTTCTGAGATCTTAAGAATTTCACTCTAGGCTGGAAATCTTTCTGATCAAGATCTACATAGAACTTCCCAAAGGTCTCCCTTATGTCTTGGGGATGAATTTCTGATCTTCTGGTTTTAAGATTGAAATAGATCACTGTAACCCACAGTACAGCATGAACTGTTTTTTCATCCAGGCTTTTCATGAGTATTTCCACTTTAGCCGTCCTGTCCTGAACTTCTATGGTCTTACTGCTGATCACAACCTGAGTATTGTATCTTACTTCTTTTAAATAGGCGATCTCATTTTGAATGGCAATCCATGTACATCCGGTCTTTTTGGTATATTCCTCGTATGTGAATCCATAAAATGTTTCTACATGATCTTCTCTGGCATTGAACATATAGTCTAAATATTTTACATTATTCAAATGTCCTATCGGATCACAATCGCTGAACCTTACTTTTACGGTCGTTGATACTTCTTTTTCCATAGCGCAAAAATAAAAAAACCGCCTTTAAAAGAGGCGGTTAATTTATAAAACTTTGTTAATTTTATTAGTTGATTCCTAATTCTTTTTTAACAGCAGCTGTAGCATCTGCACCAGCCTTGTACACTAATGCACCAGCATTCGCATCCATGATGAACTCGTATCCGCTAGCTTTAGCTACTTTCTCGATTGCATCGTTCAGCTTTTTTTCGATTGGTCCGAAAGCAACATCCTGCTTAGCCTGAAGATCTTTTTGAGCCTTCTCCTGCATCTGTTGGATTTCTTCTCCTAACTTTTTCATTTCTGCTTCTCTAGCAGTGTTTTCTTCGGCAGTTTTTTTAGGAGCTTCAGTTTGATATTGCTGAAATTTAGTTTGAGCAGCATCTGTTTTTTTCTTGATTTCCGCTTGTTTTGCATCTAAGAAAGCTTTTATGTCAGTATCTGCTTTTTTCTTTTCAGGCATTGCATTAAGAACTCCCATTAAATCTACAGTAGCTAATTTCTGAGCTTTTGCCATACTTACCGATACAACCATTATTACCGCGGCAAATAATACACTTAATTTTTTCATAATTGGTAAAATAAATAATTTAATTTGTTTTTAGATTTTAATTTTAAGTAAAAGTTAATTTAAAATTTTACTTTTTACTTTTACTGCTGGTTTTTTCCTTCTTATCAGATGCAGTGGATCCTTTTAATAAGATGGTTAATACTTTTTCTGTGTAATCATATCTTGGCAGAAGGAATAGCACATTGTTATCGGATTTATCAAGAACCGTGCCCAATCCATTTTTCTCAGCCATTGTTTTGACAGCTGTCCAGATCTGATCCTGAAATGGTACAACCAGGTTTGTTCTCAGCTTGGTAATTTCACCGTTAGCTCCGAAACGCAGGCTGGTAGTCGTTTTGATATTTTTTTCAAGATCCATTACCTCTTTTTCTCTAAGCTTTAACTGATCTCCTATCAACAGGACTTTTTCACTTTCAAATGCTGATTTCTTTCTTTCGTATTCTGACTGCAGATTTTGAAGTTCTGACTGCCATGTATCGATCTGAGCGTTCAATCTTGCTTCTGCTTCTTTGTATTGAGGCAGTTTATCTAAAATATAGCCCGTATCTACTATTCCAACTTTCTGGGCGTTTGAAAGGCCGAAAAGCAGGAACAATACAGATGTGAAAATGATTTTAAAGTTCTTCATATATATGAATTATAATGATTGGTTCATCAGGAAGTGTGTTTTCCATCCAGATGGCTCTGTTCCGGAAACAGTTTTGTCAAATCCGTAAGCAAAGTCAAATCCGATCAAACCAAAAGCTCCCATATAAACTCTTACACCAACTCCCACAGATCTTTTCAGCTGGAATGGGTTGTATGTACTCCAGGAGTTCCATACGTTACCACCTTCTGCAAAGGTAAGTGCATAGATTTTGGCTGTTTGGTTCATTGAGATCGGGTATCTTAATTCCAGTGTAAATCTGTTATAGATTGTACCTCCTCCTCTTTGAGTAATATCATCTATTTCTCCTCCGTATGTTGAAGCATTTTCATATCCTCTCAATGGAATCAATTCACGTCCGTCATATCTACCTCCAAATAGGCCTGTACCACCTACATAGAATCTTTCGAATGGCGGAGCACCAAGTTTTTTGTTATACCCATCCATGAATCCCATTTCAGCAGAAGATCTCAGTACAAGTTTTCCTGCAACCTCATTATATACATCAGCCTTGAACTTTATTTTATAGAATTCCATCCACTTGTATTTGTCAACCGGTGACATGGTAGAGTAATCTTTATTGCTGAACAATGAGTAAGGTGCGGTCATTTTCGCAGAAACTTCAATATTTGAACCCATTGTCGGGAAGATAGGGTCAATACCTGCAGAGTTTCTGCTTAAACCTAAGTTAAGACTTAAGTTATTGGCATCACCATAGTATTCTGTAGTATCTCCAAACTGGAACGGATAGTTACTGAATTTATATTTCTGGAACTGGATTCCTGTGTATAATGAGAAGTAGTCATCCGGCCAGTTCAGCAATCTGTTCAGACCTACTGAGGCCGAGAAGATGTTAAGCTTTTGATCAAGCCCGTTACTGTCATTATATTTTACTCTGGAAGTGTTTAAACTTACTGAAAGGGCAGTCGGTTTTGTTCCGAATAACCAAGGCTCTGTAAATGAAATACCATAGTTTTGGAAATACTGTCCTGCCTGAGCCTGAATAGACAAAGTCTGTCCATCTCCCTGAGGTACCGGTTTAAAGTCTTTGAATTTAAGGAAGTTCTTTAAAGAGAAGTTATTGAACGTAAGTCCTAGTGTCCCGATAAAGCTGTTACCTCCATAACCAGCCTGTAGCTGTACCTGAGAAGAACCTTTCTCTACCAGTTTCCAGTTGATATCTACGGTATTATCCTGCTGATTCGGCTGGATATCCTGTCCTACCTGCTGTGGATCAAAGAAGGACATTCCTGCTAAATCGAAGTAGGTTCTTTTAATTTCTGTCTTTTTGAAAAGCTCTCCCGGTTTTGTTCTTAGGGCTCTGAGCACAACATGGTCATGGGTAGTTGTATTTCCCTGCCATGTAACTTTATTCCATGTAGCCTGCTCTCCTTCATTAATTCTGATCTCCAGGTTTACAGCATCTCCTGATACGGATTTTTCTACCGGTGTTACGTTAGAGAAAAGGTAACCGTTATTCATGTACACAGATTTGATATCCGAGTCATCCTCTTTACCTCCGTCTTCTCCTACTTTTTTATTGAAACCTACGGCATCGTAGATATCTCCTTTCTTATATCCTAATAATCTCTGTAAATATTCTGTAGAATAAACGGTATTTCCGGTGAATGTAATATCACCGATATAATACTTTTTACCTTCGTTAAGTTTTACATTGATTTCATAATTATTTCTCTTGTTTCTCCATACGGAATCTGAAACAATCTTGGCATCTCTATATCCTAAAGAGTTATAGTAGCTGATAAGACTCTGTTTGTCTTCCTGGTATTTTTCTTCAATGAATTTTGAAGATTTCAGGATACCTCCGATACCAAATCTTCTCTGTTTGGTTTCTTTGAAGGCTTTTTTTCTAAGCTTTGTATCTGTAACGCTTGGGTTGCCCTCAAATTCGATATGGTCAATTTTTATTCTTTTACCCTTCTCTACATTGATGGTCCAGTCTACCATGGATGGATCATTTGCATTCACTTTGTCCTGAATGGTAATTTTAGCATCAGCAAAGCCCTTTTTCACGTAATCCTGAGGAACCTTAGTTTTAAGGCTAGAAATCAGGTTTTGGGTGATTTTCGTTCCAGGTTTTAGATTGTTGTCCTTTGTGAGTTTTTCGTTTTTAGATTTACCGATCCCTTTACCTGTGAATTTTACTTCTCCAAGTTCTTTAAGATCTTCAAGGTAGAATCTCAAAATTACGGTCTGCCCTTCAATACTCTGAACATAAACTTCAACTTCTGAAAAAGACTGGGTATCCCAAAGCTTTTTAACAGCATTGCTGATTTTCTGTCCCGGAATATCTACAGCTTCTCCTTTAGTTAAGCCAGTAAATCTTAAGATTTGTGCCGGCGTATATTTTTTTACCCCATCTACAACAATGTCTTTAAGAGTGTAAGTTCCTGCTTCATTTTCTGCGTGTACAGCATTATTAACTTTAGTGCTGTCCTGAGGAGTTACTTGTCCATAAAAATGTGCCGAAGCAGCAAACATTATGATGGGTAATAGTCTAAACTTCATTTTATCGAGTCTTTCTTTTCTTTAAATTTATTGGGCATTTATCTGTTCGCCAGTTAAGCCGTATCTTCTTTCTTTATTCTGATAATCAACAATACACTGGAAGAAGATATCTTTTGTAAAATCCGGCCACAAGACATTTAAAAACTGTAGTTCGGCATAAGCAATCTGCCAAAGCAGGAAGTTGCTTATTCTGGTTTCCCCGCTGGTTCTGATCAGCAGGTCTACAGGAGGAAAGTCTTTTGTATAAAGGTAATTTTCGAATAGTTTTTCATCAATATTCTCAATATCAACTTTTCCTTCTTTTACATCGGAACTGATGTTTTTTACGGCATCTAATATTTCATTCTGTGAGCCGTAGCTTATTGCCAGCACTAAATTGCCTTTTGTGTTTTCTTTTGTAAGTTCTACCACACGTTCCAGCTGTTCTCTCACGAGAGAAGGAAGCTTTTCCAGGTTTCCTATAACATGCATTCTGAGTCCTTTGCTAAAGATCTCTTCGGCCTCCAGCAATAAGGTTTCTACCAGCAGATTCATCAGTGTACTTACTTCATCTGCGGGACGGCTCCAGTTTTCAGAAGAAAATGTATACAGTGTTAAATAAGGTATATCAATCTCATTACAGGCATTAATGGCATTTCTTACTGCATTAATGGCATTCTTGTGGCCGAAGGTTCTTTCTTCGCCACGTGTTTTTGCCCATCTTCCATTGCCATCCATAATGATGGCGACGTGTTTCGGTAAATTCTGAGAATTTATTTTATCTTTAATCAACGACATATTAGTTAATCACAGTAGCATGGAGGTCTTCCGAATGAATAGGTAAGTCCTAAACTAAAAGTATTCATCCAGTCCTTAGACCTTTCATCTCCTATATTTCTTTTGTTAATAAGTTCTTGCTCTCTTTCTTTAGAGACCGCATAATAGTTTCCTGACTGTAACAGTGAACCGCCTGTAGTGGGGTCCAAAATATCTGCATTAAAGCTGGACGTTACATCTTTAGAAAGTATTTTACTATGATCAAGCTGATCCGTCAGCGTATATCTAAATGTAGCTTCTGCAAATATAGCCCAATTATGATTGAACTTATACTTTAAACCTACCCCAAAAGGGATATGCATTGTTACTTTTTTTCCTAATGAGTATTCCGGAGTTGATTTAAAGTCCAGTTCATTAAGAGGAGCCTGAGCCACTCCATCCGCATCTCTTCTAAAATCATTTACAAGGTTAGCTTTAGGAGCATCAAACATCAAAGCACCGATACCACCAAAGATGTAAGGGCTCACCATACTTACCTGCTCATTATTGACAGGAAAAAAGTTGTATTCAAACATTAAGCTTGCTTCGTATACGTTATTTTTTCCGTATGAATTTCTATTCACTCTATATTCTTCTTTCGCAGCTTTATCACTAAACTGGATCTGGTTGTATCCCAAGTCCAATCTAACAGTCTGGTGCGGGTTAAAATTAAATCTATATAATAAACCACCATAGAATGGGAAACCCCAATCTGACATTCTGTCTAAATCCAATGGCTTTTGTAAAATATAATTGGTCCTTCCTATGTCCCCAACAAGGTTACTCATACCCAGACGAACTCCCAATTCGTTTCTTTGTGCTTTAACACTTACCACTCCAAGGAAGGCAAGAAAGCTAAACAATAATTTTTTATTCATAAAAGAATATGGATTTATGGTTATTTTAAAATTTAATTTTTGCAAATATAAAACATTTTTATATTAATGATATTCTTAATGTATAGTTAAAAATAAACAAAAAAACATAATTTGTTATAAAGTAAACGGCAAAGTGCCAAAAATATTCTTTTTTCCTTAGATTACCAATACTGAATGTATAAAAAAACCCCCATTTGCTGAGGGTTTAAAACGCTATTTTTTATTAAATATTGTTTGGACCTTATTTCGTATTTTTATTAATAATGGCTCTTTATAATTTTTATCTTCATCAAAATAGCCGTAGCCATATCCGTAGCCATATCCGTAACCATATCCATACCCCTGTTTCTTATTATAGTCATTATATATAAGCCCTAAATGATCAATCTCTCCGTTATGGTATTTCTCAGTGATCATCTTCAGCATATACTTCTCGGTATATTCGTGGCGGACTATATAAATATTAGCATCAGAATGTTTCATCAACTCATAAGAATCTGCCACTAAACCTACCGGCGGTGAATCGATGATGATGAAATCATATTTTTCTTTCAGTTCTTCTAAAAACCCGATATTTCTGTCGCTCATCAAAAGCTCTGAAGGGTTTGGAGGAATCGGTCCGGAAGTCGCCACATCCAGATTCGGAATCCTGGTTTTGTTGATGATCTGTTCTATTTCTACTTCTCCTGTCAGGTAATTGGAGATACCATATTTATTATCAATTTTAAAATCCCCAAAGATCTTAGGCTTTCTAAGGTCCATCCCAAGCAGGATTGTTTTTTTATCACTTAACCCTATCACTGAAGCCAGGTTGATGGAAATATATGTTTTTCCTTCTCCACCGATGGAAGAAGTAATCAAAATAGTTTTCCCTTTACCATCTTCTTTGTTGTTTTCCATCAGGAATCTCATGCTGGCTCTGATTCCTCTGAACGCCTCTGATACGGATGATTTAGGCTGTTCCAAAACGGTAAGCATATTTTCGTTGCTGTTGTTGCCGATAACACCAAGGAGCGGAATTTTTGTTGCACTCAACAGTTCTTTGATGTTTCGAATCTTGTTGTCCAGCACTGCCCCGATCAGAATGAATAGTAATGGAAGCAGCAATAAGCTAAACATAATCCCTGATTTTATTGCTTTCACATTAGGTCCAATCGGTGACTGTCCCAAATTCTTCGCAGGATCTATTACTGTAATATCAGACTGGTTGGTAGCCACTCTCATCTGTGCATCATTCTGCCTGTTCAGAAGGCTGTTATAGGTCGCCTCAATCATACTGTACCCTCTTTCTGCATCTAGATATTTTCTTTCTTTTTCAGGATATGAGGTAAGGTCTGAATTGGCTTCTGCTACCTGACGGTCTATTTTATTGATTTCATCATAATATTTCGTATAATAATTTCGTAAAGAACCGGATGAGCCCGTTCTTGCCTCATTAATAAGCCTGTCTATTTCTTTCATAGGCTCAGAGTTTGGCTTATAGATGGTTGCCATCTCTCTTTTCTTCATATATAAAGCTTTGAGCTCTGCTACAGAAGCTGTAAAGAAGCCATCTTCAAAACCTGCTGCATTGGTACTGATCATTTTATCAAAATCCCTGGCCTGCAGTGTATTTTTGATATTATTCAGTGAGCTGATTTTGCTTATAATATCTGCTTTTTTCGCTTCAAGGTCTTTTATTTTGTCTAAAGACTTTTCGTCTCTGTCTTTGATATTATAAAGTTTTTCAGAAGTTTTCAGATAATTCAGCACCGCTGCACTTGAATCCAGTTTTTTACGGATATCATTTATATTACTCTGAAGATAAATGTCTGTATTCTTGTTGACTATATTTTTGTCTGCCAGCCTTTTCTTCTGAAGCTCGGCTACAGATTTGTTTAAGAAATTAACAGTACTGTTAAGATTAAAACCTTTTTTGGTGATAATCATAATGGTCCCGATTTCTTTGTCAAATTCAACTCCTATTGTAGATACAATATCATTAACACTTTGATTTACAGAGCTAAGCTTTACAATAATATTTTCAAATTTTATTTTAGGAGTCCCTGTATTCTTAAGCAGTCTGAATCTAAGATTCGGGGAGTTGTACCATTCGTTGATTTTTACAATCTTATTAGCGGGTCTGCTATATCCATTTATGGACTGAAATCCTTCCGTTTCGTAATTATATAAATTGGTAGACTGCCCTTCTTCCGGAAGGACCACTTCATAAGAGTCTCCGCCTTTTGGAATAAGGGTGATGGGATAATCAGTCTGCTGAAGATGTTTTCTATCAATCTGCAAAAAGATAGGAGAATCTGTTTTATCAATATAGGTTGACTTAATTAATCCTTTTGTGGAATAATTAACAAAAAGATCAAGCTCTTTTACCAGAAACTCGTTGTGAGATCTTGATAATAGCATTTTTTTCAGATAAACTCCGTCCTGATTTCCGCTCTGTCCCCAGATCAAATTGACAGACTGGCTTGGGGTAAAATAGCTGGAGGTATTATTGGATACGCTCAGAGAAAGATTTGATGCATAAATGCTCTGTGCATAATATTTGCTGTATACCCATGAAATAATGTAGCCGATAAACAGCATAAACACAAACCAATACCAGTTTTTGAGTATTCTTCTTACAAAATGCTCAATATCAAATAATGCAAACGATCCGTACTTTTCCTTCTGGGATTCGTTCTTCCCTATTTTGGTGTCTTTATCTGGAATCATGGTTAAAGGTTTTTAAGAAGCAGATAAATTGATAATGCTGTAGTAATCACCGATACCCCAGTTGTTAAAGTCTGTACAGGGTCTTTTCCGAATCCGTTTAAGCTTTTTCCTCTGGTATTCAGATAGATCTCGTCACCATTCTGTACGTAATAGTACGGAGAATTCATGATATCTTCGCGGGTAAGGTCTATTTTTGCCTTTTTTATTCCTTCGGGCAATTTTCTGTGGATAACGATATTTGTACGGTCAATCGTTCTGTTCAAACCTCCGTTAATAGCTAATGCCTCTGTAATGGTAAGCGTATTTTTGTGCGCCACTTTTTCTCCTGAAAGACCTGTAGTTTCCACATCTCCCAGAATATAATAGGTGATTCCGTTTGTATTGAGCCTTACTTCAGCTTTTCCTTCCTGAAAGTTTTCATTTACTTTTTCCTGAAGCTCCTGAGTAATATCTTCCAGCGTTCTTCCTTCGGCTTTAACAAATCCTATTCCGAATACATTAATATCTCCTTTGGAATCTACCTTCAATCCGTTAAAATAAAAGTTTATATTTCCACCGACGCTAGAGCTACCGGCGCCACCTATACCTATTCCAGAGTTATTCGATCCTCCTGCTCCTCCGGAGGAATTCAAAGATGAATAAAATTGCGCAGCATCTCCCTTGGGAGTGGTTACAATATTAAGGGTAAGAATGTCATTCTTTGTAATTCTGTAAGTAGGAATATTGTAGGGAATAAGTCCTTCCTCATTAATCACCAGGCTTTCGCTTGGCTGCATATACCTTACATCTTTTTTGGTGATGCAGGATGTAATAAAAAAGGGCAATAATAAAAATAAATATTTCAAGTTCTTCATCATATTGGGATGTTATTTGCAAAAGTAAAAATTAAATTCTTATTTTCTTATTATTTCGTAAATGATATATAAGATCTGGAAGATAAGCTCCAAAAAAACCTAATAAAACAATGATCAAAAGAAGGAGATTTATATTGATATGTCTTAAATAATAGGCCACACCTACAATCATCAGATAATAAACAATAATGTAAAATGTGGAGCGCCTATGGGTAAGGTCTAGTTTCAGCAACTTGTGATGAATGTGGTTTTTATCCGCATCAAAAGGTGATTTTTTATTGCACAACCTTACAATAATGACGTTTAAAGTATCCACAATCGGCAGAATAAGAATAGCAACGGCCACTGCCGGTGCAGATTGCAGATGATATCTGGGCACGTTGGGAAGCTCTCTGTCTATGAAGATATCAATAAAGCAGATCGAGGTAAACGCCAAAAGGAAACCGAGAAGCATAGATCCCGTATCTCCCATAAATATTTTATTGGTTCTGTAATTAGATAAATTATAGTATAGAAATGCCAGTACAGTACCTATAATGACAACCGATAAGACAACCAAAGGAAAATTATAGTCTCCCAACCTGTAATAGCTTATTCCGAAAAGGGCGCTGCAGATCACAGAATATCCTCCGGCAAGCCCATCTATTCCGTCAATAAGATTGAAAGCATTGATGAGGATAATAAAAGTAATGATACTGAACAGCACACTTATGAAATAGCTCATTTCATAGATTCCAAATATCCCGAACAAGCTTCTGATTCTAATATCGGACCCTATTACAGCCAATGCAGATACTATGATCTGGGCCACAAGCTTCTTATAGGCTCTCATCACAACAATATCGTCCATTACCCCTATGTACAGAAGGATAATTAACGAAGCAAATAAAAACTTGTAAAGGTCAAAAAGTTCATACGCAAATATGGATGCGCAGATTCCGATTGAATAAAAGATGGCTATCCCGCCAAGATTGGGGATTTTTCTGAGATGCGAACTTCTTATGCCCGGCTCATCCATAAGATTCTTTCTTCTGGAGATCTTAATGATGGTAGGAATAGAGAAAAAGGTAATTAAAAAAGAGAATAGAAAACCCAACCCTATTTTCACGTAAAAAATAGAAATTCCTGATTCGCTTAAGAACAATTCAAAATTCTTCATTTTTTTTTATCAAGCACATCATCAACATCTCTAATAAAACCCGCCAAACACCTCCGCAAGGTGCTAAATTTCAATGTTTTATAAAATGACTGAAATAATTGTACTTATCATTTGTGTTATAACAATTTTCTTATCAGCTTCTTTTGTCCTGCAAAAAATAACAGATAAAATATCTTTTTTTTCAATGGCAAAGATAAAAGATAATTCTTACCAAAACGATTATAGTTTAATATATCTCGAATTTTTATTTTCCTTTCCTTCATAAAAACCGCCAGTTCACCGTCCATTTTATAAAATGTGCCACTGTCTTTTACAAAAGCTAGGTAGGCCAAAAAAGAATATACTCCTTCAAAAATCTGAAAGTTTCTAAGCTCTTTTCTTTTATGGGAATATCCGGATTTTTCAAATACCTTTTCCACATCTTTTACGGCATTCAGGATATCAAGTCCTTTTTCTGTGTGGGTTTTTGTAATAGAATCCGTGCGCTCCAGATACTGATAATGAAAATTCTGTGTCTGGGCCAAAGTTTTACATTCCAGAAGCAGCTGCGGTATCAGCTGAATATCTTCGAAATGGGCTCCTTTTTTAAATCTCTTCTGATCAAAGAGCTCTTTTTTAAACAGCTTGTTGCAGGCAAAGTAACTGAGGTCTGAAAAAACAGAAAAATGATCTTCAAGCTCTATTTTTTCGGACATATTGGGAATCTGAGCGAGTTTCTGAGTTATTTTTCCGTGCTGATCTACTTTCTGGATGTTGCAGATAACCATTTTAGCCTGATGTTTTTCCGCCAGCTGCAACATTTCTTCGAACATCGTTTCCATGACATAATCATCGCTATCTACAAAACCTATATAGTCTCCCGAAGCTCTTTCGATACCAAAATTTCTGGCATCACTCAGACCTCCGTTCTCTTTGTTGAAAGCTTTTATTTTATCCGGAAATTTCCGTGCGTATTCTTCAATAACAAGTTCTGATCGGTCTTTGCTGCCATCATTAATGACCAAAATCTCGATATCCTGAAGAGTCTGGCCAATGAGGGAATCCAGGCATTTTGCCAGGTAATTTTCTACATTATATACGGGAACTATAATTGAAACCTTCATTTTGTGTTTTCTAAAATTAAACAATTCCTTTTGCTACATCTTAAAAAGGCTTTCGTAGATCTTCTTGGTCGATCTACAGTTTGTTTTCCGGTTTTGGAGGAAAAATAACTCTCCTCACCTGCCTAAACTTATTATTCAATAATAAATGAAGCTGGGCACCGGTTACAAACAATATTTGACATTAATTTTTCATCTTTATGCATCATTAAAAAGTCAGCCTGGGATTAAGCATTCCTCTTTTTGCTTCTTCAAAGTCTTTCTTAGAACATGGAATACAGTTTTCAATATTTTCATCTTCTCCAAAATACCATAGATTGCTGAAAGTATCCCTTTTGAAAGCATATTGGTTATCATCAATCAAAACATAGAACAGTTCGTAATGCCTTTCTTTGGGATGAGACCGCTGGATATTGATTCCTTCGATCAGGTACCAGATCATCTGTGCCAGCAGCTGGTGATTCAGCTGACTTTCAGAATAAATATTGTAATTAAAAATTCCTACAGATTTTAAATTCTCACTCAAACCTATTTCTTTCATATAGGCGCAGATCTCTCTTCGATTCAATCCGTTGACCTGAGGGTTCATGGAAAAAGGCTCACTGAAGCTTTCAACAGCATCGCAGTTTAAGGTTACCAAATCTGTTTTCCTGAAGAAAGGCTCTGTTTTTTCGGTGGAATTCATCATTTCAGCAAGACGGATGATATCAAACTCAACGTCTTTGATCAGTCTTATTGAATCTGCTTCGTTCAGGTGTTTCTGGTAACCCAGATGATGATAGTTTTTGATGGAGAAATTCTTGGAACCTAAAATTTTCCCCAAAAAAGTATGCTCATTGATTGTTTCACCCTGTTGTAGAGAAATAATATTGCTGATCTGGGTATAATTAATGTTTTTCTTATGAAAATTCAATGTCGAAAATAATGAGAAAGCAAAATCATTGGATCCGCCGATAATCACAGGAAGGGCTCTTTTGTAATGACACGCCGACAAAACCTCCTGCAGAATATAATGGGAATCCTGAACTGATTTTCCGGAAACCAGATCTCCAAGATCCACGACAGGAACTTCAAAATCTAGCTGCGAAAGTTTATAAAACTCCTTTCTTACCGCTGTAAAATCCTGTACTTCCGCATCACCGCCCGCTCCTCTGTAATCTGAAACAAAGAGAAGAACAATGCTGTCTTCTTTTATATCTTTTGTAATTCTGCTGCCGATCTGCCAGCTTTCTGTTTTGAAATTTCTTGGTGAAATAATAAAATCTTCAAAATCCATATTTTAATCTGAAAACTTGGGAATAGGTTAATTGACTAATTGCTTTACCGAGCAAACATACAAAAAAACCAGAGCAAGTCCATATGCCGTGGCAACTTTTGTTGATAAAAAAAGCCGTTAACACATATTGTTAACGGCTTTGTATAATTATTTTAATATTACTTCTTTTTAGCAGCTGGCTTTTTTGCTGTAGCTGTTTTCTTGGCTGCAGTTTTTTTTGCGGCCGGCTTCTTTTTCTCTGCAAAGGCATTTTTATCCTGGTCTGTGATCCATTTTTTCACCTCATCCAGAGATACATCCTTCAGCTCTTCGGCTTCATATTTTGTATCATCTTTTTTCTTCGGGATCTTGAACATGGCTTTTCCGAATTTAACGAATGGGCCCCATCTTCCGTTTTCAATAGAAATTTTTTCTTTTTCCCACTGCTGGATATATCGGTTGGCTTCTTTTTCCAGCTTGGCATCTATTAATTCGTTGATGTCACTTTGTGAAAGATTATCGAAGTTATATTTTTTTGGAACATTTACAAAAATATCTTTGTATTTAATAAACGGTCCGAATCTTCCTGTTCCTTTGGTTACCGGATCTCCTTTATAAGTAGCGATCGGCGCATCAGCTTTTTTCTTTTCGTTGATGATTTCTTCTGCACGCGCCTGGCTTACAGAAAGAGGATCTTCACCTTTCGGAATACTGATAAACGTTTCTCCCCACTTCACATAAGGTCCGAATCTTCCCACCCCTACAGAAACAGCCTGACCTTCAAATTCATTAAGCTCAAACGGCAATTTGAAAAGCTCCAGTGCTTCAGCCAAAGAGATGGTTGCAATATTCTGCCCGGTCATTAATGATGCAAAGATTGGCTTTTCTTCATCTTCCGTTTCACCGATCTGAATCATCGCTCCGAATCTTCCGATTCTTGCATGAACATTTTTACCGGTCTTAGGATCTACTCCAAGAAGCCTGTCACCATTAGCTCTATCTGCATTTTCTTCTACATCTTCAATTCTCGGGTGGAATTTTGAGTAGAAATTGGTCATCATTTCTTTCCACTTCTGATCTCCGTTCGCAATTTCGTCAAAACTTTCTTCTACTCTTGCTGTGAAGCCATAGTCCAGGATTTCTTTGAAATTATCTGTCAGGAAATCATTAACAACCTCACCGATATCTGTCGGTACAAATTTATTTTTGTCACCCCCGAATTTTTCTTCAAGAACTTCTTTTTTGATCTTATCTTTTGTAAGAGACATCTTAACCACTTCACGGGTTTGAGGATCAATCTCTCTTTTGTCTACATATTCTCTGTTCTGAATGGTCTGGATCGTCGGTGCATAAGTAGACGGACGTCCAATTCCCAATTCTTCCAGCTTTTTTACCAGTCCGGCTTCCGTATATCTTGCGCTTGGTCTTGTAAATTTCTCTGAAGCGGTGATTTTTTTGTAGCTTAAAATTTCACCAACACTTACCTTAGGCAGAAGCTTTTCGTTGTTTTCCTCATCATCGTCTTCTGTCTTTACAATTCCGTAAGCTTTTAGGAAACCATCAAAAATGATTACCTCACCCTGCGCTTCAAAATGCTGGGGCAGTGATGCATTTCCAATTTCGATCACAGTCTTCTCAATTTTAGCATTAGCCATCTGGGAAGCCAGTGTTCTTCTGTATATTAATTGGTATAATCTGTTCAACTGAGCATCACCGATACTTTTCACCGCAAAATCAGTCGGACGGATCGCTTCGTGAGCTTCCTGTGCAGAGGCAGATTTTGTAGTATAATTTCTTGGTGAAGAATATTCAGCTCCATATTCTGAAGTGATCTGCTTTTTCGCGCCTTCGATTGCTTCCTGGGAAAGGTTCACGGAGTCGGTTCTCATATAGGTAATGTATCCTTCTTCATACAGTCTCTGTGCAAGACGCATCGTATTGGTTACGTTATATCCTAATCTTGAAGAGGCTTCCTGCTGTAGGGTGGAAGTGGTAAATGGTGCGGATGCAGAACGTGTTCCCGGTTTTGTTTCAACGTTAAGAACTTTAAATTCTGTAGTTTTTGCTTTTTCAAGGAATTTTTCTGCGTCTTCTTCTTTTTCGAAGTCTTTTTTAAGCTTGGCAGCAATTTCCTGCTCTGCTTTATTTAAGAAGATCCCGTCCAGCTTGAAGCTTGCTTTCGGAACAAACTCGCGGATCTCTTTTTCTCTTTCTACGATTAATCTTACGGCCACAGACTGTACCCTTCCTGCAGAAAGACCCGGTTTTACTTTTTTCCAGAGAACCGGAGACATTTCAAAACCTACGATCCTATCCAACACTCTTCTTGCCTGCTGGGCATTCACAAGATTCTGGTCAATATCCCTGGGATTTTCAATGGCTTTTAGAATGGCATTTTTAGTAATCTCGTGGAAAACAATTCTTTTTCTGTTTTCAGGTTTCAGTTTCAATTCGTCCGCCAGGTGCCATGCAATAGCTTCTCCCTCGCGGTCTTCATCGGAAGCCAGCCATACCATTTCGGCTTTCTTTACGGCAGCCTTTAATTCGGTTACCAGCTTCTTTTTGTCAGCCGAAACTTCATAATCAGGACTGAATGTGGCAAGGTCTATTCCCATTCCTTTTTTGGGAAGGTCGCGGATGTGTCCGAAACTTGATTTCACTTCAAAATCTTTCCCCAAATATTTCTGAATAGTTTTTGCTTTTGCCGGTGACTCTACGATTACTAAATTTTTCGACATTCTAAAAAATTTTTTTGCAAAAGTAAAGCTTTTTTATTATATACATTTTGTTAAAACAGTTTAATTTAATATTTAGATGTGTTTAACATACGTTCCTGAGGGCATTTTTAAAGACATCAAGTCCTTTAAGGCGTACTGTTTAGCTTAAAATTCAGCCTCTGTAAAATAGATGATATAGAATTTTTCATCAACTGTGATAGATACAAGCATATGTATAAAAGCAGAACAGGGAATCCTGCTCTGCCTTTGTACTGCTTTTTTTAATTTACTGTTTAATAATTTTCACAATTTCTTCAGAATTGTTAATTCTCACTAAATATACTCCTGAACTGAGGTTTGACAGATCTGTTTTTCCGTTTTCAAACTTGCCGGATTTTACCAGCTGTCCAGAAACATTGTAGAGCTGGTAATAATAGCTTGCTTTATCCGAAGTGTTAATATACAGAACATCCTTTACCGGATTTGGAAATAATGATATTTTGTTTTCATTTATTATTTCTTTCATCTCAGCAGTATTTGAAACTGCAGCTTCTTTTCCTAAAGTGAGAGCTGTAACCTGTAATTCAGGAATAGGCCCCGCTTCATTTCCCTGACTATCATACTTTATTCTCACACATCGGCAGCTCGTTCCTAAATATGGGTCGTTATTATCATTAAATGCCACAAACCGGTTGGCAGTAGAAGCTGCGTCAAATAAAACATTGACCGATCTTCCCAGATAGTTTGCTGTCAAAGCTCCTGTCCATACACCCGGATATTGAAAATTGACCGTATTGAATGTCCCCTGCGGAGACTGATTAGCCAGAACACTCCTGTATCCTCGTGAACCTGAATCCGGGAAATTACCAAGTATATAGGATGGACCGATAAGCATATACCCTATGGTAGAAGTCGTGGAGGGATTCCTTACTCTATATCCAGCATAATCTGTACTGACACTATAAAAAGTGGCTATTTTTTTGTCTTTTTTATACCAGGGTGACTGTCCGAAATCCTGATTGGCAATCAATGCTACATTGGTAAGATCCGGAATTCTCCAACCTTCCGGGCAAGGGTCAAAAGGTGATTTTTTGCCTCCTCTACCCCATCTGTCAGCAGCAAGATTCGGCTCGTTTGAAAGCCAGTCTGTTCCGTTGGTATAATTAGGCGCTGCACTGTTATAAGGCGCAAAAGAACTTGGAATCATGTATACCAAAGGATTCTTCACAGAGTAAGACAGTACTTTTGCTATTTTCTCTGCGGGCTTATCCGCACTCTGAACAGTTGAAGCTGCATAGGTATTATAAGGAACAATATAGCTTCCTGACATATTATTATAAACAGCAGGCGTTAGTGTAGTATAAGCTATTGTTCCGTTATTTGATACTGTTCCTAAAAACACATTAAAGGAAGCTCTGTTGTCGGCATACTGAAAGGTAGGAATCGGGTCTTTTCTTCCCCATTGATAATGCAGTCCTGTAGAAGCTCTTATTTTTGCAAGCTCTGCGGCCGTTGGCGTCATCGCATTAACAACTATCGGAAATGCATCTATCGCTCCCAGATTCCTGTCCATAAATTCTGTCTGAAGCACAACATCTGCTTTGCTCACATAGTTCACATAGTTGACTGCCTCAGCCACAGGAAGCTCTGTCCTGTAATTATAAGATCCCAGAGCAGAATCTGTTATCCATATATGCCAGCTCCAGTATACCGGGGAAGAAATACTTCCGTTGTGCAGTGTTACTACAGCATTTCCACTCTGGCTTGGGTTAATGACCACCGAAATCTTTGAGTCACTGAGACTTTGAAGTGAAGCCGGGGCTGGATTGATGACTGATACCTTATTAATCAAAGCAGTGTTAGTAGTCCAAAGTACATTTACTTTTAAATTATTAAAATTAGGAGAATCTAATATTTCCTGGTTATTCAAAAGCTGGCTTTGCACTGCAAAGGCTTTGCTCACTGGAATTTCTACAGTAAAAGACTTTGTATTTTTAACAGCCTGATAGGTATTAGGATTATTGATCCCTTCTCTGTATTCTGTTTTAGGCGCTAGATATTCGGAGGGAAAATTATAATCATCTACGATATAAAGAGGATCTTTGATGCACCGGCATCCATTGGCTTCAGAAGTATACATTCCTGACATAGGCATATAAAAATATCTTCCTTTAATATTGGGATAATTGGGATCTGGCATATCCGCCTGACCTTTATCAGGAATCATAAAAAGCCCTCTGGTAATGACCGCCGGGGAAGTATCAAAATGCCTGGCCATTGTTGCTGTCCATAAGGCAACATGATGCTGGTCGGTATACTGCCCCAGGTGGGCATTCCTGATCAGCTGTCCTGTTCCCGGAAAAACCCCCATATCATTTCCGCCAGCACTGGAAAGGTCAAAGCCAAAGTTTGGATATACCTTAAACCCTGTCATGAATGACGGAACTCCTGTATCTGTAGGCTTAATAATATGGTATTTATTTTCTTCGAAAACATTTTTAGCCATATTGGTTTTGACCCCGAAAGGAGAAAAATCAAGTCTGATATCATCTATATAGGACTGTGAGCCTAAATTCGCTACCAGCATTGAAGGAATTCTCCATCCGTTGGGACATGGATCATAGGGAGATTTACTCCAGTAAGGCTTTGCGCTGGCATTATTATTATACCCTGTCCCGATCAATCCCCGGGAATTATCAGACCAAAGATTAAGCTCTGAAAGCCTGCTATCCGGAATTCCGGCAGCATTTCCAAACCAGTTAACCGGAAGATTGGGGTTGTTATTGTAATAAGCCTGACCGCTGTTGTCGTCTTTGTTCACATAGATCAGACTTAACGGATTTTTCACAGAAAGCCTGATGTTATTGGTCACCTCTGCACTTGCAAGCGGAACATATTTCGTGAGGTTATCAATATTTAAAGCTCCGGTAAAATTTTTCGCGCCCCTGTGTCTTATCCTTCCTATAGATCCTGACACCTCATAAAAATCATTTCCTCTTGTTACCAAAGGCGGAATGGGATCTTTTCTTCCCCATTGATAGAGCAACCCTATACTTCTGTTCCAGTCTGAAGAAGTAATAGAGCTGCTTAAAGCTCCAAGATTACGGTCCATCCATCCCCACTCGGAATCAGGAATCCGCTCAACCGTTCCATCCTGTCTGGCTCTTGTAATATTATCAAAGCTTTTGTAAGTTGATCCGTTAGTAGGATCATCGGTTACCCAAATATGCCAGCTCCAGTAGATTTCGCTGTTTACTCTGAAAGCAACGACAGCATTCCCTTTTTTTGCTTTGTTGATGGGAACTTTTATTTTGGCATTTTCATCGGAACCTAAAATTTCCAGCGAGTATCTCTCCCCTGATTTAATCAGGCCGTGGGTATCTTCCCACAATACTTCTGCTGTCAGGTTACCGGAAGGAATTCCTTCTCCTTTAATATATCCGTCACCCTGCCACATAGCATAAGCTTTTCTTACCGGAACCAACAAACCTTCACTGTTTTGGCTGGGATCAAAAATATAACTGTTGGGAGCTTTTGTCCAGTCCAAGACTGCCGCCATCCTGCCAGCAGGCTTCGTCAAAGTATCTTTTACAGATACTGTTTTTTCTGTACATCCATACGGAAGATTTCCTTTTAATCCACTACTATTCTTGGAGTAGGTACAAATCGACACTAAGCAAAAAATTGCCGCAAAATTTTTAACTAGATTTTTCATATCCTTAGAGTTGTGTGCTATTACAGGAAAATACAACTTTTAAGCCTTTATCAATAATAAATAATTAATAATACAAATAACAAAAGCATACATTAATTAATTTATCAATAAATCATCATTAAAAGATTATAAATGAGAAAACAGCACTTCAGAATACAAAAGTAATTTTTCCAATTGATATATTTTATGAGGGGAATCACTGTTTAAGAATAGAGAAAAGAAGGTAGAATAAAAAAGACAGCTTCAGAGCTGCCTTTATAAAATATAATCAATAAATAAGTCCTATGGAAGAATGTGGTTCTTATAAAGCTCAATAGTAAATCTTCCCGCTTTGATATTTAGGAAGGAAGAGAAAACAACAAAGTTAAAAATAACAAGTGCAATGATAAAAGCGTAAATCATTTTTTTCACACCACTTGAAACTACATACATTGTATTGGGGATCAACACATAAGAAAATCCGATAAACGCCCCTACAAGCCTGGATGAGAATACCGGATTGTTTCTGAAAATAAAATAAAGGCATATCCCCAAAACGGCATAGGCTCTATGGTATTCATAATATGGATACAGCTCTTTCATCTTAGTGTCAAATGCAAAAAGAAAGAACGTCAAAATCATCATCATGGCTTCGGGAATTCCAAATCCCCCATTCAGTCTTTCTGAATATTCATTCATATATCCGTTCAATCCATTCACCAGAATATTATCTGAGGCCATACTGTCTAAAAAGCTTCCAAAGACCCGGTATACCTCAAATGGCGAAAGAAATATGGAGATGATGATCAGAACAAGCATTACGGTTTTACTTAATGGAATACGGACCAGCCAATACATCGGGAGAAAAAGATAGCAAACGGTATGTATACCTGAACCCAGAAATATAAAAAAGAGATAATGCCATAATTTCCGTTCTTTAATATAGCGCACCGCAAAATAAACAATGAATGTCCCCAGGTTCTGCCTGATCTGTCCGCTTTCCCCAACAAAAAAGTAAGGGATAAACATGAACAGGGTAAATGTAAAGGGGTAAAAAGTATTATCCTCTGTGTATTCTATTTTGAAAAAAACAGCACAGATAGCAATAACGAGGGTAAGCACATAGAAGGGCGCATTAAAGACATTCAGCAATATCTTGTTAATGAGTGTATACAGCCACTCCACTTCCAAATACTCAGGACCTTCCATGTGGAGCATTTTCATAAAAATACTAAAATAGCTTTTTGTATCAGAATAAATATAAATTGCTTTATAACTTCCGTAATCCGGACCTACATTATCCCTGAAGCCAGCCAGTAAAATAAGATAGACCCCCAAAAACCAAAGCCATTTTTTTTCTACTCTTTTTCCGAAAACTTCCTGTACACTAAAGAAAAGCATGTATGCAATTGCAACGATGAAATATGGATGTAATAAACTCATGCTAGTCTAATGTTTTTTGTAACCAGTGCAGTACACGCAAAGAAAATGCAAACCTGTAACAAGATAGTGCAGACGGTAGAAAAGGAATGCTCGTCAATAGCAATCCGTTTATTTTTTCATCATTTTTTTTCAACATATCTAAAACAGATTCTTATTTCTTTAGTAATAATATTGGTTTAAAATATATTTCAAGAGGGAACTTCTGCAAAAGTAGAATATTTTTTTATTCTGCCTAGAATATTTTGTTGATTTTCAGACAAACTTATAGCCGAAATGTTTTGAACTAATATTGAAAAAATTAAATTTGCAGACTTGATTTCATAATGTAATGCATCGTTTCTTTATATTTTTATATTATCTGATTTCTAAAAACAGGCTTCTTTCAGCAATTCTCGCTTTAGGAATAGCTGTATTATGCGGTTTTTTTGCTTCAAAAATTAACTTTGAAGAGGATATCAACCAGATAATTCCTAAAAATGAAAAGTCCGATCTTACCGCAAAAGTTCTTAAGCAGCTGAATTTTTCAGATAAAATTATTGTGATCATAGAGAAAAAATCCAATGAAGATAACTTTCAGCTTTCTGAAACGGCCGATAATTTCCTGCAAAAGATTGAGCCTCTGAAAAAATATATAGGCTCTGTGCAGGGAAAAGTGAACGACAGTGAAATCTCGGAAACATTTGATTTTGTCAACCAGAACCTGCCTCTTTTCCTTGATGAAAATGATTACAGGGAAATTGAAAGAAAACTTCAAAAAGACAGCATAGCTAAACAGGTAGAGAATAATTATGTTTCTTTGGTTTCGCCGACAAGTCTTGTAACAAAGGAATTCATTAAAAAAGACCCTTTGGGAATTACTTATTTAGGAATCAAAAAACTGAATGCTTTAAACATCAGCAAGGATTTCAAACTTGAAGATAATTATGTGGTGACGAAAGACGGAAAAAACCTTTTGCTTTTCATAGATCCTAAAAACAAAAGTAATGACACCAAAAACAATGAGGCATTCGTCAATCAGCTCAACCAAATAAAAGACAGTGTTAATAAGCAGTTTAAAGGAAAAACAGAGCTCAGCTATTTCGGGTCTCCGGTAATTGCTGTGGCCAATGCCCAGCAGATTAAAAAAGACATTCAGAATACAGTCATGATCTCCATGACTGTGCTGCTGGTTCTGCTGATCTATTATTTCAGGAATTTCTTTACACCTATTATTGTGTTTCTTCCGACTGTATTTTCGGTATTACTGGCCCTGCTGATTCTTTATTTTATAAAAGACAGGATCTCAGCTATTTCTCTGAGTGTGGGTGCCATCCTTATCGGAATCACCATAGATTATGCGCTCCATATTCTTACCCATTACAAGCACAACAATAATATAGAAGAGCTGTACAAAGAGATCACACAACCGATTATACTGAGCAGCGCCACGACTGCTGTTTCTTTTTTATGCCTGGTATTTGTACGTTCTGAAGCTCTGAAAGATCTCGGTCTCTTTGCTGCGATTACAGTTATTTTCTCTTCCATTACCGCATTGATTATCGTGCCCCAGCTTTATAAGCCTAAACAGAAAGAAGGTAAGCACAACATTAATTTTATCGACAGGATCGGTTCTTATCCTTACGAGAAAAACAAACCTCTGATCATAGGCTGCTCTATCATTATTATTGCCTGCCTGTTCGGTTTCAGGCATGTAGGATTCAATGAGGATATTGGTGACCTGAATTATATTCCGAAAGAATTAAAAATAAGCGAGGCCAAACTTCAGAAACTTTCTGATATCACATCAAAATCCATTTACACCATTTCTTATGGAGATTCAGAGGAAGAGGCACTGACAAGAAACTCCCGGCTGAGCCATTTTCTTGAGAAGGAAAAGAAGGAAGGAAAGATCCTGAGCTATAATTCACTTGGAAATGTTGTCCTTTCTGAAAAAGATCAGAAACAAAGGATTGAAATCTGGAATAAATTCTGGGATGGAGATAAAAAAAACCGAACTGTTTCCGAACTGATGAACAGCGGAAATCAATTTGGATTCAACAGCAATGCTTTTGACAATTTCAATGATATTTTAAATAAGAACTACACAACATTAAGCCTCCGGGATTATGAGAAAGTAAAAGCATTGCAGATCTCTGAGTTCCTGAGCAATGAAAACGGATTTTATACAGTTTCCAATGTTGTAAAAGTGGACGACAAGAAAAGAGACGCCTTCATAAAAGATGTGGAAAAGAACCACGATGCTCTCGCTATTGACCGCCAGCAAATGAATGAAAACTTTTTGGGACTGCTGAAAAGGGATTTCAGTACCCTGATCAACTATTCTCTTCTGGCCATTATCTTGACCATTATTGTTTTCTTCAGAAATTTTGAGCTTACTGTTCTCACTATGTTTCCTATTGTACTGACAGGGATCGTAACAGCGGGAATCCTGTATTTTTTAGGATTGGAATTAAATATTTTCAGCACGGTAGTCTGTACATTGGTTTTTGGAGTGGGAGACGATTTCAGTATTTTTCTGACGAAAGCCATGCAAAAGGAGCATACTACAGGAAAAAATGAGCTTCCAACTTACAGGACTTCTATTATTCTTGCAGTTTTCACGACCATTTTATCAATCGGCTCTTTGATCTTTGCAAAGCATCCTGCATTACACTCATTGGCATTGGTTGCACTTATCGGGATGTTCTCCGTGATCATCATTACCTCAACGCTCTATCCTTTCTGGTTCAGATTAGTGATTACAAACAGGGCAAAAAAAGGACTTTCCCCTATTACTTTCAGGCTGTTCCTAAGGTGCATCATATCATTCTTTTACTACGGTTTGGGAGGATTCGTCTTCTCTCTTATCGGAAGTGTATTTATTAAAAGATCAAAAGGAAGAACTTTAGATATCATTAAATTAATTTTAGCTAAATTTTTAACATCTGTACTGTACATCACTCCATTTGTAAAGAAAAGAGTGATCAAAAATCCTGCGGAAGATTTCAGCAGACCGGCAGTGATCATCGCCAACCATACTTCTTTCCTGGATACGCTTGCCATTGCCATGGCGACCCATAAAATCATCTATCTGGTTAATGACTGGGTATATGACTCTCCTGTTTTTGGAAGACTGGTAAGAGCACTTGGCTTTTATCCGGTTTCCCAGGGAATAGAGAACGGAATGGAAAAACTGAAAGAAAAAATTGAGCAGGGATATTCGCTGGTTGTCTTTCCTGAAGCAGAACGCTCTTATACAAATGATGTAAAAAGGTTCCACAAAGGAGCATTCTATCTTGCAGAACAGTTCGGACTGGATATTCTCCCACTGTACATTCATGGAAATTCTGAAGTATTGCCAAAAGGAGACTTCATTATCTATGACGGAAGCATTACCGTAAAAGTGGGGGAAAGAATAAGCAAAGATGATCTGAGTTTCGGGGAAAACTATTCTGAAAGAACAAAAAAAATCAATGCATACTTCAGACAGGAATTTGCAAAGCTGCGAAATGAACTGGAAGATGAAAATTATTTCAGGAAAAAATTATTCTTAAGCTATCTCTATAAAGACAGTGAAGTGGTAAAAGAAATAAAAGATGATTTTAATGCCAACAAATCCGTTTATTTCGAACTGAACAAACATATTCCGAAAGATGCATCTATCCTGCATATTGCAGATGATTTCGGGCAGAAGGATATCCTGCTTACCCTTTATCAGGCAGAAAGAAGAATTTTCTCGTTCATTGAAAATGATGAAAGAAGACAAACAGCAAAACAGACGTATCTGGTCAAAAGAAGAAAGCTGAATTATATTAATGATTTTTCGGAAATCAATAAAAATATTCATATACTTCTGGTTTCAGACAACAATTTTGACATCAGTACATTGAACAGGCTTCCGGAGACTATTATATTCCTGAACCCCATATCTAAAGGACTAAGCCATCCAGATTATTCACAGGAATTTAATTCACAGGCAATAAAAATATTCAAAAAACACTAAATAAATATGAAAAGCATATTTTTGTAACCGCTAAAGAATATTAATGAAAAAAAACATACTCATCATTTATTATTCGCAAACCGGCCAGCTGGAGGACATTGTGAAGAATATGGCCCAACCTTTTGAAGCCAAAAAGGAGGAATATGACGTTACCTATTATAATATTCAGCTGAAGGAGGATTTTCCGTTTCCTTGGCCGGGTGACGTTTTTTTCAATACTTTTCCCGAATCTTATCTCCAGATCCCCAAAGAGATCTTCCCGCCTTCTGAGGAGATCCTGAATAAAAAGTACGACCTCATTTTATTCGGATATCAGGTATGGTATCTTACACCATCTATCCCTGTCATTTCATTCCTAAAGAGTGGTTTTGCAGAAAAAATTCTGAAAGACACAGATGTGGTTACGGTTTCAGGAACCAGAAATATGTGGATGCTTTCTCAGGAAAAACTTAAGGTATATTTAAGAGACCTTGGGGCTAAACTGGTAGGAAATATCGCTTTAGTAGACAGACATGACAATTACACAAGTGTACTGACGATCTTACGCTGGCTGACTACAGGACAGAAAGAAAAATCAGGAATGCTTCCTGCTGCAGGGATTTCGGATGAAGAAATTTCGGGCTCTGTAAAGTATGGAAACATTATAGAAAAGCATTTCAGCAGCGGAAACCTGTCCGGTCTTCAGCCTGATCTGGTAAAGAACGGCGCTGTAGAAATCCGCCCTTTCTTAGTAAGAGTAGAAAAAGTGGGCAACAAGATCTTCACCGTATGGTCCAACCTTATTATTAAGAAAAAAGAGAAACGCCCATTGCTGATAAAATTCTTTAAGGTATATTTGATGGCTGCGATATGGATTATTTCACCTGTCGTCTTAGTTTTACACTTACTGACAACCCCTATATTTTGGTCTAAAAGACAAAAACAAAAAACATATTTACAAGGAATTAATTTAAAATAGAATGTACGACGTATTTATAACAAAAGCATCAACATACTTACCCAATAACCCGGTATCAAATGATGAAATGGAGACTTATCTTGGTCTGATAAACGGCGCTCCCTCTAAAGCAAAATCATTGATTTTAAGAAATAACAAGATCACAACAAGATACTATGCTTTGGATAAAGAAGGAAATCCTACCCATACCAATGCACAGATTACAGCAAAAGCTGTTGAAGGATTGTTCGATGAGAATTTCAAAAAGGAAGATATGAAGCTGTTGTCTGTAGGAACCACTTCTCCGGACCAGATGCAGCCTTCACATGCTTCTATGGTTCATGGCGAGCTGAATATTGGAAAATCTATTGAAATTAATACCGCTACAGGTCTTTGCAACTCAGGAATGAATGCACTGAACTACGGATTCCTTTCCGTAAAAGCCGGTGTACAGGATAATGCTGTTTGTGTAGGCTCAGAAAGAATGTCTGCCTGGATGACCGCAGACAAATTCAACCATGAAGCAGAAAACTTAAAATTACTGGAAGAAAGACCTATCATTGCCTTTAAGAGAGAATTCCTGAGATGGATGCTTTCTGACGGAGCCGGGGCATTCCTTCTTCAAAATAAGCCCAGAGAAAACGGAATCAATTTAAAAATAGAATTCATTGATTTTTATTCTTACGCTCACGAAATCGAAGCCTGTATGTATGCAGGATGTGATAAGCAGGAAGACGGAAGCCTTAAATCATGGGCAGACTACCCGTCCGATGAATGGCTGAAAGAATCAATCTTTGCTATTAAGCAGGACACTAAAATCCTGGATAAATATATTCTTGTAAAAGGAGCAGAAAGCTTAAGATCTTCTTTTGATAAACATAATCTGGACCCGGCGAAAATAGATCACGTCCTGGCCCATATTTCTTCAGGTTACTTTAAAGACGGTTTAAGAGAGGAGTTTGCTAAAAAAGGTATGGATTTCCCTGCAGAAAAGTGGTTCTATAACCTTTCTGAAGTAGGAAACATCGGGGCTGGCTCTATTTTCATCGCACTGGAAGAATTAATGAATTCCGGAACACTGAAAAAAGGTGAGAAGGTATTGTTATGTGTTCCTGAAAGTGGAAGGTTCGCCTACTCTTGTGCCTTATTAACAGTTTGCTAATGAAACACCAACTGCCGACATCTGATCAGGATTTTGTGGAAAGCCTTATCCCGCAGCGTTTTCCGTTCGTCATGGTTCATGAGCTTACGGAATACTCTGATGATCAACTTGTTTCAGGATTTGAAATAAAAGAAGATAATCTTTTTCTTCAGGATGGAATTTTCCAGGCTTCCGGCCTTATCGAACATCAGGCACAGAGCGTTGCTTTACATACAGGCTACAAATATTATCTTTTAGGAAAAGAGGCTCCTACCGGATATATCGGAGCCATTAAATCTTTTGATGCGGAAACCCTGCCTAAAGCAGGAGACCGGCTGATCTCGGAAGTAACCATCCTTAATGAAGTGATGGGAGTAACGCTGGTGGATATTGTCACGAAGCTGAATGGCTTGATCATTGCAAAATCCCAAATGAAAACTGCCGTAAAATAAATGTAATGGAAATCAAGGAAGAGCACCTCATCAATATGCATAACTTTCTGCCGCACCGCGTACCGATGCTGATGGCAGATTATATTCTGGAATTGACCAAAGAAAAGGTTGTGACTTCCTTTGAGATAAAAGAGGATAATATCTTTGTCCACAACAATGAGTTGGCAGAAGCCGGCCTGATTGAAAATCTTGCCCAGACCTGCTCATCTATTCTGGGACAGAGCTTCTTCGAAAATATAGACGCAGACACAAAAGTAATCGGATTTATTACCAACATCAAAAAAATTGAAGTATTTGCCCTTCCAAAAACAGGAGATAAGATCATTTCAAAGGCATCACTGATCTCCCAGTATGAAAATATCTGTAATATTTTCTGCGAGACCTTCAGTAATGATGAATTGCTGATCAGAGCAGAGATCAATCTGTTTATCCAGGAAGTGAAATCTTAAGAATCATTTATTTAAAAATATCAAACCAGCCCTTATCCGGGTTGGTTTTTTCTTTATACACTTATTAAGCAAAATACCTCATAGTTTATCCCCTTTATTTTTCGATATATTTGATGAAATAAAATATATTATGAGCGTAAAGGTAAGATTCTATTCGTATGACATTGAATTCGATTTTGAAAATTCTGTTGAATTTCCGGTTGCTCCACAGGTTGGTGATGAAGTGAACCTTATTTCATTTTTTAAGTACCGGACATCCGAAAGACTGGAATATGTCAATAATATGGAAGATCTTTATCTCTACGAAAATGCTGTAGTGTCAGAGCGGACATGGTGTAATGATCTTGAGAAAACAGAAATATATTTGCTGGTGAAACTGAATTACACCAAGAGGAAATAAAGCTGCTTTCAGATTAATTTAAACAAAAAAGCGGAGCATCACTGCCCCGCTTAAAAAATTGGTTTCATAAAGGTTAGTACCCGAAGATCTCTTCAAGAGATACCTCCTGGAATGTTCCCATTTTATTGATGGATTCCATATTCAGGTTTTCTTTTTTACCGATGATCGCTGTATTGTATTTTACGGGCTTGATCTCAGTATCATAGAAACTGGTAAGCTGTGGCAGCGTCAGCCCTTGAATTTCAGAATAAATATCTTTTCTGATATCATAATCAACGCCAAGCTTTTTCAGTGCCATCTGGTTAAAGAAAATACTTGTTCTGTTGATTCTGTTGGATGCAATCTGCTTCAATGCTGAACCTTTTGAATTCTCAAACTGTGCAGGAATCTGTGGCAGGGATGCCATAAGATCATTCATCGCATTTACTGCTAATGGAAGTTTATTAGCCTGAGTTCCTATATAATTCGTGATATAGTTCGCATGTCCTTTCTCTGTTGCATTCGCATAAGAAACATAAGCAGAATAAGCCAGTGACTTACTTTCTCTGATTTCCTGGAAGACGATAGAAGACAGACCTCTTCCAAAATACTCATTGAAAACATTCGCTTTTCCGAAGTTACTCAAGTCCACATTACCTCCTTTGGCTACTTTAGACATTTCCATCTGAACCATGTCATAGTTTGTGAAATATACTTTTCCTTCCGCAGCAGGCTCCGGATATTCCTTAGCTTTTGCCGGCTGAACGCTGGTTTCTGCAATATATGGCTTAACTGCTTTTTCTAAACCTGACTGATTCTGTCCGTAAAGGAAGATCTCATACGGGGACTGATTCAGTACTTTGATTTTCTTAGTCAGTTCAGTTGCATCAATGCTCTCAAGACGTTCTTTGGAAACAATATCCGTCATTCTGGAATTCTTTCCGTATTTAGCATAGTTCGTAAGAGCAGCCATGATTCTTGTTTTATCCTTTTTACCGGCAGCTCTTGCCTCCAATATGGTTTTTACAGTCTTTGCATAGGTCTCTTTGTCTGCTTTTACATTCGTAAGCCAGTGATTCATCAGTTCAGCACCTTTCTTCATATTAGCTTCAAGACCGCTCAACGTAATGATTACCTGATCGTTGGATGTTCTGAAACTGTAAGAGATTCCCAGCTTATAAAATTCACCTTTCAGCTGCTCAGGAGTATATTTATCCGTTCCCAGATATTCAAAAAGAGTCACCGCAACCGAAAGCTCTTTGTCATTATCCGTTCCGAAAGGGAAAATATAGCTGATCTGTGCTACGTCATTATATTTATTCTTTACAAAGCTTACCTTCTTATCTTTAATCTGGGAAGTCTGGATCGCTGCTTTATAATCGATAAATTCCGGCTTGGTCTCACCTACTTTACTGCTTAAAATATCTTTAAGGAAAGGAGACTGCGCTTCTCTGTTCAGCTTAATCGGCGTAATTCCCGGATTCTGTACACGAACAAGTTTATCATTCACTCCTTTTTCTTTATAAACGACCACATAGTTATCTTTGAAAAATTCATTTGCAAACTTGATAACATCTGCTTTTGTAATTTTTTCATATTGATTAATGTCATCTAATTCCTCCTGCCATGTTCTCTCATTAATATAAGTTCCATACAGGGTTGTAGCCAAGCCGTCAGCAGTTTCCCACGCCTTCATACGCTGTACTTTCTTATCATTGACGATCGCTTTCAGCATCCAATCCGGGAACTGTCCTTTTTTCACTAAATCCAACTGATCCAGCAATAGCTTTTTAGCATCATCAAAGCTCTGTCCCTCTTTCGGAGTTACAGACATGGTAAAAGCACCATAAGTTTTAAAAGCCGATTCATAAGCTCCTGCACCTAATACTTTTTGCGTTTGATTCATATTCAGATCTATCAGACCTGCATCTCCACTGTTACTTAAGATTTCCGCAACCACATCTGCCAATCTCGCATTCTGAGTTCCATTGGAATCTGATCTCCAGGCCAGAGTCATTCTCGGTGTGCTCGGGCTTTTAACTGTTCTCGTCACAATACTTTCCATCGGCTGTTCCGACACCATTTTTTTCATTGGCAGCTCTTTGTACTTGAACGATCCAAAATACTGATCTACCATTTTAATGGTTTTATCAAAATCCAGGTCTCCTACCAAAACAACAGCCATATTATTAGGTACATAATATGTATCAAAATACTTATGAATAGCAACCATTGAAGGACTTTTCAGGTGTTCTGAAGTCCCAATCGTTGTCTGTTGTCCGTTCGGATGCTTTGGAAAAAGTGCTTCCATCATTGCATAGTTTACAAGACGGCCGTCGTTATCCTGGGCTCTGTTATATTCTTCATATACAGCTTCCAATTCGGTATGGAAAAGGCGCAATACCAGTTCAGAAAAACGTTCTTTTTCCACTTTCAGCCATTTTTCAAGCTCGTTGGATGGGATATTGTTCTTATAAACTGTTTCATCAAGCCATGTGTGGGCATTCGTTCCCGTTGCTCCCAATGAAGAGATTGCTTTATCATATTCATTGGCAATTGCATACTTGGAAGCTTCCTGAGAAACCTCATCTATTTTCTTATAGAGCAGTTTTTTCTTCTCAGGATCCTTTTCTGCTTTGTGTTGCTCGTAAAGGTCGGAGATCTGCTGCAGCAATGCTTTTTCTTTTGCCCAGTCCTGAGTTCCCAGATGAGAAGTTCCTTTAAAAACCATATGCTCAAGATAATGTGCAAGACCTGTATTGTCGCTTGGGTCGTTATTAGATCCCGTTCTTACCGGAATATAAGTTTGAATTCTCGGGGCATCATCATTCTTTGCCAGATAAACCTTCAGTCCGTTCTTCAAGGTATATACCCTGACACCGGACTGGTCATTCTTAACGGTTTCGTAAGTATATCCCTGGCTGTCCGTTACCTTTTGAGTATCAAATTTCTGCGCCATAGCATGCAGCATGCAGAAAAGTGAAACAGAAATAAAAAATTTCTTCATAAGTTTTATTTATTTAAATCAAATTTCATAGAATCTAATAAGTCTACATTCATCATGCACTTGTTACAGTAAACTGCGGATTATGTTTTTTTTATATTAAAATTTGAAATTATCTTTAAATAAAGCCCGTTCTGGCATTATAATGTAATATGATTTACATATAATGTATTTTCACTATTTTAGCCAACTGATTAAAAAGAATAATACGGTTTACATGAAAAAACAAGACCTGCCTCAGGATGAAAGTAATCTGAAGTCAGCAAACATGACCGAAGTCTTGTATGTGACGGACGAAAATGATAATTATACAACGGCAAACAGCATTGGCTGGGAAGCTAAAAAAGCGGCCCTTGATGAATCCATGGAACTTATTCATGAAAGAATTGAGGAGGCCAGACAAAATGTTGCCAATAATTTAGTAAGTCCTATTATTTATTTCATGGAATTGAATAAAATGGACTTAGGTGTTCTCGCTTCCTATGTCGGAATGTGGCAGTGGAGAGTGAGAAGACACGCAAAACCAAAAGTATTTAAAACACTAAACCAATCCGTACTGAAAAAATATGCAGATGCATTCGGGATCTCAGTGGATGAATTAAAGAACTTTGACGGAAAAAAATAAAGAAATGAAGCATAAAGATATATGCAGAATTTCATTTCGCCAATGAAAAAGAATAAAAGCAGCAAATGAAACTTAACTTCGAACACCATCAGACCGCACATTGCGAAAACGGTGTTGCCTCCAATCTGTTACTTAATAAAGGCTTAAAGCTGAGTGAACCAATGATCTTCGGGATCGGTTCCGGACTGTTTTTTGTCTATCTGCCGTTTTTGAAAGTGAATTTCGCTCCGGGCTTTAGCTATAGACCAATGCCAGGTGCTATTTTCAGCAAAGCCGCAAAACGTTTGGGGATTAAAATCAAAAGAGAAAAATTTTCCAATCCTAAAGAGGCACAGTCCGCTTTAGAAAGAAACTTAAATCAGAATATTCCTACAGGCCTTCAGGTAGGTGTCTTTAACCTTACCTATTTCCCTGAAGAATATAAATTCCACTTCAATGCCCACAATCTTGTGGTATATGGAAAAGAGGACGGGAGATTCCTGATCAGCGACCCGGTAATGGATTATACCACTACCCTTTCAGAAGCTGAACTGGAAAAGGTAAGATATGCCAAAGGTGCACTACCACCGAAAGGACATATGTATTACCCTACTTACATTCCGGAAAATGTGAATATTGAAGAAGCCATCAGAAAAGGAATTAAAGATACCTGTAAAAATATGCTGGCTCCGGTTCCGCTTATCGGTGTAAAAGCTATGAGATGGGTAGCCAGAAGCATTCCCAAATGGGCTGAAAAGAAAGGAACTAAAGTGACCAACCACTATCTCGGCCAGCTGATCAGAATGCAGGAGGAGATCGGTACAGGCGGAGGTGGCTTCCGATTTATTTATGGTGCATTTCTTCAGGAAGCCTCAGTAATTCTTAAAAATGATGAATTAAAAGAGCTTTCAAAAGAGATTACCGCCATCGGTGATTTATGGAGAGACTTTGCCGTGGATATTGCCCGTGTTTACAAAAACAGAAACTCGAAAAGCGACATCTACAACAACCTTTCAAAATCCATGCTTCACATTGCTGACCTGGAAGAAGCTTTTTATAAAAAACTGAGAAAAGCAATCTGATATGGCAGAACATATGATTGAGATTAAAAATCTCTATAAAAAATATAAAAACTCCGAAGAGTTTTCTGTCAACGACATCTCGCTGAATATAGAAAAAAACGAGATCTATGGAATTCTTGGCCCGAACGGAGCCGGAAAAACCACCTTGATCTCTATGCTTTCAGGCTTGATCAAACCCACTTCGGGGCAGTTTACCATCAACGGTCTGTCTCCTCATAAGGACAGCTTTAAAATCAAACAGATTATTGGCATCGTCCCTCAGGAATATGCGCTTTATCCCACCCTTACTGCTAAAGAAAACTTAATGTTTTATGGAAGTCTGTACGGTTTAAAACATAAAGAACTTAAAAAAGTAATCGATGAATCCTTAGAGATCATGGGCCTTTCTAAGTTTGCAGATAAACAGGTAGAACAGTTTTCCGGAGGAATGAAACGCCGCTGCAACCTTATCGCGGGAACGCTTCACAATCCGAAGGTATTGTTTCTGGATGAACCGACCGTAGGTGTTGACGTTCAGTCTAAAAAGGTAATCATCGACTTCCTGCAGGAGCTGAATAAAAACGGAACGTGTATCATTTACACCTCTCACCACCTTTCCGAAGCGGAAGAATTCTGTACAAAGATTGCTATTATCGACCGGGGAAGAATCCATGCCATAGGAACACCGGAAGAATTGGTGTCACAAATCGCAAACGCTGAAAACCTGGAAGACGTTTTCATATCATTAACAGGAAAAGAACTAAGAGATGTTGTTGTATAAACTTTGGAGAAGCTTCGTGAAGGAAATCCTTCTCCTGAAGAGAGATATTGGGGGAATTGTCATTATTTTCGTCATGCCGTTGCTGTTAATTGTAACGATTACTTTAATTCAGGATTCTACTTTCAAAAACCTGGAAGGCTCGAAAATTCCGATTATTTTCATTGACAATGACAAATCTGAGGTCTCAAAAAGTATAAAACAGGAACTGGAAACCAGTAAAACATTCCAGCTGCTAACCAATTATAACGAAAAATCTGCACAGGAAGCCGTATTTTCCGGAGATTACCAGATGGCCATCGTTATTCCTGAAAATTTAACGAAAGATTTAAATTCAAATATTGATTCCAAAGTTCAGACGATAGTAAGCTCGTTTGGATTGGAAGGAGATTCTGCAGCCGTTAAAAAAACAGCTGTGAGAGCAAAAGAAATTCATCTGTACTTTGATCCGGCTACCAATGCAGGATTTAAAAACTCAGTCATGAATTCCGTGAATAAAATGATCTTTGAGATCGAAAATAAGAAGATTTACAAAGCATTTCAGGATCAGCTGGGAACTGAGCAGAACCTTGAGGAGAACAAAAACCTCATCAGCTTCAAAGAAATCACCCCGAAAAAAGGAACTATGGATGTGATGCCGAACTCTGTTCAGCACAATGTCCCTGCTTGGACACTTTTTGCGATCTTCTTCATTGTAGTTCCACTTTCTATTAATTTAGTTAAAGAAAAAAGCCAGGGCACAAGCGTAAGAGCAAGAATCAGCCCTACCCCTTATTTTGTTCATATTCTGGGGAAAACATTCACTTATCTGATCATCTGTATTATTCAGTTTTTACTGATGGTAGCCGTAGGTATCTATCTTTTCCCATATATGGATCTTCCGGCATTTGATGTCTCTGGAAAAATGTTCCATCTTCTTGCGGTCACCTTATTTTCAGGACTGGCAGCCATCGGATTTGGTGTTTTATTGGGAACAATTGCCGACACCCAGGAACAGTCTGCTCCTTTTGGAGCCACTTCAGTAGTGGTATTGGCCGCGATCGGAGGAATATGGGTTCCCGTATTCTTAATGCCTGAATTTATGCAGACTGTAGCCAAGTTCTCTCCTATGAACTGGGGACTGAATGCTTATTATGATATTATTTTAAGAAACAGCGGTATCGGAGGAATTGCTAAAGAACTCGCATTCCTTTTTGCATTCTATATTGCCATGGTAGCTATTTCTATTTTTTACGAACGAAAACAAAATGCAGTCTAAAGAAAACATATTAACCTGTACGGAAGAAGTAAGGGTAAGATTCAATGAGACAGATCCGCTGGGCATTGTCTGGCATGGGCATTACATTGTATATTTTGAAGACGGAAGAGAAGCTTTCGGAAGAGAACACGGCCTGACCTATCTTGATATTCAGAGAGAAGGCTACGTGACGCCTATCGTAAAAAGTACATGTGAGCATTTTCTGCCATTAAAGTATGGTGAAACATTTAAGATTGTCACCACTTTTGTCAATTCAGCATCCGCAAAATTGATCTATACTTATGAGCTTTTCAACCAGGAACATCAATTGGTATGCAGTGGAGAAACCATTCAGGTGTTCTTAGACGGCAACGGAAGTTTATGCCTGTATAATCCTGAATTTTTTCAGGCATGGAAAGATAAAATGGGATTATAATGAAGAAGGAAACTTATATTACAGATTATAACTGCGTTACTCCTTTAGGATTTGATGTTTCTTCCAACTGGAATAATCTGGTGGAAGGGAAATCAGGCGTAGCATTACATAAAGTTGTCAAAAGCCAGGAAGCTTTTTACGCCTCAATTATAAATACTGAAAAGCTGGAGGAAGAATTTAAAAATAATTTCGACAGCCCGGATTTTACAAGACTGGAGAAAATGTTTCTTCTGAGCCTTAAACCTCTGGTTGAAAAGCATGAAATTACAGAAGAAACCGCTTTTATTTTATCAACAACCAAAGGAAACATCAGTTTATTAAAAAATCAGACGGAATTACCGGAAGGTGTCTATCTTTCAAATTTAGCACAGAAAATTACTGATTATTTTGGGTTTAAAACAAAACCCATCGTGGTTTCCAACGCCTGCGTTTCAGGAGTAATGGCGATTGCTGTTGCTAAAAGTATGATCCAGGCAGGGAAATATAAAGATGCTTTTGTGATTGCCGGCGATGAGGTTTCGGAGTTTGTCATTTCCGGATTCAATTCTTTCCAGGCCATTGGACCAGAGCCCTGCAAGCCTTATGATAAAAACAGAAACGGAATCAATATCGGAGAAGCCACAGCAGCGGTCTATATTACTTCTATCTTGAACGAAAACGAAAAGTTTAGGTTTAAAATCTCAGGAGATTCCGCAGTAAATGATGCCAATCATATTTCCGGACCTTCCAGAACAGGAGACGGGCTGTATGCCAGTATAAAAAATGCAATGATAGAAGCAAACGTCACATCGGAAAAGATTGATTTTATTTCTGCCCATGGAACCGCCACAATCTACAATGACGAAATGGAAGCGATTGCTTTCAACAGAATGGAGCTTCAAAATGCCCCATTAAACAGCATGAAGGGTTATTACGGACACTGTCTCGGTGCATCCGGACTTCTCGAAAGCATTATATCTATGGAAAGCGCCCGTCACGGGATTCTGATTCCGTCTAAAAATTTTGAGGAAATGGGAATTTCTCAACCTTTGAATATTATTCAAGAAAACCATTCTGCAATAATTCAATATATCTTAAAAACAGCTTCAGGCTTTGGCGGATGCAATGCGGCTATTGTTTTAGAAAAATGTTAAAATGAGAATGATGAAGAAAACTGAAAGCTGTATTATAGAACATTCAAAAATAACCGTTAACGGAAATCCTGTTTTTGAAAGCCAGGCGGAAACATTTCACGACTTTGCAAAAGATGCCTATAAAAGCCTAGAACTCAATTACCCCAAGTTTCATAAAATGGATAATCTGAGCAAGCTTGCTTTTCTCGCTGCAGAAATGATTTTAAATAATGAAGACCACAGCAGGACCGCAGTGGTTCTGGCCAATAGGTCATCAAGCCTGGACACAGATTTTAAATACCAGGAAAGCATCAATTCGCAGGAAAATTATTTCCCAAGCCCTGCTGTATTTGTCTATACCCTGCCTAACATATGTGTAGGTGAGATCAGTATCAGACATAAAATGCAGACAGAGAATGCTTTTTTCGTTTTAGATGAATTTGATGAAAATTTTTTAACCGACTATGCGGAACAAATCTTGTTATCCGGAAAAGCGGAAAAAGTTCTTTGTGGTTGGACAGAACTTTATCAGGAAAATTACAAAGCTTTTGTATATTTGCTAACCTTATAAAAAATGTAATAACATAAATGTAACAATACAACAGTCTGGCAATGTAACAATCCTTACAATCTGATCATTGTTACACTGGTAAATTGATAAATTGCTGCATTAATTAAAATAATTATGGAAAACTTAAAAACAGAATTGAAACACAAAATTATTGAAGTCCTTAACCTTGAAGATGTTTCTGTAGAAGAGATCAAAGATACGGATCCGTTATTCGGAGGTGGTTTGGGCCTTGATTCTATCGATGCTCTGGAACTGATTGTTCTGCTTGATAAAGACTATGGAATAAAATTAGCCGATCCTAAAAAAGGAAAGGAAATTTTCCAGTCTATCGATACAATGGCTGCATTTATTGAAGAGAACAGAACAAAGTAATGTATTCAATCTAGCGATGTATCAATCTACCAGTGTAATAATATTGGTAACTGGTAGATTGATACATTACATTATAAAATAAAATGAGTCGAAAAATTGCCATAACAGGAATGGGCATCATTTCCTCTATCGGAAACAACGTAGAGGAAAATTTTATTTCGTTAAAATCCGGAAAACACGGAATTTCAGACATTAAAATGTTTGAAACCCGCCATGCCGGATCCATAAAAACAGGCGAGATAAAATGGTCTAATGAAGAGCTTGTCCGGAAACTTCAGCTGCCTGAAGACAATAATGTGACGAGAACATCTTTATTGGGCATGATTGCCGCAAGAGAAGCAGTAGAATCTGCCGGGATTTCAAATATTAATGAATACAAAACCGGACTGATCTCTTCCACCAGTGTTGCTGGCATGGATATCACTGAAAGGTATTTCTACTCCTACGAAGACTTTCCTGAAAAGCAAAAATACATCGATGCTCATGATGCGGGAAATTCCTCATTAGCAATTGCTGATTATCTGGGCTTAAAAGGCATGGTTTCTACGATCAGTACGGCATGCTCTTCGGCTGCCAATGCTATTATGATGGGAGTCAAACTGATTAAAAGCGGAGTTTTGGACCGTGTTATCGTAGGAGGAACGGATTCGCTTTCAAAATTTACTTTAAACGGGTTCAATACCCTGATGATCCTTACAGATTCTTACAATACTCCTTTTGATAACGACAGAAAAGGTCTGAATCTGGGAGAAGCTGCTGCTTTTATCGTTCTGGAGTCTGATGAAATCGTGAAAAAAGAAAATAAAAAAGTACTCGCTTATCTTTCCGGTTATGGTAATGCAAATGATGCCCATCACCAGACTGCGTCATCAGAAAACGGACAAGGTGCATTTCTGGCTATGCAGCAGGCATTTAAAGTATCCGGCCTGGCAAAAGAAGATATCGATTATATCAATGTTCACGGAACCGCTACTCCTAATAATGATCTTTCAGAAGGAGTTGCCATGATCAGGATTTTCGGTGAAAATAATGTTCCTGAATTCAGTTCCACCAAGGCTTTTACCGGGCATACTCTGGCAGCAGCGGCGGGAATTGAAGCGGTATTTTCTATTTTGGCAATGCAGCATAGCGTGATTTTCCCGAACCTGAATTTCAAAACGAAAATGGCAGAATTTGATTTAACTCCGGTTACAGAATTGAAGGAGAAAAATATAAACCATGTTCTTTCCAATTCATTCGGATTCGGCGGCAACTGTTCTACCTTAATTTTCTCAAAATCATGAGTGCAGTTTACATCAACAGTGCATCCTGTATCTCAGTACAGGACACTTTAAAAGAAAATTTCTTCCAGGATCTTAAGGTTGATCAATCTGCTCAGATTTTAAAAGCTGTAGAACCTAATTATAAAGAATTCATTCCGCCTGCGATGAGCAGAAGAATGTCTAAGGCTGTAAAAATGAGCTCCGTAGCTTCGCATTATGCTTTAAAGGAAGCCGGAATTGGACAGCCGGACGCCATTATTGTGGGAACCGGGATGGGATGTTCACAGGATTCTGAAAAGTTTCTGAAAAATGTCATTGAAAACAGGGAAGAGTTTTTAACTCCAACATTCTTTATTCAGTCTACTCATAATACCGTTGCAGGGCAGATTGCGCTTGGACTTCAGTGCCATGCGTACAATTTCACCTATGTCAATACCTCTTCATCTCTGGAATTTTCATTCCTGGATGCCAAACTTCAGATTAATGATGGCGAAGCTGACAATGTTCTTGTAGGTGCTGCAGATGAGCAGACTAACAGAACTATGGAGCTTTACTGCCTAAACAATACTATAAAAAAAGAAAAGGATCTTCCTGCTGATTATTTACATTCGGAGACGGATGGTGTGATCTGGGGTGAAGGTGCGGCTTTCTTTGTTTTAGGAGAAGATAAAACTGAAAATTCTTACGCTCAACTCAAAGACATTCAGATGATCAACAGATTGGATCTGGAAGAAACACCATCTTTTATAACAGATTTTTTAGCCAAAAATGATTTGAAACATGAAGACATTGACGTGGTGATCTTAGGTTTCAGCAGCGATGCAGCATCTGATACGTACTATACAAAAGCAATGGAGGCATTTCAAAATTCAGCTTTGCTGTATTACAAACATCTGAGCGGAGAATTCAATACGGCAAGTGGGTTTTCCACCTTTATGGCCTGTCATATTCTGAAAGAACAGCAGATTCCGGAAATTATGATGATCAATTCAGAGAAAAAGACAGAAATTAAAAATATTCTTCTTTATAATCATCTGGCAGGAAGCGATCACAGTCTTATGCTGTTGGAAAGAGCTTAAGGTGAAAGGGTAAGAATGAATTTGTAAATTTGTTATTACCAAAATTCAAAATAACAAAAGATGAAGCATTACCCATTCATTCTATTTTATCTTTTCTGCAATGCATTTATTTATGCATTTCATGGGAGTTTTTGGGTTTATGTAGCTTGTTTCCTGGCATTTTCTGCAGTTGTAGCCTGGGGATCTTTTGATATAGAGCTTGGATATTTTGTCAACAGCATTACTCATAAAAGAACGAAAATCAATGAAGTTGCCCTGACTTTTGATGACGGACCAACTGAACTTACCCCTCGTTTTTTAGATCTGCTAAAAGAACATCAGGTGAAAGCTACCTTTTTTTGCATCGGAAAACAGATCGAAAAATATCCTGAAACATTTCAAAGAATTATTGCTGAAGGGCATACCGTCGGAAATCACACTTTTTCCCATTCCAACAATACAGGTTTCTTATCTGCTTCAAAAATGACAGAGGAAATCGAAAAATGTGATGAAATAATGGCAAAAGCCGGGAATATAAAAACTGATTTATACCGGCCTCCTTTCGGTGTTACCAATCCAAGTATAGCCAAAGCTATTAAAAGAACCCATAAAAAAAGCATAGGCTGGAATGTCCGTTCACTGGATATGGTAATAGATGATAAAAAGAAGATCTATAAAAGAATAACAAAAGGGCTGAAAAAAGGAAGTATCATCCTTCTGCACGACACTTCTGAAAAGACTTATCACGTATTGGCCGATTTATTGTTATTTTTAAAGGAAAAAAAATATTCGACTTTTACGGTCGATTCAATTACAAAATCAAAGAAAAATGATTAAAAATATTGCTTTTGGGGCATTTTTATTAATTTCAGGCTTCATTTCTGCACAGATGACTGCGATGTCAGGAGCAGAAGCAAAAGCATTTGTCACCAAAGTTTCTTCTGAAACCCAGCAAATCAAAACAATGCAAAGTGATTTCACCCAGACCAAAAAAATGGATTTTCTGGATAAAAACATTGTCACTTACGGGAAAATGTCATTGAAAACTCCGAATATGCTAAGCTGGAAATACACAAAACCGTACCAGTACAGCATTGTCTTTAAGGACAATAAAATTTTCATCAACGATCAGGGCAAGAAGTCATCTGTTGATGCCAAGAGTAAGACATTTGAAAAGATCAATAAGCTGATTGTAGGAAGCTCAAACGGGAAAATGTTCAGCGATCCTGAATTTACTGTTTCCTATTACAAAAACGGAAGCTCCAATGTGGCAAAATTTATCCCAAAATCGGCTCAGCTGTTAAAATACATCAAACAGATCGAGTTGCATTTTCCTAAAAATCAGTCTACGGTTTCGCAGGTAAATATGACGGAAGCTTCGGGGGATACTACCAATATTGTTTTCAAAAATACCAGGATCAATGCAACGATCGCAGCTTCAGAGTTTAGTTTGTAGTCTCCTTGTTTTGCTGCTTGTTTCCTGCAAAAGCTACAAACTTACAGACGCAAAACCGATTCAGAGTTCTCAAAAAACAGTTGAAAATTTATATTTTTCTTCTCATGAAGATTATGTTTATAAATGCCAGATGGACATTTATAAGAATCATGTAAGTGGTATTCTGATCATTAAAAAGCTTAATGAAACAACTCACCGTGTAGCTATGACTTCAGATTTTGGAAATAAATTAATTGATTTCGAGATCTCTGAGAATAATTTTAAACTGAATTATGTTCTGCCGGATCTGGATAAAAAGATCGTTATCAATTTTTTAAAAAATGACTTCCGCGAATTGCTGAAAAAACAATACCCGGTGAGTGAATCGTTTGAAAATGACGATTCTAAAATTTATCTGTCAAAGGCTGATCATAAAGCCTATTATCTGTTCTTCAATAAAGAAAACGGACTGTTAAAGGAAATTGTGTACACAAAAAACAATAAGGAAAAAATCGATTTTACTTTTGAGGCAAAAAAACATATCTTCGCGGATAGCTTAAACCTGCAACATAAGGATTTTAAGATCAATATAAAACTATTTCAAATAACCGAAACCGAACAGAATTAACATGAAAAAAATTCTATTTTTAGTCACAGCCTTTATTTCGAGCCTGTCTTTTTCACAGGTAACTTTTACTCCGGGAATCAGAGCGGGAGCCAATTTTTCCCATTTTTCGAACAGTGAAGAATTCAATTATTATTATCTGGAAGAATTTCCCAACGCTGCTGAGCCTTATCTGGATTATAAAACGAAAACAGATTTTTATATCGGCTTTATAGGAAATATCCGTCTCGCCAAGTTTTATGCTTTACAGCCGGAGATCAATTATTCCAGGCAGGGAGCTAAAATAAGCACAAATGTGAACAACTGGGACGGGAAAACGCTTTCTGTATCTTATCTGGGATTGCAGCTTATCAATAAATTCTATTTCAACCAGTTCAATGTACATGTTGGGCCTACTTTGGAATTTGTGGTAGACAAAAAGAATTTTGATCCTGAAAACGAGATCGACCTGGGAATTACAGCAGGCTTAGGGTATGACATTACTAAAAACTTTGGTATCGAAGCCAGGGTAAAAAAAGGCTTTATCCCTGTGGACAGCTACAATAGAAATCATTCTAATGTTGTTTTCCAGACAGGGCTTTATTATACATTTAATCTGAAAAAATAAGATCATGCAGACCATCCTTACAGACTTTTATATTTTAGAATCTTATGAAAAGGCAGAAAACGGAAGTTTTACCGCTTATATTCATCTGAATAAAGATCATGATATTTTTAAAGGCCATTTTCCGGGTAATCCGGTAACGCCTGGTGTCTGTATGATGCAGATCGTAAAAGAGCTGACGGAAGAATTCACCGGCTCTAAGTTATTCTTAAAAACAGCTTCGAATGTAAAATTTATGGCTATTATCAATCCTTATGAAACCCCGGATTTGAAGCTTCAGCTGGATATTACTGAAGATGAAGAGGATGTTAAAGTAAAAAATGCAACCTCTTTTGGCGAGACTATTGCATTAAAAATGTCTGTAAGCTATAAAAAAATACTTTCATGAAACTTTTCTTATCCCTCATAACTGCTTTTATTTTTTTCTTTCAAAGTGATTTAGAAGCCCTAAGAAGCAGCTACGCAAAAGCTAACCAGTCTAATGCCAATACAGAAGCATTCATCAATCTTGCAGAAAAACAATCCGGTTCGGATGCCGTAACCAGCGCCTATAAAGCTGCTGCAAAGATCATGGAAGCAAAGATTACCAAAAACAACAGGAAAGCTCTTGTAAAAAATGGTGCTACCAGCCTTGAAAGCATTATCAAAAATAATCCGAATAATATAGAACTTCGAGTGATCAGGTTGAGCGTTCAGGAAAATATCCCGAAAATAGTGGGGTACAGAGGCAGCATGAAAGATGATAAAGCCTTCCTTATCAATAACTACAGTAAGCAGAACGCAACCCTGAAAAGTTATGTAAAAAAGTTTGCGATGCAGTCCAAGTCCTTTACAGATACTGAAAGAGCTACTATAAAATAAAACAATGACCCTTCCTGAAGTACAAAATGCAATTTCTGAAAAGAAAATCTGTATTTTAATACCTACTTACAACAATGAAAAAACTCTGAAAAGAGTGATAGACGGTGTTCTGGACTACACCGATAGCATTATTGCAGTTAATGACGGGTCTACAGATACTACTCCACAAATATTAGCCCAATACTCCCAGATAACCGTGATCTCTCTGCCTGAGAACAAAGGAAAGGGAAACGGGCTTAAAACAGGTTTCAGAAAGGCAAAAGAACTGGGCTATCACTATGCCATCACCATTGATTCTGACGGGCAGCATTATCCCGATGATATTCCTGTATTTGTAGAAGCGCTGCTTAAAGAAGATAAGGATGTACTTCTGATTGGTAACCGGAATATGGAGCAGGACGGAATTCCTAAAAAAAGCAGTTTCGGGAACAGGTTCTCGAATTTCTGGTTCTGGTTTGAGACCGGAATAAAACTTGAGGACACCCAATCCGGCTATAGATTATATCCTTTACTGAAAATTCCGAAGAAATATTTCACCCCAAAATTTGAATTTGAAATCGAGATTATTGTAAGGACAGCCTGGAGGCATGTTCCTGTAAAAAATGTCCCGATAAAAGTTTTGTATGACCCGGCAGAACGGGTTTCACATTTCAGGCCTTTTAAAGATTTCACGCGCATCAGTATTCTGAATACTATTTTAGTGGTTATAACACTGCTTTACATTATTCCGAGAAACTTCGTGAATAATTTCAAAAAAAAAAGCTTTAAAAGGTTTTTAAAGGAGGATGTCCTGGAAAGTGACGGCAGCAACCGTACAAAAGCGTTTTCAATCGCTCTCGGCGTTTTTATAGGGTTTTCTCCTTTCTGGGGATTTCACACATTGCTTGTCATCTCTCTGTCCGTTCTTTTTAAGCTGAACAAGGTCCTGGCATTTATAGCCTCCAACGTCAGTCTTCCCCCGTTTATTCCTTTTATTATTGCAGCTTCTCTGTTTCTTGGTGCACCCTTTGTAAGTGGTGACAGCAATATCCTAAGCCAGGATTTAAATTTTGAACTGATCAAAAACAATCTGCTGCAATATGTTATCGGCAGCTTCATCTTAAGTATCACTTTTTCTGCTATTTCAGGAGTCGCTTCTTTTTTGTTTTTGAATAAACTGAATCCGGAAAATAATTAATCAACCGTTAGTCTTTTCGTATATAATCATTTAAAGACAACATTCGAAAATGATAACGGGCTCATAATCAGGGTAACAAATATTGCAAGTATGGTCAAAACCAGCTGGTACTGATAATAGGTTTTCTCTTGATCTTCTTCTTTCACTTCAAAAGTAAATCTGATCTTGTCCGGTTTACTGATAATCATCCATATAAATATCAAAATAGCAAGGTTCAATACAATAGGTGCAAAAAGAAACAGTTTGCTTCCGAACCCATCATTCTTGCCTCCATATCCATGAATAGGGATAACATCAGGAATAGAGCTGTACTTTGTAAGCAGGTAGACTGTGTAAATAATAATTATGATAAAGGGAATGCAGAACAGCAGTTTTATGTTTTTTCGGGTCATTTTAGCTTTTTTAAAGTTTTCTTCAGGTACTTTTCCACATTTTCTCTGTCCGGAACTGTGGTAATTTCTTTGGTCAGGGCTTTTTCAAATTCAGTTTTAGCTTTTAAAAATTCATTGATGCCAAAATAATATTTTCCAGCCTGATAATAAACCAGCCAATAATCCGGGTTCATAGATTGGTAATAAGGAATAAAATCATCACTTAATGCCATCTTTTTGTTGTCTATAGCATTGCTCACTTCTGACCCTAACATCTTAGATATTTCATAATTGTTGAATTCTTCCGAATCTGCAAAAGGATCTCTGGCGATATTCAGTGTTGTTTTTGCCTTTAAACTTTCTTCCAAATTCTTTCCGGAAAAGATTTCATTCAGATCATAACAGACAAATTCTCCCAGCTGATAAGGATTTGAAGAAACCCACACCAGCCTTTTTTCAGGTGAGAAAATAACCGCATGGTGAGCCAGAAGCTGGTTGATGGCTTTTTCATTTCCGTAGCCAATCTTTTGGTCTTTTAAACCAGATTTATCCCGTAAAATGGCCGCCATTTTTTCGGGGTTGAGCTTTTTCTTTTCCTGGAGAAGCTCCTGAAGCTTTTCATAACGGTATTCGGAGTGGCTTTCTATAATCTGTTTCTGGTTTCTTTTGTCACCTTTATAGGCTTCGGACTGGAAGTGGTTGGTACAAAACACTCTGCTTGTATTTTCCACCTTGTAAACCCCAAAATTATCAGGAGAGACCTCAATAATAACTGCATTTTTATCATGAGCGCTTCCAACCAGAATGGATTCGGAAACGAAAACCTTTCTTTTTTGGGCAATAGCGATGGCCTCGTCAATATTTTTTGCAAACTGTAAAATTTCCCGTGTCACAAGAGAGATCGGCGTCTTGGCAGTTAAAGGAATTCTAGATTTTCCGGCATTGATTGTCACAGTTACTCCTTCTTTATTCATCCCGGAAACTACACCTATCATTCCCGGCCAGCTAACGGACATGTATGGAATTCCGATTTCCGGCTCTACAAATTCTATCAGCTTGTTTTTGGCAAAATCGTCCCCGACATAAAAATCAAAGTTTCTTCCAATCAACAATTCTCCGTCTTCTGTATTTTCATTCCAGACGGCCAGTGAAGTACAGCCTACCATAGCCAGATCCTGCATAGCATGTCCGATATCGTGAGCACCGTGAAGATAGAGGTTCCGAAGGTATTTCGGAGCGATAAAATTGTATTTATCAGATGAATACTGAGAGAGTCCGTACAATTCTGCCCGATAGTCTTCCCTTACATTCAGGTACATTTTTCTGTTGTACCATTTCAGAAATCCCCTAAGGAGTTTCTGCTTAAATTTTGATGGAACAAAACCTTCCACTTTAGAGAAGAAGATTTCTTCCTGCTGCTGCATCAGGCTTTGGGTTAAAGCTCCGTTATTATATCCGAGCTGCAATGGGTTTCCTTTAATATAAAGTTCCCAAAGCTGCTGTTTATTTTTGGTTAAATAATTCCGGTTGAAGCTGAACGTAGAATCATTGATCTTATTGATCTTTGGTGTTTCCAGCGTATAGCTGCTGACATCCGGAATATGATGAACCGATTTTGAGATTCCACAGGAAATAAGGAAAAGGAAAAGGATCAATTGAATTCCCCGGAACGCCATATCGGATCTGTTATTTTTTTTCATGAGTATTCATCATTTGTTTCAGGCGTTCATCTACAATCTCTTTCCCGAGAATTTCAGCACAGGTATTAAAAGCCCCGATCGTTACCCCCAGAATTCCGTGCATGTTGACAGACTGTCCTGTCAGAAACAGATTTTCGGTCTTGGTACGGGGCGAGACCATCGTTTTAAGCGGATTATCCGAATTTTTCATGTATCCGTACATATTTCCTTCAAAGCTGCCAATATAGTCCCTGTAAGAGAGTGGCGATGAAGTATAAATGCTTTTTATGGAATGCCTTAAGTTTGGAATTTTCTTTTCTAATGCAGAAATCATTTTTTCTGCTTTTTCCAGCTTGAAATGTTCATACTTTAATCCTCTATCGTGTTCTTCAGCAACAGTATTTACCGTTTTCTCCCAGGCTTTAACCTCATCAAAATCCATATAGGAAATCGCGGTAAGGCTTTCTGCATAATCCGGATAATGCTTTGAGGGTGTGGAGGAAAGCATATAGGTCTCCGGCCAGCTGTCTTTACTGTAACGGAATGCATTCCAGACCATTTCTTCGGATGAATAATGGTAAATATTATAATTAAAATTCGGAAGTGACTGTGGTTTTAAAACCAGGTAAACACTGAAGCATGATAAGACAGGTTCCCAGCTCATTACCCGGTTCAGAAAAGATTTTCTCAGCTTTTCTTCTCCAATCAGCTTAATGAAGGAACGGATTTCTATGTTTGAAATAAATTTCTTTGCCGCATATTCTTTTCCAGATTTTGTTTTTACGGAAGACAGGACTCCGGCTTCATTAAAAATAAATCCGGAAACCTCGGAATGTTTATGCACTTCTGCACCGTATTGGCGAAGTTTTTTAATCAATAATTTCGTGATCTGACTTCCTCCTCTAACACATTTGTAAGCACTCTGGATATAGGAGTTTACGGTAAGTGCATGAACATAGAAAGGTATATTTTCTGAATCTCCACCATATAAAAAATTGGAACCGAGCAATACGGCCTGCAGTTTTTTATCTGGAGTCACAGACTCTATGAATCTTTTGGTATTAAGGTGGAGGATCTCTTCGTTATAGCTGTCTTTACCGATTATCTGATACCTCGGAAACTGTGCACAAACATACTGAATCTCTTCGCAGTAGCTTTCCAAATTTTGTTTTTCGTTGGGAAAAAAGGCTGCGAGCTGTTCAATAAAATTTTCATAGCCCTGTGCATGAGGATATTCGATATTTTCTTCACCAAAAGAGATCTTATCGTAGCCGTCTTCATTCATTTGATGAAGTTCCAGATCATCCATAATCTCAAGATAGGAAAAGAAATGATGGAGATTCTGTCCTTTTGAAAGGCCGCCCAGATAATGAACTCCTGTATCGAAGATGAGCTTTTCCCTTGAAAAAGTCTGCAGATTTCCTCCATACTGGTTATTTTTTTCCAGAACACAGACTTTCAGACCTTCTTTCGCCAAAATTAGAGCCGAAACAAGACCTCCCAATCCGCTGCCGATCACAAGTATGTCGTATTCTTTATTCAAAAGGAGAAAAGCTGTGTTTTTATTTCAAAAATTAAGAAATCCAGAGATTACAAAGCAATACCTGAACCCGAATGAAAGGTTCATCTATCCAATTCCTGAATTTATTTAACAATTTGAGTTTATTAATTAGTTTTCAGGGATAAAATTAGAAAAATTAATCAATATCATCCCAAAAATCGAAATAATTGAACCATTGAAGGGGATATTTTCTGATCATGGTCTCAAGGTTTTGAACATAAGAATTGAGAAGTCCCTGAGAATCACGGTTTTTAATATTTTTTGCAACCCTTGCGTATAAGTGGTAATGAAGATTTTTTTCTTTCATTACATACACATAAACCACAGGAACACCTAAACGTGAAGCAATAAGGAACGGACCGGCCGGAAATTTTGCACTTTTTCCGAGCAGATCGGCTTCTAAATATTTTGAACCCTCAAAATAACGATCTCCTGTAAAGCAGATCAGCTCATTATTTGACAAAGCCTGATTGATCTCAAAAATATGCGACATATCCTCTTTGACATAAATAAACTTGATATTACTCTGCTTTACGGCAACGCTTTCCAGGTATTCCTTGATAACCGTCACTTCCTGGTCTGTAGTTACGAGATTGATCTGACAATCAAAATCAATATCGGCAAAGAAATGTTCTGCTATTTCAAAATTCCCAATGTGGGCACTGATAAGAACGCCTCCTTTTTTTTCAGCCAGAAGATTGGTAAGATTTTCAACACCATCAAATTCGTAGGTATATTTTTCTCTTAAGCCGGCAGAAATTGCCGTTTTATCAATCAGTACTTTTCCGAAAGTAAAATAGCTTTTAAATACGGAAGCTTTTGATTTCCAGTATCCGTAATCCAGTCTTTTTTGAAAGTAATAAAAGATGTAGCGGTTGCTTTTTTTCAGGAATAAAAAATAATAGGAAGCTACGAAATAGAGTACGACATATGAACTCCGGATCCCGATATTTCTAATACACCACACGAATATTTTATATCCTAATATGGTTCCTTTAGATTTACCTTTCCACTTGTTCATAAGTCTAATTTATCAATGTAACAGTGTACCAATGTAACAATACTATTACTGCATTTATTCACCATTGGTACACTGTTACATTATTACATTGGTATATTGTTAAAGAATAAAGTTCACTCGATAGTTATGCGTTTTTTTCAGCGATTTTTTGTTCAATAGTAGTATAGAAATCATCAAACGTTACCATTTTTTTGAAATCTGCTTCGCCTAATTTCACTCCAAAATTAGATTCGATAACCACGACCATATCGATATAGTCCAGACTGTCAAGTCCAAGCGTCTTTTTCAGGTTAGCATCATTGCTGATCTCATCACCATCCACTTCGAATTCGTTTACTAAGAAATCATTAACGATGTCAACAATTTTTTCCCTTTCCATGTTTTTAATCAAATTTTTTAACTATTAATGCGGAGTTGGTTCCCCCAAATCCGAAAGAATTTGACAAAAATACGTCAATTTTTTGATTTTTCGTTTTTGAGACCAAATTTATCTTTTTAGCCTCATCGTCAGGGTTTTCCAGATTAATGTTCGGAGCAACGAAATCATTCTGCATCATCAGGATTGAGTAAACGACTTCACTTGCGCCTGCCATCCAGCATTCATGACCGGTCATGGACTTGGTAGAACTTACGGGAACGCTGCTTCCGAAGATCTCATGTATCGCTTTAGCTTCATTGGCATCACCAATGGGTGTGGAAGTCGCATGAGCATTGATATAATCGATATCCTCTGCTTTTAATCCTGATTGTTTTAAGGCTCTGTCCATCGCTAAGGCCGGGCCGTCCACATTAGGTGTTGAGATATGTCCTCCGTTGGAAGAGAAACCATAACCCACAATCTCTGCAAGGATATTCGCGCCCCTTTTCTGTGCAGATTCTAAACTTTCCACCATTAGGCTGGCCGCTCCCCCGCTTGGGATAAGCCCGTCTCTTCCGGTATCAAAAGGTCTTGATGCTTTTGTTGGTTCGTCTTCCCTTACAGAGAAAACACCGAGCCCGTCAAAGCTCGCCATTGAATATTTGTTGGTTTCCTGGGCTCCTCCACAGATGATCATATCCTGAAAACCGTTCCTGATCATCATATAAGCAAGTCCTAATGAATGTGAACCGCTGGCACACGCTGCACTGATGGTAAGATTAATTCCTTTCAGCTTAAAGATAGTTGAAAGGTTCATCGTTACGGTAGAGTTCATTGATTTGAAGATCGCTCCCGACCCCATCAATGTGGTATCTTTCTTTTCTCTGGCAATATCGATAGATTCTACTACTGCCTGAGAAACGCTGTCGTTTCCATATAAAATGCCTACTTCATGGCTGTCCAGGAAATCCTGGTCTATACCGGCCTGTTTAAGCGCATCACTGGTCGCAAGGTAAGCATATTCGCTTTCCTCACCCATGCTTACACGCTGACGTCTGTTGAGTAGGTTTTTAAGATCCGGTTTGGGCACTACTCCTGTAAGGCCTGACCTGAACCCGAATTCTTTTCTTTCCTGTACTAAAGCAATACCGGATTTTCCTTGATATAGGGATTCTCTGACTTCTTCCAAAGAGGTCCCGATGCAAGAATAAATTCCCATTCCGGTAATTACAACCCTATTTTCCATGAGTTTTTATTAATTTAACAATGTATTAGTTTAACAATGTAATAATATTATTGAGATTTCACAACATTGTTACACTGGTACATTGCTATATTGTTAAGAGTAGATTCCTCCGTTTATATTTACTATTTCCCCAGTAATGTATGAGGCTTTTCTTGAAGCTAAAAACGCTACTAAATCTGCCACTTCTTCTGCTTCCCCAAATCTGTTGGCCGGGATCATCGCTTTAAGCTCATCTTCATTAAAATCCTGGGTCATATCTGTTCTGATGAATCCCGGAGCTACTGCATTTACCGTAATATTTCTTTTCGCAACTTCCTGAGCCAAAGCTTTTGTAGCACCTACTAAGGCTCCTTTTGCTGCAGAATAATTGGTTTGTCCCGCTGTTCCTTTTACTCCGGAAACGGAAACCATATTGATGATTCTTCCGTATTTATTACGAAGAAGTTTCTGGATAAAGAAATTAGTTACGTTGAAAAAACCATTCAGACTTGTATTAATCACACTATTCCAATCTTCACTCTGCATCCACATGAATAATCCGTCTCTTGTAATTCCGGCGTTGTTCACGATCACCTCAACAATAGCATCAGGATTATTATCCTGCCATTGCGTCAAAACATTCAAGCTTTCTTCAGCATTGGCTACATCAAATTTAAGGATCTCTCCTGTAGCTCCCAATTCCTGCACTTTAGCCAAAGTTTCTTTAGCCGCTGCCTCGTTTGAAGCGTAGTTGATGAGTATATGATAGTTTTTTTCTTCCGCCAGTTTTATACAGACCGCTCTTCCAATTCCCCTGGAGCCGCCTGTGACAATTGCACATTTCATGTGTTAGTGTTTATTTAGTTTTAGTTTTTTCCGTTAATTTAATCCTCAAGTGTATAACAATTCATTATCACTGATAATTACATTGCCTTTAAATACTTTTTCACTTCCTCCAGATACGGATACATCACCATATCATCAGAGAATGCAGGAATAATCTTTCTGATCTCGTCGTACAGCTCTTTGGTAGAAGACGAAACTTTATCCTGAAATCCAAGATATTCAACAGCCTGGATGATGGTAATGGCTTCAATAGCCAGTACTTCAAATGCGTTCTCTATTACTTTTCTGCAGATCACTGCTGCATTGGTTCCCATGCTTACAATATCCTGATTATCATTATTGTTAGGTATACTGTGCACATACATGGAATTTGAAAGCATCTGACTTTCCGCCGTTGTAGATGTTGCCGTGAACTGAACACCCTGCATTCCGAAATTGAAGCCTAATTTACCTAAATTTACAAAAGGAGGCAAAATTTCGTTGATCTTTGCATTTAAAAGGTAGTTCAACTGCCTTTCTGCAAGCATCGTAAGTTTGGTAACAACAATTTTCAGCTTATCCATTTCCAATGAAATATAATCTCCGTGGAAATTTCCGCCGTGGTATACATGCTTGTCTTTTACATTGATGATCGGATTGTCATTCGCTGAATTGATCTCGTTTTCAAGAACATTCTCAGTATATTCCAAAGTATCCAAAACAGGACCTAAGATCTGTGGAACGCATCTTAATGAATAATATTCCTGAACTTTTTCTTTAAATACTTTTTCCTGCTCTTCAAAGTGAGTATAAAGATGGTCCTCTCTTTTTCTGATCAGTTTGCTGTCTGCCAAATGAGCACGCATTCTTTCGGCTACTTTCTGTTGACCATAATGCTTTTTTGTACCGTTCAAAGCTTCTGATAAATGGTCATCATAAGCCTGAACAATCTCATTAATCGCACAGGAAAGCCTGATTGAAATATCCGTTAACTGATTGGCTTTATATGCATTAACAATTCCTATTCCGGACATTACAGAAGTTCCGTTCATTAAGGCAAGTCCTTCACGGATTTCCACTGTGATCGGTTCTAATCCTTCTGCCTCAAAAACTTCTTTTGTTGCTTTTCTTTCTCCTTTGTAAAAAACTTCACCTTCCCCGATTAAAACCAAAGCAAGGTGGGCAAGCTGAACTAAATCACCACTTGCACCTACTCCTCCGTGTTCAAAAATAAGCGGTGTAATATCTCTGTTGATCAATTCTTTAAGTAAATGAATAACAGACTGGTGTACCCCTGAATTTCCAAGGGAAAGTGTATTGAGTCTTGCCAGCATACAGGCTTTTACTTCCTGGGCAGGCAATGGGTTTCCGATTCCCGAAGAGTGGCTTCTGATCAGGTTATACTGAAGCTGGTGGGTATCTTCGTCACTTATTTTGAACTGGGCCATCGGCCCGAAGCCGGTATTGACACCATATATTACTTTATTTTTCGAAAATTCCTTTAAAAACTGAAAACTTTCTTCCACTCTGTCCAAAAGTGATTCATTCAGTTCAATTTTTTCGTTTTCAATGATAATTTTTTGAAAATCCTTCAGTTCTAAAAAGTTATTTATTTTCATCAATTAAAAGTAATAGTTGCTAATTTTGTAAAATATTAATTAATTGTCACTAATTTTGCGGCAAAGATAGAAGTTATTATTAAAATAAAAAATCAAGATGAGCAAAGAATTTGTTGATGTTCTCGTAATCGGTGCTGGGCCTTCCGGATGCGTATCTTCTTCATACTTAAAGAAGAACAATGTCAACGTGAAAGTTGTCGAGAAGACAAAATTCCCCAGACTCGTTGTTGGTGAAAGCTTAATTCCCAGGGTAATGGATCATTTTGATGAAGCCGGACTTTTCCCGGCTTTGGATAAAATGGGCTTTGAAAAAAAGCTGGGAGCACGTTTTTTACGAGGCAATGAAGTCTGCATTTTTGATTTTAGTGACAAGTTCGGGGAAGGCTGGGACTGGACCTGGCAGGTTCCGAGAGCTGATTTTGACAATACTCTGGCTCAGGAAGTTATCAATAAAGGCATTGATCTGGAATTCGAAACGGAAGTTATTGGTATTCAATTCAATGGTACAGATTCTATAACCACCGTAAGAAATAAAGATGGTGAAACGAAAGAGATCCATTCTAAATTTGTGATCGACTCAAGCGGCTACGGAAGAGTACTGCCAAGACTGCTTGATCTTGAAAAACCTTCAAAACTGTCTCCGCATTCTGCTATTTTCTCTCATGTAGAAGATATTAACCGAGAAGAAGGTCAGGAAGGAACTTTAATTTCTTTTGATATCATTGAAACTGAAGTTTGGCTGTGGGTTATTCCTTTTTCTAACGGAAACACGAGTGTCGGCATCGTAGGCCCTACAGAATATATTGAAAAATTATCTGAAAATGGGGATGTAACGGAAGCATTAAGGAAAGCTATTTCCCTTTCTGATTATTATGTAAAACGTTTTGGCAATGTAGATTTTATTTTTGAGCCAAGACACCTGAAAGATTATTCTTGTTCGGTAAAGCAGCTGTTTGGTGACGGATATGCCCTTACCGGAAACGCTTCTGAGTTCCTTGATCCTGTTTTCTCATCGGGAATGGCATTTGCCACAGAATCGGGAATGCTTGCAGCAAAATTGGCTTTAAGACAGCTTAACGGAGAAAAAATCGACTGGCAGAAAGAATACACAGATTATATTCTTTACGGAGTAGATGTTTTCACGACTTATGTAAAGGAATGGTATACCGGAAATCTTCAGGAATTGTTTTTCCACAGGCCTGAAAATGAAGATGTAAAAAGGAAAATATGTGCGGTTTTAGCAGGCTATGTCTGGAATAAAGACAATCCTTTTGTAAAAAAGCACGATACAGTTATTAAAAATCTTGCGAACCTCATCAAAATGGAGAGGCAGCAGGAACAACCATAAAAAAAGCGGTCTGAAAATTTTCAGACCGCTTTTTGTTTTATTTAATCGTTTTTTTAATTTCCGCACCTAACTTCTTTCCCGTAACTTCATATGCTGCTGCAATTCTTCCGTATTCCCAGGAAAAATCTTTATTCATCTTCTTTCCTTGAATTTTGTCGGCATGTAATTTCATAACTACCTTTGAAGGGTTGTCGGTTTCCACAAACATCATGTCCGATGTTAATTTCGCTTCCTGTGATCCGATCATTCCACCGTACCAGCCTGCATAAATCCACTTTGCATCAATAATTAAAGTATATTTTGCCTTTACATCATTTTTGAAAGTTATTTTTTTCGATTTGCTGTTAATTCCCTTAAAGAAATAATCCAAATACTCTGAAGCTTTAAATTTCCCCCATTGAAAAATCCAGTTTTTCCAACCAGCTTCATTCTTTTTAGCGACAATATCTTTTTCCCTGTTTTCAAGATATTGTGCTTCTGTGAAATTTTTCTCCTGATAAACAGCATTATCAAATTTCAGCTGAACATTAACTTCAGTCTGGTCTTTTAAGAAATCAAAGTTTCCTGATTCAAAGTTAATTTGATTCTGAGCAAAAGCTGTTGTTGTAATGGCTACCAACAATAGAAATAATAGTTTTTTCATCATTATATTTTCTTTAAAAATTAAAGTTTCAAATATATTATAAAAAAGCAATCAATTATTACTTTTTTTCTTTGTAGTGGTTTGCTTTCAGAGCCAACATTTCTAAAGTCTTTGCATACATTCTGCAATCCTTTCATGATGGTCTGGAACTTCTATCACATTATCGCCGGTTGCTAATTTTTTTTTCATAATTTTGTTCTTACTATCTTAAATCTATAAATGTGATTGGCTTTCTGCTGTTGGGATTAAAAACAGTTTTGGACAGAATATCAAAATCTACGATTTCAATTTTAGGGCTCACCCTCAGTTTAGCCCGGAAATGATCACGAACTTCATTAACGAAGGTTTCCTGATCCTGTTCTGTGCTTAGTTTGATGATAATTTCATCCAATCCGATTTCATTAGACTGAATCACGATCTGATAGCATAAAATAGTATTGAAATCATTTAGAATATCATTCATGGCAGGCGGATACAGCGTTGTTCCTTTGTACTTGATCATCTGCTGTTTTCTTCCGACAACGGGACCAAGCCTCATGGTATTTCTTCCACAGCTGCAAGGCTCGTAATGCGCTTTTACAATATCTCCTGTTTTAAAACGCAGCAAAGGAACAGCCTCAACACCTAAAGTGGTGATCGTCAGCTCGCCGTTCTCTCCTTCCTGCACAGGATTTCCGTTATCATCAAGAATTTCGGTGATAATCAATTCCGGGTGATGATGCCCTCCGATCTGGAACTCGCATTCCGTGAAGGCTGTGCTCATTTCTGTAGAAGCATAGGTTGAGAATAACTTTATATTCCATTTCTCTTTGATTTTCTGCGAAAGAATATTGTCTGTAAAATCCTGATTTTTGATGCTTTCACCAATACAAACTGCTCCGTAGACACTGGAATTTTTATAGTCCAATCCATGTTTTTCGGCATAATCAATCATCTTCAAAAGAAAAGACGGAACTGTGATGAGGTATTTAGGTTTGTATCTTAGAATGGAATCCCACTGCAGTTCCGGAATACCGGGACCCATTCTTACCACGCTGGCACCCATTTTTCTTAGTCCCAGAAAATAGGCAAGACCTGCCATAAATCTTTTGTCGATTGTGGTGATCATCTGTACTACATCTCCTTTCTGAATTCCGGCGCAGGCAAATGAAATGGCTTCATTATAAGCAAGCCTCTCCAGATCGCTGTCGGACAATCCGAAAGTTACCGGGTCGCCCAAAGTTCCTGAAGTGGTGCTGTAGTCTACAATTTTATCTGGTGGGATACAGAAAAAATCATGATTATGTTCCTGCAGGTCGTTCTTTGTGGTAACAGGGATTTTTTGCAGATCTTCCAATGTCCGGATATCCGAGATGTTGATACCGTTCTCTTTAAACAGTTTCTTATAAAAAGGCGAATGGGTTTGAAGATACATTAAAAGTTCCTGAAGCTTATGTTCCTGAAACTTTTTAATATCCTTAAGATCTGATTTTTCGATAGCCGGATGGAATTCCAATGATTTAATTTTAAGGAACAAATTTATTAAATAAAATATTGTAGAATGTATTTATGTACAATGTATTCATGATTTTAAGCTAAAGGTCTGTCTGAGCTTTGGCAGATCATTCTGTTTAAAGGGTCAATTGGTGTATTCCGTATGATTTACCGGAACTCAAATCAATCATTTTATCTTTGAAAGGTAAAGGTTTGTGTATTGATGTTTCCGGCTGTATTGGTTGTTGTTACTTTTAAAGTATGTGAACCTGAGCCTTTGGGACATTTTTCATCAAAAACATAGATAAAGTCATCTTTTACCCGGGCAAAGCGGAGCCATTTCCCATCCAGTTCTGCACGGAATGATATGATGTCACCAATTTTAGTTCTTCCATTCAGTCGCAACGTACTGTTTTTTATAAGCGTTCCGTCCTTCCATCCTGCAGAGACAGATGGTAAACTTCGATCTAACAAGAGGGTTGCTGTTCCCAATCTGTTAAACTCTGCTTCTACCTTATCGCCGCTCCATTTTCCTTTGACAACATCCGTATCACTTCCATAATCGAACAAAACAACTGTTCTTTCTTTTTCTTTATCCGATAATTTTCTGTTAGGCTTTATTTTCAAAGTATAACCATCATGAACCGGAATGTATGGAGCATGCAGAATAACAGTGTTGGAAACAGCATCTGCATTGGAGCTTGGTTTTTCAAACATTTGAAAATTCACAGCATCATACAATGCATTTTTGCTGAGACTGATTTCGGCATTTTCCGTACTTAGTGTTTTTGCTTCATCCGGCTTCACCAATTTATCCGAAGGAGTAACCTGTTGCGAATTTCTCGCATAACGAACTTTTGTGATAAGCTTACTTGTATTTCCGCTGACGTCCTTTAAAACAATTTCAATATTATGAACACTGTCATCCTCAAGGTGAATAATTCCTGTTTTACCGGATGAATTGTAATTTTTCAGTTTCATTCCTCGTAATTCAGATAAATGCTGAATGCTCATTTTATCTTTTGTAAACTTGGGATAATCTATACAGCCATTTAAATATCGGGTATCGTCGTAGCTCACCTGATCAATGGAAAAACTATAAATCAGACGATCATCCATTAATAATTCTGCATGATAAATCCCAAGATTAAATCCCTGATTGGCTTTATCCACCGCTTTAATAGCAAAGCTTATTTCCGGTGAGCTTACCTGAATGACATCGGTTGTATAATTACCTCCATTCTTTTTTACAGCAATTCCGTTCGCGCCAGGTTCATAAGTACTGAACCGCCTGTCATACCAATAAAGTCCACTAATAACAGGTGAAATACCATCCGGAATCTTAAAACCAAAAAGCAAAGGATTGATACATTCTTCCGTTTTTGTGTCTCTTATCTCAAAATGTAAATGTGGCCCGGCTGAGCCTCCGGTATTTCCACTCAAAGCAATGAGCTGCCCTTTGGATACAGGAAACTGTCCAGGAGAAAAAGTGATATCCTGTTCCCATTTTTCGTCTTTATACTGTCGTTCCTTTACATATTCGTCCAGCTTATCGAAATATTTATTTAAATGGGCGTATACTGTGGTATAACCATTCGGATGGGTGATATAAACAGCATTTCCGAAACCATACCGCTCCACTTTTATCCTGCTTACATAACCATCTGCGGCAGCAACAACAGACAGGTTTTCCTGACTGTTGGTCCGTAAATCCAAGCCCATGTGAAAATGATTGGAGCGCACCGCTCCAAAGTTGGCAGCCAACTGCATGGGAATATTCAGAGGGTTCCTAAAATAATTTTGTGGATAATTGGTCTGAGCACCTATTGTTAGCGTATTGATGAAACAGATGACGAATAAAATTTTACATAAGTTTTTCATACAGCATTTGGGTTTGAGGTTTATTTAAAATTACGAAATTTTACATAATGATGGGTAAGATTAATAAGTTTAGCTAAAGCCAAAATGTGGGCTTATATTTTTTAAGCAGGCTAAAGCACACTTTTATTGATAAAAAACAGAAGTAAAATATTTATAAAACAACAGGAAAAATTGCCCCATTCGCTATTCACCATTCACTTTTTGCCACTTCCTTCATTTATATTTCTGAAATTGAAGTTTTTAATAGATATAAGCTAAATAAAACATATCTTATAAACCGACAAAAATCACTAAATTTGCAAACTTAATTAATCAACGATATTGAGATATTTACAATGAGCCAATTTAAAGAATACAAAAACCTCAACCTTATTGACGTAGCCGAGAATGTAGCGGAATTTTGGAAACAGAATAAAACGTTCAGTAAAAGTGTTGAGATTCGCGAGGGTAATGCCGAGTTTGTTTTTTATGAAGGTCCGCCTTCAGCAAACGGTATTCCCGGAATTCACCACGTTATGGCCAGAGCATTAAAGGATATTTTCTGTCGTTTCCAGACTCAGAACGGGAAGCAGGTTTTCCGTAAAGCGGGCTGGGATACACACGGACTTCCTGTGGAACTGGGCGTAGAGAAAGAATTAGGAATTACGAAAGAGGATATTGGCAAAAAAATCTCTATTGAAGATTACAACAAAGCCTGCCGTGAAGCGGTAATGCGATATACAGACGTATGGAATGACCTTACGGAAAAAATCGGATACTGGGTAGACCTTGAAGATCCGTATATCACGTATAAGTCAAAATATATGGAGACAGTTTGGTGGTTGCTGAAGCAATTGTATGATAAAGAATTATTGTACAAAGGCTACACGATTCAGCCTTATTCTCCAAAAGCAGGAACAGGACTTTCTTCCCACGAGCTTAACCAGCCGGGAACATATCGTGATGTTTCTGACACAACGGTTGTGGCACAGTTCAAAGCGAAGAAAGAAACTTCCGAACTGTTTAATGATGTGGATGGAGACGTACATGTTTTAGCATGGACGACTACTCCATGGACATTACCATCAAATACAGCACTTGCCGTAGGGAGAGATATTGAATATATATTGGTTAAAACATTCAACCAATATACATTTGAACCTATCACAATTGTTTTATCAAGAGTTCTTTTACCTAAAGTATTCGGTAAGAAATATGCAGAGGGAACGGAAGAAGATTTTACGAATTATACGGCAGAAAGCAAAGTGATTCCTTTCAAAGTAGTAAAAGAATTCACCGGAGAAAAACTGGCAGGCACTCAATACGAGCAGCTGATCCCTTGGTTTACTCCTAATGATTCTCCTGAAAAAGCATTCAGAGTGATCATCGGAGATTTTGTAACCACTGAGGATGGTACTGGTATCGTTCATATTGCGCCTACATTTGGTGCTGATGATGCACGAGTTGGAAAAGAAAACGGAATTCCTCCAATGTTGGTGAAAGACGAGAATGACAACCTTGTTCCTCTTGTAGATCTGCAGGGTAAATTCATCAAAGGAGAAAATGTACCTGAAGTATTTTCAGGAAAATATATCAAGAACGAATATTACGATGACGGAACTGCTCCTGAGAAATCATGGGATGTGGAACTGGCGATCGTTCTGAAGACAGAAAATAAAGCCTTTAAAGTAGAGAAATACGTCCACAGTTACCCACATTGCTGGAGAACTGACAAGCCGGTATTGTATTACCCGCTTGATTCATGGTTTGTGAAAATGACCGCTGTAAAAGACAGACTGGTTAATTTAAATAAAGAAATCAACTGGAAACCGAAAGCTACCGGAGAAGGACGTTTCGCAAACTGGCTTGAAAATGTGAACGACTGGAACTTATCCCGTTCAAGATATTGGGGTATTCCGTTGCCGATCTGGAGAACTGAAGACCTTAAAGAAGAAAAGATCATAGGATCTGTGGAGGAGTTATACAATGAAATAGAAAAATCTATAGAGGCAGGGTTCATGAAAGAGAATCCGTTCAAAGGTTTTGTGATCGGAAATATGTCTGAGCAGAATTATTCACTGGTAGATCTTCACAAAAATGTAGTGGACAAAGTGGTTCTGGTTTCGGATTCAGGAAAAGCAATGAACCGTGAGAGCGACCTAATCGACGTTTGGTTCGATTCAGGATCTATGCCTTATGCACAGCTGCATTATCCTTTTGAAAATAAGGACATGATCGACAAGCATAAAGCATTCCCTGCTGATTTCATCGCAGAAGGTGTTGACCAGACCCGTGGATGGTTCTACACTCTTCACGCCATCGGTACTGCTGTTTTTGATTCTGTTGCTTATAAAAATGTGATGAGTAACGGTCTTGTTCTGGATAAGAACGGACAGAAAATGTCAAAACGTTTAGGAAACGCTGTAGATCCGTTCGAAACACTTTCAGTATACGGTCCGGATGCTACCAGATGGTATATGATCTCGAATGCGAATCCTTGGGAAAACCTGAAATTCGACATAGAAGGAATTGATGAGGTAAGAAGAAAGTTCTTCGGAACACTTTATAATACGTACTCGTTCTTTGCATTGTATGCCAATGTTGATGGATTCAATTATACGGAAAAAGAAGTGGAAAACCGTCCGGAAATCGACCGATGGATCCTTTCTGAGCTTAATCTTTTAATCAAAGAAGTAAAAGCATTCTACGAAGATTATGAACCGACCAGAGTAGCCAGATCTATCAGCACATTTGTGAATGATAACCTGAGCAACTGGTACGTAAGACTGTGCAGAAGACGTTTCTGGAAAGGAGATTATTCTGATGATAAGATTTCGGCTTACCAGACTTTATATACATGTCTTGAAACAGTGGCGAAATTATCTGCACCTATTGCTCCGTTCTTTATGGATCAATTGTATCAGGATTTAAATAAGGTAACAGGAAAAGAAAGCTGCGAATCTGTGCATTTAACAGACTTCCCTGTAGCTGACGAAAGCCTGATCGATCAGGATCTGGTAGAAAAAACACACCTGGCTCAGAATATTACGAGTATGGTTTTCTCCCTGAGAAAGAAAGAGAATGTGAAAGTTCGCCAGCCGTTACAGAAAGTATTGGTTCCGGTTCTGGATGCTAAAACGGAGGCACAGATTTTAGCCGTTGCAGAGCTGATCAAACAGGAAGTAAATGTTAAAGAATTACAGCTGATCAATGCAGAAGAAGCATCGCATTTAATTGTAAAGCAAATCAAGCCGAATTTCAAAGCGTTGGGTCCTAAATTAGGAAAAGACATGAAAACGGTAGGCGGAGAAATCGCCAATCTTAACACAGAACAGATCGCCAGTCTTGAAAAAGACGGGAAAATAGACATTCAGGGATACGAGATTACTCTTGATGATGTAGAAATATCTACCAAAGATATCCCGGGATGGACAGTAACTTCCGACGGGAAAACAACTGTGGCATTAGATTTGACGTTAACAGAAGAATTAAAATCTGAGGGTATTGCAAGAGAGTTCATCAACAGAATTCAGAACCTGCGAAAAGAGAAGGACTTTGAACTGACGGACAGGATTAAAATCTCCATTGAAGAAAACTCACCTTTCATTGAAGATGTTAAGAAAAATGAGGAATATATTTCATCTGAGGTCTTGTCAAATAAAATAGAAATTGTATCTTCACTTTCAAATTTTAACGAAATCGAAATAGATGAGGTTAATTTTAAGATAAATGTCGAAAAAAATTAACATATAGTTATTGTATTTCAAATTCCATTTCATAATTTTATTAAAAAAGAGAAAAGAATATGTCAGACGAAAGAGTAAGGTACAGCGATGCTGATTTACAGGAATTTAAGGCTATCATAAGAGAAAAAATAGAAAAGGCAGAAAGAGATCTTCAGCTGATCAGAGAAAGCTTCATCAATGACCAGAATAATGGTACGGATGATACTTCTCCTACATTCAAAGCTTTTGAAGAAGGAGCAGAAACGCTGAGCAAGGAGCAAAACTCTATATTGGCAGGACGCCAGGAGAAATTCGTGCGTGATCTTAAGAATGCTTTGATCCGAATCGAAAATAAAACCTACGGTGTGTGCAGAGTGACAGGAAAGCTGATTCCTAAGGAAAGACTTTTAGCCGTTCCTCATGCTACGCTGAGCATTGAAGCGAAAAATATGCAGAAATAAACCGTTAAGGTTTGTAAAATATTATTGGGTTTATATCGTATTCACGGATACTTTATAAACCTAATTTTTAATGTATGCCCATGAGCGAAGTATTAATCTTAGCAATTATTGTTGCTGCAGTTTTACTGTTTTTCAATAGAGAATGGATCAAAAACAGATTCTTTCCTGACCGGCAGAAGAACTACACCATAGATGATCAGTTTAATTCTGATAAACGTGAAAGGGAAAAAGAAATCGACAGAATTTTGAGTAAGATGGGCAAAAACGGGGTTAATGACCTGTCTGCAAAAGACCGGAAAAGACTCGACGAGCTGTCCAAAATGTAATATTAAAAAAAGAAAAGAAAATGGAATCTATCATAGTACATCCTAAGAATCCTATGGAACTGAGTGCGCTGAAAAGTGTTTTAAAAGATATGAACATCAGATACGAGCGTGCCCAGACCAAAAATACGTTCCATACAGAAAAGGTGGCCAAGAAAATCTTCGACAAGAAAAATTCTGAGAAACCCTCTAAACCAAAAGGACAGTAATGAAAAAGATCTTAGCTATAACCTTTTTAGTATTGTTAATTGATCAGGCCTCAAAAATTTACATCAAAACCCACTTCAATCTGGATGACAGTGTTACTGTTCTTCCGGGCTTTAAACTGACTTTTGTAGAGAATCCGGGAATGGCTTACGGGCTTCATTTCGGAGGTATTATCGGGAAATATTTCCTGGTGATCCTTAGACTTTTCTTAATTGGAGGAATGGTTTATATGTTTAAAAAATGGCTGCAGCAGGGAGCATCCAACTATCTTCTGATCCCAATGGCTATTATTTTTGCCGGCGCTATCGGAAATATCATTGACGGAATGTTTTATGGACTTATATTCGACAGCGGAACGGTTTATGACCCAAGCATCGACCGGTGGATAGGCTACGGAGGAGTTTCAAAGTTTGTCCCTTTCGGGCAGGGTTATTCTGCTTTTATGAAAGGCTGCGTGGTGGATATGCTTCACTTCCCTTTGGTAGACTGGTATGTTCCTGATAATATTCCTTTGATTGGTGGTAAACATATTGAATTCTTCAAATATATTTTCAACGTAGCTGATTCTGCTATTACCGTAGGAGCAGCCTTCTTATTAATATTCAGAAAAAAAGCTTTTCCTAACGGACTTGAGTTTTAAAAGCAGCATTCCGGATGAAAAAAGTAATTAAAAATATTTTTAAAATTTTCCTGCTGCTTCTTGTGGCGGGAATTATTTTTATAGCCTGGGCTAACTACAGCATCCGAAAAGAAAGCAGCGCTTTTGTTTCTTACAATATCTCTGATGTTCCTGAAACCAAAGTGGCTTTACTCCTCGGAACCGGGAAGAATCTGAACAACGGCATGCCGAATGCTTATTTCTACAACAGGATACAGGCCGCTATAGACCTGTATAAAAGCGGAAAGATCAAATACATTATCGTAAGCGGAGACAACAGCACCAAAGATTATAATGAACCGGAAGATATGCAGCTTACTTTAATGAAATACGGCATTCCAAAAGACAGAATTATAATGGATCATGCCGGATTTCGTACTTTGGATTCCGTGGTAAGGGCTAAAGATATTTTCGGACAGCATAAACTGGTGATCATTTCACAGAAATTCCACAATGAAAGAGCTGTTTTCCTGGCAAGAAAGAATGGAATGGAAGCGTTCGGATATAATGCCAATGATGTAAATAAATACGCCGGTTTAAAAACGAACCTAAGAGAGTATCTCGCTAAAACAAAAGTATACTGGGATTTGCTTTTCGGAGTACAGCCGAAATTCGGGGGAGAAAAGATTGTTATTCCTTAACTATCTTCACTGAAAATAACGTTGTTTTTTAGCTTAAAAATTCTCCGCGATTTTAATTTCATACAAACATCTGTGCAAATCTGTGTAATCTGCGGGAGAATTAATTAAATTTGCAATTCATTAATTTTATAAACAATCTAAACAAATGTCAAGAATTCTTACCGGCATTCAAGCCACCGGAACCCCCCATCTTGGAAATCTCCTTGGGGCGATTATTCCTGCTATTGAACTTTCCAAGCAGGAAGGAAATGAATCATTTTTATTCATTGCGAATCTTCATTCTCTTACCCAGATCAAAGATGCGCAGGTTTTAAAACAGAATACCTACGAGATTGCTGCGGCTTGGCTTGCTTGTGGGCTGGATACAGAAAAAACATATTTTTACAGACAGAGTGATATCCCTGAAACCTGTGAACTTTCTTGGCATTTATCATGTTTTTTTCCTTACCAGAGATTAACCCTTGCGCATTCATTTAAGGATAAAGCAGACAGGCTTCAGGACGTTAACGCCGGACTCTTCACCTATCCTATTCTGATGGCTGCGGATATTTTACTGTATGATGCAGAAGTAGTTCCTGTAGGAAAGGATCAGCTTCAGCATCTTGAAATTGCCCGTGATGTAGCATCAAGGTTCAACAATCAGATGGGGGAAGTTTTCGTTCTGCCTCAATCTGAGCTTCAGGAAGACACGAAATATGTTCCCGGAACAGATGGCCGTAAAATGTCTAAATCCATGGGAAATATCATTAATATTTTCTTACCTGAAAAAGAACTGAAAAAACAGGTAATGAGTATAGAAACCGATTCTAAAGGTCTGGAGGAGCCAAAAGACCCAGAAACAGATAAAGTTTTTGCCATTTATGAGCTAATCGCTACTCCTGAGCAGACGGAAGAGCTAAGAACTAAATATCTTGCCGGAAACTTCGGTTACGGGCATGCTAAATTAGAGCTGTTAAATCTGATCTTAACCCGTTTTGCAAAAGAAAGAGAGATGTTCACTTATTATATGAACAATCTGGATGAGCTGGAGGCAAAACTTCAGGAAGGTGCTGCAAAAACAAGAGTTGTTGCTACCGGAACTATCAAAAAAGTAAGAGCAAGCTTAGGAATTTAAGCATTAGATACCAAAGCATTGTTTTTAGAAAGAATGAAGCAATGCGTTTCATCTTCAAACTCATAGACAATATCCCATCCGGGATATTGTTTTGTTATAGTCCTGATGATAGACAGTCCCAAACCGGTAGAACTGTGATCTGAACCCTGTTTGTAAAAGCGGTTGAAGATCCGTTCCTTATCTAATGGAACCCCATTACCACTATTCTGAAAGATCAGCCTGTTGTTTTCTATAATAATATTGACAATTCCCTCCTGATTATTATACTTAACTGCATTTTTAAGCAGATTGGAAAGCAGGATATCCGCCAGATCAGGATTAAAATCTGCCCCAAAGAATCCTTTTTCAACAATGCTGACTTCAACTTTTTTGAATTCGATAAAATCCTCATAGCTCTTAACCAGCTCTACAATCATTTCATTGAAATTTACTTTTGCCATTTTATTGAACTGGCTGTTCTCTATTTTTGAAAGCATGAGCAGGGATTTATTCAGTCCTGCCATTCTTCTAAGGTCACCCTTTACTTCGGTAAGGAAGCTCATATTTTTCCTGTCAAGACCGCCATTCTGGATCGCCAGATCGATTTTATTAGTCACAATAGCCAGCGGTGTCTGAAGCTCATGGGATGCATTTTCAATAAACTGCTTCTGCTGATGGAAGACAAATTCGTTCCGTTTAATCATTTCCTCAATTTCCACATTAAGCTCTTCAAATTCTTTGATAGAATAATTCTGAGGTTCCTGTGGGGAAGAAGCCCCGAACTGGTATTTTTTCAGCCTTCCCAAAATCGTATAGAACGGACGCATGGCTTTATTCAGCATATAACCGTTGACAGCAATAATACTTATCACAAGTAAAATATACAGCACAATTAAAGCTGTAGTCAGGTCATACACCAATTCATCCTGCTCTACAGTAGAGGTCCGTATTTCAAGCCTCTGACGTTTTCCGAACTGATCTATAAAATCAGTCTCAAGTACACGGTAAGGCTGGTCCTTATCATCATACTCCATATAAAACATCTTATTATAGAGCCTGTTTTTATCTTTATATTCAGATTTTGAAATCGGTTTGATCTTAAATTCGTTGAATCCGAAATCTTTACTGTCCAACAGTTTAGGATCGTGATATACGGCCTTAATGATTTGTATCTTTCTGTCTTTCAGTCCGTCATCTACATTATCATACACTTCGTCCAGGATATAGGCATAAAATAGCGCCGCCCAGACCGCAATGATCAATAGCAGAATGCCAATCATATATTTGATAGTGTAATATTTTAAGGAAACTTTCATCTAGACAAATTTATAACCAATTCCATAAACGGCCTGGAAATCGCCTTCTGCATTGAGGCTTTTCAATTTTTTACGGAGATTTTTAATTTGTGAATAGATAAAATTCAGACTGTCTGCCTGATCAATATAATCTCCCCAGATGGCTTCAGCCAAAGTTGTTTTCTGCAGCGTTTTTTCCGGGTGGATCACAAAATAGTACAGGAGATCATATTCCTTACGGTTAAGAATCAGATCTTCATTTCCTACTTTAACGGTTCTGTTTTCCGGATCTATACTGATATTTTTATAGCTGATTGTATTTTCACCATCCTGGTTTTTTCTTCTGATCACAGACCGGATTCTCGCCATCAGCTCAGCAAGATGAAAAGGTTTTGCCAGATAATCATCGGCACCTATTTCCAACCCTGCAACTTTATCATCAACAGAATCTTTAGCTGACAGAATGATCACAGGATCTTTTTTATGGAGTTTTTTAATCTCTTTCAGCAGCTCCATACCGTTTCCGTCCGGCAGCATAATATCAAGAAGAATACAGTCATATTCATACGAAATGATCTTTTCCAGCCCTGCATTGTAGGTAAGAGCAAATTCTACAATAAAATGCTCTGCTTCCAGAAAAGTCTGTACAGTGTCTTTCAGTTCCGGTTCATCTTCTATGATTAATATCTTCATTCTGCAATATTGGTCTCTCAAATATATGAAATAGAAAGGAAGATGGAAGCTCAAAGCTTTTTTCAAACAGCAAATATCTGACGGTCATTTTTACAATAGTAATTAAATATTCTCAATTGATACTGTTACTTAAAACTTCCATCCTTTGCCTTTCATCTTCCTTCATATATTTTTTCAATGAATTAATCATCAATCCTCTTGAAATTTCCTTTTCTGTCAAATTCAAGATCCAGTCCGTTGGAAAGTTCAGCCTTATAAGACCATCTTCCCTTTTCTATCTTAACAATATAGGTATTAGGAAAGTTCTTGGCAGCATAGTTCCTGATCGATGCCGGAATAAATGCATAAGGCAGTTTCTGGTGTTTCCCGTCCACTTCTTTCCAGTTTCCGCTGCTGTCGAATTCTACCTTCATACCGTTAGCAAGATAAACCTGGTATTCATCAACGCCATAGATTTCTCTGTCCTCAATAGCCGATCCTACAGCAACACCTTTAAAATGGGACGCAAGGAAATTTTTAGCCGTTTTAGGCAGCTGATTGGCGTTGATTGCTTTGTCCTGTGCAAAAATAAATCCTCCTGTAAGTAAGAAAATTAAAACAAATGCTCCGGTGATTTTTCTAAAACTTTTCATAATATAAAATTTTTTCTGTTTTATTATGAAGCAAAGTTCAGAATCAATTTAGGAAAGAATTAGGAAAAATGAAAAGTGGAGAATGAATAGTGAAAAAAATTGAACCATTAAGATCAGATGAGTGTTTAAGAAAATTAAGAAAGCTGCTGCTTAATAAAAGCATTTGATTTTTTCTTAATTAAACTTAAAATTTTCAATCATCTTAATGGTTCAAAAAAATAAATTTTGCAGCTATTGAAAGCTATGCATTTTATAAATATTCTTTGATCTGCAGAAGATGGGTAATACTTTTTAGACCTTCTTCCTGCCTATTTTCTTTGTAAACATCAAAGAAAATCACATCAAGTCCATAGTTTTGGGAGCCTACAACATCTGCGATCCAGTCGTCACCAATCAGGATACTTTCTTCTTTACTGGCTTCTGCAAGCCCTAATGAATATTCAAATATCTTCGGATTGGGTTTTCTCACCCCAACGGAGTCAGCACTGGTAATGGTTTTAAAGTATTTATCAATTCCTGAAAGAATGCATTTCCTCTCTGTCACTTCCTGGAAGCCGTTGGAAATCACATGCAATGTATATTGCTTGGATTTAAGATATTCCAAAATATATTCCGCTCCCTCTACCAGCTCGTTGTGGTTGAGGATCTTATCAAGGAAATGCTCTTCAAAATATTGCGAAAGCTCTTCATCATCCACTCCAAAATGTTTGAAAGTATCATAGAAACGGTGTTTTCTCAGGTATTCTTTACCGATGATACCGTCTCTGATCTTTTCCCAAAGGCTCTCATTAATTTCATGATAGACAGAATGGAAGGCCTCAAAGTCGATATTATAATGTAAAGTGATTTCCTGCTTTTCAAAAAGGTCTTTGATGGTAAGGTAGGCGTTCTTACGGTGATCCCAGAGCGTATTGTCCAGGTCAAAAAAAATGTGCTGAATTTTCATACAGCACAAAATTAATAATTTTAATTTTTGGAAATCGGGAAATTCTTGCTTTTGGTTTGTACCAATTCAAGACTTTTTGAGTAACTCAGTAAAAAATCAATTGTTTGTTTCTTAGGTTTCAAAGTTTTCACTTTTAAGGAATCATTTTTTTTCATAGGCGAAAGTATGTTTTCCTTTAAACGTGAATTTTTCTAAAATATTATCCTAACGTGTCAATACAATGTTATTTTCATCCATGATTTTTCTCAGGTTAATGAGTGCATAGCGTACTCTACCCAATGTGGTATTGATACTCATATTGGTATGATCTGCAATTTCTTTGAAGCTTAAGCCATCGAAAAATCTTAATTTAATGACTTCCTGCTGGTTCTGTGGCAGAAATTGAAGCATTCTTAACAAATCCTCCTGGATCTGCATCGTTACAAGCTGATCTTCAATATTTTCCGAAGGTTCTCTGATCAGATCGAAAATAGAATACTCGTCTGTTTCAAAAGTGGTTTCTGAAACTTTAATGTTTTTCGCTTTCAGTCTGAAATGATCAATAATAAGGTTGTGTGCAATTCTTTTTGCCCAAAGAATAAATTTTCCTTCTTCGTTATATCGTCCTTCTTTCAGCATCAGGATGATCTTCATGAATGTATCCTGAAAAACATCATTGGCTAGGTCTTCATCATTAATTTTGTAAAAAATGAATGTAAACAGTTCTCTTTGATGACGATGAATAAGGGCTGATAGGGCTTCTTCGTCTCCTTTCTGGTAAAGGGAAATTAGTAGGCTGTCCGTTTTTGATTTCATAACTCTTCTCAAATAATAAAAATTTGCAGACCAGCAATTCTCCAGATATTTTATCTGGCCCTAGCTGTAAATACAAAGCAGTTTTTTAGAGTAAAGTAAAATCAATAGGCAGTACAATTATTATATGGTGTAAATATAATAATTTTTTAATAACTGTTAACCTATTATTAAATTTTTACGGGAAAATTTAAAAAAAATCACTTAAACATATCATGAATAAAGACAGTCGGAATATTTAATGTTAAATTAATATTTAAACCTTTCAGCTCTTTTCCGTTCAAACGCGCATTTCCAAGCGGGAAAGCATAGCCTCCTGCGAGATCTAAAATCCCGAAAAGAGTGACTCCTATTTTTGGTGCGATATATTTATTGGTTCCTTCTGCTCCTATCAACAGATAGTAGGAATGATAAAAATCAACATTTTTTTCAAAGTTAAGAAGCACATCGGCCTGCAATTTCGGCATGATCGCAAATTTGGAATCTGCAGATCCCATCAGAGCAGATGCGCCCAGCCTGTATATCACATCATCATTCTTCAGAAAGAGCAGCTTGCCTCCCAACTCCCCAAAGCTTTGATTCTGGTAGGTATAGCCCACGCTGACCATTTTATGCATGGTGTACTGCGCCTTTGCCACTATGCTAAGGAAAAATATAAAAAGTACGGTAGCTGCTGATCTAAAATTCATCATCTCTAATTATTTAAGGTGTAAAATTAAAAAAAACTGCCTTACCCAAAGATAAAGCAGTCCTATTTATTATTTCTGAAGACAAATTAAATGCCGAAAGCAGCTTTAATTTCGTCTACTTTGTCAAGTTTTTCCCACGTAAAGAACTCAAGACCTGTGAGGGTAATTTCATTTTTCTGACCTTTATTGAATGTTTTGTCAGCTATATAATGCTCTTTCCCCATATGCCCGTAAGAGGCCGTTTCCTGGTAGATAGGGTTTCTTAATTTTAAGTTCTGCTCAATCGCGTAAGGTCTTAAATCAAAGATCGAAGTCACTTTTTTAGCAATATCACCATCATGAAGATCCACTTTCGAAGTTCCGTAAGTGTTGATATATAAACCACAAGGCTCAGCAACACCAATTGCATAGGAAACCTGTACCAAAACTTCATCAGCTACTCCTGCAGCCACCAAGTTTTTAGCAATATGTCTTGTAGCGTAAGCAGCACTTCTGTCTACTTTTGACGGGTCTTTTCCAGAAAAAGCACCACCACCGTGAGCTCCTTTTCCTCCGTAGGTATCTACAATGATCTTTCTTCCCGTAAGACCTGTATCCCCGTGAGGACCACCGATCACAAATTTTCCTGTAGGGTTGATGTGATATTTGATCTGATCATTGAATAGTGCCTTGATTTCTTCAGTCTGTTGAGCTACCACTCTTGGAACAAGGATATTTTTGATGTCTTCACGGATTTTATTAAGCATTTCTTCTTCAGTTCCGAAGTCATCATGCTGTGTAGAAACCACGATAGAATCAATTCTTACTGGCTTGTGATCGTCAGAATATTCAATAGTTACTTGGCTTTTTGCATCCGGACGAAGGTAAGCGATTTCGTTTCCTTCTCTTCTCAATACAGAAAGTTCTTTAAGAATAGTATGGGCAAGGTCCAGAGCAAGCGGCATATAATTCGCCGTTTCGTTGGTTGCATAACCGAACATCATCCCTTGGTCACCAGCTCCCTGTGCATTGGCCTTAGCTTCAAAAGATTCGTCGTTTACCGCTCTGTCAACTCCCTGATTGATATCCGGAGACTGTTCGTGAATTGCAGAAATAACTCCGCACGAATCTCCGTTGAACATATATTCCCCTTTAGTGTATCCAATTCCGTTAATAACATCTCTTGCAATCGTTTGAACATCAAGATATGCATCGGACTTCACTTCTCCGGCCAGCACAACCTGCCCTGTCGTTACAAGGGTTTCACATGCTACCTTAGAGCTTTTATCATATGCTAAAAAGTGATCGATTAATGCATCGGAGATCTGATCGGCAATTTTATCCGGATGTCCTTCTGAAACTGATTCAGATGTAAATAGATAAGACATATTATTCTTTGTTTTTTAGATTAAAAATGTGTGAAGAAAAATAAGAATAAATTGCCTAGAAAGAATACTGTTTTAGCATATTTTTAGAGAGGTTGCAATCAGGTCAAATTTTTCCTCGTTTATAAACGTCCGCAAATTTAAGTACTATTTTTTTAATACTAAAGGATTTTGCTTATTAATTATAATTTTCTTAAAATTAATGATTTATATCATTTTGCGGCCTTCTTAGTTCATTGCGGCTTGATGCTCACAAATTCCTTCGGGTTTATATGATAATTCAGTTTAAGCTCAAGAGAATTTTTGATGGACAGTGAAAGTTCATCAATGATTTTCTGCTTAAAGGTCGGCTTATAATAAATAATGCTGATCTCTCTGTAAGGAAAAGGCTTTTTGAACCTGAAAACATTCTCCTTCTGCTCTTCCGAAAGCTGGCTTAATGCTAATTCCGGCAGAATACTGATCCCTCCTACCTTATCCACCATATGGACCAAAGTCTGGATATTGGATGCTAAGAAATCTAAATTCTTAGGCTTCAACGTATTTTCTTTTAAATGACAGATATTCTCAAACTGGTTTCTCAGACAGTTTCCTTCTTCCAAGAGCCAAACCTTTTCAACATTCAGCTCTTCAGGTATGATGTAAGAATTCTTTTTATTCGCTTCCGTATTGGAGCTGTAGATCATCAGTTCTTCATTGAAAAGGAAGTCCTGATAAAATTCATCGGCAGAATCATAAGGTGTAGAAATGATTCCGGCATCCAGTTCACCTGCTTTTAAAGCCTTGACAATATTATCAGTAGTCATTTCTTTTACATTCATCTGGATTTTCGGGTTGTCTTCCAAAAATTTAAAGATCTCTGTCGGTAAAATGAAGGAAGAAACGGTAGGAATGATTCCTAAATTGATCGTTCCACCCAAAATATTATTTAAAAGATTGGCCTTATTTTTCAGCTCATTGACAGATTCTATAATTACCTTTGCCTGATCAATGATTTGGAGCCCTACATCTGTCGTACGAATGGGGTGTGTGGTTCTGTCGAACACCTTCACATCCAGTTCATCCTCAAATTTTTGTATCATCGCACTTAGTGTAGGCTGTGTAATAAAGCATGCCTGAGCTGCTTTACCAAAATGTTTGTACTTATCTACAGCGATAAGATACTCCAGTTGCTGAATGTTCATCTGATTAATATTATCTATTACAAAGATAAAATGTTTTTGCTATTTGTAATCAAAAATTCAAGTAAATTTGATATTTAATACGTCTTCATAAGACAGTTCACAAGGGAAATCAACCATACAAATCATAACTATATGGATTCTAAAAAATTAACGCTAAGCAACGGCGCACCTTATTTTGAACATCAGGACTCACAGACAGTAGGTCCAAGAGGGCCTGTCCTGCTGCAGGATTTCATTCTTCAGGAAAACCTTGCGCACTTTGTAAGGGAAAGAATCCCCGAGAGAATTGTGCATGCTAAAGGAACCGGAGCCTACGGAACATTTACCGTAACACACGACATCAGTCAGTATACAAAAGCCAAATTATTTTCAAAAATCGGAAACTCATGCAGAATGTTTGCCCGGTTTTCTACTGTAGGCGGAGAAAAAGGAAGTGCAGATACGGCAAGAGACCCAAGAGGTTTTGCTTTAAAATTTTATACGGAGGACGGAAACTGGGATCTGGTAGGAAATAACACACCTGTATTCTTTATTAAGGATGCTAAAAAATTTCCAGACTTCATCCACACCCAGAAAAGAGTTCCGAAAACCAATTTAAAAAGTGCCACGATGATGTGGGATTTCTGGAGCCATAATCCGGAATCGCTTCACCAGGTTCTTATTTTAATGTCAGATAGAGGAACACCATACGGCTACAGACATATGCACGGTTTCGGATCACATACTTTTTCGATGATCAACGCTCAAAATGAAAGGGTATGGGTGAAATTCCATTTTATAACAAAACAGGGAATCAAAAACTTTACTGATGCTGAAGCTGTAAAGATGGCTGGAGAAAACCCGGATTTTGCACAGGAAGATCTTTGCAATGCCATTGAAAACGGTGACTTTCCGAAATGGACCATGTACATTCAGGTGATGACTGAAGAGCAGGCTAAAGACTTCAGATGGAATCCATTCGATGTTACCAAAGTATGGTTTCATGACGATTTCCCGATGATTGAAGTGGGTGAAATGGAACTGAATGAAGTTCCGGTCAATTATTTTGCACACGTAGAGCAGTCTGCATTTTCACCAAGCAGTCTTATTAACGGAATCAGTTTTTCTCCGGACAAAATGCTTCAGGGAAGGCTATTCTCTTATCCTGATGCCCACAGATACAGAGTTGGAGTAAACGCTCATCAGCTGGAGGTGAACCGATGCCCTTTTGCAATCAACAACTATCAGAGAGATGGTTTTATGGCAGATTCCAGCCAGTATCAGGACAAACCGAATTATTTCCCGAACAGCTTTGATGACATCAAACCGGATCCGGCCTATAAGAATTATGAATATGAGCTGGACAGTGCCCATGTTGCCAACTATAACAGGAATGAAAATGATGATGATCATTATACCCAACCCGGGTTATTGTATACAAAATCTATGACGGCTGAAGATAGAGAGCACCTAATCAGCAACATTGTAGGAAGTATGAGAGGAATTACCGGACCGAAAAAAGATGAGATCATCAACCGTCAGTTATGTCACTTTTTCAGGACAAATATTGAGCTTGGCATGAAAGTGGCATCTCAGCTCAATGTCAATATTGATGCAAATATGATGAATCACTCGAAATAGTATTTTGAAGGATTCGTCAAGTAAAAGGAAAAAAAACTAATATTTTTTCCTTTTTTTTGTAAAAAATTCATAATTTGCAAAAAATAATATTTTATAGTGGAAAAATGAGTTACGAAAATATATTATTAGAAAAGGAAGGGAAATTAGCTGTTGTAACCATAAACAGACCTCAAAGCTTAAATGCTTTGAACGCAAAAACGATTCAAGAGATAAGCTCAGCCATGGATGAACTTAACGCTGATGAGTCCTGTAGGGTAATCATTATTACAGGAAGCGGCGAAAAATCATTTGTAGCGGGAGCCGATATAAAAGAATTCAGTGATTTTGGACAGGAAAAAGCCGAAGAACTGGCCAGAAACGGGCATAATACCCTGTTCAACAAAATTGAAAATACATCTAAACCTGTTATTGCAGCCGTGAACGGTTTTGCATTGGGAGGAGGTTTAGAGCTAGCTATGGCGTGCCACATCAGATATGCATCAGAGAATGCAAGACTGGGGCTTCCGGAAGTTACTCTGGGATTAATTCCCGGGTACGGAGGAACACAAAGACTTCCTAAACTGGTAGGGAAAGGTATTGCCAACGAAATGATCTTCTCTGCCAAAATGATTCCCGCTCAAAAAGCAAAGGAAATCGGATTGGTGAATGAAGTATACCCTATTGAAGAATTATTAACTAAAACAAAAGAATTAGCGAGTATTATAGCCAATAACTCACCAATGGCAATATCAAAGGCCATCCAAGCCGTAAACTTGTCTGATACGGATAAAGGTTTTGAATCTGAAATCAAGTATTTCGGGGAACTTTTTGAAATGAACGACAAGAAAGAAGGGGTTACCGCTTTTTTAGAGAAAAGAAAGCCTAACTTCTAAGATTTTTAATCCAAATTATTTCGAAAAAACTAATGCTGCGGTATGAATAAGTTTGATAAAGCTTATCTAAAAATGGCCCAAGAGTGGGCAAAACTATCCTACTGTAAGAGAAAACAGGTAGGAGCTCTTATCGTAAAAGATAGGATGATTATTTCAGACGGTTACAACGGAACTCCTTCGGGATTTGAAAACTGCTGTGAAGATGGAGAGGGAAAAACACACTGGTATGTACTTCATGCGGAAGCCAACGCTATATTAAAGCTGGCTGCTTCCACTCAGTCTGCAAAAGGTGCAACGCTATATTTAACGCTGTCACCATGCAAAGAATGCAGTAAACTGATTCTGCAGGCTGGAATTACAAGACTTGTGTATATTAATGAGTATTCAGACGACGATGGGATAGCGTTCTTGAGAAACCATAACATTGAAATAGAACAAATATCGGACTGTGAACTAAAAAAATAAGCACAAATGACCTGGGATGAAAAGATCAAAGATTTTGAAATATTTCTTCGCTTCGAAAGAAATTTTTCAGAAAACACACTCGATGCCTATATTCGAGACATCAAAAAATTAAAAGATTATGCCGAAGTGGATCTGGAAAACGTCGGTCCAGACTCTATCGGTTACGAAAACTTACAGGAATATATCTTCAATCTTTCCAAACAGAAGTTCAGCGAAAGATCACAAGCAAGATGGATTTCTTCGATAAAAGCTTTCTTCAAGTTTCTGCTTGAGGAAGAGTTCAGAGAAGACAATCCAGCCTCACTGCTTGAAGGTCCAAAACTGGGATTGTATCTTCCTGACACCTTAAGTCTGCCTGATATCAATAAGATCATTGCAGCCATTGAGTCGAATTCTGACCTCGGAAAGAGAAATCATTGTATCATTGAAGTTCTTTACGGATGCGGATTACGTGTCTCAGAACTTATTGACCTTAAAATTTCGAACATCAATTTCAAAGAACAGTACATTAAAGTAAACGGAAAGGGTAACAAAACACGTTTCGTTCCTTTAGCGGATTATACTGCTGAACTTTTGGAAACTTACATTAAAGAAGTACGTTCGAAAAGCAAGATCAATAAAAAGTATGAGGATACGCTGTTTCTTAACAGCCGTGGAACATCTATGTCCAGAGTAATCGTATTTCTGATTATTAAAGAACTTACAGATAAAGCTGGAGTAAGCAAAAAAATATCTCCACACACTTTCAGACATTCTTTTGCAACGCACCTTTTACAGAATGGGGCAGACCTTCGTTATATACAGGAAATGCTGGGACATTCCAGTATTACCACTACGGAGATCTATACTCATCTGAAGACAGAAGAACTTCGGGACGTGATTTTAACTTATCACCCGAGAAATATTAATATTGCTCAATAAAACGAAGTTCCATCTGACTTTTGAAAAAATATTGTTAACAGATGAAATTATTGAAATACTGCCCAAGCTGTGGCAAAGAAACCCTGCATTGGGACGGCGAAAAGAAATGGAGCTGTCCCGAATGCGGTTTTACCCTCTACAATAACGTTGCCGGCGCGGTAGCTGTTGTTATCCGATGTGATGATGAAATCTACCTTACCAGAAGAAACCGGGACCCTAAAAAGGGAAAACTCGATCTGGCCGGAGGTTTTGTAGATCCAAGGGAAAGTGCAGAGGAAACGTGCAAAAGAGAGCTTTTTGAAGAGCTTCAGCTTGATGTGGATATTTCAAACCTAAAATATCTTACCAGTCTTCCTAATATTTATCAGTATAAAGAAATTGATTACAATACAATCGATCTTTTTTATGAGTATCGTGTTCAGGAAAAATTTGAGGTGAGTCTTGAGCTTTCTGAAATATCAGAAGCAATCTGGATTCCTTTGAAAGCTCTCGACCTTGATGATATTGCTTTTGAATCTCAGCAGAGATTTTTTAAGGAATACCTGAAGAATAACCGGTAAGTTATTATAAAGAAATTTACTCCCGCAGATGACAATGTGTGGGAGTTATTTTATTTGGTATCAGTAAGATTTTGATTTCAGCATATTTTCGAAATACTGCACCAGCAATATTCTTTCTGCTTCTGTAAGATTCGCTTCCTTATGATAAACAATATAACCAGGCATAGGCATTGCTTTACTTTGGATTGTCTGGATAGACTTATCAAGCATGCTTTCCTTCAGTTCCTTGTTATAAGTACCCCAAACAGAAAAATTAAGGTGTTCCCGACCTTCATTAACATGGCTTTTTACTGACCATGAAATAGGCGCAACATAGGCATATTTCGGATATACTGTTTCATTGGAGTGGCAATCGTAACAGGCTCCTTTTATCAAGTCCCTAATCTTCTCCGGAGTCTTTTTCGTATCGACGAAGTTAACCGCTGTATTGACAGGCTTATTTACTTTATCAATAGAAATAAACTGCATCAATGCAAAAACTACCAGTGTCCAGAATAACACTTTTTTTATTGTGTCCATACCCTTATTTTACAGGTGTCAGGACTTCATTTCCGGATTCTGACTTCACTTCCTTGTTGACTTCCTTCTTCACGGTTGCATCAGGGGTTTCTTCTGCAGGAACATCTACAGGTTTAGGAAGATTTCCTTTAGGATTATCCAGTGTTCTGGTATCTTTTAAATCCCAGTCTTCCTTGGTCTCCCACAATGGCCGTACAACAGCTTTTTTGTAGAAGACATAGGAATCTTCAGCAAAAGTTTCTTTTTCAAAATCTGCTTCGTCCCAGAATCTGTTCCCGTTGTTATCGACCAATATCCTTACAATATATTCATTAGGCTTCAGGATATCAAATTTCACACTGTTTCCTTTGGTATATCTTGAATAAATAACTTTATCCGAAGCATCCATAAGCTGGATCCAATAATTAGCCTCCGGTGCATTTTGAATATTAAATGCAAGACTTCCGAATTGATCTACCTTTTCTACTTCAAAATCAAAACGTTTTGACTGTGCATTTTTAGCATAATAAGACGATACTGTTTCTTTTGGAATAGTAAGCTGATATTTTTTGCCATTTACAAAATCTGAATGAATCTGAATCTGGTAAGGATCTGTTTCAGAGATTTTTGCAGTAAATTCCTGAGTGGTTAAGCTGTCACTTTTCAGAGTCCATTTTTCAGGACTGATTTTATCGATGATATAGCCGGATCTGATATTAAAGTCAGAATTCGGAGCCAACAATGGACCTCCGCTGTCGTTTTCAAGATCCATTGCATTTTTCTTGTTGTATTTATAAAACACAGAAACGGTATCCTGCTTGCTGCCAATATCGTAGCTGAATTTAAGGTTTTCAGTAACCGTCTGCCCTACATCGCTTTTTACAGGATCAAACCAGATTTTTACGGTATCCGATTTCGGACGGTGGGTCACTTTAATGTCCTGAAGCTTTTCATTTATAGAAGCTACTTTCACATCATCCGGATTTCCCTCGAAAGTCATGATAATTCCCCCCGGACTTTCTTTCATTTCAAGATATTTCAAAGGCTTTTTGGAAGGATATACTTTTAAATTTAATCCTGAAACAGATTTTTCAACATCTACAGTTTCTTTTTGAAATCCTATTTTCTCTTTTCCCGGATCATAAATAGAATTGCTGTTCTCATCCTCAAAAGCTATGATTTTATATTTTCCCGGCGTAAGATAATTAAGCTCATAATATCCATCTTCATCCACTTTTGTAATATAATAGGGCTTTTGCCTGTAATTCATGGTATCTTTTACCTGGTAAAGTCCTACAACAAGCTTATTTTCGCCCTCTTTCTTTTTAAGAGCTACAGCGTCTGATATTTCACCGCTGATATAAAGATCATCCAGCTTATCTCCCGTAGAAAAAGCAAAATTGAAATACCTAAGAATATTGGACTCATTATTATCTGCAATTGAGTTTCCAAAGTTGAAATTATAAGTCGTATTCGCCTGAAGAGTATCTTCCCACTGAATCATCACGAACTTATTGGCAATATTGGAAGGAAGAATCCGCTTTATATTTTTGATAGGCGGAGAAATGATCAGGTTTTTATTGATATCCTTTAAGGTAATATATTCATCAAAATCCAGCCTGAGCTCGTGGATGTCTCTTTTTACATTAACTCTTGTCGTGTCAATATTGGAGCTTAAAAACTTTGGAGCCAGGGTATCTTTCGGGCCTCCCACGGGAGATCCTACTCTTGCGCATGAGTGCACAAGAAAACAGATAACGAATAATAGAAGAAGTCTTTTCATATATGTTTAAGCAAAATTAAACATTATTCTCCAAAAACTTCATGTCCGGCATTCAAAGTATCTTTATTGTCGTTCATTATACTGTGCAGCTTATCTTTCTGAGCCGGAAAATCCTCGAATAATCCTGATAAAGCCAGTGCTGTATATACTTTACCGGAATATTTGTTTCCAATAGCCACGATCGTCACTTTTGACTTCAGCAGATGGGCAAATACGGAATTGGTTCCGTGCCACCATCCGTTATGATAGGTAAGCTTTTCGCCGTTATCGAAAATCTTCATCCTGAAACCGAGTCCGTAATTATTCATACCTGCTTTTTCGTTGCTGTAAGGTGTAAAAACCATCTGCATCAGATCTGGCTTTAAGAAGTCTTTTGAAAACATGGCTTTGGAGAAATTATAAAGGTCTCTCGGTGTTGTATATACATTTTTATCACCGTAAATAAGATCAAGCCTGTCTAAAGGATATAGCCTGTTTCCACCGTAATAAAAGGACTGTGCGGCCGTAGGAATATCTTTCTCCTGGAAAATATAGGTATTTTCCATTTTCAAAGGCTGGAATACCATTTCTTTCATAGCCTGCGGAAACGGAGTTTTTGTAACCTTTTGTATTAATAAGGCAAGCATCGCAAAATTGGTATTGCAATACATAAAACCTGTATCCGTATCTCTTGCCAGATCCGGTTTGTATTTGATGATCATATTCAGAACATCCTGATTGGTAATAAATGGCTTTGAAAGTTCTGCCGGAACCGGCTGTATTTTGGCAATAAAATACTCGTATTTCGGAAGACCGCTTCTTTGATCCAGCAAAGTCTGCACAGTAACATCCGGATAAGGAAATCCCGGAAAATACTGGGTAAGATGGTCGGTAAGCTTAATTTTTCCTGCTTCTACCAATTTCAGCATAGCCATCGCAGTTAACGTCTTTGAAACAGAAGCTACATGCAGCGGTGTATTTTTACCGATCGGCATCTGATTTCCTTCTCTTCCGAAGCCTCTGTAGCTTTCATATAGAATTTCATCTCCTTTTGCCACGAGTATTCCCCCGCTCAGGTCTCCTCCTTCCCATATTTTTTTATAATACTGATCGATATATCCTGTGAGTATTTTTTTATCTCCAAGCTGACTGTCTTCTTTGCTAAAAACATTTCCCAGATCTACATTTCCGTAGTTTGGAAGATTGGTCGTGCTTTCAGCTGAAGTCTGCTTGGATTCAGAATTTTTTTTACAGGAAATAAAGGATAAAAAAACAGCTACAATAAGTAAAAAATTACGCTTCGTCATGAGTATCAAAAAATGAGCAGCAATTTAATAAAACTCAAAATAAATTCTCAGTTCGGAACGTACATTATGAATTATTTAACATAAAAGATAAAATTTACAAAAAGAAAAAGCGAGAGCAATGCGTAATTTTTGTTTGCAGTATATTGCACTAGCAGTAGGAAGCAATGATCTTATCCACAATCACCTGTGCCAGCTTTTCTTTACTCTGGTGAGTCCATCCGGCGATGTGTGGTGTTACGATTGTTTTTTCAGATTCCAGGAGGTATTTCAGATTTTCGTTCTCTGTTTCCAGGTTTTCGAAGGAAGCTTTTTCATATTCGAGAACATCAAGACAGGCCCCTTTTACTTTCCCTGATTCCAAAGCATCAACTAAATATTTAGTTTCTACATTTTTCCCTCTTGCCGTATTGACGAAATAGAAGTCTTTTTTCATTTCTGAAATAAATTTTTCATCAATAAGATAGTGAGTTTCAGAAGTGAGCGGAATGTGCAGGCTTAAAATATCTGCAGACTGTTTTAATTCGTCTAAGCTGACCTGTGATGCATACTCATCAGAAAGCCCGGGAAGGATATCATGAAAAATAACTTTACAGCCAAATCCTGAGAATCTTTTTGCTGTAGCTTTCCCCATGTTTCCGTATCCTATAAGCCCTACCGTTTTCCCGAGAAGCTCATCCCCTCTGTTTTCTTCACGAAGCCAGATTCCGTTTTTCACTTCCTGGGAAGCAATGAAAAGGCGGTTCATTAAAATCAACAGCATTCCTACAACATGCTCTGCTACTGAATCTCTGTTACCTTCCGGAGAATTGATCAACTGAATTCCCAATTTCTGTGCAACAGGAATATCAATATTTTCCATTCCGGCTCCTACTCTGGCAATGAACTTCAGGTTTTTCCCCTTTTCAAGAAAGTTTTTATCCAGAGGAATTCTGCTTCTGATGATAACTCCGTCATAGTTTTCAATTTTATGACAAACCTCATCATAGGAAGATGTGAAATCTTCTTCTAATACAAAACTCTTAGCCAAAAGCTGTTCTGTGATGAGAGGATGGTTTTTATCTAAAAGTAGAATTTTCATTTTTAACACGAATATTATAATAAAACGTGATCTTACTTTAACGCAAAGAGCGCAAAGGTTTATTTAAATAACTGCTGTTTTTAAGATCGCAAAGGCGCTAACGCTTAGCAAAGATTAAATCTAAAAGAAGTTAACTTATTTCTTATCTTTCTTTGATTCCTTTGTTTCTTCCGGTTCCTGGAACAATTTCTTAAGCTCTACAGATTCAAGGGGTTTCATTCTTCCGGAAAGGATGAGCGACAGTTCTTTTCTTCTGATGGCTGCTGCATGTCTTAATTTTTCTTCTTCTGTTTCCGGGATCATATCCGGGATAGGAATAGGACGGTTGAATTCATCTACTGCAACGAAAGTATAAATACCTTCATTGGTATGAATTTTTTTCTGATTGATAGGGTCATCCAACCAAACATCCACATAAACCTCCATTGAAGTTGAGAAAGCTCTGGAAACCTTAGATTCCAGAACCACCACTCCACCTTCAGGGATAGGATGGTTGAAAGAAACGTGATTTACAGATGCCGTTACAACTCTTCTTTCACAGTGCCTGGCTGCGGAAATGGAGGCACAACGGTCCATTTTTGCAAGAAGCTCGCCTCCAAAAAGGTTTCTTAAAGAGTTGGTTTCGTTCGGAAGAACAATATTGGTCATGATCGTCAGAGATTCTGACGCTTTTTTTACTTTTGCCATTGAGTCTTAGTGTTGTTTTGAGCTGACGGAGCCGGCTTTACGCCTTTTCCTGTCGGTTTTGCTAATGAATCTTTTTTCAGGGAATCTGAAACAGCCGTTTCCGGACCGCGCACCATTGCTTTTACGGTGTCTTTTACTATTCTGTGTGTAGAAGTCTGGACAGAAACTTTATCAAAAGATTCTTTTCCGAAAAGAAGTTCTCTTTGGGTAAACGCCAGATAAAGAATCCCCAAAACAGGAATTACAAGCAGGAAAATCCAAAGAATAGATTTTTTGAATGTATAATCTTTCTCCTTGCTTTCTTTAGTACTGATCTTTTCACCGTTGTTAATATCCGAGAGCCTGATCTCTTCAAGCCCGTAAAAATCCGGATGTCCAGATTCTATTCTTTTGCCTTTGAAATGGGCTTTATCATCTTCAATATGGATAACCCCGAGGTTCTGTATTTCCAGAAACTGATCTGCCTGAAGTTTTTTCTTCCAAAAATCGGTCTGGATTTTCAGATCACTTCTGGAAGCTTCTAAAGACATCTGTTTTTCTCCGGCTATAAAGGCAGCCAGTTCGTCAGACTGTATTTCATAATCCACCGCAAAAACGATCTCGCTTGCAGGCGGAAGGATGCTTCCGTTCTCAGAATTAATAATTGCCTTGGAGTTTTTAAGCGAAAACGCACCGAATCCCGGAACCGTCACAGTTCCAAATTGTTTCAGATATTCTAAAATGTAAGCTGAAATATTCATTTGGCAGCAAATTTATAATTTTTTCGTGACTTTCTGAAGAGATTTATAGGATATAAAAAAAGACTGCCGAAACAGTCTTTTGATAAATAGGTATAAAATTGAATATATTAAACCCTGTTCGGTAAGTTATCATCCATATTATTGAATTTTCCAGCTGATCCCGAACATAAAATTAGTTCCGGCCTGTGAAAAATAATATGGATCACCACCATAAACCGCTCCGTTGTTAACATACTTTCTATTGAATAGATTATTAACCAATAATTTTAGAGCGATATCATTATGAGCAATAGTAAATTGGTACTGTGCATTGAAATCTGTCAGAAAATAATCTTTCAGCTCCAGGTTTTTATCTCCTGTATTATCCAGATACTGTTTTCCAACATATTGATTCGTTAAAGCAAACAAAAAGCTCTTGGAAGGATTAAATTTCAAGCCAAGATTGGCAATAACATTCGGGGAAAATGAAATGTCCGTATCTCCCAGGTTTTGAAGAGTTCCATTGTTTTTAATTTTAAAATCAAGGTTTCTGTTCTGGCTAAGACTGACATTTCCTGTTACTTCCCATTGCTTGGAAAGCTTGGCCAACGCTCCGATCTCAATACCTCTTCTGTAGCTTTTTCCTGAATTGGTTCTGATAAATGCTCCTACATTATTCAGTTGTCCGTTTAGCACTAACTGATTAACATAGTACATATAATATAAATTGGCCGTTACAGATAAGATTCCAAACTGTTTTTCAATACCTGCCTCAAAATCGTGAAGTTTTTCAGCTTTCACTTCATTATCACTCATCAGGTCATCCCTGTTCGGCTCGCGGTGGGCATGGGCGTATGAAAGGAAAACTTTTCCATTTCCAATTTTATAATTTACTCCGGCCTTTGGGTTAAAGAAAAGCCAGTTTTTATCAAGATTTCCTCCTTCTCCGTCACCGGCAGTCAGGATCTTGGTATCGTAATCAATATTTCTGATCTGTAGATCTCCGAAAAATTCAAAGTGATCCCCGGTTCTCCATAAAGCTTTTGCAAACCCTGCCAGCTCAGTTTTCACCGAACGGTTTCTGTAATATTCATACTCATTGATCTGTGGAAAATAAACCCCGGTAACATTTCCAAAATGCCTTCCATAGTATTGGTTCGCTACCACACCGAAGTTCAGATCTACCTGATCCAACTTTCCGTAAAGTGTAGAAACAGCTCCGTAGAAATCATTATCCAGCCATTTTTTTCTGATAAAATCCGTTATTTCCACCGGAGATCCATTTACGATCGGTACGGACAGATTATAATTGGAATAATGCGTTGCATCCGCATCTGTTTCATCAACCCTTTTATAGTTTTCATAATATCCTCTTCCCTTAGTATAATGAAGTGTTGTTTCCAAATGCCAGTTATCATTGAATTTCTGTTCCCACAAAAGCTGATAATGGTTCTGTCTGTAATTATCCGTTTCGTTATCATAGAACTTCTCTTCTCCGGTAAACAAGTCTGTATATTGTCCTGAATAATTGAATTTGGGATTCGTTTCCCAGGTTGGCCGGTCGATTCCGTTCCATGCCTGATAGGTTTTTTCTTTTCCTCCGAAAGCCATCAGCCGAAGCCTTGTTTTTCCCTCTTCAAATAATGCGGTGAAATTGTAAGAATCCAGTTTTGAAGAAGCTCTGTCAATGTACCCATCAGAATGGATACGTGTGTACCTTCCCATCACTGAAAGCCTGTTTTTCCAGAATTTCCCAGAACCGGCCTCTGCCGAATATTTATAGGTGTTAAATGAGCCGTAGCTATCATCGGTCTTAAAATACATATTCTCATCCGGTTCTTTGGAGATCACATTAATACTTGCTCCAAACGCTGAAACTCCATTATTTGAAGTTCCCACACCTCTCTGGATCACAATCTGGGAGGCAGAACTGGTAAGATCCGGAACATTGACGAAAAATGTTCCCTGACTTTCAGAATCGTTATATGGAACGCCGTTCATCATCACATTAATTCCTTTTCCTTCTACTCCACGAATTCGAAATCCCGTGTATCCAACCCCGTTTCCGGCATCAGAAGTTGAGATAATAGACGTTTGATTTTTTAAAAGAATCGGAAGATCCTGCCCCAGGTTCCTGCTGTCTACATCTTTCTGTACGTTGATGATTTCCTTAGCAACGGGCAGTCTTTTGGTAAAGTTGACAGCTTCAATTTCCCTGACCTTCAGGGAATCTTTATTTTGTGCCTGGATAAAGGCCGCAGAGCCTACGGTAAGCCCTAAAAAAAATAATCCTTTCATTCTATAAATTTTAAAAATTTAATGAATAAAAGGGGCGGATTAAATAATGTAGCAATTTACTAATTTAACAGTCTAGCAATGATTGATATACTGTTGTTCCATTGGTACATTTTCAAAATTCCCTAAACAGCATTATCTGTTCCAGGTTCATTGGGTATAATCTCAGCTTGTTAAAGCACCCCTTTATTTCAGCCGCAAAATTACAAAAAATTACGGGTTTCTCTGCTACAAATTTTGACCTGGTAAAGATTCATGCTACCCTATTGCAAAAAACCTATTGATTAATACGTCTTATTTTTCGCATCAATATAATAATAGTTTTTCCCGTCTTTTGTTACTTCAAACATTTTACCCAGTTTCCAGCTGAAATTTCTTTTTATATTGGAATATTCGAAGGGAACAACTACTTTATTATTAACATCTATCACTCCAAATTTGTCATTATGGGAAGCCACAATCATTGGATCTGCGGTATCATCACCTTCCAGGATATATAAATACTGATACTGAGGATAGATCTGGTAATCCCTGTAATCTGCTGCGTTCACGAATCTGGCCTTTTCAATAATGCCATAAAATCCGTTTAAAACGTATGCCTGATAAAGCTGCTGCTTATAATCCTCAAACTTACATTTCCCCAAGTCTGAATCCTTGAACTGATAGACTCTTTTTCCTGCTTTATTGACACGGTAAGAAATCATATCCTTTTCTACGGTAGCATATTCATTGGTTCCGAATTTTCTTACTTTTGGGTTTGGAGAATTCAGAAGATTACAATCTTCATAAAAAAAGACAGCAATATGATACTCTGGCTTGATGATAAATTTCCCGTTCTGATTAATATAACCAAATTTTCCATCTTCTTTTTTCGGGATCAGAACCGGCAGATCCGGATTGATGATTACCAGATCCGGGTTTGGCTTAGCCACTGCAGGCGCCTTCTTCACTACAGTTTTCGTTACATTTTTAATCGGTGGCTTCTTCACTGCTTTCGTCTGTGAAAAAACGAAAATCGAAATAAATAAACACCAAAGATTCAGGATATTTTTCATATTCATCATTTGCCTGCAAAATTACGGCCAAAATAGAAATTATCAAATTCATATTTATAAAGAATCTAAATAATTTCATTCTGATAAAATACTAAAAAATTCGTAAATTTGGAAGCACTTTTTAAGTGTTTGATAATCTAAAAACGTTTTGGAGATATAATTTTGATAGGAATGCTATCAAAAAAGTGTATAAATCTTACCCCAAAGAGAGTTTTTCAGCAAGACAAGCCACAGGTAAATTACTTATACTCTAGATTAAGATCAAATATATTCCACTTCGAAACGCAGCATTATTTCACATTTTTAAAGGGGTAGATTATGTTGTTTATGGCTATACTCGTTTTTTATGACAACTGCTTTAATCTACGTTTAAAAATTTAAAAGACTTCTATTATTATGAATATGTATCAGGATTACATCCAAGAGATTGAAGAAAGAAAAAACCAGGGGCTAAATCCAAAGCCAATTGACGGTGCCGGATTATTAAGCGAAATCATTGCACAAATTAAAGACCCAGGTAATGAATATCGATCGGATTCTCTTAAATTTTTCATTTACAACACCTTACCAGGAACAACAAGTGCTGCAGGCGTAAAAGCTAAGTTTTTAAAAGAGATTATCCTGGGTGAATCCGTAGTAGAAGAAATATCTCCTGCCTTCGCTTTTGAATTATTATCTCACATGAAAGGCGGTCCTTCTATTGAAGTATTGCTTGATCTGGCTCTGGGTAATGATATTTCTATTGCCAAGGAAGCAGCAAATGTTCTTAAAACACAGGTTTTCCTTTATGAGGCGGATACCAACCGTCTGAAGGAAGCGTTCAATAGCGGTAACGAAATCGCAAAAGAAATCATTGAAAGCTATGCAAAAGCAGAGTTCTTCACTAAACTTCCGGAAGTTGCTGAAGAAATTAAGGTTGTTACATTCATTGCCGGTGAAGGTGACATCTCTACTGACTTACTTTCTCCGGGTAACCAAGCGCACTCAAGATCAGACCGTGAACTTCATGGTAAATGTATGATCACCCCTCAGGCACAGGAAGAAATTAAAGCTTTACAGGCACAACATCCTGACAAGAGCGTAATGCTGATCGCTGAGAAAGGTACCATGGGGGTAGGCTCATCCAGAATGTCCGGAGTGAACAACGTAGCTTTATGGACAGGTAAGCAGGCAAGCCCGTACATCCCGTTCGTGAATATCGCTCCGATTGTTGGAGGAACAAACGGTATCTCTCCTATTTTCCTTACCACTGTTGACGTTACAGGAGGTATTGGTCTTGACCTTAAAAACTGGGTTAAAAAACTGGATGAGAATGGAGAGCCAATCCGTAACGAAGCTGGAGAACCAATTCTTGAAGAAGCTTATTCTGTAGCTACAGGAACAGTTCTTACCATCAATACAAAAACAAAAAAATTATATAACGGCGATCAGGAGCTGATCGACATTTCTAAGGCATTCACTCCTCAGAAAATGGAATTCATTAAAGCTGGCGGATCATATGCAATTGTTTTCGGTAAAAAGCTGCAGACATTTGCCGCAAAGCTTTTGGGAATTGAAACTCCTCTTGTTTTTGCTCCGTCAAAAGAAATTTCTCACGAAGGACAAGGTTTGACTGCAGTTGAAAAAATCTTCAACAGAAATGCAGTTGGAACAACTCCTGGAAAAGTGCTACACGCTGGTTCAGATGTTCGTGTACAGGTTAACATTGTTGGTTCTCAGGACACAACAGGTTTGATGACTGCCCAGGAGCTTGAATCAATGGCGGCTACCGTGATTTCGCCCATTGTTGACGGTGCTTACCAATCCGGATGTCACACAGCTTCTGTTTGGGATAAAAAAGCTCAGGCCAACATTCCGAAACTAATGAAATTCATGAACGAATTCGGTTTGATCACAGCCCGTGACCCGAAAGGTGAATACCACGCTATGACAGACGTTATTCACAAGGTTCTTAATGATATTACGATAGACGAATGGGCAATCATCATCGGTGGTGACTCTCACACAAGAATGTCTAAAGGGGTTGCTTTTGGAGCAGACTCAGGAACAGTTGCCCTTGCTTTGGCAACAGGTGAAGCATCAATGCCAATCCCTGAATCCGTAAAAGTAACTTTCAAAGGAAACATGAAAGAGCACATGGATTTCCGTGATGTCGTGCACGCAACACAGGCTCAGATGTTGAAGCAGTTTGGTGGGGAAAACGTATTCCAGGGCAGAATCATTGAGGTTCACATCGGAACACTTCCTGCTGACCAGGCGTTTACATTTACAGACTGGACTGCAGAGATGAAAGCGAAAGCCTCTATCAACATTTCTGAAGACAGCACTTTGATTGAATCATTGGAAATTGCAAAAGGCAGAATCCAGATTATGATCGACAAAGGAATGGATAACCATAACCAAGTTCTTCAGGGATTAATTAATAAGGCTGATAAGAGAATCGCTGAAATCAGATCAGGTGAAAAACCGGCTCTGACTCCTGATGCAAATGCTAAGTATTACGCCGAAGTTGTTGTTGATCTTGATGTGATTGTAGAACCTATGATTGCAGATCCGGATGTAAATAATGACGATGTTTCCAAGCGATATACACACGATACGATCAGAGCGCTTTCTTTCTACGGGGGAGAGAAAAAGGTAGATCTTGGCTTTGTCGGATCTTGTATGGTTCACAAAGGCGATTTGAAAATTGTTTCTCAAATGCTTAAAAACATTGAAAAACAACAAGGTAAGGTTGAGTTTAATGCTCCTTTAGTAGTAGCAGCTCCAACTTATAACATCATCGATGAATTAAAAGCAGAAGGAGACTGGGAATTTTTAGAAAAGTATTCAGGATTCGAATTCGATGATAATGCGCCTAAAGGTGAAGCACGTGTTGAATACAAAAACATGATGTATCTTGAGCGTCCAGGCTGTAACCTTTGTATGGGTAACCAGGAAAAAGCAGCTAAAGGAGATACGGTATTGGCAACTTCTACCCGTCTTTTCCAGGGAAGAGTAGTTGAAGACTCCGAGCGTAAAAAAGGAGAATCTTTATTGGCTTCAACTCCGGTAGTTGTTCTTTCTGCTATCATTGGAAGAATTCCTAATATCGATGAATATAAAGCAGCGGTTGAAGGTATTGACCTTACTAAATTTGCTCCGCCTATTAAAGAGCTGGTTCAGGTCGGTCATTAATAAAGCTTGACGATAAGTAGTCGTAGGACTGTTTTAAAATTATATAATTGAAAGATTTTGGTCCTTAGGATTTAAAATCTTTCAATTTTTTGTTTAGAACCTTTCTATTTAAGATTACTTTAGAATTATTTTAAATGAAAATACAGAAAGAAATTCCATTTTTTCTTAACTTGATAGAAATAAAACATCCCGGTTATTTATAGAATTATGCTTTTGCATGAATCGAAGGAACAGAATTTGATGAATTGAGTTACAAAAGATATTCCCCGTTTTTAATATAATTAATAACGGAAAAATTATAAAAAGAAGAAAAATTAAAATTAAGATATGACTTTTGATATTGATATGATCAAAAAAGTATATGAGCGTTACCCAGAGAGAATTGCTGCGGCAAGACAAATCGTGGGAAAACCTCTTACACTTTCAGAAAAAATCCTTTACACCCATCTTTGGGAAGGCAACGCTACATCAGCATATGAAAGAGGAAACTCTTATGTAGATTTCGCACCGGACAGAGTAGCCATGCAGGATGCAACCGCGCAGATGGCGCTTTTACAGTTTATGCAGGCAGGAAAAGCTAAAGTAGCCGTTCCTTCAACGGCTCATGCCGATCACCTGATCCAGGCAAGAGTAGGTGCTGAATCTGATTTACAGGAAGGGATCAACAAAAACTCTGAGGTTTTCAACTTCCTGAGCTCTGTTTGTGACAAATATGGAATTGGTTTCTGGAAGCCGGGAGCCGGTATTATTCACCAGGTGGTACTGGAGAATTATGCATTCCCCGGAGGGATGATGATCGGTACGGACTCCCATACGGTAAATGCAGGAGGCTTGGGAATGGTAGCTATTGGCGTAGGTGGTGCTGATGCGGTAGACGTAATGGCCGGAATGGCGTGGGAACTTAAAATGCCAAAACTTATCGGGGTAAAATTAACCGGTAAAATGAGTGGCTGGACGTCTGCAAAAGACGTTATCCTGAAAGTGGCAGGAATCCTTACCGTAAAAGGAGGAACAGGATGCATCGTAGAATATTTCGGAGAAGGAGCAGAATCTCTTTCAGCAACAGGTAAAGGAACCATCTGCAACATGGGTGCTGAGATCGGGGCTACCACTTCTACTTTCGGATACGATGATTCCATGAGAAGATATCTGGCAGCAACAGGGAGACAGGATGTAGTAGATGCCGCTGACAAAATAGCAGAACACCTGACAGGTGACGCCGAAGTGTATGCCAACCCGGAGCAATATTTCGATCAACTGATTGAAATCAACCTTTCTGAGCTTACGCCGCACCTAAACGGACCTTTTACTCCGGATCTGGCTACTCCTGTAGCAGAATTCAGAGCTAAGGCTGAAGCTAACGGATGGCCAATAGAAGTAGAATGGGCTCTTATCGGCTCTTGTACCAACTCTTCTTATGAAGATTTATCAAGAGCGGCTTCTATCGTGGAAGATGCGGTAGCAAAAGGAGTTAAGCCTAAAGCAATCCTGGGAATTAACCCTGGTTCTGAGCAGGTGAAATTCACAGCAGAAAGAGATGGATTCTTAGATTCTTTCAGAAAATTCGAGAATGCCAGAATCTTTACGAACGCTTGTGGACCTTGTATCGGGCAATGGGACAGAGAAGGTGCTGATAAAGGAGAGAAAAACTCTATTATCCACTCTTTCAACAGAAACTTCGCCAAAAGAGCTGACGGTAACCCGAATACGCACGCCTTCGTAGCTTCTCCGGAAATGGTAGCTGCTGTTGCCATCTCTGGAAGATTAGACTTTAATCCAATTACAGATACTTTAACTGCTGAAAATGGTGAGCAGATAAAGCTTGATGAGCCTAAAGGTTCTGAATTACCAGCCAGAGGATTTGCTGTTGATGATAACGGATATCAAGCACCATCTGAAGACGGTTCTTCTGTTGTTGTGAAGGTAAGCCCTACTTCGGACAGACTTCAGCTATTGGAAGAATTCCCGGCTTGGGACGGTAAAAACATTGAAGCAGCCAGAGTATTGATCAAGGCTTTCGGAAAATGTACTACCGACCACATTTCTATGGCTGGACCATGGCTGAAATACAGAGGCCACCTGGACAACATTTCAAACAACATGCTGATTGGAGCCGTAAATGCTTACAACATGGAAACCAACCGTGTTAAAAATGAATTAACGGGTGAATATGGTGAAGTTCCGGCCGTACAGAGAGCTTACAAAGCTGCAGGAATTCCTACCATTGTTGTCGGGGACCAGAACTACGGGGAAGGTTCTTCAAGAGAGCACGCTGCAATGGAGCCAAGACATCTTGGTGTAAAAGCCGTATTGGTGAAATCATTTGCGAGAATCCATGAAACCAACCTTAAAAAACAAGGAATGCTTGGAATCACTTTCGCTAATGAAGCTGATTATGACAAAATCCAGGAAGATGATGTGGTAAACTTCTTAGATCTGGATCAGTTCGCTCCAGGAAAGCAACTGACTTTAGAATTCATTCATACGGACGGAACCAGAGATATCATCATGGCTAACCATACGTACAACGATCAGCAGATCGACTGGTTTAAGGCCGGTTCTGCTCTTAACCTGATTAAGAAACAGGAAAATTAATTGTTAGATTAATTAATCATAGAAAAAGCAGTTTCAATCGAAACTGCTTTTTTGTTATTGTAATAGATGATGTATTAATTTCGTGTAGAGAGCCAGATCTCTGTATTCTGCTTTATCCTTTATTGCCTTAAAATTTAACTTTTCGCAAATTTCATCGTAACAAAATGCTCTTTTTTACGTCTAACTGAACAGTAGTAAAAAAACATTATGAAAAAAACTATATTAGCTTTATCCCTGCTGGGATCTTTTTTTGCCTATTCGCAGGAGAAGAACAGCAGTAATACAGTAAAGGAAAAGCAAATTGAAGGTGTAGTTATCACAAAAACTAAAAAAGCCGTTGAACAGAAAGCTGACCGTACTATTTTCGATTTTTCTGAACAGCCTCAGCTTAATAACGGTAACGTTCTGGAAGGTATTAAAAAACTTCCCGGATTGGTTGCTACCGATATTGCGGGAATGATGTATCAGGGTAAGATCTTGGATGTTTATCTGAATGGAAGACCTTTGAATATTACTTCCAATGAGTTAAATTCCTTCCTTGAAGGGATGCCTGCCAATTCAGTAGAAAAAATTGAAGTGATTACGCAGCCCGGAGCAGAATTTCCTGCCACTTCAGGAGGTGCGATCATGAATATCATTACGAATAAAAATGCCAATAAATATTTAACGGCAACGTATTCAGGAAATTACTCGTTTACAAACTACGATAAATTCAGAAGCAGAACTACCAATTCATTAAACTTAAATGCCAGAAACAAGTATTTCGGATGGCAGCTCAATGTGGGCCAGAATTACCGTGAAAGTATGTTGAACGGTGACCAGGATGTTCTTCTTCACAACAATACAGACAGAATTGGCCGCGGTTATTTTGCAAAATCAGGGCTGGCTTTTGACCTTGGACAGGACAGATTATTGCTGAACTACGATATTTATCACAATAATAATGACAACTATACAGCGAGCAAAGGACTTGCCGATATCCCTGTAAGCTTTAATCCTGTCAAGTACCGGGAAGCCGATTATGAAGCATCGGATGTTGCTCACACCAATAACTTAAGACAGGAAGCTGTTGTAACGTATCAGAAGCGTTTCAGCGATAAGTCTCAAAAACTGGATTTCCAGTTCGGATATACTAAAGCTACATCTAAGTTCTCCCAGGATAATTTCTTCCAGAGAGGCTTTTATACGGATATTTGGCAGCCTTTCCTTAATGTAGGCAGCGAAAATGTACTTGATAATAAATCGGATATGAAGGTTGCTAACTTCAAGGTAGATTATTCACAGCCGATCAAGCTTATGGATGGTGGAAAAGTAAGTTTGGGAGGTTTATATGAGAGACAGGATTATGATACGGAAAGTAAAGGTTTGACCAACCTGGAATATCAAAGACAGACGGCTTCTACCTACCTTGAATTCCAGGCAAAACTGAAGAAGTTTGACTTTATTTTAGGTGCCAGAGCCGAAAACTATGATATTTCGGGAATTACAAGAACAATAAAAGAGGGTACTGTTCTTGAAAGAGATCTTACAAGCTTTAATAAGTTCAAGCTTTTTCCTAATGCAAGTGTACAGTACAGCCTGATGAACCAGGTTTATGTGGCTGCCAACTATAACAAAAAGATCAGCCTCCCGAGTATTTCTGCCCTGAACCCGAATAATGTAACGTTCGGCAGCCCGAATACGCAAGTGACAGGTAACCCGGATCTTCAGCCCACGATCTTTGATAATTATGAATTAAAAGTTTCGGCTTTTGATTATGCTTTTATCGGATACAGCGTAAATTCAGCTAAAGACCAGGTAGCTCAGATCATTATGAAAGACGGCAAGAACCTTTTCAATAGGCAAGTGAATATTTCGAATATGAAAATTCACAATTTCAACCTGGGGCTTCCGATTCCGTTTATGATCTTCAGCAAGCCGATGAGCGAGATCATGAAGTTTAATTTTAATCCTGATAAAATTAATTTCATGTATCTGTATGCAGGATATCAGAAGCATGAGATTGATAATTTAAACAACAAAGGTTTCTGGATCTTCAATATCATGACCCAGTTGCTTTTACCTAAAGATATCAAACTGACCGCCAATTACAGCTACCTGACTCCAAAAGCGGGATATTTCTACTTTACAGCGGATAAGCCGTTCAATAATAATCTGGATATCACGCTGACCAAAAAGTTTATGAATAACCGTCTTACAGTTTCTGTTTTCGCGAATGATATCTTTAATGGACAGGTGATGCAGGTATATTCCAATCCGCCTGAAGGACAGGCTGTGATGATCAGAAGCAAATATGACACAAGAAATTTTGGAATTTCTATTAACTATAAAATTCCTACCAAGAATAAACTCGCTAAGGAAGATCCAAACATTCTGAACCAGACTAAAAAAGAGGATACCGGCGTGATGCAGCAGGCACAATAATTTTTAGAAGCAAAAATCATAAAATGAGGCAGTAAAGAAATTTTACTGCCTCATTTATTAAAAACAATATAATTATAATTAAAAATCTATAGTCTGGAATCTCCATTCCAGGGTATCAATAAGGGTAAGCTGATCCGGCTGTACAGGAAGTTCTGTAATGATCTTTAAAACCTGTAGCGCCATCATACTTCCTACAATCCCCGGCAGTGCTCCCAAAACTCCTAGGCTGTCGCAGTCCGGGATATCTTCATCAAAAGGTGGCTCCGGAAAAAGATCTCTGAGGTTTTTACTTCTTTGATAGTTGAAAACTGCAACCTGCCCTGAAAAACCCAGGATACTTCCATAAACCAAAGGCTTCCCAAGCCTTACACAGGTATCATTAATTAGGTATCTGGTGGTAAAATTATCGGATCCATCTATAATAATGTCGTACTGTGAAAGAATCTCTTTTGCGTTTGAGCTGTCGATTTTTTTATCAATTCCTTCAAATTTCACCTGACGGTTAAGGTTTCCTACAAAGATTTCAGCACTTTTGACTTTTAAGGCTCCAACTGTATTTTCATTGTGAATAATCTGGCGGTTCAGGTTATGAAGTTCCACCTCATCAAAATCTGCCACTCCTAAAGCTCCGACTCCGGCAGCAGCCAGGTATTGAATAACGGGACTTCCCAAACCTCCTGCTCCAATGACCAATACTTTGGATGATCTTATTTTTTTTTGTCCTTCCAGTCCTATTTCTTCTATAAATATCTGCCGGCTGTATCTTGCAAAAATGTCTTCGCTTTTCATTCCAAAATTGTTTTGAACGATTAAGATTGTTTAAGCTGTTAAGAATATTAAGGCGAGCTCTGCTTTAAGATGAAAAAGATCTGTTGATTTTTCTTAATTAGCCTTAATAACTTCAATGTTCTTAATGGTTTAATTTTTTAAATTCCGCTGTACGCAGGATCCCAATCTTTCATCACTGGGTCGTAACCTGCTTTTCTGATGCTGTTTTTCACTTCTTCCATACTGCGTTCGTCGCTGGTTTCAAACTGCTCCAGAGATTCTACGTCTACGGCGTAACCTCCCGGATTTGTTTTTGAGGCTGCGCTCATGGCTGTTGCCCCAAGGGATATGATATTGTCCCTGAACTTTTCATTTTCCCTGGTCGATATGGAGATTTCCAGATCTTCATTCCAGATTCTGTAAGCACAGATCAGTTGCAACAGGTCTTTATCTTCCATGATAAAATTGGGTTCAATGATTCCTTCTGCAGGCCTGAGTCTTGGGAAGGAAACTGAAAAACGGCTTTTCCAGTATTGCTTCTGCAAATAATCAATATGAAGCGCATTGAAGAAGCTGTCTACACGCCAATCTTCCAGCCCAAGCAGAACCCCAAGCCCTATTTTATGAATTCCGGCACGTCCGATTCTGTCCGGTGTATCCAAGCGGAAATGAAAGTTTGACTTTTTTCCTTTGGGATGGTATTCCTTATACACTTCCTGATGATAAGTTTCCTGGTACACCAACACCGAATAAACGCCTTCCTGATGCAGCTGCAGATATTCTTCTTGCGACAAAGGCTGTACTTCAATTGAGATATTGGCAAAATGAGGTTTCAAAAGGCGGACGGCATTCAGAAAGTAGGAAATACCAACCGTTTTATTAGCCTCTCCACTTACCAGCAGAACGTGATTCACACCCATAGATTTCAGAACAGAGGCTTCAATCATCAGTTCCGTATCTGAAAGAGTTTTCCTTCTTACATTATTATCCAGGCTGAAACCACAATAAGTACAGATATTCTGGCATTCGTTGCTGAGATACATGGGTGCATACAGCTGAATAGTCTTTCCAAAGCGTTTCTGGGTAAGGCGACGGGTCATTTTGGCCATCATTTCCAGCTCCTGTGCAGCGGCAGGGGAAAGAAGGTTGAGAAAATCATCCACCGTTCTTTGTTTCTTCTGAAGGCTGCTCAGTACTTCTGAGTGGGTTACTCTTCCAAGTCTTTCTTTTACCTCATCCCATTGATAGCGTTCAAAAATATCTTTAAAGCTGTTCATTGTTTTGCTGATATTATTCAAATAAAAAAGAGGTCAGGGGGCTTGATGCTTCGGCATGATCTGCGATTGCTCCCAAACCTGATTCAAAGGCTCTTCTTCCGGCAATAACGCCTTCTTTAAAAGCGAGAGCCATATCTATTGGAGTTCTTGCTACAGCTATTGCGGTATTGACAAGAACGGCATCTGCTCCCATTTCCATTGCTTTTGCAGCATCCGAAGGCGCTCCGATTCCGGCATCTACCACTACGGGAACATTGCTCTGGCTGATGATGATCTCGAGGAAATCCAATGTTCTCAATCCTTTATTGGTACCGATTGGAGCTCCTAAAGGCATTACCACAGCAGTTCCGGCATCTTCCAGACGTTTGCATAAAACCGGATCAGCATGGATGTAAGGCATTACGATAAATCCTAGCTTGGCCAGCTCTTCTGTTGCATAAAGTGTTTCAATAGGATCCGGAAGGAGGTATTTAGGATCGGGATGAATCTCTAATTTTACCCAGTTGGTTTCCAGTGCTTCTCTTGCCAGTTGTGCTGCCAATACCGCTTCTTTTGCAGTTCTGGCTCCTGAAGTATTGGGGAGAAGATGAGCATTGGTTCCTTTTAATGAATCCAGTAATCCGTCTTCTGCTGCCCCGGAATCTATTCTTTTCAGAGCCATGGTGACCATATCTGTTCCTGAAGCGATCACAGAGGCTGCCATTTCCTGAAGGTTTCCGAATTTTCCTGTTCCTAAGAACAGTCTTGACTCGAATATTCTGTCTGCTATTATTAATTTCTGATTATTCATATCATTGCTTTTTTAAATTCACTGATCACAGAGGGCTGGCTGGTAATCTCTCCGGAAACTGCAACACCATATATTCCGATCTCCTGAAGAGGTTTTATATCCGCAAGCACAACTCCTCCGATGGCATAAATTTTCGGAATGGCTATCGATTTATATTTTAAATTTTTAATAATATCCTGATAGCCTTCAAAGCCCAGGATCGGGCTCAGTTTTTCTTTTGTAGCTGTAAATCTCAAAGGTCCTAAACCGATATAATCACATGGTTCATTGATCCTTTGAAGGACATCTGAAAGGGTATTGGCTGTTCCTCCAATGATTTTATTTTTACCTAAAACATGTCTCGCAATTTCAATGGACACATCTTTTAACCCCAAATGAACCCCGTCTGCATCCATATCTTTTGCCACTTGAATATGGTCATTAATGATGCAAACTGCCCGGTATTCTGAACAAAGCTTCTTTGAAATTTCACAGAGTTGAAAAAATTCGTTTTCATGAACATTTTTCCAGCGTACCTGCAGCCATTGTATACCATTATCTAAAGCATTCCGGATATTAAGCTCCTGCTCTTCTCTTGTTGATCCTTGTGATATGTATTGTAATTTTTCCATGATTAACATGATTAAACTGAATGAAAACCCAATAAAGAAGGGTTGCTTTTTAAAAATTTCTCGATATATAATTTTCCTTTCCTGCAGGCCTCTTCCAGGCTTTCTCCTTTTGCCAGCCAACCCGCAATTGCTGAAGACAGCACACATCCGGAGCCATGTTTGGGATAATAGCCGGAAGATTCACGGTTCGGCTTCAATGAGATTTCTTCTCCGTTCCGGATCAGGATATCTGTTCCTATTTTATCATTTCTATGCCCGCCTTTAACCAATACAGCGCATGAGTTCCGGTCTTGATTTAAAAGGCTATATTTCTGTAAAACACTGTATTCATTATAATTAGGTGTTATAAGATCAATTTTTTTTAAAACATCTTTCAAAAGAGATAAGGTTTTCAGGTCAAAAAAAGAAAATTCTGAGGTACTTTTTAATACGGGATCCCAGATGATCTTTGCTCCGTCACTATGGGAGCGTACAGTTTCTATAATCTTTTCCAGAAACACGGCATCTTTTACGACTCCGATTTTTACAGTCCGAACTGGATAATCTTTCATCAAAACCGTTACAGATGACATTATTTCGTCTAATGGGCGCCATTCTATATTTAAACATGTAGAAGCGGTCTGAACAGTTATTGCTGTGCACACGCCCAACCCCATTACACCTACCTGCTCAAATGTTTTTATGTCTGCTAAAAGACCTGCCCCTGCTGAGGGGTCAAATCCCGCAATACTCAACGAGAAAGGACGTTCTTTCTGCATCTTTTGAATGTATTTAATGGCTGATTACTTTCCCAAACCGCACCTAATAGGGCTGCTCCGTCTGCTCCGTTTTCAAATACTTTACAGATATTACTTTCGTTAATTCCTCCCAGCGCAATTAGTTTTACGTTCTGATTGGCTCTATATTTTATTTCTTGCATGACTGTTAATTCTTCACCGTAACCTTTTTTAGAAATACTTGGAAAAACCGGACTTATAAATGCATAATCCCATTCTTTTTCCAACGAATTATAGGTTTCAATATCATGAACAGAAGTAGAAAGGGTACTTTGTCCTGTATAAGATTTATAAGCTTCATCTTTCCGGTCCGCTTCTCTGAAATGAAACCGGGAAATATGATGATCACTCCCCAAATCATAATATCCGTGCAATACGAGTTGAGGATAAAATTCCCTATCAATACCGTACAGGAAATTGATCATTTCTTCCCGGCCCATCATAGGCTTTCTTATATGGAGCAGATCCAGTCCCTCCTGAAACATCCGGTTGATAATCTCCGTTTCGTTTTTAACTATTGTTTCGGGAGTGATAACCAGGATCATATATAAATTTCTTTTCCTTTTTCAATAAATTCCTGAGATTTATCCAACATTCCTTTTTCTGCAGAATCCCTGATCTCCTGGGTAATTTTCATGGAACAGAATTTCGGACCGCACATAGAACAGAAATGGGCAATTTTAGCTCCTTCCGCCGGCAGCGTTTCATCATGGTAAGCTCTTGCCGTATCAGGATCCAGTGAAAGATTGAACTGGTCTTCCCATCTGAATTCAAATCTTGCCTTGCTTAATGCATTGTCCCTGTATTGGGCTCCGGGATGACCTTTCGCCAAATCTGCAGCATGTGCCGCTAATTTGTAAGTAATAACTCCAACTTTTACATCTTCTTTGTTTGGAAGCCCTAAATGTTCTTTCGGAGTTACATAACACAGCATCGCGCATCCGAACCAACCGATCATTGCTGCCCCAATTCCTGAGGTAATGTGGTCATAACCCGGCGCAATATCTGTTGTCAAAGGTCCTAATGTATAAAACGGAGCCTCCTGACATTCTTCCAATTGCTTCTCCATATTTTCTTTAATCATGTGCATAGGTACATGCCCCGGGCCTTCAATCATCACCTGTACGTTATGCTTCCATGCGATCTTGGTCAGCTCACCTAAAGTTTCAAGTTCTGCAAACTGTGCGGCATCATTAGCATCTGCAATAGATCCCGGACGGAGACCGTCCCCAAGGGAAAAAGCCACATCGTATTTCTTCATGATTTCACAGATCTCCTCGAAATGGGTGTAAAGGAAGTTTTCTTTATGATGGTAAAGACACCATTTCGCCATGATGGAACCTCCCCTTGAAACTATTCCTGTTACTCTTTTTGCGGTAAGATGGATATATCTCAATAAAACTCCGGCATGTATAGTAAAGTATGAAACACCCTGTTCGGCCTGTTCAATTAAGGTATCTTTGAAAACTTCCCACGTCAGATCTTCGGGAACACCTTTTACTTTCTCCAAAGCCTGATAAATTGGGACGGTACCAATAGGAACCGGGCTGTTTCTGATGATCCACTCTCTGGTTTCGTGGATATTTTTCCCCGTAGAAAGGTCCATAATGGTATCTGCTCCCCAACGGCAGGCCCAAACCGCTTTCTCTACTTCTTCTTCAATACTTGATGAAACAGCACTGTTTCCGATATTAGCATTAATTTTCACTAAAAAATTACGTCCAATGATCATTGGCTCGCTCTCCGGGTGATTGATATTATTTGGAATAATTGCTCTTCCTGCGGCAATTTCATCTCTTACAAATTCAGGACTTATCTTACTTTTTGGCGTGTTGGCACCGAAACTGTTTCCGGGATGCTGAAATGACATTTCTTTAGGAACAGTTTCCAGCTGCTCGATCCGTTGATTTTCCCTGATCGCTACATATTCCATTTCAGGAGTAATAATTCCCTGTTTTGCATAATAAAGCTGGGTGAGCTCGAATCCTTCTTTAGCGACCTTAGGCTTGTGATCGTACGCAAAACGCAGTTCATCAAGGCGGGAATCTGCAAGACGGGCTTTTCCGTATTCTGAAGTGATTCCGTTCAGGATATCGACATCTTTTCTGTCCAGTATCCATTGTTCCCTGATTCGTGGAAGTCCTTTTGTAATATCAATGGATGCATTTTCATCGGTATAGGGACCCGAGGTATCATAAATAGTAACCGGCGGGTTATCTTCCAAAGTTCCGTTGCTAAGCTTAGTGGGACTTAGGTGAATTTCACGCATTGCTACGCTGATAGGATGTATCTTTCCTTCAACATAAATTTTTCTGGCGTTCGGAAATGGCGAACAAGTGATTGAATGAGCCATAAGTTTTTGTAGTATTAAGTGAGAGTTAACCGCCCTGAGTGGCAGTAATGATTAAAACTGAATCTTTGTCTTTAAGGATTGTTTCTGCCCAGGCGGACAGTGGAATAATACGGTTGTTAAGAGCCACGGCTATCCCTTTTCTCTTTCCGGGTATTTCCATAGCCATCAGTGCTTCCAGATTATCGGGAAGTACTTCAAATATTTTCGTAGTGTGGTTGATTGTAAGTTCCATTCCTAATTATTTATATATACTTTAGGAATGGCCGTTATTGTACAATAGAATGTACAGTAAAAGTCATTTACTTTTCCCTACGCTGGTATAATCCAGATCAGGTTCAAAGGGTAAAGTCTCAGTCTGTATGTCTACAGACACCCCTAAAGTTGCAACGAAGGTAGGTATTTTTTCAGAACGGGCAAAATATAAGATTGAAAAAACAAAGCCCGGAGCTGCTTAGAACTCCGGGCTTTTAATTTTTATTTAAAATTTATTTTTTAATCGCTTTTACGTGGCCAATACTTCCGTCTTTCATAGTCAGATTTAAAATATATAATCCTGATTTCAGTTCTCTCAGATCAATCTCTTGAGATGGATTCTCAATAGTTTTTATCCTTCTTCCTGCACTGTCAAAAACCTGAATAGATTTTACTTTTGCAATATCAGTAATGATTATGATATCTTTAAATGGATTAGGATATACTTTCATCTGGTCTTTAGCATTCACTTCGGATGTACTTAAGCACGCGCTGTCCACTGTTGCAGTAACAGTTGTTCTTGCGCTTTCGCATTTGCTGCTGATCTGCCAGTCATAGAAATAATAGTAAGATGCCGTAGGGCTATTTCCAGTAAGGTTCCCGGCTGTTATAGATAATGCTCCCGGAACCGTCAATGGATAACTACCCCAGGTATCTCCTGATTCTCTTATCAATCCAGACACACCGCCTGATCTGGTAAGCATCATTAATTTATAGTTATTTCCGGGTGGGACTGTAAAGTTTAAAGGGACATAAGTCTTTACATGTGGAGCAGCAGAGCCCGTTAGGTTTACCGTAATTGTCTGCAATGTCACAGCAGGGGAAACATTTCCATCCTGTAAAGCAATTTCTACAGTTCCTGCACCTGTACCCATTGGATATACGTTTACCCCATTAATGACAACAGTAGAATAAACGTCAAAAAGCAGACCTGCATCCTGGGTATAACCTGATGTAGATATGGCATTCGCCATTCCCGCCGAAGACGTACTTCCTGTTGAAGCAGTTACATAATAAGGGGTTGTGCTGCTTAATACGGGAGTTGTAAAACTCGGTCCTGTACCTACTACATTCCCTGCCGTAGCAGCATCATACCAGGTTATAGATGCTCCGGCATCTGCTGTAGCCGACAATGTTGCAGTCTGATTAGGACAAATAGTAGCGCCAGCAGTTGTAAGAATTGCCGGTGGCAGGCATTGTGTAACAACCTGTATAGGCTGAAGTGACCATACACTTGTATTTCCTCCTCCACAATTTGATCTGATCCAGACATAATATACCGTAGAAGGCGCCAATGATCCTATGGAAGCTGATGTCCCGGTAAGATTTGGGTTAGTAGGTGCTGTAGAGGATGTTGGAGCTGTATTGGAAGTACTGTAATAAATATCATATCCTGAAGGAGCTGACGGAGAAGCTATCCAGGATACTGAGGCACTGTTATTGGTAGTTGTGCCTGCCGTAAGCCCTGATGGAGCATAGCATGTTGGCGGTGTCCAGGTATAGGTTAATCCTGCAGAAGGCATTCCCGGAATTGAGTTAGCCGTATTAAATGCCTGTGTGCTGTTATTTGCTGTTCCCGCGGTAGAGTTTATAAATTCCAGTGTTGTTGCGTTGAGCCGGGTATTAAAATCAGCGGAGGAAGTACCCCTCAGACCGATCTGGGCTGTTCCTGAAACTGTTGTGCTTCCTACTAAATAGGCCCCGCTGCTATAAACCATTTCAATAATATTCGAAGTTTCCTTTAAGCGGATCTGAAATGAAAAAGCATATGCCGCCGTTGTAGAGGTACTGTTGTTGGGTCTGAAATTTTTCCATTGTATAACAGCTTCCCTGTTGGGAGCTGAACCGGTTGTTTCCCAGTTGATGCTGCCGGTAGTTCCACTGATATCGAAAAAACTGCTTATGTCTCTTCCAAAAACAGAAACTGCTCCATCATAGGCCGTAGAGCTTGATATTGGGGCGGTGGTAGCTGTGCCTGGAGCTGTTGCACCAAAAGTGATAAATCCGTTCGTTGACACATTCAATGCATTGTACGAAGTTCCGTTAAATACAAAGTCGAACGGCAGGGTTAAAGGATAAACATTACTGTTAAGATTTGTTGCTGAAGTGTTGCCAGTTGCATCTGCCAGCACGTTCCCTACAATGGACGTATAGGTTCCGGAAGACCGGGCGAAACTATAAGCACTTACCTGTGCCGATGTTAAACTGATGCCCGCAAACAAAGTGGTAAAACTGCATAAAGCACTTTTTAAATAGTTCACTTTTTTTCTTCGTTGAGGAAAAAAATTGTAAAAATGTTTCATATGGGATTGGATTTAAATTCCCAACTAAGATATTAATTTTTACAAAAAATTAAATATAAAATCGAATTTAATGAATTATTTATATTAAATATAATTAAAACAAATTAATTTATCACACAAAATAGAAAAATACTAAACGAAAGAGCAGCAGTAAAATTCAGTATTTAAGGCATAAAAGAAAAATCCTGCAAATATACAGGATCAGGTTTTTTATTCTTCGCAAGCTCTCCAGATAGCATCATTCTGTGGAACGGGAGCTGTAATTTCTATTTTTTCTTTGGTAACAGGATGAATAAATTCCAGTTTTCTCGCATGAAGATTAATTCCACCATCAGGATTGGAGCGGGGTGCTCCGTATTTCAGGTCTCCTTTTATAGGAACCCCGGTTTTTGACAGTTGGGCACGGATCTGGTGATGTCTTCCGGTTTCAAGATCAATCTCAAGGAGCATATAATTATCTAAGGTTTTGATCACATGATAGGTCAAAATCGCTTCTTTTGCTCCTTCCGTTACCTTTGGAAAAACAATAGCCTTATTATTCTTTTCATTCTTCTTTAAGTAATGAACAAGCCTCTGGCTCTGAGGAATCATTTCTTTTCCCACAACAGCCCAATATGTTTTTTTAACCTCCCTGTTTTTTACCATCTGGGTAAGACGGGAAAGTGCTTTGGACGTTTTAGCATAGATGACCAGACCCGAAGTCGGGCGGTCTATACGGTGAACTAAGCCGAGAAAAACATTTCCCGGCTTAGCATCTCTTTTCTTTATAAAATTCTTAATGGACTCCAGCAAAGACTCATCACCGGTTTTATCGCCCTGAACAAGCTGTCCTACTTTTTTGTTAACCACCAGGAGATGGTTATCTTCATATACAATCTGCTCCTCCATATCTTACGAACGTCTTGGCCTGTTAGTAAAAGAAATGATAATTCCTCCGAGAAGGCCAATTGTTTTAAGCATTGAAAGTTTAGAATCCGCCGGCAAAAATGCTCCGATCACACAAATCGCTGCCGCTGCATACATACCATACATAAAGTTTTTATTAGGAAGTGTAGGTGCCTGAACGAAGAAACTTGCTCCTATCAATACATAAAAAACTTTTCTGGAAAGAAGTTCGTTGATTTCCGGGGAGAATAAATTAAACCAGCCTACCGCCATACAAATAATTGCCGCGATTGATAAAATTCCCTGAAGAGATTGTTGTTGGTTCATCATCAATTAATAGCTTTCATTTTCATTAGGAAATTCAACACTTTTTACGTCTTTTACGTACTGGGCAACCGCCCCGGTAATTTCTGTATACAGATCAAGGTATCTTCTTAAGAACTTCGGGCTGAAACCTTTGTTCATCCCAACCATATCGTGGTACACAAGAACCTGTCCGTCACAGTCAGCTCCTGCTCCAATCCCGATGGTCGGAATAGAAATACTTTCTGATACTTTTTTGGCCAAATCAGCAGGAATTTTTTCTAAAACGATTGAGAAGCATCCCAATTCTTCCAAAAGCTGTGCATCACTGATTAGTTTTTCGGCTTCTGCTTCTTCTTTAGCTCTTACTTTATAGGTTCCGAATTTGTATATAGACTGTGGTGTCAATCCCAAATGTCCCATAACAGGAATTCCGGCATTGATAATTTTTTTTATAGATTTTGAAATTTCTTTACCTCCTTCAATCTTTACAGCATGAGCACCACCTTCTTTCATCATTCTTACCGCAGATTCCAATGCTTTCTCAGGATTACTCTGGTAGGTCCCGAACGGAAGATCTGCTACCACAAGAGCTCTGTCGACTCCACGAACAACACTTTGAGCATGATAAATCATCTGATCTAAAGTAATGGGCAAAGTCGTTTCAAAACCAGCCATCACATTAGCAGCAGAATCCCCTATCAAAATAGCATCAACACCTCCGGCATCTACCATTTTGGCAGTAGTAAAGTCGTAAGCTGTAAGCATTGTTATTTTTTCCTTGTCGAATTTCATTTTCCGCAAGGTTTCAGTTGTAACTTTTTTAATTTCAGAGTGAACAGACATAATTATCTATTTTTTAAAAGTTAAAAAGTCGGCTTTCGCCGACTTAAATTTTTGTATGATTGTTATAAAACTACGTGACCTAGTTTCATCAGTTTGTCGTGGTTCAAAATTTTGATGTTTCTTCCGTCTACTTCTATGAGACTGTCCTGTTTGAATTCAGAGATCAAACGGATGGCACTTTCTGTAGCAGTGCCGATGATATTGGCAATTTCTTCCCTGGTGAGCGAAATTTTAATAAACCCTTCAGGATCTACTCCTAATTTCTGTTCCAGAAGAATCAGGATTTCTGCCAGCCTTTCTCTTACTGTCTTCTGTGCAAGGAAGGTGATGGTATTAGATGATTCTCCTAGTTCATAAGAGATTTTCTGAAGCATGGCAAAAGAAAGCTGCGGATCTACTTCCAGAAGGTACATGAAAACATCTGCCGGAAGGAAAATGCATTCAATATCCGTCATAGCCTCAGCCTTTGCCTGGAAATTTTCCCCGCAAAGTAATGAACGATAGCCGATAATATCCCCCTCTTTGATAAATCTTAAGATCTGGTCTTTTCCAAAAGCTCCGGACTTCGAAAGCTTGGCAGCCCCTTTTTCTAAGACGTATACCCCTTTTGGTGTTTCCCCGTCCTCGAAAATGGTGTCGTGCTTCTGAAAACTCAGTTTTTTCTTGCTGTTAATATATTTTTCAAAATCAATGCTAGAAAGTCTTTCCTTAAATGATTTATCATTAAAAACTCTGGCGAACCTCTCTTCAATTGCAATCTGTTGTTCCTGCGACATTTTATATGACATTTATCACAAAAATAGAACTTTTTAACGCGATAAACAAAAAAAATTGTTATAATTTTGTAGTTCAATATTTTATGGTGGTGAGCGAGAACTGTTTTCATTGTGGTCAAGGTATAGAAAAGGAGCGAATTTTATTTGATGAAAAGACTTTCTGCTGCAATGGCTGCAAGTCTGTATACGAAATTCTGAATATCAATAATTTAACTAATTTCTACGAGCTTAATAAAAGAGCCGGAATTCGTCCCGATGAGAGCTCTTCTCAATTTGAATATCTTGACACTCCGGAAATATTCGAAAAAATTACAGATTTCTCAGAAGGGAAAACAAGTCTTGTTACTTTTAAAATCCCTGTAATCCACTGCTCTTCATGCATCTGGCTTCTGGAAAGCCTACATACCCTGAATGAGCACATCAATTACTCTCAGGTAAATTTCACCAGAAAGACCTTACAGATATCATTCAATCATAACGACTTAAAATTAAGCGAACTAGCCAATTTCTTAACCAATCTTGGCTACAAACCTGTTATCAGCCTTGAAACCGCCGATAAAAACGTAGATCATCTGGATAAATCTCTGCTTATAAAATTTGCCATTGCCGGTTTTGCGTTCGGAAACGGGATGTTCCTTGCTTTTCCTGAATATGTAGGAGGGGAAGATTACTGGATGGAACATTATAAGGGACTTTTCAGAACACTGATGTTCCTTTTGGCCTGTCCGGTTGTATTTTATTCCGCTTCGGATTATTACAAATCTGCCTGGTATGGGTTGAAAAATAAGATTGTCAACATCGATGTTCCGATTGTTCTGGGGATTCTTGTCCTTTTCGGCCGAAGTATTTACGAGGTTGTTACTGATTATGGCCCAGGATATTTTGACACATTGTGTGGCTTACTGTTCTTTATGCTAATGGGGAAAATTTTCCAGAAAAGAACGTACAGCGCTTTATCCTACGACAGAGATTACAAATCATTCTACCCTATCGCAGTCACCAAAGTAGATTTTGAAGGAAAGCAGGACAACATTCTTCTTTCTGAAATTAAAGTGGGCGACAGAATACTGGTCAGAAACCAGGAAATCATTCCTGTTGATGCTATCCTGATCAACGGAGAAGGAAACATAGACAACAGCTTTATTACCGGAGAGAGTGAAAGCATCAGCAAACAGCCTGGTGACAAAATCTTTGCGGGAGGAAAGCAGGTTGGCTCTTCATTAGAACTGGAAGTGATAAAAAATGTTGACCAGAGTTACCTGACCCAGCTTTGGAATAAGGAAGCATTCAAGAAGCACGAAACAGGCCTTGACACACTGACCAATAACGTCAGCAAATATTTCACATTCATTATTTTAGGCATCGCAGTGATCTCAGGAGTTTACTGGGCTTTTATTGATCTGAATATTATGTTCCAGGTTGTTTCAGCCATTCTTATCATTGCATGTCCTTGTGCGCTTGCTTTATCTGCACCTTTTACTTTTGGGCACATTATGAGAATCCTGGGGCGTAACAAGTTTTATGTGAAAGATACTCTGACGATTGAAAAGATCGCCAAACTGGATACCATTGTTTTTGACAAAACAGGAACCATCACTCACAGAAAAAAATCAAATATCAGATATGAAGGCTCTGAAATTAATGAATTTGACCGCCTGAATATCAAAACATTATTAAAGAATTCCAATCATCCGCTTTCTAAATCTCTGTATGAATTTATTGAGGTCAATGACGACTATTTCCCTGTTGAAAATTTCCGTGAGATTTCCGGAAAAGGATATGAAGCCAGTGTAAGAGGAAACGTTTATAAAATTGGATCTGCCCGTTATAATGATCAGGAGCCTAAAAATCTTGAAACAGCTGTATATATTAGCAAAAATGGAGCATTTTTAGGCAAATTCATCTTCAAAAATGAGTACCGCCCGAAATTAAAGGAACTATTTACCAAACTTACCAGCTATAAAATATTTATTCTGAGCGGTGATAATTCTTCCGAGGAAAACCAGCTTAAAGATCTTATCCCTAATTACCAGGGAATGGCTTTCAACCAGAGCCCGGAGGACAAACTTAACTACATCAAGAACCTTCAGGACCAGAACATGAAAGTGGCTATGCTGGGAGATGGCCTGAATGACGCCGGAGCACTGAAGCAAAGTAATGTGGGGATCGCTATTGCAGATGACACCAACAGCTTTACGCCTTCTTCTGATGTAATCATGAATGGTGATAAAGTAGTGACATTAGACAATTACCTGAATGTCTGCAAAGGATCGATTACTATTGTAAAAATGACATTCATAATCAGTTTTCTATACAATATCGTTGGTTTAAGTTACGCAGTTACAGGTCATATGCATCCGCTCTTCGCAGCAATCATCATGCCAATCAGTTCCATCACTGTGGTTGCATTCACTACTCTTTCCACCTGGATTTTGGGTCGGAAACATTTCAAAAAACAGGCGTAGAAGCCCTTATTTAGACTGATTTTAAATTAGCTGAAATCCGCATTTCGTGATGAATGTCATTATTTTTCACTAAATTTGAACCCCGAAAATAGGTTAATTTTGTTGTCCAATGGATATTCTATATTTAATGATCCTCTGCAGTGTTTCTTTGGCTGCGATTTTCTTGGTCGTATTTATAGTGTATGCCCGAAAAGGACAGTTTGAAGATGATGAATCTCCGGCTGTCAGAATCCTTTTTGATAATGGAGAAATCAAGGAAAAGGACGAGAAGGGCAACAAAGATAAAGACGAGAAAAAAATAGGAGAGAATAATAAAATTGAAGAAAAAAGTGAATAGTTGATATGGAAACACAAAAGTTTAGTTATGACAACAGTATTGTCCGTGCGTTCCTTTATGCGACCCTAGTTTTCGGTCTTATAGGATTTACGTTCGGGCTTACGGCGGCATTAATGCTTTTCTACCCGGAATTGCCGGAATTTATATTCGGTACAGATGATACAACCATCAAAAGTCTTGCATCAGGCAATATTCAAGGGCTAATAAACACTCATGGTGCATTTGGTTTTGGGAGAATCAGAATGCTTCATACCAATACTGTAATTTGGGCATTTGTATGTAATATCGTTTATACCGGTATTTATTACTCATTACAGAGATTATTAAAAACAAGAATGTACAGTGATACATTATCCTGGTTGCATTTCTGGACTTGGCAGTTTATGATCGTTGCTACGTTCGTTACGTTCTTTATGGGGATCAATACTTCAAAAGAATATGCTGAACATGAATGGCCGATCGACATATTGATTGCATTCTCCTGGATTGTTTTCGGGATCAACATGTTCCTTACGATTTCAAAAAGAAGAGTAAGACACCTTTATGTAGCTATCTGGTTCTATATCGGTACATGGATTGCCGTGGCTATGCTCCATATCTTTAACAACCTTGAAGTTCCATTATCTTTCGCAGGCTGGAAATCTTATTCAGCATATGCTGGAGTAAAAGATGCTATTGTACAGTGGTGGTACGGTCACAATGCCGTTGCATTCGTACTGACGACTCCGGTTCTTGGTTTGATGTATTACTTCCTTCCGAAGGCAGCAGACAGACCGGTTTTTTCTTATAAACTGTCTATTATTCACTTCTGGTCATTAATTTTCGTATATATCTGGGCTGGTCCTCACCACCTTCAATATACAGCTCTTCCGGCATGGGCGCAGGCTGTGGGAACTGGTTTCTCTATCATGCTTATCGCACCGTCTTGGGGAGGGATGCTAAATGGACTTCTTACGCTGAGAGGAGCTTGGGATAAAGTAAGGGAAAACCCTATCCTTAAGTTTTTCGTAGTAGCTGTAACATGCTACGGTATGGCCACATTCGAAGGTCCACTTTTGGCAACTAAAAACATTAACAAAATTGGTCACTTTACAGACTGGGTTATCGGTCACGTACATTTAGGAGCTCTTGGATGGAATGGTTTCATGGCATTCGGGGTTATCTATTACTTGGTACCCATTATGTGGAGAACAAAAATTTGGTCTGTAAAACTAGCTAACTGGCACTTCTGGTTAGGAACATTAGGAATTATTTTCTATGCAGTACCAATGTATATTTCAGGATTTACACAAGGTTTGATGTGGAAACAGTTCAACCCGGACGGTACTTTGATGTACAAAAACTGGTTGGATACAGTAACTGCTATCATCCCTTATTTTAAGATGAGATTCTTAGGAGGTATATTTTATATTTCCGGGGCTATCTTAATGATCGTTAACGTAATTGCAACAGTAAGAAAAGGTTCATTCCAGAAAGAAGTTCCTGCTGAAGCACCTGCGTTGGCTAATATTGGAAACAAACGTAAAGAAGGTGAAGGGACTCACTTATGGCTTGAAAGAATGCCTGTATTATTAGGTATTTTATCTTTCATCACCATTTCTATCGGTAGTTCAGTTGAAATTATCCCTACACTATCTCTTAAGAAAAGTGTTCCTACAATTTCAGCTGTAAAACCATATTCACCTCTTGAATTAGAAGGTAGAGATATTTATATCCGTGAAGGATGTAATGCTTGCCACTCGCAGATGATCAGACCTTTCAGGGATGAGATCACAAGATTCAACGGTAAGAACGGACAGTATTCTAAAGCAGGAGAATTTGTATATGACAGACCATTCCTATGGGGCTCTAAGAGAACAGGGCCGGATTTACATAGAGAAGGTGGTAAAAACCCAAGCTCTTGGCATTACAAACACATGTATAACCCAAGATCTACATCAGCAGGTTCTATCATGCCTCGTTACCCTTGGCTAATTGCTACTAACCTCGACAGATCTAAGATGGTAGACAAAATGAAGCTAATGAAGAATACATTTGAAGTTCCTTATACGAAAGCTGAAATAGATTCTGCAAACAAATGGGCAGACAACCAGGCAACGAAGATCGTAAAAGACATCTTCTCTGAAGCTAATGACCTTAAGGTAGCATACGCTAAGAGACCTCAGGGAGAATTAGAGAAAAAAGAGATCGTAGCTCTTATTTCTTATCTTCAGAGATTAGGAACAGATATCAAGACTACAGAAATAAAAACAGCAAGTACTAACTAAACATTAAAAGGTTCACATGATTCCTCAGAACTTTAAAGATATATTATCCAATACAGAAAACGCTGGTCTCTACCAGACGCTGGCTCTGATTTTCTTTATGCTGTTCTTCGTGGCTCTGGTAATCTATGTTTTTAGCAGGCCTAAAAAATATTACAAAGAGGAAGAGGAAGCTCCACTTGGGGATGACGAGGATGACGACTTTAATTTAAAAAATTAAACTATTTATTATGAAACAAAGAACACCTGTTGTTGTAAACATCTTAATAATAACTGGACTTCTAATAGTTTTTTATTATTTGTTTGTACAAAGCTACTCGTTCCTAGCTTCACCTTACTTCTGGGGAACTGTTGTGATCAGTGCTATTTTGGCATATATCCACAGTGCTATTGGAGATTTGATTGAAAATAATAAGTTCAAAAAACTATCTCCGGAAGAAAAAGCAGCTTATCTGGCAGAAAAGAAAGTGCCTTTCTTAAGAAGAATGTACGACAGTGCATTCAAAAAACAGTCTGCTACAGAAGAAAAAGATATTCTTATTGACCACGGTTTCGATGGGATCATGGAATTGGACAACCAGCTTCCGAAATGGTGGGTAGGCTTATTCTATTTTGGGACTGCTTTTTGTATTGTATATATCGCAGCTTATTCCTTCACAGATTTCGCACACCCGTTGAGCGAATACGAGCAGGAATATAAAGAACAGATGGCCAGCATTGCAAAATATGAATCTGAACAACCTCCTGTAACTATAGAAACAGCGAAATACTCTGCAGACAATATACCAGAAGGAAAAGAATTATTCAAAACCAACTGTGCATCTTGTCACAAAGAAGACGGAAGTGGTGGTATTGGTCCAAACCTTACGGACAACTACTGGATCAACCAGCCGGAGAAAACTTTATTTAAAAATGTTTTCCACATGGACTGGAATGGTTCTCCTACTAACCCTTCAATGAGAGCATTCGGTAAGAACGGAGAAGTTTCAGGGGCAGAAATTGAAAAGATTGCAGCGTATGTATATCACATCAATCAGGAACAACCGCCAGTGACGCAGGCTCAGGGAGGAGCAGCTCCTCAGGGAACCGAAGCGCATTGGGAAAAAGAATAATTTTAAAAAAATTAGAAACATATGAAAAAAACATAATTTGTTATTAGATTAAAATAGTAACGAATTATGTTTTTTCTTTTTTAAAACAATATTACAAATGTCAGACATAGAAGAAATAGAAGTACGAGGCGGACAGGGGCAGGTTCTGGATCCTGAAACTTACAGAGATTCTATCGGGACAATGGAGCAATCCGGTAAAAGAAAATGGGTATTTCCGAGAAAACCCAAAGGAAAATACACCAACTATAGAAACATTGTAAGTTATACTTTATTAATTATTTATTTTACAGTGCCATTTCTCAAAATTAATGGCAATCCATTCTTTTTGTTTAATGTTATCGATAGGGAATTTTTCATTTTCGGACAGCCTTTCTATCCACAGGACTTTTTTATCCTTACTTTAGGGGCTATCGCATCCTTAATATTTATCATCATTTTTACGATTGCATTCGGAAGAATTTTCTGCGGGTGGATATGCCCTCAGACAATTTTTATGGAATCTATTTTCCGTAAAATTGAATATCTTATTGAAGGAGACCGAAACAGGCAGATGAAGCTGGACAGACAGGAGTGGAACAGCGAAAAGATATGGAAACGAAGTTTGAAATGGACGATATACGTGATTATCTCCCTGATTATCACCCACTTTATGCTCATGTATATCGTTGGCTATCAGGAGATCTTCAAAATTATATCAGAAGGGCCGTTCGCCCATCCTACCAACTTTATCATAATGATTCTCTTTTCAGCGGCATTTTACTTTGTATTTGCATGGTTCAGAGAACAGGTTTGTACTTTGGTTTGTCCATACGGAAGGCTTCAGGGCGTTTTAATTGATAAGGATACAATTAATGTTTTCTACGACTTTAAAAGAGGAGAAAACAGATCGAAATGGAGAAAAGGCGAAGACCGTAAGGCGGCAGGGAAAGGAGACTGCATCGACTGTCATCAGTGTGTAGTTGTCTGTCCTACAGGAATTGACATCAGGGACGGACAGCAGCTGGAATGTGTGAACTGTACCGCATGTATCGACGCGTGTGATGAAGTAATGGAAAAAGTAGGCCTTCCGAAAGGTCTGATAAGATATGCTTCTGAAAACGAGATCGAGGACCAGACTCAATTCAAATTTACAGGAAGAATGAAAGGTTTTGCAGTGGTTCTTGTTTTATTGGTTGGATTCCTTGGGTTCCTTCTTTACAGCAGAGGAGAAATGGAGGCAAAATTCATTAAGCCGGCAGGAAGCACATTCTTTGTAAGAGACGGTAAGATCACCAATACTTACAATTATACCTTCCTTAACAAAACCAACGATAAGAAGATTGTAACGATAAAAGTTCTGGAGCCGGCTCATGGTGAAATCACTTACAGTGCATCCAGTAAGATCCAGGTAGACAGGGATAAAATCTCGAAAGGAACAATCAATATCAGCTTCCCGGAAAATGATATGAAACTTTCAAAACAAAATATAACCATTGGGGTCTATGATATGAAAGGCAATCTTATAGATTCTTATCAGACGTATTTTGAGGGGCCGTTCAAACTTCAATTTTAATTAAAAAAACCTCTATAATTTAAAGTATGAGGTTCAAACAGATAAAAAAATCCGGAAGAAATGAAAAACTTTAGTTGGGGACACGGTGTAGTCATTGCATTATTTGCATTTATTGCTTTTATATTATCCATGCTTTTTCTTTTCCCGAACGGGCAGAAGAATTCTGAAATGGTAACCGATAATTATTACGAAGAGGAGCTTAAATACCAGGATGTAATTGATGCCAAGAAAAGAGCAGATGATCTGCATGAAAAACCTGTATACAGCCAGGAAAAGAACGGAATCAAAATTACTTTTCCAAAAGAATATAATAATACAAATACTACGGTAAAATTTGTTTTAAACAGAACCGACGACCAGAATTTAGACATAAAAAAATCTGTACAGCTTGATGCCACTCAGTCTTTTTTTATACCGGGACAGGTATTAAAAGCAGGAAATTATACTCTGAGACTGATGTGGACAAAAGACAAAGCAGACTATAGAATGGATTATGATGTGATATGGAACTAGGACTTATTTTATCGGCAATTGCATTAGGATTTGCTTCCGGCTTTCACTGTATCGGAATGTGCGGACCTATTGCTTTATCGATGGGATTGACTAAAAAACAGGCCACCAATTTCTATCTTCAGAATTTAACCTATCAGTTTGGCAGAATTTTTACCTACTCTTTATTGGGTGCGGTTCTGGGAATTGTAGGAGAAGGCTTTGAAATGGCGGGCTTCCAGCAGTATCTTACGATCATTGCGGGAGTTCTTCTGATTATCATGGCTTTGTTTTCGTTTGGCGGAAAAGATTTTGCCTCTAAAATTCCTTTTCTTTCTAAATTTCTCTTTTCAATAAAATCAAATTTAGGGAAACTGCTGCAGAAAGCAGATTACCGATCAAGATTTACAACCGGACTCCTTAACGGCTTTCTTCCATGCGGAATGGTTTACATGGCTCTTACAGCAAGCCTGGCAGCCGGAGGAGTATGGCAGGGAGGCTCATATATGGCTTTATTTGGTCTTGGGACCCTCCCATTCATGTTTGCCGTAGTTCTGGCCGGAAATCTGATGAATCAGGCTTTTAGAGTTAAAATTTTGAAAGCGGTTCCTGTGATTATGATTATTTTGGGAGGATTATTTATTCTGAGAGGCCTTGAACTGGGAATTCCTTATATCTCACCGAGAGCTGAAGCCATGACCATTTCTAAAGATCACAATGGTAACTGCCATATCGAAGGCCACGATCATAGCTCGGCTAACTGTCATTAATAAACTAACTAATTCCATGAAAAATATACTTTTTTTACTCATTGCAACAGCTTTTGTTCTGCAATCGTGTATTATTAACTCTGAAATTATCTACCACAAAGATGCCGCCTCCACTTCTGTAACGGATATCGACATGAGAGAATTCATTTCAGAAATGAAGGCCATGACTCCTGACTCTCTGCAGCAGAAGAAAGAATTTGGAGAGATGGATAAGCTCCCAACGGTGTGGACAAGTTTACTTGATATCCAGAAACAGGATGGAAAGTATGAAACTAAAGACCCAGATTCTATCAGGCTCATGAAAAAGATCTTTATGAAGTCCAATAAAGAGAATAACGAGCCTGCAGGTCTTTCTTTAAAACTGGAATACTTTACGCAGGCAGATTATCAAATGCTGAGCAATTATAATAAAAAGGAAAAACTTCCCTTAGATCAAAATATCTTCAATAATTGGGACGGAAAAACGCTGACCATCAATACAGAAAATTTCAATCTTAAAAATATTGAGGAAACGCTTAAAAGTAAAACTTCAAAAGATGAAGCTGAAAAGGTTGAAGGAATGATCACAATGTTCTTCAAGAGCATAGGAACAAGCCTGAAGTTTGAAAACAAAATAAAATCTATCACCGGAAAGCATGACTGGGTAAAACAGATCGATAATTATACCATTAAAATAAATTATGATCTCAAAACCATGTATGATAAAGAGGCTAAATTTAAAAATTCCGATAAAAAAATTGTGATTGTTACAGAATAAAAGCGGGCTGAAATTTCAGCCCGCTTTTTGGTTGGTATCTGTTTTGTAATACATTAGAAAACAGAAAATTTTTAACAATGACCAAATATATTAAATTATTATGGGCTGTGATTCTTTTTATGGTATTTCAGTCCTGCTCCATCAATACCGAAACTACCTATTATAAAGATGCCGCAACCAGCATGCAATCTAATATCCTGATGGATAAAAGTGTAATGGGCATGATGAGTATGATGGGGCCAGATTCAAAGAAACTGAGCGATCTTGATAAGCTCCCTACCGACTGGACAAGTCTTTATAATGTTCAGAAACACGGAAAAATAACGCTTAATGAAGATTCGGCAAAAGTGCTTAAAAAAGTTTATATGAAAGTGGATAAAGATAAAAACGAGATCGTTGGTCTTTCTCTTAAATATGATAAACTTATGCCTTCGGAAATCACCCAGCTTCTGGCTAGTGACAAACGCCTGAGAAAGATCCCATTACAGGACATTGCAGTCTGGAATGGTAAATCCCTGACCATTAATACTGATAAATTCAATTCTGATGGAATTCTCAAAATGCTGGAAGAGAAAGAATCAGAAGAAAAAACGGTTCCTAAAACCAAAAGCGACTCTATTGAAGCATACGGAAAACAGATGGCTTCCGGAATGGCAGGAATGCTCCGAATGTTTAATCTTACCTTTACCAATACCCTGAAGTTTCAGAAACCGATCAAAAGTATTGAAGGGAAACATGATTTCGTAAAACAGGTTGATAACAAGACTGTTGAGATTATCGTAAGGTCTAATGATCTTGTGGACGGTAAAAACCTCGTGAATAAAGATAAAAAAGTGGTTATTACTACTGAATAAAAAAACCGCTACAGTTGGTATTAGGTTTATACCTCGAAATCATATTACTAAGTTCTTTCCTTATAAATTAAAGCAGGTTTTTGGTAATTAATATCATAATATTTTACTTCTGCGCGAAAATGCTGATAAAAAGATAATATTGTTACATTATAAAGAAAAGAAAATCACTGTTCCAAAGGAAACGCTGTAACGCTCTTAACCTCCGACAGCGCAAAATATGTATGAACAGTATTCACATGAGAAAGTAAGGAGAGTTTATACCGCAGAAAAATATTGTAGGCATCCATATCCTTTGTCACAATGCGAAGCATAAAATCATATGAGCCGGCAATTTGATAGCATTCCATCACTTCAGGAAGCTTAATAATTTCTTTTTCAAATTCTTGAATTACATCAAATGTATGCGCTTTTAAAAATACCTGTGAGAAAGAGATCAGTCCTAAACCTATTTTATGCCGATCTAATAATGCTACCGTTTTTATAATATATCCATTTGTTTTAAGCTTTTTTACGCGCTCGTGTACTGCTGCAATCGATAAGTGCAGCTTCAGTGATAGTTCTTTGTTATTTAATGTGGCATTTTCCTGCAGCAATTGTAATAACTTGACGTCTGTCTGGTCCAATTTCATCTTAAAATTATTTTGAATACCACACTAATTTAGTACATTATCTGTAATATTTCTTGTTTATTACTCATTTTCCATAAAATTTCTTGAATTTTCAGCAACCCGTTGAATAAAAAATGAAATACATATACTTTTGTGCTATAATTAGAACAAATGATATCAACAACTGAAAAAAAAGTATTTACGAAATGCTTATCTCCCGAACTGGACAGCAGATTCAAGTATTTATGGTGCTTAATAGGTAATACGCCAATGCTTGAGCTACAATATATTTATAAAGGTAGGCCTGGGAAAATATATGTAAAATGCGAAAATTATAATCTTACCGGCAGCATCAAAGACCGAATGGCTTTGTATATCTTATATAAGGCTTATATGAATTGTGACATCCGCCCCGAAGATACTATTATTGAAGCCACCAGCGGGAATACAGGAATTTCTTTTTCTGCTATCGGAAAGGCATTGGGACACCATGTAAAGATCATTATGCCCAATTGGCTGAGCAAGGAGCGTATTGATATCATCAAAAGTATGGGCGCAGATATAGAGCTCATATCCAAAGAAGAAGGCGGCTTTTTAGGAAGCATTAAATTGAGCGAAGAGCTGGCTTCCAAAGGAGGTGTATTTTTGCCTCGCCAATTTGAAAATCAATACAACCCGGAAGCTCATGAATTAACAACCGGAAGAGAAATAATACTTCAGCTTGCTTCTAAAGGATTAAAAGTAGATGCATTCGTTGCAGGAGTAGGTACCGGAGGAACAGTCATGGGAATAGGGAAACAATTGAAAAGTCACAACCCAGACGTTAAAATTCATCCTTTGGAACCATTAGAAAGCCCTACGTTAACGACCGGATATAAGATAGGTTCGCATCGTATACAAGGAATCTCAGATGAGTTTATTCCCGCTATCGTTAAATTAGAGGATCTGGATAGTATTATTTGTGCAGCAGATGGAGATTCAATCATTATTGCACAAAAACTGGCCAAGCAGCTGGGGTTAGCCGTTGGGATTTCTTCAGGAGCCAATATCATTGGTGCTATAAAATTAAAAGAAGAGATGGGTGACGATGCTGTTGTGGTAACTTTACTTCCCGATGACAATAAAAAATATTTAAGTACCGATCTGGTTAAGGAAGAGCCTATGAAAAATGAGTATATCTCTAAAGATTTAAGCTTTACAGGTTTTTTACCTATTGCCCGACTTAAAAAACCATTACTAGGCAATTAATATCATAACAAAAATGATACAATAATTCCCTTTCAATTTTTTGAAAGGGAATTATTGTATCATTAGACATATTATTCTAGTTGATCAGATCAAATTTTGCATATTCTGCAATCTTCTTAGGAATTCTGATTCCGTCTTCTGTCTGGTTGTTCTCAAGCAATGCAGCCATGATTCTCGGCAGAGCCATTGCAGAACCGTTTAAGGTATGCACCAGCTGAGATTTTCCTTCTGTTTTAAAACGGCATTTCAGTCGGTTGGCCTGGAATGTTTCAAAATTAGATACAGAGCTTACTTCCAGCCACATTTCCTGCGCCGCACTCCATACTTCAAAATCATAGGTCATCGCTGAAGTGAAGCCCATGTCTCCACCACAAAGTCTTAACACTCTAAACGGCAGTTCAAGATCTGTAAGGATCTCTTTAATATGCTCTACCATTTCTTCCAGGGCAGCATAAGAGTTCTCAGGCTTTTCAAGTCTTACGATTTCCACTTTTTCGAACTGGTGAAGACGGTTCAGGCCTCTTACATGAGCTCCGTAACTTCCTGCTTCTCTTCTGTAACACTGAGAAAAAGCTGTATTTTTAATTGGAAGATCTTTTTCTTCCAACAATACATCACGATAAAGGTTCGTTACAGGAACTTCTGCTGTGGGAATCAGATACAGGTCATCCAGTCCAATGTGGTACATCTGCCCTTCTTTATCAGGAAGCTGTCCCGTTCCGTAACCTGAAGCTTCATTCACAACATGCGGGGGATTGACCTCCATATATCCTTTTTCAACATTCTTATCTAAGAAATACTGAACCAGGGCTCTCTGAAGCCTTGCGCCTTTACCCAGGTAAACAGGGAATCCGGCACCAGCGATCTTCACCCCAAGCTCAAAATCGATCAGGTTATATTTTTTGGCAAGCTCCCAGTGAGGGATCGCTCCTTCGCCAAGCCCTTCCACATCGTGAGACTGGAAAATATTTTCGTTGTCTTCTGCAGACGATCCACTTTTTACTAATTCGAACGGAACATTTGGAATCTGGTATAAAATATCCAGTAAAACTTTTTCTGTTGCATCTAATTGGGACTGCAGTTCTTTGCTCGACTCTTTGAATTGTGCTGTTTTAGATTTTGCAGACTCCGCTTCTTCTTTCTTTCCTTCTTTCATCAAAAGTCCAATTTCTTTGGAAATTTTGTTGATCTCGGAAAGCTGGGAATCTAATTCAAACTGGATTCTTTTCCTTTCGTCGTCGGCAGCAACAGCGTCGTCTACCAACCCAAGATTCTTGAATTGTCTTTTTTTAAGACCTTCTAAAACGCGTTCTTTATTGTCGCGCAAAAAATTGACTTGTAACATTTTATTTAGATGTTAAATATTAGATGTTAACTTAAAATACTAAGCTAACAGTTTTGCAAATTTAAATTATTTTATGATAGTAATAGTATTTATAGCATTGGGTGCATCTGCATCCTTTGTAAATACAACCTCATTGTTGTAAAGAACCTCAGAAACCTGGAATACCGACGGTGTCCAGCGGTATTTGATCTCCATTGAATCAATAGTGGTTATCACCACATTGTTTTCTGTTCTGCTCAATGCGAATGCCAATTTGGAATGATAGGTTCTGTTATCAGGACTTAATGAGTCCAATGTTCTTCTTTTTGCACCCCGTAGATACTCAAAGTAATATATAGAATCTGTAGTCACTTTAAGAGGTACAGATACCGGAGCCACATCCGTAACACCAAAGGCATCATTTACCGCATAGGAAGAATAGGAACCTGTCTTTTTTGCGTTCAGCAAATCCTGGCCGGCGCTGTTTTTTATATAGATATTCAGAATCTGATCAATTCTCTGTAAAGAATCGTCATCGCTGCCGCACGAAACCGTTAAAAACAGAATGGCTATAAATTTAAGTATTAAAATATGATTCAGCTTGAATTTCATTTTCCATTAATTTTCAATAATCTTTTTTACTTATGCAAATGTATAATTATATATTTGTTCTCGTAATATTTTACCATGTTTTTAAATAAACTCAAAAGATTAAACAGCAGCAATATCACCACCATATTTAAGGGAAACTTTATTTCCAAGTTTGTTTTGGTGATCGGGGGGCTTTTGCTGGCAAAATATTACGGATCTTCGGAGTACGGCATCTTCAGTATTTATCTGAGCATAATGAGCATATTTACTGTGGTATTAAGCCTTGCACAGGAACATATGATCATGCTTGAAGGGAATGAGCAGGATGTGAGTAATAATTTCAGCGCGGCGGGTATAGTTTCAGCAGCAGTAATGTTCCTGGCTTTCCTGTTGGTATTTATTCCTTTTGACATTCCGAAAAACATTTTATTTCTTGGAATCTTCACAGGCTTCATTTATTTATTTACGAATAATGCGAAGTTTCTGCTTGCCAAGAAGAAGCATTTCAAACTGGTTTCTGTATTAACGATCGTAGATTCTTTGGTAAGCTTTCTTTTTCAGGTATTATTTGTATTTATTAAGATTGAAAACGGGCTTGTAATAGGGAGTTTTATTGGATATATTGCCGCTTTTCTTGTTGCCATCTATTATTCAAGGAAATATTTCATGAAACCTGATGTGAAGCGTTATATTGCCAATGCTAAGAAAAGACCGGAGCTTTTTAAATATTCTTATCCTTCTACACTGATCAATGCCTTAGGAAACAATATTATGCCCATCCTGATCTCGCTTTATTTTGCTGATTCGCTGTTGGGAGAATATTCTTTGGCTGTAAAAATAATGTCCGTTCCTCTTCTTTTGATTTCTTCATCTATTGCTACGGTCTACTATCCAAGAGCTGCAGAAATTAAAAATAAAGGTAAAAGCAGAAGTGAACTATTTGCATATACAAGAAAGATGAGTCTGATGAATTTTTACATCATTTTCGCACTTTATATTCTTATTAATTTGGTTGGTGTTCCCATTCTTAAAATGTTCTTCAATAAAAACTGGGAACATCTTGGGCTTTTTATTTTCCTAATGTCCTTCGGATTTCTGACCCGAAGTCTTATCAACCCTATTTCAGATATTTTAACGATCTTAAAACGCAACAATGTTGCATTGGTGTTTAATATTTATCTTTTCCTAGCCAATATTGCTGCCATTTACATCGGAAAGGAAATGGGAATTAGTTATCTGGTAGGGATTTTTTCAGGATTTTTGTTTATCGGCTATGGATTTTTGTATTTTTACATCATGCTTATTTTGAAGAAAAATGAATCCGATTAAAAAATTTATTGAATATCAAATCTTCCATAGAATTAATAATTTTTTCTATCCTGAATATTACCGCCAAAAGTATGACTACCTGCTTCCTCACGTGCTTTTTTTCACTTATCTAATACCACAAAAAATATTGAGAATTAACGGGAAAGTACCTTGGCCTGTACATTTTACTTCGGAAATCAGAGGTTATCAGAATATTAAAAAGGGAATTTTGTGTGATCCGGGAGATAATCCCAATATTTATATTCAGGCGAATAATGGCATCATTATCGGAAGCAATGTAGGCTTCGGAGCAGGAACTTCACTGATATCTGCTAACCACAACCACAACGATCACAGTATTCATGATGAATGCGGTCCTATCATTATCGGAAATAATGTTTTTGTAGGAACCAATTCGGTAATTCTTCCCGGCGTACAAATTGGTGACAATGTCGTCATTGGAGCAGGCTCTATCGTGTCAAAAAATATTCCTTCCAATTCTATTGCGGTAGGGAATCCCTGTAAAGTCATCAAACAAAAAGAACCTTATATTGAAGATTTTACAAAGACTATTTTCAACAGAAAACTGCCTGAAGACTTCAATCTAAAGTTCTGATTTTCTTTTATTTTACCTTTAAACAATACCTGCAGCCCAGCTTTTTTCCAATGGCAGTAAAAAGTGGCTCAAAAAGTCCAGGTATGTGTTTTTAGAGAAGTCAAAAATCTGAATGTCTTTCGGCAGTTCACCCCTTCTCAGCTGAGATTTAAAATCCTGAAGTTTCAATGTCTTTACTTGTCCGTCCTGTACAAAGCTGGCCTTCATTCTGTCGAAAAGCCCAAGCTGATATTCTTCATCTATTTCGCGCATGATCTTCCCTAAGGCATCAATACTGCAGCCTGAAGCCATTTCTTTCTCTTCATCCACACATACCACAATAAACTGATTTTTTTCAATCTTAAAAGATGAAGAAAGTGGTTTTCCGTGTGCCGCCCAGGACGCAAGGAAGTCAAAAAGTTTTTCAGTGATAGCTTTAGCCTCTTTAGTTTCAAGAGGCCTTGATGCCGGATATATAATAACTCTGTAGTCGTTGGTTTCTACTATGCTGGATTCTTCAATTTTCATATCCTGTCAATTTTAAAGTATAAAATTAAGAAATATTCCTGAGTTTATGATAAAGAAAAACCCAGGCATGAGCCTGAGTTTTCACTATCTTATATGTAATTTTTACAGATCTTCAGCTTCTGCAAGAAGTTCTACAATATCTTTTACAGCTACTTCTGTATTTTTATTAAAATGCTTTACACCGTCTGTCATCATCGTGTTACAGAAAGGACATCCTGTAGCAATAACTTTTGGTTCGAAAGACAATGCTTCTTCTGTTCTTTCGATATTGATGTCTTTATTCCCTTTTTCAGGTTCTTTGAACATCTGCGCGCCTCCTGCTCCACAACACAGACCGTTGGTCTTGCAGCGTTTCATTTCCACAAGTTCTGCATCCAGCTTTTCTAGCAGGATTCTTGGAGCCTCATACTCATTATTAGCTCTTCCAAGATAGCAGGGATCATGGAATGTAATCTTTTTTCCTTTAAAAGCACCTCCCTCTATCTTCAGCCTTCCTTCTTCCATTAATGTTTTAAGGAATTGGGTATGGTGAACTACTTCATAGTAACCTCCCAAGCCTGGATATTCATTTTTCAGGGTATTAAAGCAGTGAGGGCATGCCGTCACAATCTTTTTTACTTCATAGGCATTCAGAACCTCTATATTGGTAAGGGCCATCATCTGGAAAACAAATTCGTTTCCTGCTCTTTTTGCAGGATCCCCGGTACAGCTTTCTTCCGGTCCCAGAACTGCAAATTCAACTCCTATTTTGTTTAATATCTTGCAAAATGCTTTTGTAATTTTTTTGGCGCGGTCGTCAAAACTTCCGGCACATCCAACCCAAAATAAAACTTCCGGGGACTTTCCTTCGGCAGCATATTCTGCCATTGTTTTAATTTGCATTTTCTTTTTGTTTAATTAATAAATCAGCGTAGTATTCCTTTGCCTTTTTCATTACTTCTACCGGAACTACAGATACATACAGCGGATTGGCTTCATCATAGTTCAGATATTTCCATGTATTTCCTGTACCCTTGTCGTTCAGAGCAATGATCATGGCCTGCTTACTCATTTCCAGAGAGCTGTCATCTAAGAATTTGGCATCCATCCCCTGAACTGCCATCATGCTGATCACAGTTTTCTTTTTACTTTCATCAAACTTCTCTTTTAAAAAAGTCATTTTCATCTTCATCGGATAAGTCGTAAAGGCATATTTTGTATTTTCCTTTGTGGTGAAAATATCAGAGACATTAAAAGTATTTTTATTGGGATCCAGGATCTCTATTTTGAATTCATCGTTTCCTTCAAGCAGCATTTTGAAAGTTCTGGTCATGGTCTGCCTGTCTACTTTTTCAAAAATTCCGGGATGTGTAAGATCCAGCATTCCGTCATAGTCTCTTTTCTGAAACATGGACATGAATGACTGTGAATCTTCAAGGATTTTTTTCTGATCAGCATTCTGAGCTAATACAAGACCTGAAAACAGGATAACAAACGCAAAAAATAGTCTTTTCATCTTTTCAGAGTTTAGTCATTAGCCCAATTCAGACGGTCTGCCTGGTTATACTGCCAAGGTGCGGCATTATTTTCTACATTCGTCATCATCAGATTGAGTTCCTGAGGTGCAGCAGACTGCTCCATGACAAGGAATCTCCTCATTTCGAAAATAATAGAAAGCGGATCCAGCAACACCGGACATGCTTCTGTACAAGCGTTACAAGTAGTACACGCCCAAAGTTCTTCTTTTGTGATGTAATCATTCAGAAGCTTCTTGCCGTCGTCTTCGAATTTTCCGTTTTTGTCTATATTTCTACCTACTTCTTCCAGCCTGTCTCTTGTTTTCATAAGAATCAGTCTCGGCGAAAGTTTTTTACCCGTGATATTGGCAGGACATACAGAGGTACATCTTCCACATTCTGTACAGGAATAGGCATTAAGCAACTGTACCTGGTCAAGATCAAATATATCTTCTGCCCCAAATTTAGACGGAGCATCTGCTGTTTCTCCTTCAGCCGGTGCAGCATACGGATCTGCGTTAGGATCCATCATTAGTTTGATCTCCTTGGTTACAGAATCCAGGTTATTGAATTTTCCTTTTTTATCAAGGTTAGCAAACCATGTGCTTGGGAAAGCTAAAATAATATGAAGATGTTTTGAATAATAAAGATAATTCATGAAGAAAAGAATCCCCACAAAATGGAACCACCATGCGCTTCTTTCAACAAAAACCAAGAAACCATTATCAAAACTGAATACTTCCAGGATTGGAACAAAAAGCATCTGGCTAATCGGGAAAGAACCTGTATGATGAAAACCTTCTGCATTTCTAGCCTGTAAAACAGATTCTGAAGCATTCATGCTGAAGAAAGCTACCATTAGAGCAAACTCAATGATTAAGATCCAGTTGGCATCATTTTTAGGCCAGCCAAAAAGTTCTTTCATATTAAGTCTTTTAACTCCATAGAAATTTCTTCTGATAAAGAAAACAACAACTCCAATTATGACTAAAAGAGCTAGTATTTCTAATGTTGCTGTAAAGAAGCTGTAGAAACTATCTCCAAAAATGGAAGCCAAAAACCGGTGAGTTCCAAAGATTCCGTCAACAATAATTTCTATCAATTCAATGTTGATAATAACAAACCCGACATATACAAAAAGGTGGAGAATACCGGCTACAGGACGTTTTACCATTTTGCTCTGGCCCATTGCCACTCGGGCCATGGTTTCCCAGCGCTCGGCTTTCCTGTCGCTTCTGTTGATCTCTCTTCCTAATCTGATATTTCTGTAAATCTTTTGCAGGCTTTTGGCAAACAGCCCGAATCCCGCCACTAATAAGATCAGAAAAATGATGTTATCGATGTACTGCATAAGGTGATTAGTCTTTATTGTTCTTACCGAAAACCGAGAAATTGATGTATCTCTTAGGGTTTGCTTTCATATCTTCAATCAATGAATTCAGGTTAGTGGAGGCAGAGTTCAGATTATTATACAACTGTTCATCCTTCATTAACTTTCCTAAGCTTCCCTGTCCGTTGTCAACTCCAGCTATTACCTGGTTGAGTTTTCCTACAGTAGCATCTAGATTGGCAATTGTTGCATTCAGTTTTTTAGTATCAATGCTTTCTGCAAGGTTACCGTATTTATCTAATGTCACCTTCCCGCTCTGCATGGTAAGGCTTGCGTCATCAAGTACTTTCTGAAGTTTAGGATCATTGTTTCCTACAAGGGTATTTACACTTCCCGCAGTAGTTTGTAGAGCACCTACCGTTTTATTAAGATTGGCAAGCAGGGCTCTGATCTCTTCTCTGTTTTGTGCATTAACCACCTGGTTTGCATTCGCCATCAAAGAGTCTACTCTGTACAGAACAGTCTGTAACTGGTCTTTAACAGGACCTACCTGAGAAGAAAGACTTCCCAAAGTTCCCAGTTTGAAAGTACCCTGTAATGTATCTCCATCTTTTGCAGTTTGTCCTCCGTACATAAGATTCACTCTCATTTCTTTTCCTGACATCAGGCCTGGTTCAAAGATTTCAAGGGTTGAATTTTTGGAAAACTCGAAGTTGTCATCTACTGTAATTTTTACGACAAAACTAATCTTTCCATCTTTTGCCGTTCTAGGGATGATCTTATCGACCTGACCTACTTTCAGACCATTAATGGAAACCGCGGATGACTGTGCCAGCCCTTCCACATTATCGTATTTTGCGTAAAATATATTATCGGTAGTAAAAAGACTTCTGCCTTTCATGAATTGAAACAACAACACAAAGCCTACAATAGCTAAAAGTGCAATCACACCAGCTTTTAATTCTTTACTGAACTTCACTTGCTAATTTTTTTCTAATGAGCAAATATAACACATTTTTAATTAATCTTTTTCTTTATTGTTCTGCGTTAAATACAAAAAAGCGGCAGGATTTCCTGCCGCTTTTATATCTGTAAAAGTTAATTTCTTACTGTTGCTGATTTCCCAGCTTGTTCCAGATTTCAATTCTGTAATCTTCGATATCTGCATTATCCTGAAGACTCTTCATCCAAGCCTGTCCGAACATACCTGCATTTCTCTGGGTAATAGATTCTGTAAACTGCTTAAGGTCACCCGGCTGCTTGTTTACTGTTTCTGATTTTTTGACCAATACATAAACTCCCGTTCCTCCTTCGATAGGGTTAGAAAGTTTACCTTTCGCAACACCGAAGGCTGCACCTGCAACTTTAGGCTCCATAGCACCTGCTACTGACGGATTAAGCATATTAACCTGAGCTGCTTGTTTTGTTGAACCAAACAGCTTTGCAATCTGATCTAAGCTTGAAGCTTTAGCTCCGGCAATTTTATCAGAGATCTGTTTAGCTGCCAATTTATTTTTAACGATTACTTCAATCTGATCTCTTACAGATTCAGGATCTGCAAGGCCTGCCTCCTGTTTTCCGTTAAGGTATGCTACAATTTTATCTCCTGTACCTTCTACAGTAAAGAATTCTGTATCTCCCTTAGCTCTTTTCTTATCGAAGGCCCAAGCCAAGATTTCTCCGTCTTTATCCGTACCAAGACCCTGAAGCTGTCCGTCAAATCTTTTGGCTGCTTTAGGATTGGAGAACTGATAGTTTCCTTTTTTAGCAATATTCACGAAATCGTTGAAAGATTTCCCCTGAACCTGCTGAATGAATCTTCTAGCTTTTTTATCAGATTCAGCTTCTGTAGCATCTGAAGGTTTCACTTCTTTTACAAGGTTAGCTACTTTATAGCTCATTGCCCCTGCTTTTTTATCTTCAATATTGATGATATGATATCCGAACTGTGTTTCTACAACGCCTGTAGCTCCTTTAGGATTATTAGCTAAATAAGTAAGGAATTCTGGAACAAAAGGAGTTTCCGGGGTAGTCCATCCTAAGCTTCCTCCCTGTGCCGCAGAGTTTGGATCGTTAGACATTTTGATAAATTCTGTGAATTTAGCAGGCGTTGCTTTCACAATAGCTCCGATAGAGTCTGCCAATTTCTTAGCCTGCTCCTTAGATCTTGTTACCCCTTCTCCTGCAGGGCTTCCTTTGAAAGCGATAAGGATATGTCTCGACAATGTAGAATCTGAAGTCTTTTTATCCAAAAGTTTCGAAGCCACATAGAAGTTCTGCTCTTTGTAAGGTCCGAACGTCTGTCCGATAGCCGCAGTCGCAATCTGCCCCTGGATAGCCTGAGGCAATTGGGCAGGCGCTGCATACTGATTATTAAAAGGCATATCAGAGTTAGCCATTACGAACATTGAGTCGTTCTTTGTATTCTGGAAGTTCTCTGTTCCTCCGCTCGCATCAGTACCTCCTGAGAAAAGTTTATTGATTTCCTTCTGAGCCGCTGCATCATCTGCCGGACTAGGTTTAGAAGGGAAATAAACAATTCCGATGTTTCTGCTAGGCTCAGCTTTAAACATTACAGGGTGCTGCTTGATATAGTTTTCAAGGTCTGCCGTAGTAACGTTGATTTTTGTTTTCTGAAGGTACGCAGCATAGTCGATCTTTACAAAATCGATGTCAGCCAGCTGGTCTCTCTGCTTCATAATCTCTTCAGCTTCTTTTTTACCAGTAGTAATTCCTGCAGAAATATTAGTAAACACCTGTCTTGCCATCAACCTGTATTCTACAGTTTTTCTGGTTTTCAGCCACTGGTTGTAGCCTTCAGGGTTGGTGTTTTTTAATGTTTCAATCTCTTTTTTAAGCTCTTGAGTTTTAAAATTACCTTTCTCATCAAAGAACTGTTGATTTTGGGCGAACATCTGATCGTACTGGATTTGATTCCAGAAGTAATCATCAGTCATTTCAAAGCCCAATTTCTCAAACTGCTGCTTGATAAGTTTAGATTGTACAAGTAACTGCCAAGCCTGCTCTTCAAGTCCCGTTTTTGGACGGCCCTGTTGCTCAGCCTGCTGCTGCAGTACGAAAAGCTGATCATTGAACTCTTCGCGGGTGACTTTCTCACCGTTTACTTTTCCTAAAACATCAGGATTTTTTCCAAAAACCTTGTCGATACTGTCGGGGTTTACCAGAAACGCTAAAAGCGCCAATGCAATCACTCCCATCAAAAGCCAAGGCTTACTCCTAATCTGTCCTAAAATTGCCATTTTATATATTATAGTTTTTTATCAGTTTGCGAAAATACACATTTTTAAGAAATTAGAGAAGCAGAACTCCTTTATTTTAATTTTTAAAATGAAAGATTATTAAAAAAAGGAAATTTTGACCATATTTTTTAGCAAAAAACAAATGGCATAGGTATTGTGCAATTTAGAGAACTATAATACGCTGCACGTTTTCAGCGCATATTGTAAAATATCATTTTAACGATTTAAAACGAAGATGACAATTTGTCATTTGATTAACTATGACAGAATTTGAAGATATTAGTTTAGAGGAAATGATCAGCGATGGGTTTGACATTGTAGCCGAAGAGATCAATCTTTCAGACTTTTCGGAAACTGATAAGAATTCCGAACAGAGAATATTCCCTATACTTCCCGTAAGAAATATGGTCATGTTTCCAAATGTGGTAATTCCTATTACTGCTGGAAGAAAAACATCGATACAGCTTCTTGAAGAAGCACAGAAAAATGGTGAGTTCATCGGAATCGTGAGCCAGAAAAACTCAGATCTGGAGCAGCCTGCCGAAAGGGATATGTATCAGACCGGAACGCTGGCAAAGATCATCAAGATCATTAAACTTCCTGAAGGCAATATAACAGCTATCACTAAAGGTTTCCACAGGTTTAAAATAAAAAAGATTGTACAAAACCAGCCTTATTTCAAAGCAGAAATCACAAAACTGAAAGATTCCCGGCCGAAAAATCAGGAAGAATATGAGGCTTTACTTGAGAATATCAAAGATTTGGCCCTAAAGATCATTGAACTGGATCCTAATATTCCGAATGCCGCTAATTTCGCCATTAAGAATATCAATAATAATGATGATCTTTTGAATTTCATCTGCACCAATGCAAGCTTTCCTTCTATGGAAAAGCAAAAGCTGCTTGAGGAGAAAAGCCTTATGGAAAGAGCCCACAAGTGCTATGAAATGATGCATGAGGATTTCAGAAAACTGGAATTAAGAAACCAGATCCATCAGAAAACATCAAAGGATCTTGACAAACAGCAGAGAGAGTATTTTCTGAATCAGCAGATAAGAACTATTCAGGATGAGCTGGGCGGCGGTCCGGAAAGTGATGTAGAGGACCTCATCAATAAAGCAAGGAGAAAAAAATGGAGCCAGGAAGTTGAAGAGCATTTCCAGAAAGAAATCAGCAGGCTGCAGCGTCAGAACCCGAATTCTCCTGATTATAATGTTCAGAGAAATTATCTGGATTTCTTCACAGATCTTCCGTGGGAAACTTATACAAAAGATGTCTTTGATATTGCCAAGGCTGAAAAAACTTTGGATAAAGCTCACTTCGGGCTTGAAGATATAAAGAAAAGAATTCTGGAGCATATGGCTGTTTTAAAGCTAAAAAACAACATGAAATCTCCTATTCTTTTACTTGTAGGACCTCCGGGAGTAGGAAAAACATCTTTAGGAAAATCGGTTGCTGATGCTTTGGGAAGAAAATATGTAAGATTATCTCTGGGCGGACTTCACGACGAAAGTGAGATCCGTGGACACAGAAAAACATATATTGGAGCTATGGCGGGAAGAATTCTGCAATCCATCAAAAAAGCTGGCACTTCCAACCCGGTAATTGTGCTTGATGAAATTGATAAAATTGCTCAAGGGCTTCACGGCGACCCAAGTTCGGCTCTTCTGGAAGTGCTTGATCCTGAGCAAAATAAAGCTTTCTATGACAATTTCCTGGAAATGGGCTACGATTTGTCTAAAGTGATGTTTATCGCTACTGCAAACTCACTCTCCACGATACAGACTCCTCTTCTGGACAGAACGGAGATCATTCAAATCGCCGGATATACGATGGAGGAAAAAACAGAGATTGCGAAGAGACATTTGATCAAAAAACAGCAGGAAGAAAATGGTTTGGACGCAAAATCATTCAAACTTGGAAATCCTGAACTTAAACATATCATTGAAGCCCACACTTCAGAAAGCGGCGTAAGAACTCTGGAAAAAAGGATTGCATCTATTGCAAGATGGGTTGCCCTTCAGACTGCTCTGATGAAAGAATATGATCCAAAGATCACTATTGACAAGATTGATGAAATTCTTGGCGTTCCAAGACCGAAAAGCCTGTCTGAAATCACCGGAGTACCTGGTGTAGTAACCGGTTTGGCATGGACCAGTGTAGGCGGAGATATTTTATACATTGAAAGTATTCTAAGCAACGGAAAAGGAAGCCTTACCATGACCGGAAATCTAGGTACCGTTATGAAGGAATCTGCAACCATCGCCCTCGAATATATTAAAGCCAAACATGACGAACTTGGAATAGCGCAGGAAGACCTGGATAAGAAAAACATCCATGTTCACGTTCCGGAAGGGGCAACACCGAAAGACGGACCGTCTGCGGGTATTGCTATGCTGACCTCTATGGTTTCTTCATTCAAAAATAAAAAAGTAAAACCTCATCTTGCAATGACAGGTGAGATAACATTACGAGGAAAAGTACTTCCTGTAGGCGGAATTAAAGAAAAGCTTCTTGCTGCAACAAGGGCAGGAATAAAAGAGGTAATTCTTTGTGAAGCGAACAGAAAAGACGTGGAAGAGATCAAAAAAGATTATCTGAAAAACCTGACTGTACATTATGTGAACAGAATGGAGGAAGTGGTTGACTTTGCAATTGAAAAATAAAGTAAAACATATCAACTCTCAATAAGGAAACGCACCTCAGATTATATTTGAGGTGTGTTTTTTTGTCATTAAACTCAGCTACAAAAGCATAAAATAGTTGAGATTAATTTTAAAAAAAACACATACCACACGTCACTATCCTATGCCTTCTCTTTCAAAAAGAATTATGTTAATTAAACCAAAACACGTCTGTAATTAGGCGGGTTTTCTTATTTTTATGCAACAGATTTGAAAAATTATGAATTTTCTTCGACTCCCTTTTCTTGTTAATCTCACGCTTGTTGTTATTTCCATCATTGGACTTGGCTACCTGTTAGCACTCGGGCAGAGCATATTAGCTCCTTTTTTCTTAGCTTTTTTAATGGCTATGCTCTTTCTTCCAGCTGCCACATTCATGGAAAGAAGATTAAGATTTCCAAGATCTATTTCAACAATGACTTCGGTTTTCATTATGCTGGCTATTTTATCCGGGCTTATTTATTTTTTCGGATCACAGCTTTCTGATTTCAGCAAGGATCTTCCTCACCTAAGGGATCAGATGACAACTGTTTTCAATAACCTGCAGCATTGGATTTCAAAAACATTCAATGTAAAGATAGATGAACAGCTGGACTATATTAATCAGGGGTTAAATAAACTTCTTTCTTCTTCGGGAGTGATTCTTGGTTTTACTTTTGGGATATTTTCAAGCGGTTTTGGCTTCATTGTATTTTTTACCCTGTTCTTTATTTTTATTTTAAACTACAGAAGGATTCTTAATAATTTCATCGTAACCGTTTTTAACGAAAAACATAAAGCAAGCGTACAGGAAGTGGTTACCGAGATCAGGGTTATGACTAAGAAATATATTTTCGGTCTTTGCCTTCAGGTTTTGATCGTTTCCATTCTTTGCTCGATCCTTCTTACCATTTTAGGGGTAAAGTATGCTATACTTCTGGCTGTTTTGACAGGGTTATTAAACGTTATTCCTTACTTGGGAATCTGTATTTCTCTTTTAATATCATGTTTCATTGCCTTTGCAACCGGTACACCTTCCACTTGCGTGTACGTAGCGATCGGGTATATTGCCGTACATATCATTGATGGAAACATTGTACTTCCGTTCGTTGTAGGTTCAAAAGTGAAGATTAATGCTCTGTTTTCTTTCATCGGAATTATTTTAGGCGAGCACCTTTGGGGAATCGCAGGAATGTTTCTCTGTATTCCGGCTATTGCAATTATTAAAATTATTTTTGAAAGAGTAGACGGCTTAAAGCCATGGGGCAAACTGCTCGGTGAGGAAGAAAAACCTAATAAAAAGAAAAAGAGCTACAAGATTTCTAAGAATATTACGCTGAAGGAAATGGACTGACCATGAGCAATGAGTAATTGGTAATGAGCAATGAATTGTTATAATATATTGTTGGTTATCACTTAAAAGCTGCCTCAATTGAGACAGCCTCTATAGTTGGTTTTATAGCGCACAGAATGGATCCCTTCCGTCAGGACAGGTCTGGTTGCATGGAATATATGTGTGGCTGTCAGGACAATATCCCAAATCTTCGCCACCTCCTCCCGGACCGCCTAAGCAAGGATCTCCCGGCGGAATTATACACGGACAGCCTGCCGGTCCTATATCACAGATAGGAGGCTTTCCTCCACCATGAACTTTCTTTAAGTTCTCACGATTTAATTTTTGAAGATTTTTCAGCATAATACGATTGTTTTAGTTTTGATTTGTATAACAAATATATTAAATGAAATTAGAAATTATTCCAAACATAGGGATAAATTTACAACATTAATAAATTTTATCAAAAACAGACTTACGAATACCATTTTTGTTTTACATTTGATATAAAATCATCAATCATGAAAATCGTAAAATTTATCTTTGCCCTTCTTTTCGGGCTTATGTTTATCAATGCTGGATTAAACAAATTCTTTAATTATATGCCAATGGAAAAGCCAACGCCTGAGCAAATGAAACTTTTTGCAGCATTTGGAGAAATTCACTGGCTGATGCCCCTGGTTGGTATTGTAGAAGTTGTCGGCGGGTTATTTTTTATTTTCCCAAAAACAAGGGCATTAGGGACCATTGTCATTTTACCTATAATGGTAGGAATTGTGGTTCACGTCTTCACAATAGACAAATCTACCATGGGAATGTCTATCGCAGGAGCTCTGTTCCTGATTAATCTTTGGATGATTATTGATAACAGGGAGAAATATAAGGCTTTGATTAGCTAGGAAGTTATTGATGAATGGTGAATGGTCAATTAGCTTCGCTGTCAATTTTATATTACTGCGATACTCAATAATGACCATTCACCATTCACATTGAAGGATTTATACAAATGCACTGAATCCGGTAATAGATCTTCCAACAATCAATGAATTGATCTCTTTTGTGCCTTCGTAAGAATAGATAGCTTCAGCATCTGCCACGAACCTGGCTACGTCATACTCAAGGAGAATACCGTTTCCACCCATCACTTCTCTCGCCCTGGAAACAATATCCCGGGTTCTCAAAGTACAGAAAACTTTAGCCAGTGAGGCATGCTCATCTTTTAAAATTCCTTCATCCTGCATCTCCGAAAGCCGGAAAACCATGGTCTGCATGGCGGTAAGGTTGGAAAGCATTTCCACCAGATGCCCCTGAATCATCTGGAATGAAGCAATAGGTTTTCCGAACTGTTCTCTGGTTCTGGTATACTGTAATGCACTTTCATAGGCTCCTCTTGCACAGCCTGTAGCCATCCATGCCACTCCTGCCCTGGTCATGCGTAGAACTTTTCCGGTATCTTTAAATGAGTCCGCCTTCTGCAAACGGTTTTCTTCGGTCACCAGACAGTCTTTTAAAGTAATCAGTCCGTTTTGAACAATTCTTAGTGCCATTTTCCCTTTAATCTTTTCTACGGAATAGCCTGGATTATCTTTTTCAACAATGAAACCTTTTACTTCACCACTGTCCAGATCTCTTGCCCAGATGATAATCAGATCAGCAAATGTTGCATTTCCTATCCATTTCTTTTGTCCATTAAGGATCCAGCCTTCTTCTGTTTTTTTGCAGGTAACGGTAAGACCACCTGCTGCTCCGGAGCCTACTTCTGGCTCTGTAAGGCCGAAAGCCCCGATTTTTTCAAACTTCTGCATCTGTGGAAGCCACTTCTGCTTCTGCTCTTCTGATCCGCAGATATAAATAGATCCCATCGCAAGACCCGACTGCACCCCAAAGAATGTGGCAATAGAAGCATCAATTCTCGCCATTTCCATAGCAATGACACCTTCCATCAGAAAAGGCATTCCCGGACAGCCATATCCTTCATAGGTAACACCGCAGATATTTAGTTTTTGAAATTTAGGGATCAGTTCAAAAGGAAATTCGTCTCTAAGCCAGTAGTGATTTACCAGAGGCTTTACTTCTTTTTCCATAAAAGCTCTCACTTTAAGCTGAATTTCACGCTGCTCAGGAGTCAGTGTGTGGTAAATATCATAGAAGTCACCATCAATTGGCGGAAGCTCTTTCTTTTTCTTACTGGGATCGAGCATTTTCATCATTCCGTTCAGCTGTTTATCATCCAGTTTGGAGAAATTCTGCATCAGCTTCGGGAGATCAACTTTTTGAGAAATAGCACTCAGCTGGTCAAAATCTATAGATCTGAATAATTCTATCGCGTTTCTTATTTTGGAAAAGGGATTTGACATAGTAATGTTTTGTGGGATTGATTTGTAAAAGTTAAGCAAAAACTGCTCCGAAAACAAATTACTTCCATCCTATCTATTTTACAAAACATTCATTTTCAACATATTAAAATAGAAATATTTCTTTACAAACTTTTTACGCCGGATTTTCAAATATTTCGAAGGATCCTGCCTGAACTTTGACCTAAGAAACCCACAAAAATGAATGCTATGAAAACGACTTACATTAAATTATCATTATCCGCAGTACTTTTATTAGGTATTTATTCATGTAAAAAAGGAGAAGCAGTAGTGTCTTCCAGCGAACGTGCAGATTATGCTGTAGCAGATTCTACAGCTACATCGGACAGTGTTTCGTCTGCGGCAACCATGACCGTAAAGGATAAACAGTTCATCAAAACGGCAGATGTGAACATGGAAGTAAAAGATGTATATGAAGCAACGATTTCCATTGAAAAATCAGTTCAGGATCTTGGAGGGTTTGTTACCCGCAGCAACCTTCACAGTAATGTAATATCCGAGGATACTTACAACACTTCCAGCAATGACGCCATGTTGATAAAAAAATACCAGACGGAAAACACTATGCAGGTACGGGTTCCTACAGAAAAGCTAGGTGAGCTCCTTGTGATCATCAATGATAAAAAGCTGTTCCTGAACTCCAGAATTATCAATGCTGAAGATGTAACATCCAACATCAGGTATGCAGAAATGGAAGGTAAAAGAATTAAAAAGACAGGTGAAAACATTGAACAATTAAAAACCAATAAAGACAAAGTAAAGCTGGACAATGATAATATGGCGGAAGGAAATCTGCAGCAGCTCGCCAATATGGATACTGCAGACAATATCAAATACAGCACCATAGATATCTACATTAAAGAGCCTAAGCTCCGGACTGCAGAAATTGCAGTAACCAATACCAGAAACATTGACAATAAATATAAGTTCAACTTTATATATGACGCTAAAAATGCGTTTGTGGAAGGATTTTACCTGATTCAAAAGATAGCAGTGGGGCTTATCACGATATGGCCTCTGCTATTAATCTTAACTATCGTTGTATACTTTTTGAGAAAAAGAAAACTAATAAAGACGGAACATACAAAAATTCAAGAATAGCACAAAGCAATCCTAACCAATTGGTTATCGTCATAATTTTAGATTTTACAGACCTCCTTTTTCAGGAGGTTTTTATTTTTTTTCAAAAAAAGCTGTAACGATTATGATACTGTCCGTACCTACTGTTTAAAGAATAAGAAAATCGAAAAAATTAATTATATGAAAAATTTAGTAAAACTTGGGTTCGCAGCGTTATTATCGGCAAACTTCATGACGGCAAAAGCTCAGAAAGCAAGCTCAGAAAACAGTACACTCTGGGAAGTTTCAGGAAATGGACTCACGAAACCTTCATACATTGCAGGAACCTTTCATGTCATGTGCAGCCAGGATTTTGAGATCAAACCGAAAGTGATGAAAGCTCTTGAAAAATCTGATAATCTTGTGATGGAGATCAATTATACAGATCCCACTGAAATGACAGCAGTGCAGAAAATATATCAGGCTGATAAAAAACTATCAGACCAGCTTAGTCCTGAAGAAGCACAAGAACTGGATAAAATCCTTGCTGACTACGGAACGGATTTAAAGAAGATGGATAATTCCAGTTCACAGGGCCTATACGCACTTATTTCCATGAAAGCTTTACCATGTCCTCAAACTGAAATAAAATCATACGAAATAGAACTCCTCCAAAATGCCCTGAAAAATAAAAAGAAAATCTATGGGCTTGAAAAGGTGGAAGACCAGATGGCATCCATTAATAAGGCCTATGATCTGAAAGCAGTGATAGAACAATTAAAAATGGGAAAAGAATATGAAATTCTGTTTAAGGAAATGATTGCCGCCTTTAAAAAAGAAGATGTACAGTCTATCCACACCTCTTTCAGAAATGACAAAATAATGAATGCCGAACAGGAGAAAGCCATGCTTACAGACAGAAATAAAAACTGGGCAGAAAAAATGCCCGAAATAATGAAAAAAGAAAGTTCTTTCTTTGCAGTAGGAAGTGCTCATCTTATGGGTGAAAACGGAATCATCAAGCTTTTAAGGTCTAAAGGATATACTATAAAACCGGTATTAGGCCTATAACGTATAATCAAACCATGAAATTATTGTGAGCAGTCAGACTGAAACCGCTTTTTTAAAGCTCATCAACCAGCACAAAGGCATTTTATATAAAGCCTCCCGGATCTATGCCGACTCGTTGGAAGACCGAGAAGATCTCCAGCAGGAAATTCTTATCCAGCTCTGGAAGTCTTACCAGAATTTCAAAGGTAACAGTGAATTCTCTACGTGGATGTACCGGGTCGCGATTAATACCGCCATTACTTATTTAAAAAAGGAAAAAATACGGACGAATAATCACACAGATGTTCCACATCATTTTGAAGTTCAGAACGAGGATTACAATCCTTCAAAGGACCGTCAGCTGGAAGTTTTTTACACTGCAGTCCAGGAACTTAAAGCTCTTGAAAAAGCCATTATATTTTATTTCATGGAAGGGATGTCTCACAAAGAAATAGGAGATAATCTGGGGCTAAGCGAAGGCAATGCCCGCGTAAAACTTAACAGAACCAAAGAAAAAATACAGCAAATCATAAAAAAATCAGGCTATGAATTTTGATCAATTAAAAGAACAGTGGAATAATGAAGACGGTGAAAACGTCAATATTCCCAACACCATAGAACAGCTAAAGAAAAGCAAACATCCTATCGAAAAAATCCAGAAAAGCATGAAAGCAGAATTTCCAGTGCAGATTATTGCTATCATTCTGTTCGCTTTCTTTCCACAGCTGGTGGATTTCCCACCTTCTCAATACGTTATTTATTATACGTCTTATGCCATCCTGGTTGTAATATCTTCTTATTACCTGTACGGTTTCTATAAGTTTTATAAACAGACCGAACTCTATACCGGAAATACAAAAAACAGCCTTTGGAAAATATATCATGAACTAAAGCTGAATATGGAGAGATACCAGTCGTTCGGATTCCTGCTTCTTCCCCACTTTATGATTATATTAGGACTGGCATTTTATAATGCATTCCAGAAAAAAGGAATGTCTTTAGGAGGTTTTGCAGATTCTTATCAGCAGACGGCTATCCTGATTGTACTTCTTGGGACAGTAGCAATTGTAGCCAGCATTGTCCTATGGACTAAATATTTATACGGACGCCAGGCTAAACGTTTGGAAAATATACTTAACGAAACGGAAGAATAATTTTTCTGATCCATCTTTTACAAAACAATAACCATGAAACCTCAGACCTGTTCTGAGGTTTCCTTTTTAAAAAATTGTTATTTATCATGCTCAAATTTATCTGAGGTTTTATTTTTCCTTAAATTTGCAGATCAGAAATAAAATGATATGGATTTTAAACATTTGATTCAGCCTTTTGTTTTCTGAACCTATATAATTTCTAAAATATGCTATCAAAAATAAATCCTATACAAACCGCCAGCTGGAAAGCTTTAGACGAACATTTTGCAGGCAACGACTTTGATTTGAGAAGCCTGTTCCAGTATAATCCTGATCGTTTTAAAGAATTTTCTCTACAGAAAGACAATTTCCTTTTTGATTATTCTAAAAACCTGATCGATTCAAGAACAAAGGAACTTTTACTTCAACTGGCTAATGAATGTCAGCTGAAAGATGCTATTTCCAAGATGTTTTCTGGTGATAAGATCAATGAAACAGAAGGAAGAGCAGTTCTGCATACAGCGTTAAGGGATTTCTCAGATAAAGAGATCATCGTAGACGGTGAAAATATCAAGCCTCAGATCAGAAGAGTTCTTGACCACATGAAAGAATTCTCTGAGAAAATTATTTCAGGGAAACACAAAGGCTTCAGCGGAAAAGAAATTACTGATGTTGTCAATATCGGGATCGGAGGTTCAGATCTTGGCCCCGTGATGGTTTGTTCTGCTTTAAAGCATTTTAAAACAAGATTAAACGTACATTTCGTTTCAAACGTTGACGGCAATCACATTGCTGAAACTGTGAAAACCCTGAATCCTGAAACTACATTGTTCATCATTGCTTCCAAGACTTTCACCACTCAGGAAACAATGACGAATGCCAATTCTGCAAAAGACTGGTTCCTGAATGCAGGAAAAGAAGAAGATGTGGCTAAGCATTTCGTTGCCTTATCCACTAATGTTGAGGCAGTTAAAAATTTCGGAATTGCAGAAGAAAACATTTTCGAATTCTGGGACTGGGTAGGCGGAAGATATTCTCTCTGGAGCGCTATCGGCCTGAGCATTGTTCTGGCAGTAGGCTATGATAATTTTGAGCAGCTTTTAAAAGGAGCTTATGATACGGATCAGCATTTCCAGACTGCAGATTTCTCTGAAAACGTTCCGGTTTTAATGGGACTTTTAGGCATCTGGTACCGTAATTTTTATGCAGCGACAAGCTATGCGATCCTTCCGTATTCACAATATCTGGACAGATTTGCAGCTTATCTTCAGCAGGGAGATATGGAAAGCAACGGAAAATGCGTAGACAGAAACGGAGAGTTCGTGGAATATGAAACGGGACCTATTATCTGGGGCGAACCTGGCACAAACGGACAACACGCTTTCTACCAGCTAATTCACCAGGGAACTGAACTTATTCCTGCAGATTTTATTGCTTATGTGAAAAGCAGCAATGCAGTTTCTGATCATCAGCCGAAACTTTTAGCTAACTTTTTTGCACAGACTGAAGCACTTGCCTTCGGAAAATCAGAAGAGGAAGTAGAGGAAGAATTAAGAAGCGCGGGAAAATCCGATGAAGAAATCGACAAGTTACTAAACTATAAAGTCTTCCACGGAAACACACCAACTAACTCTATATTATTCAATGAATTAACTCCTTTTTCACTGGGGCAATTAATTGCAATGTATGAGCATAAAATCTTTGTTCAGGGTGTAATCTGGAATATTTTCAGCTTCGACCAGTTCGGAGTGGAATTAGGAAAAGTTTTAGCTAATAAAATCCTTCCGGAGCTTGAAAACAATGAGACAATCAGTTCTCATGACAGCTCTACGAACGGACTGATCGATTATTACAAAGGAAACAAGTAGCAGATGTCTGCGTTACGGTCATATTATTATAAACTTCCTCCCGGCCTCAGGCTTTTGGGGAGAAAGATCTATTATTTCCCGATAGATTTCTACAACGGAATTACCGGGAAAAGATCTAAAAATGAACCTAAAAAAGGAGACATTTATGTAGGAGGCAGCGACTTTATTCCTCACGGAATCCGTCAGGTAAATGCGCTTAAAAAATATATCGGCTTACAAAATACGGATCATATTCTGGATGTAGGATGCGGGATCGGAAGAACAGCAGTAGCCCTTACCGGAGTCATTGATAAAGGAACATACGATGGTTTTGATGCCGTAGAAAAGGGAATCAACTGGTGCAACAAGCATATCGGTAAAAAATATCCGAATTTTAAATTCAAGTTTACCCCGATTTATAACGACCTGTATAATACTTTCAGCCAGAAAGCGGAAAATTTTACATTTCCTTATGATGATGCACGATTTGATAAAGTATTCCTGTTCTCGGTTTTCACACATATGCAGATTCCCGAGATCAAAAAATACCTTAGTGAAATCAGCAGAGTGCTGAACAGTAACGGACAGTGTCTGGCCACATTCTTTCTGTATGACGAAACTAAAAAAGAATTTGGCACAATGCCATTTCCGCATCAGTATGAAGGCTACAGGCTTATGGACGATAAAGTGACCGCAGCTAATATTGCAGTAAGCATCCCATTGCTGAACAAGATGGCGGCAGAAGCAGGATTAAAAGTAAACACGATAAAAGAAGGGTTCTGGAGAACCAATGTAGAAAAGGAAGGAGCCGATGAATTCCAGGATATTGTTGTATTCAATAAAATCTAAATAAAGTAAAAAAAGTAAAAATGGCAGAAATTCTTGACGGACTTAAAGTATCCAAAGAAATAAAGGCAGAAATCAAGGTTGAAGTGGAAAAGATCCTTGAAGGCAAGAAAAGAGCACCACATCTGGTGGCTATTCTTGTAGGAAATAACGGGGCAAGCAAGGCGTATGTAAACAGTAAAGTAAAAGATTGTGAGGAAGTAGGATTCCGCTCTTCGCTTTTAAAGTTTCCAAGCACCGTTTCCGAATCTGAATTGCTGGAGAAAATTGACGAGTTAAATAAATCTAAGGAGGTAGACGGTTTTATCGTACAGCTTCCTTTACCAGACCAGATCGATCAGGAAAAAATCATTCTTGCGATTGATCCAAGAAAAGACGTAGACGGTTTCCATCCTGAAAATTTCGGGAAAATGGCATTGGAAATGGACACTTTCCTTCCGGCAACACCTTTCGGGATCCTGACACTATTGGAAAGATATAATATTGAAACTAAAGGAAAAGACTGTGTAATTATCGGAAGAAGCAAGATCGTAGGAAGACCTATGAGCATCCTGATGGGAAGAAAAGATTTCCCCGGTAACTCTACCGTGACTTTAACACACTCTTACACAAAAGACATCGAAGAATATACAAAAAAAGCAGACATTGTTATTACCGCATTAGGTGATCCTCATTTCTTAAAAGGAGATATGATTAAAGATGGTGCAGTAATCGTGGATGTGGGTATCACAAGAGTAGACGATGACTCTCCAAAAGGATACTATCTTGCAGGTGATGTGGATTTTGACAGCTGTGCAGCTAAAGCAAGCTGGATCACACCCGTACCAGGAGGAGTAGGCCCTATGACCAGAGCCATGTTGATGAAAAATACGATCATCGCTTACAAAACTTCGGTCTATAACGACTAATTTAAAATGAACAAAGAAGAAGATATTTTATTAAAAGAAGGTAAAATGCTCCCTGTAATGGAGCATTTTTACACTTTACAGGGAGAAGGGGCACACACCGGAAAAGCATCCTATTTCATCAGATTGGGAGGCTGCGACGTTGGATGCCATTGGTGCGATGTAAAAGAAAGCTGGGATCCGAACCTCCATCCATTAATGAATGCAGAGGAAATAGCCGAAACAGCCGCAAAGCACTGTAAGACAATTGTTTTAACCGGCGGCGAACCATTGATGTGGAATTTAGATATCTTAACATCCAAATTAAAAGAACTGGGATGCACCATCCATATTGAGACCTCGGGAGCTTATCCGTTGAGCGGACAGATCGACTGGATTACCCTTTCACCTAAGAAAACAGGACTTCCGAAAGAAGAAATCTATGAGAAAGCCAGTGAGCTTAAAGTGATCATCTTCAATCAGCATGATTTTACATTTGCCCAGGAGCAGGCAGCAAAGGTTTCTGAAAACTGCAGACTGTATATGCAGAGCGAATGGAGCAAGCGTGATGAAATGTATCCAAAGATCACCGATTTTATTCTGGCTCATCCGGAATGGCAGGCTTCGGTTCAGACTCATAAATACCTGAATATACCGTAAAAAATACGTACCTTAGCTCTTCGTATCCGTTATAAAATACTGATAGATGCAGAGAATTCGATACTCTAGATACCTGAAATCGATTATTATTTTGCTTGACCTTTTGGTTATTGCATCTATCTTCATATTCTTTTTCATAAGCAGGAACGAAAGTTTAAGATATCATGAGGAAACCTGGTACCAGAATGTTTTTTCCCTGGTATTGCTTTTTTTGTTCTGGATGCTTCTAAGTGGCAGGACAAAAATTTATAATATCCAGAGGAATCTTACCTATACTTTGTTTCTGGAACGCCTCCTTATTCATTTTCTATTTTTTATACTAGGTGTTTTTCTCATTGGAAAAGTAAGCAAAAATGTGTTTTTTAATTCAGATATTTACTGGCTTTCATTCTACCTTCTTTTCTTTATTTTCCTTGCGAAATCAATCATTTATTTTACTATAAAATATTTCCGTTCACTCGGGATTAATTATAGAAATGTAATGTTTTTGGGAGAAACAGGCTCTACAGAAATTCTGAAGAATATATTTCAAGACAGAAAAGATTACGGATATAGAATATTTGAGTACGGAAGTTCTGATATAAATCCAAACGAACTCGTTGAGTTTTGGAAAAAAAACGGAATTCACACTCTGTTTTTATCTACAGAAAACCATTTCACAGAAAGTGTTGAAACTGAGATCTTCAAACTGGCCGAAGACAATAAAGTCCATGTCTCATTAATTCCGAGCATCACACAGAGCGATTTTTTCCTGTACGATCTTGGATATATTCAGACACAGCCAATTCTCAGCCAGGCAAAATACCCTTTGGATTATTATTCCAATTTTCTGGTCAAAAGGGCCTTCGACATCACTTTTTCTATCATCATATTGGTTTTAATAGGTTCGTGGCTGTTTCCGATTATTGCAATTCTAATAAGAATAACATCTAAAGGACCAGTTTTTTTTCTTCAAAAAAGATATGGTTTTCATGAGGAAGTATTCTCATGTCTCAAATTCAGAACCATGATCGTTAATAATGAGTCTGCAACGAAAACTACAGAAGAAAATGATTCCCGGATCACCAAAATAGGAAAATTCCTAAGGAAAACAAGCCTGGATGAACTTCCTCAGTTTATCAATGTCTTGAAAGGAGAAATGTCCATTGTGGGACCACGTCCGCATATGCTGGCTGTTGACAATTTTTACAAACCTAAGATAGGAAGATACAGCTTAAGAAGCATGGTGTCTCCGGGCATCACAGGTCTTGCGCAGGTAAGCGGGTTACGCGGAGATTATGGAGAGGTAGAGGTAGAAATGAAAAAACGGATTCTTGCAGACACGTTCTATGTAAAAAACTGGAGCTTTGTTTTGGATCTGATCATTATTTTAAAGACCATTTTATTGGTGATCGGCGGTGATAAAAACGCAAAATAAGTTAAACAAAAGGTTAAGACTAAAATTGAGGAATCATATTTGCTTCTAAGGTTAAATAATCCTCAAGTGCACAACGGAGGTCTAGCCTTAATTAAATAAAAAAAGTCTAATTTAGCAACATGTTAAAAAAGTTTTTTACAGCAGTAGGAGAATACATTATCCTTCTAGGTAAATCCTTACAGAAGCCCCAGAAAATGAGGGTTTTCTGGAAGCTGTTCATGAGAGAAATCAATGATCTCGGAGTCAATTCTTTTGGACTTGTGATTTTCACCTCTATATTTGTGGGAGCTGTTGTGGCTATACAGATGTTCAATAATTTTGATTCTTCTTCTTTTCCTATTCCGCCTTCATTCGTGGGTTATGCTACAAAAGCTGTTTTGGTCCTGGAATTTTCACCTACCATTATCAGCCTCATCCTGGCGGGCAAAGTGGGGTCATATATTGCATCAAGTATAGGAACCATGAGGGTTTCCGAACAGATCGATGCATTGGATATTATGGGAGTAAACTCTCCTAATTTCCTGATATTGCCAAAAATTTGCGCCTGCGTAATTTTCAATCCTTTGCTTATTGCCATCAGTATTGTTTTCGGTATCGGCGGTGGTTATCTGGCAGGTATCCTGACGGGAAACTGGACAGAAAATGATTATATAGTGGGTATCCAGATGTATATGCCGAATTTATTTGTATACTATGCATTTGTAAAAACCACAGTGTTTGCTTTTATTATTGCTACAGTACCTTCCTATTTTGGATATAATGTAAAAGGAGGATCCCTGGAAGTAGGTAGAGCCAGCACACAGGCTGTAGTATGGACCATGGTGTTCATTATCATTTCTGAATTAATTTTAACCCAATTAATATTAAGCTGATGATTGAGGTAAAAGATCTTAAGAAGAGTTTTGACGAGGTTGAGGTACTGAAAGGAATTTCAACTTCTTTTGACAAGGGAAAGGTAAACCTGATCATCGGGCAGAGTGGCTCCGGAAAGACTGTTTTCCTGAAAAGCTTATTGAATGTTTATCAGCCTTCATCAGGAGAAATCCTTTTTGACGGCAGGGATATCAACGTCATGACACGTGAGGAGAAGCAGCACCTGCGTTCAGAGATCGGAACGGTATTCCAGGGCAGTGCACTTTTTGATTCTCTTACCGTGGAAGAAAATATTATGTTTCCGCTGGATATGTTTACCAACCTTACTTTCAGAGAAAAAAAGAAAAGAGTATTTGAAGTAATCGGCAGGGTGCATCTTGATAAGGCGGGCAGAAAATTTCCGTCTGAGATTTCCGGGGGAATGCAGAAACGTGTTGCCATTGCAAGAGCGATCGTGAACAATCCCAAATATCTGTTCTGTGATGAGCCGAACTCAGGTCTTGACCCTTATACTTCCAATGTCATTGATGATCTTCTTCTTGAAATCACTAAAGAATACAACACGACAACCATTATCAATACGCACGATATGAATTCCGTGATGACGATTGGTGAGAAAATTGTATACCTGAGACTCGGCATCAAGGAATGGGAAGGAAACAAAGATATTCTTATTACAGCAGGCAATAAAAATCTTATTGACTTCGTTTATTCTTCAGAACTGTTTAAAGAACTGAGAGAATATTTACTTGAAAATAATAAAACGATTGAAAATACAATCTCTAAAATAGATGATAATGAAAAAGGTACTTAGTATAGCATTAATCGGGTTTTCAATGTTCGCTTCTGCGCAGATTTCTCTGGTAGGAAAAGCGAACTTAATATTCCCGACGGGCTCTCCTTCCTGGAAAAACATTAAAGGAACGGTTAATGAAGCCATTGAAGGAACTGGAAAAAACAATGTAGGTTTCAACGCGGGACTTTCTTTGAAGATAGGACTTCCGACTGCACTTTACGTAATGCCGGAATTATACTACACTCATTTCAAAAATGAATTCACTGCGGAGAATACTACTTTTGATGTGAAAAGCAACCGTATCGATATGCCTGTTCTTTTAGGGTATAATCTTTTAGGAGATATGCTCGGAGTTTTTGTAGGACCGGTAGCCAGCTATAATTTAAGCAAGGAAGATACCTACAATGATTTTAAAGAAAATGTTAAAAACAATTTCACGGTAGGATATCAGTTCGGAGCACAGCTTGAAATTAAAAAACTGATCATTAATGCACGATATGAAGGGGCTTTCAGCAAAGATGAAAGAAATTTCATCAATAAAGTTTCCGGATCGGAAATCAGATATGACAACAGGCCTAATCTATTTTTAGTAGGTGTAGGTTATAAGTTTAAATAATTTGAAAATAACACTATAAAAAAACCCTCAAATATTAAATTTGAGGGTTTTGATTTTGCTGAAGTTCCGCTTCGCGTCTGGCAATATCTGCCGCCTGTTTTTCCAGATCTTCTTTTTCTTGCTGTAGCCTTTTGAATTCTCTTTTTTTCTCTTCAGCCTTTATTGCGCTTCCTTTGCTTACATATCCTACCATTCCGCCAATAATAAGACCAATTCCTACACCGGCCATTACACCCATCATATGTGATATGGTAATTCCTCCTACCGTAAAATCAGTAGTCAGATAAAAAAGCAGTGCCGATACGGCAAGCAGAATAAGCCCGGTAATTGATAAACTTTTCATAGATATTGTGTTTAGTGGTTTACATTGAAAAAGCCTTACCCAATTTAGTGAAAAATTCAATAAGGCTTTATACAAGATTAAATTCTGAAAATAATTATATTTTCCCTCCGGCAGCTTTATAATATTCCAAAGCTTTTGGAAGGTTTTTATTGATATCTGAGATCCTTGTCTCAGGATTAGGGTGAGTGGATAGGAATTCTGGCTGTCTTGAGCCCGATGCTGCCCCTTCCATCCTGTTCCAGAAAGGAATTGCTTCTCTTGGATCATATCCTGCCATAGACATCAGGTATAATCCCATCTGGTCTGCCTCTGATTCCTGATTTCTACCATATTTCAACAGGGCCACCTGCGATCCGATAGGATAAACTTTTTCAAAAATACCAGCCCATTGTGAATTGGAAATTGTTCCACCCAAAATAGAGCCTCCGTACTGTGCAACCATAGCCTGAGAAATTCTTTCATTGCCATGCCCTGCCAAAGCGTGTGAAACTTCGTGACCCATTACTACAGCTAAGCCATTGTCATTTTTTGTAACAGGAAGAATTCCTGTATAAACGGCAACTTTTCCGCCAGGCATACACCATGCATTCAGCTCATTGCTTTGTATAAGATTAAATTCCCATTTATAATTAGCAAGATCTGCAGATCTTCCTATGCTTTGATAGTATCTTTCTGCTGCACTTTTTATTCTGCTTCCCACACTCGTTATTCTTTTTGCATCTGAAGTTCCTGCAACAATCTTAGATTTAGACAACGTCGTTTTATATTCCTGAGCAGACATTGTTAATATTTCCGAATTATTGGCAATCTGTAATGAAGACCTGCCCGTAATTGGATTAGTAGTACATGCTACAGCTGACAAAGCAACTGCTCCTATTCCTAATAGATGTGTAAATTTCATAGTTGTTTGAGTGTTAATAATTGAACATTTACAATTTTTATTCCAAAATGATTCAGAAGGGATATATTTGCATACATTTTGCTATTTAAATTTACAATTATTACGGTTATGAAAAAGTATATTTCACTTATATTTATTTTTGGACTTCTTTTTTTCTTTCAAAGCTGTTCCTCACAGGCTTCATTAGATTCCAAAACAGTTGATGCACTTGTAGATTCCCAGGAATTTACTTTTCATGCACAAAGAGCAAATCCTATGAATTATGAGGTGATCAATGTAATGGGTTCTATCCCGAATGCACCGGGAATAAGGATGCTTCAGCTGGACGGTGACAACTACACCATAGAACTTAAAAAAAACAGTCTGGAAGTAACCCTTCCTTATTTTGGAAGACGATTTAATACCTCCTACAATACTTCTGACAACGGATACCGTTTTACATCCAAGGACTTTACTGTCAATAAGTCTCAGGATAAAAAAGGAAACTGGACCTTAAAGATCAAGCCCAATGATACAAGAAATGTTGATGAGATTAATATAGAAGTTTTTAAGAATGGTAAAGCATTTGTTTCTATGAGAAGTAATGACAGACAACCGATAACCTATAACGGTTACGTTTCTAAAAATGAAGAAGCACCAACAGAAAAGGAGAAGCTTTAATCTTTAGATAAAAATTTTTCAACAAACAGTTTTGCTTCAGTGCTGGGATTAGAAACCATTTCTGAAGCATTTTTTTTATGCTGTACATAAGCAGCTTCTACGGAATCACTTCTTTTCATCATAGACAGAATATATTCCTGAACCCAATATTCAAAGCGTTTTTCTGCCTGCAGGGTACGGACCTCATTAAAGCGTGCGGTTTTCTTTTTCAGATGTATGAATTCATCGATCTTAGTGTATATTTCTCCCAAGCCTTCATTGTAAAGAGCGGAACCTAATAATACCGGAATTTTCCATCCTTTTTCTTTGGGAGGAATAAAATCCAATGCACGTTTCAGTTCCAGCCTGGTATTTTTTGCTTTCTGAAGATTATCTTTTTCTACTTTATTGATAAAAATAAGATCCACCATTTCCATGATCCCACGTTTGATACCCTGAAGTTCGTCTCCTCCGCCAATGATTTTCAGGAACAGAAATACATCAGTGATATCGGCTACAAGCACTTCGGACTGTCCTACCCCAACAGTTTCGATCAAAATATAATCATACCCTGCTGCTTCACAGATCATCATGGTCTCAAAAGTGGTATTGGCAACACCGCCAAGAAATCCGGAACTTGGGGAAGGGCGGATAAAGGCATTTTCTTCTTTGGCCAATTCTTCCATTCGGGTTTTATCTCCCAAAATGCTTCCTTTATTAATGGAAGAACTGGGATCGATGGCAAGAACAGCTACTTTTTTACCGTTAGCAATAGCAAGCCTTCCGAAATTTTCAATGAATGTGGACTTTCCCGCACCGGGAACTCCGGTGATTCCTACCCGTATGGAATTTCCTGTGAAAGGCATTATTTTCTTCAGAAGCTCTTCTGCCTGGGCCCTGTGCTCTGCCTTTTTACTTTCAACTAATGTAATAGCTTTTGCGATCAGGCGTTTATTTCCTGACTGTATTCCTTCCATTAGTTCTTCTGTAGAAAATTTCATTAATTCAAAAATATAAAAATAACCTTCAAACTCCCACACAAACGGGAGTTAATTTTATTTCTTCTAAATTAAAACTAAGGTCTATTTCATCAATGGGAAGGGGAAATTCCTACATTTGTTACGAATCAAAATTCAAGAAACATGAAAAAAATATCCGCTGCTGCATTATTTACCTGCCTGTTATTGGCTTCCTGTACACCAAAAGCCTCTACAGCCGGCCCCATAGGACCTGCCGTTTCTACTGCAGAACAAATAGCTCAGGGAAAAACGATCTTTGAAAATGCATGCGGAAGATGTCATAAACTCCCGGATCCTACAGCACACACGTCAGTGCAGTGGGTAGGTATTATGAATTCAATGGCTCCGAAAGCGAAACTGACTGACGAGCAGCATCAGTGGGTATACGACTACATTGTTTCTGTGAAAAAATAATCACTAAAATCAGAATATGGGTATGAAAAAAGTAATCTTAAGTATGATCGCAGGTGCTGTATTTATGGTATCATGTGGACCTAAAAGCGTTGCTGTAACGGGTCCAAAATACACCGCATCTGAGCAGCTTGTTCAGGGAAAAACTATTTTTGAAAATTCCTGCTCCAAATGCCATAAACTTCCGGATCCGGCTAAGCATGATGATCAGGGATGGATTAAAACATTAAGCAGAATGGCTCCAAAAGCGAAATTAAGTGATGATCAGCATCAGATGGTGTATGATTATCTGATTTCTGTGAATAAGAAGTAGGTTTGCTGGAGAGGTTTAGGGTTTGAGGGTATGGACGTTTGGGTTTAGAGAAACTCTTTTTCTTCCGGATCTATTGTTTATTTTAACGTAATTCCTAATCCTGACTTTCCGGACAGGATTATTTTTCCGTTTTCTACAAAATTTCCAAAGGCATAGTCATTGGAAATAAGGTTTGCACCATCAAGGTCAGCAAAGTCAGTTAACCCTGCCAACACACAGCCAGCGGAAATGCCCACCGTAGATTCTGTCATACAGCCTATCATCGTTTTATATCCTAGTTCTCTTGCTTTTATGATCATTGCCAATGCCGGAGTGAGTCCTCCGCATTTCATTAGTTTGATATTGACACTTTTATAATAAGGCAGAAGCTCTTCCAGGGAATTGAGGTCCTGGGAATCTTCGTCTGCCATCCAATTGGCAAAACCTTCTTTTCTTAAAACTTTATACTGGTCAATCGGCCGTGGCTGTTCCAGATAAGAAAACTGGCCGATCTTTTCATTTTCCTGAAGCCAGACACAGTCCTTATCTGTAAAACTGGCATTGGAATCCAAAGCGATATTGCGGTTCAGCCTCAACAGCTTTTCGACATTATCTTTATGCAGCCCTTTACACTTTACTTTGAATCTGTTCCAGCTGCTTTTTTCTATTTTTCTAATCTGGTCTTCAACATCTGCTACCGAAATAGTAATGGAGCTTTCGGTTAAGTTCCCGGAAGGAATATGATTTAATTCTGTAAAGCTTCTGTTTTCAAGTTTTCCGAAAAGATCCCAATAGGCACAATCTAAAGCAGACGTTAAAAACGGATGCAGACGCATATCTGAAAGAAAGCGGAAAAAATCTTTGGGATGAACAACAGTCCGCTTTTCAAATAACGGCTGTATCTCTTTTAATCTGATGATAAAGTTTTTCAGATCAATATGATAATAATCTATGGCAACACATTCACCATATCCTTTACAGTTTAAATAAGATAATTCTATCAGTAATGCTTCTCTTGTGTCATAATTACCATAGGCAATCGAGAAAGTTTCCCTTAGCTGAAGCTTTTTAAGTTCATAATTAAGTTCCATATATTAAAGCTACAAAAAAAGGACCTTAAAAAAGATCCTTCTCTAATAAGTAAGACATCATTTAGAAAGTAAATTACTATTTTCCTTTCTTTTTAGTTTTTGTCATTTTACTTTTAATAAATTTCTCCCTGCTTTTCAAAAAATCAATCATAGCCTGGTTATAACTGTATTTTCTTGCTTCTTTTAAAGGTTCCAATGCTTTTTTATATTCCAGCCTGATTTCAAACAACAGCGATTTCTGTATCAATATTCTTGCTTTGTCTATTCCTTTGATTCTTAAAGCATAATGAATCAGTTTTTCTGCTTCATCGAGGTCTTCATTATCCAAAAGACATTTGATATAATGCTGTGGTGTGTTGAGGTTGGCTACATTACACTGCATGGCTTCTTCGAAATACATTTTTGCCCTTTCGTAATCGGTCAGCATCTCGCTGTATATTCTCCCCATCAGGCAGAGGCTGTCCGCGTCTTCAGGATCATAGGACAGGGCATAGTTCAAAGCTTCCAGGCAGTCCGGAAGGCTGTATGGATAATTATCAGGGCTTCAAAATAATATTTACTTTTAGTTAAGGTCATTTTTGTTGTTTTTTAATTCTTTTTTCAGGATATTCCTCTGTTTCTTAAATGATTTATCCTGATAGTTCTTTTTAAAGTCCGTTCCGGAAAATGTGCGGACCGGATTCCCTCTCTGCACCTGAAGATGATTGTTCCATGTATCCTGCATTCTTTTTTCAAGCTGTTTGATATACAATTCTGTCACTTTTTCTTTCAGTCGAATAATAGCTAGCTTTTTATTCTCCAGCTGTGACCGGGAGTCCTGTGCGAATACACTTTCTCCGGTTGGCAGATGGGTGGCACGGACAGCCGTATTTACTTTATTTACATTTTGTCCGCCGCTTCCCTGGCTTCTTGTGGTCTGAAATTGAACATCTTTTTCATTAAAATTGATTTTCTCCAGCCCTTCCAACTCGAAAACACCGATAAACCAGTTGCTTCTTTTATGGAGCTTCCTGAATGTACTTTTACCCGTCCAGCAGATGCTTCCTAACCATGTTTTTAAAAATGTATCCAGTTCTTTTGCTTTTAAAAGGATGGTTACAGATTTCAAAGTCAGGTTTTCATCTCCGTTTTCGCGGTGAACGATTTCGTACTCTATTGTATTATTTTTAATTTCCTCCAGGAAAACCTTCAGAACTTTGGCGGTTACCCACTGACATTCTAAAGGTCCTCTTCCTGAGGTTATTTGTATAAGCTTTTCCATTTTAATCTACTTTAGGTATTTCACTTAGTTTTGGATGACCAACAGGGTCAATCCCTTTTTCCAATAAACTTTTTGCTACCATCACACCCCAGCATTTGTCGCTGGAATGGATATTTCTGTAAAAAGAAAGTAATAGCTCAGGCTTAACAACCGTAAAACCACCGATCTCAATAGTTTCCAGATCATCTCTTTCGAAGAAATCTATAGTAATCCTGTGAGATTTACCGTTTTCCAGTTCTGCCGTTTTTTCATACCTGCGGAAATTTTCTGCACTCTGCAGATGATCATAGCGGGTCCATACTTTCTGAAAACCTTCCTGCTGAAGGATCATGACCGCTTGTGCTGCATTTTCTTTTTTTACAAAAACATCAATATCCTTGTGATCATGGGCATGCTTATATTCCGTATGCCCTGTTTCTGACATGAAATGCCAGGCCCAGCCTCTGATATGATGACTTTATCTTTTAGTTTATTTAAAATTTCAAGTCCGTGCAGAATTCTAAATTCCGGCCAGACTTCTCCGTATCTTTTTGTGTTATGTGGTGCTCCCATTTTGTTTTTTTAAACATTTTAAACCTTATAGGTTTTGGAAACCTATAAGGTTGTAAAGTATTAGACTAATTATCTGTCCATTCTCACAATCCTCGGCTGGAAAGTTCCAAGGATGTCAACCAGTTCACTCTGTGCATTCATTACTTCATGAATATCTTTATAAGCCATTGGCGCTTCTTCTGTATTTCCGCCCATCAGTGTGACATTTTTCAGTTTCAGTTCTTTTTTGATATCATTCTGAGTGAAAAAACTTCTGCATTCTCCTCTCGAATGAGCTCTTCCTGCACCGTGTGATGCTGAATTCAGAGATTCGGGGTTTCCTTTACCACGGACGATAAAACCTTTTGCCGTCATGGATCCTGGGATCATTCCCAGTTCATTTACGTTGGCAGGAGTTGCTCCTTTTCTGTGCACAATCACCTCTTTTCCGTTATGAACTTCTTTCCATGCAAAATTGTGATGGTTTTCTATTTTTGCTTTCACTCTTCCACCAACAGCTTTTACCAATCTTCTATGGATATCATCGTGACAGGCAGAAGCGTAATCTCCGGCAAGGTTCATTGCGGTCCAGTATTCCAGGCCGAGATGAGTATTCAGATCCAGCCAGGCGAACTGTTGGGCTTCTTTTGGCAGCGGACACTGATCTGCAGCTGCTCTTGAGTAATATTGCGCAATCTCAGCTCCTAGACCTCTGGAGCCGCTGTGAGAAAGTATCCCCAAATATTTTCCTTTCGGAAGGCCAATCTGCTCATCTTCTTCGGTGATTTCCACTTCTCCGAATTCCACAAAATGATTTCCTCCGCCGGAAGAACCCATCTGTTTAATGGCTTTTCCTTTTAATCTCCTTAAAACCGGAATCATATCGAAGGTATCTCTCTCAAAGATTTCATGATCAATATGAGATTTATGCGTTTCGTACATCCCGAATTTGGTGTGTTCGGCAAGAGCTTTTTCGTATTTATCTCTTGCTCCGTCAAGATATGAAACGGGTGTGTCCAGAATGCTGAGGCTCATTCTGCAGCCAATATCCATTCCTACTCCGTAAGGGATTACTGCATTTTCCACTGCAAGAACTCCTCCTATCGGAAGTCCGTAACCGCTATGTGCATCGGGCATTAAAGCTCCCTGCGTTGAAATAGGCAGTTTTAAAGCCGTATACAGTTGGTTTTTTGCTTCCTCGGAGATATTATTTCCAAAGATCTGAAAGGAGGCACGCTGCGTATTGAGCATTCTTTTTTCTGTTTTTCTGGATGAAAGCAGCGATTCTGCAATCTGGCCGAAAGTCAGGTCCTTTTCAAAGTTTTCCGGATTGAGAAGGATTTCTTTCAAAATAGACTTTACATGGTGAATATTCTTCGTTGCAAAATTTCTTTTCATGACTTCCAAAGCCACATTAACGCTTTGATTATTCGGATACCCGAGTTTTAATATATCTTTTCCTTTTAGTTTTAAATTTCCCATTGTTTTATTTTTAAGACATAAGATGCCAGACACAAGATTCAAGATTTTGACCTTGTATGTTTTTTTATCAACTAAAACACTAGTTGAACTATTTTTAATGATGAAGAATACATTTGAATCCTAAAAAGGACAATAATTATGTTCTTCCTGATATTTAAAAAAGACTTCGGGGAAACTGGAGTTTAAATATTGCGCAATAAAAAACCCGAAATCTTTACGACTCCGGGTTTTGATATTTCGTTGTACTATTATTCTAAGAGTATACCAAACCACGAAGCCTTACCACCATAAGCGGTACTCCAGCTGAAGAATTTTGATTCGTTTTGAACATTGCTTCGTTGTTTTTTAATGGGTTAAACTTGATTTTCAGGTGCAAATATATTAATTTTTTTGAATATTCAAATTTTAAACAAAAAAACCTGAATAATTTATATCCAGGCTTTACTTTATGGGGAGATTAATCTTTCGATCCTAAGCTGTCCATCTCGTCGTCCATTCCTTTAACTTCATTAGAATGATAGACTCTTTCTGATCCAAGAAAATAAATATTATGCCTTGCTTTGGCAATGATTCCGTTATATTCCTGTTCCGACATTCCTTCCGGAATACTGTCCCGGGCTTGTGACGGTTTACGGTAAACTTCGAGCGCACCCTGTTCATTTAAAGCAGCTTTAGCCACCTTAGCCTGCTCCAGGTCATCTGCATACACAATAACATTGCTTCTGCCAATACTGTGTTTGCGGTAGGCATCGAGCATTTCTGCGTCGTGAGCAAAAATGTATTCAAAAAATCCTTTTGTCTGTTCGTCTTCCTGATAATGATCAGTTGACAATCCGCTTTCTACCTTAGATTTTGAAATAATAATATTTGCTTCATCAAAACCTTTTTCTTTTAAATTCTTTTTAATTTCCTCTGTATCTACAGTCACCGGAAATACTGAAACTACTGTATAAGCCATAATGAAATTTTTCACTTAAACTATACAAAAGCTGTGCAGTAATTCTATAAAAAATGTTAATTTAAAAATTTCTCTAAGATTTCCACCGCACATTTGGGAAGATTGGTTCCCGGACCGAAAATAAAATCTGCTCCGTTGGCATACAGAAATTCGTAGTCCTGCTGTGGAATAACACCACCTACCACGATGGTTACATCATCTGCACCCAATTTTTTCAATTCTTCCACAACCTGTGGAACGAGGGTTTTGTGTCCAGCTGCCAGTGAGGAAACTCCAAGAATGTGGATGTCATTTTCTACGGCCTGTTTGGCTACTTCTTCAGGAGTCTGGAACAATGGTGCCACATCTACATCAAATCCCATATCTGCGAATGCGGTAGCCACTACTTTGGCACCTCTGTCATGTCCGTCCTGGCCCATTTTCGCAACCATCAATCTTGGGCGGCGGCCTTCTTCCTCTTCAAATTTCTGGGTCAGTTGAAGAGCTTTTTCAAAATATTCGTTTTTCCCTGCATTCATAGCATATACTCCAGAGATTGTTCTGATATTGGCTTTATATCTTCCGAAAGTTTCTTCCATGGCATCGCTCATTTCGCCAAGGGTCACTCTTCTTCTTGCTGCTTCTATACATAATGCCAGAAGATTTCCTTTTCCTGTCTTTGCACTTTCACGGATATCATTCAAGATTTCTGTAACGGCTTCAGGGTTTCTTTCTGCTTTTATTTTTTCGAGTCTTTCGATCTGTTTTCTGCGGACTTCTGTGTTATCGATATCCAGGATCTCTATTCCGTCCTGTTTTAAGGCTGTTCTGAATGAATTTACTCCAATAATGAATTCTTCACCACTGTCGATTTTAGCCTGCTTTTTAGCAGCTGCTTCTTCAATCCTCATTTTGGGAATTCCGGCTTCAATGGCTTTTGTCATTCCTCCTTCCTGTTCTACCTCATCAATGTATTTCATTGCTTCCTCAATCATCTGCTGGGTAAGACTTTCTACAAGGTTACTTCCACCCATAGGATCTACGACATCACAAATACCGCTTTCCTGCTGAAGGATAATCTGCGTATTTCTTGCAATTTTTGCTGAATAATCTGTGGGAAGTGCGATGGCCTCATCCAACGCGTTGGTATGCAACGACTGGGTTCCGCCTAAAGCTGAAGAAAGAGCCTCAATGGCAGTTCTTGTAATATTATTAAAAGGTTCCTGCTCTGTAAGTGACCAACCGGAAGTCTGCGAATGAGTTCTTAATGCCAGGGATTTTGCATTCTGCGGGTTGAATTGTTTTAAAAGAGTGGCCCAAATATATCTTGCAGCACGCATTTTTGCAATTTCCATAAAGTGATTCATCCCGATTGCCCAGAAAAATGAAAGTCTCGGTGCAAAATCATCTACATTCATACCTGCTTTTATTCCTGTTCTTACATATTCGAGGCCATCTGCTAGCGTGTAAGCCATTTCCAGTACGGGAGTAGCACCAGCTTCCTGCATATGATATCCTGAGATGGAAATAGAGTTGAATTTTGGAATATTTTGAGCAGTATATTCAAAAATATCTGCAATAATTTTCATGGAAGGCGCCGGCGGATAAATATAGGTATTCCTCACCATGAACTCTTTCAAAATATCGTTCTGAATGGTTCCTGAAAGCAATTCCTGCTTTACACCCTGCTCTTCAGCAGCCACAATATAGAAGGACAAAATTGGAAGTACAGCACCGTTCATTGTCATGGACACTGATATCTGATCTAACGGGATTTCATTGAATAGAATCTTCATATCTTCCACAGAATCGATGGCGACACCTGCCTTACCTACATCTCCAACTACTCTTGAATGATCGGAATCATATCCTCTGTGCGTTGCAAGGTCGAAAGCAACTGATAATCCTTTCTGTCCTGCTGCCAGATTTCTTCTGTAAAATGCATTGGATTCTTCTGCGGTGGAGAAACCTGCGTACTGTCTAACCGTCCATGGTTTCTGTACGTACATGGTGGAATACGGGCCTCTGAGATAGGGTGCAATTCCCGGCGAAGTCTGTGTTAAAGATTCATTTTTAATATCTTTTTGGGTATAAGATGATTTTAATTCTAACCCGTCTTTTTCAAAATTATAGATCTCTCTTTGCTGAGGCTCTATGCTAAAATCCGGAGTTTTCACAGAAATTGTCTTTCGCATTCCAATAATTTTTGTCTCCGTAAAGTTAATTTTTTTGAACGAAACATGAAACTTATGTTAACGTTCAGTTTTACTGAATTTTAAGCTACAAAAAAGGCCGGACTTTGTCCGGCCTTAGTTTATATTATACTTGCTTATTGTATATTATTTCAATTTCGTTATTCCCATTTCATATAGGGCAAAAGAAATAAGATCCGCATTTTCGCTGATCACCTGATCAGTTGCTCTCCCGGCGCCATGACCGGCATTTTTCTCAATTCTTAATAAAATTGGATTTTTACAGCCCTGTTTCTCCTGAAGTTCTGCACCGAATTTAAAAGAGTGCGCCGGAACCACCCTGTCATCATGGTCACTTGTAATGATCATTGTGGAAGGGTAACATGTTCCTTTTTTCACATTATGTACCGGGGAATAGGATTTAAGGTATTCAAACATCTCTTTGCTGTCTTCTGCAGTTCCGTAGTCATACGACCAGCCTGCTCCTGCTGTGAACTTATTGTATCTCAGCATATCCAACACTCCCACTCCTGGGAAAGCTACTTTTGCAAGATCAGGACGCATGGTCATTGTTGCTCCTACAAGCAGTCCTCCGTTTGATCTTCCGGATAATGCCATATATTCTTTTGAAGTATAACCTTTGCTTTGCAGATATTCTCCTGCTGCAATGAAGTCTTCAAAAACGTTTTTCTTTTGTGTTTTTGTTCCTGCATCATGCCATTTTTTACCATATTCACCACCACCGCGGATATTTGGCACTGCGTAGATTCCTCCGTTTTCCATCCAGATCGCATTGACTACAGAGAATGAAGGTTGAAGGCTGATGTTGAAACCTCCGTAAGAATACAGGATTGTAGGGTTTTTACCGTCAAGCTTTGTTCCTTTTTTATAATTGATCATCATCGGAATCTTGGTTCCGTCTTTTGAGGTATAGAATACCTGTTCAGAAACGTAATCCTCAGGGTTGAACTTCACTTTCGGCTTCTGATAAACTTCTGATTTCCCGGAATCTGCGTTAAATTTATACGTAGTTCCCGGTGTAATATAATTGCTGAAAGAAAAATAAAGATCTTTTTCCTCTTCTTTACCTCCAAAACCGCTTATATTTCCTTTTCCGGGAAGTGCAATTTCTCTTATCAGCTTTCCTGTTTTATCAAATTGTTTTACCTGATCAATAGCATCAATCATATAGGTTGCAAAGAAGTATCCGCCTCCCGTAGATATTCCTAAAACATTTTCTGTCTGCGGGATGACGTCTTTCCAGGTTTCCGGTGAAGGATTGGTGATGCTGGCTTTTACAAGGCGCATATTCGGAGCGTCTTTATCGGTAAAGATAAAAAGATCATCTCCCTGTGTATCCACAATGCTCGCATTCATATCAAATCCTTTATTGATCTGTACAAAATCGCCGCCTTTCTTTAGGTCTTTGATGTATAATTCGTTTCCATTGGTTGCGTTGGCTGCAGAAATAATCAGGTATCTCTGGTCTTCGGAAACGTTGGCTCCAAGGTATCTTCTTGGTGTTTTATCTCCTCCGAAAATGAGTTTATCTTCGGACTGCTTCGTTCCTAATTTATGGAAATACACCTTATGCTTATCGGTCATTCCCGAAAGTACTGTTCCTTCTTTCGGCTTATCATAGCTTGAATAATAGAAACCTTCATCACCCTGCCATGAAATTCCGCTGAATTTTACATCTACCAATGTTTCATCAATCTGTTTTTTGGTAATGGCGTCTATGATGATAATCTTATTCCAGTCACTTCCTCCTTCAGAAATGGAGTATGCTGCCAAGTTTCCTTTTTTATTGAATGACAAATTGGATAATGAAGTGGTTCCTTTTTCTGAAAATTTATTAGGATCCAGGAATATTTCTGTTGCTTTGGTCTTATTATTTGCTCTATATAGGATAGATTGCGCCTGAAGACCATCATTTTTGTAATAGTAAGTATAATCTCCTTCTTTGAAAGGCGCTGAAATTTTCTCATAGTTCCAAATCTCTGTCAGCTGATCCTTGATCTTATTTCTGAACGGGATTTTTGAAAGATAATTCTGGCTGTAGGCTACTTCATCGTCTACCCATTTCTTTGTAGCATCAGAATCATTTTCCAGATCTCTGAAAGGGTCTGCAACAGCGTTACCAAAATAAGTATCTGTCTGACTTCCCTGTACTGCTTTAGGATAATTCATTTTTTGAGAATAAAAAGTTGCTGAAAACAAAACTCCAGCGGTTAATAACATAGGCTTAAAATTCATAATCAAGGGTTTTCTCAAAAATACGTAAAGTATGTGAAATAAAAAAAGCCCTGAAACCAGAGCTTATAATAATATTTTTCAAGGATCATTATTTAGATCCGAAGCTTTCAAAATAGAAATCCGTCAATCCTGAAACAATTTCATCAGGGCTGCCATTCCAGTAGTATGTTTTTCCTCCTTCGTTAAGCTCGTATAAACTGAACTCCTTCTCTGTCACTACAGTTTTATCTGCATTTTTAAAATCCTGTAAGCTTTGAACCAGATACTTCTTAAGATCTTCAGGTTTAACATCTTTGATATCTCCTATTGGAATATCAGAAAACTTAGCCGGAACTTTGAAACTGACTGAATAATTAATCTTAGCAATTTTCTGCTCTTTTCTATATTCATTCTGGACAATTTTCACGTTTTTAACGGAAAGTTTTCCATTTTTAAAATTTTCCATCATAGCAGTGAAATAATCTTCGGCTTCTTTTCTACAGGCATCTGCCGTGGTTTGGGAAAAAGCAGATAAAAAGTTGTCGGTGCTTTCTTTCATCATTTCCCTGGAAACGGTTTTAAAATCTACCTGGTAAGCATTTTCTCCTTCTACGGTAGGTCTTAAATAATCGTTCAGCTTAGAAAGTGCAGCATCATCATTTTTAACGAAAGTTCCGAAATACATTTCAAAGACTTCCGAAGGTTTCTTCACTTCTGTCTGAGCCAGCAGATTTTGACTTAATAAGGCCAGCATCATGAATATAATGATCTTAAAATTTTTCATATTATCTTGTTTTAGTTCAATGATTTTTCAAGGATGAATATACAGCAAAAAAAAGCTCCTGAATTTCAAGAGCCTGATTTTATAATTTATTTTAATAATTTTCTTCTTCTCCCTTCATCTTCTCTGCATTTTCCGCCATGATGACAGCGTCTATCATTTCAGAAATATCTCCGTTCATATAAGCATCGAGGTTATACATGGATTTATTGATTCTATGGTCTGTCACTCTTCCCTGAGGATAGTTGTACGTTTTGATTTTGGCAGAACGGTCTCCTGTAGAAACCATTGTCTTTCTCTGTGCAGCAATATCTCCCTGAACTTCCTGAAGTTTAATATCATATAGTTTTGCACGAAGCATTTCCATTGCGAGTTCACGGTTTGCTAACTGAGAACGGGCTTGCTGACATACTACTACTAAACCTGAAGGCTTGTGAGTAAGCTGTACTTTAGTTTCTACTTTGTTAACGTTCTGTCCACCAGCACCTCCTGAACGGGAAGTCTGCATTTCAATGTCTGCAGGATTAATCTCTACATCCACCTCTTCAGCTTCCGGAAGCACTGCAATGGTGATGGCAGAGGTATGAACTCTTCCCTGGGATTCTGTTTCAGGAACACGCTGTACACGGTGAACACCGGACTCGAATTTCATGATTCCGTAAACGCCTTCACCTTCCACCTTCATGATGAGTTCTTTGTAGCCTTTAGCAGCTTCATTGGAGTCCGTTACTTCATGTCTCCATCCTTTTGTTTTGAAGTACATGCTGTACATTCTGTAGATATCTTCCACAAAAATAGCTGCTTCATCACCTCCTGTTCCGGCACGTAGTTCTACAATGATGTTTTTATCATCTGCAGGATCTTTAGGAATCAAAAGAACTTTTAATTCTTCTTCCAGGCCAGGAATTTTAGCCTGAGCTTCCATTTTTTCTTCTTTCGCAAGGTCTACAAGATCTCTGTCTGAACCATCAGCAATGATCTCATCAGATTCTTCAATCGTATCCAGAGCACCTTTATACTGGTCGTAAACTTTTACAATCTTTCCTAAATCACTGTATTCTTTGTTCAGAGAAGAATATTTTTTTTGATCTGAAATGATATCAGGCTGTATAATAAGGTCGGCAACCTCATTATATCTTTGTTTAATAGCTTCTAGTTTTGGAATTAATGATTTAGACATTCTGCAATTTTTGAGAGTGCAAAGATAAGAATTTATTAATTCAAATTAAAATTCCTTTGACCTGTCAGATTCACATAATTTTTTGAACCATTAAGGTTTATGGAGTTTTTAGAACGAACGGAATATTTTCTTTATTATGGTTTTTTAAAAAATTTCCGGTCAATTACATATAAAACCAGTCCAAAGGCTACAATTCCAAGTCCTATAATGCTTTCTTTAGGATTATGGATGAGTGTAAAATAAAGAATATACATGCTGAAAAGCAGAAAAACCGCAGGAAAAATGTAAAATATATTGGATTTAAATATCTTCCGCTGGTCTTTTTTAAGAAAAAAAACGGTTGAAATAGAAAGGCTTGCAAACAGTTGAAGAATAAAAGCAGTGTATACAAAAATTTCTTTAAAGCTTCCCGTTAAAATGATCACTGAAGCTATTATAGCGTGTATAAAGATTGCTCTTACCGGAATTCCTTTTTTATTGTTGACCGCAAGTGATCTCCATAAATGGTTTTCTTTCGCAAAAGCCTGTGTAAGCCTTGAACCTACCCATAAATAGCCGCTGATGGTAGCAACCAGCTGTAAAGCAATAAAAACATTGACGATTTTTCCAAAGCCGATTCCCAACATATTACCTGCCGCTTCTCCCATGACATCTTCTTTCCCAGCCAGTTGGCTTACAGGCGCATGTTTCAGCATGATAAAATTGACCAGCAGATAACTTACCGTAACAAAAACAGTTCCCACAATTAAAGCTCTGGGAAGGTTCCTCTGAACGTCTTTTATTTCTCCCGCAATGTAAGAAGCCGAATTCCAGCCGGTATAAGAATAGGTAACAAAAACCAGGGATGTAGCAAAAGCCGGGAGCATGATCTCATTTTGCCAGCTGTCAGTAAATTTCAGGCTGTTTCCTGCCTCAGGCCCTGAAAACACAACGCCAAGAATCACCAGAATAATGATAAAAGCAATCTTGATAAAGGTGAAAAAATTATGAAACCTGCTTGATGTTTTAAGGCTAAACGATAAGCTCACTGCCACAAGAAAGATGAATCCTATGGCAAAGCCGTTTCCAAAACTATAGTTAAATACTGAAAGGTATTTTGACATTGCAAGCGCAGCCAAAGCCACGGGAGCAGAAAACCCAATAATCAGGGATATCCAGCTTACCAGGTAGCCAAATATAGGATGATAGGTTTCTTTAAGATAAATATAATCTCCGCCGTTTCCTTTAAAATAGGATCCCAGCTCGGCATAGCAAAATGCTCCGAACAGGGCAAGAATCCCGCCAATGATCCACAACAGGAAAATGCTGTAGGTGTTGGTAATATCAGACAGCTGGAAGCCTAACGTGGTGAATATTCCTGTCCCGATCATATTGGAGACAACAATAGCGGCAGCCGTTTTCCAGCCTATCTGGTGTGTATCAGTACTCATTTAGCAGTTAAAAATTAAAATTAAGCCTTCCGAAGAAATAACTTCCCAGCGTTCCCATCTGAACCGGCGCATATTTAAATACTCCATAATATGAATTTTCATAGATCTGAAGGTCCGGGAACACATCAAAGGCATTATTGGCACCTATGGTCAGATTAATATTTTTCGTTATATCATAGCCTACACTCACATCTGTAACCACTTTGGGAGAAAACTTTTGAATTTTTCCAAATGGATAGCCGTCCCGAATGACCTGACCAAAATACGTATTTCTCACCATGAAATTGAATTTTCCAATTGCATAATTCAATCCTAAGGAAGCTTTTGTCTTAGGAGAAAGGGTTTCAATGATATTGATCTGGTCCGGCCCGAAGAATTCATCCTGGGAAGGCACTAAGTTTTCAGGAAAATGGAAATCTGTGATCTTGGTTTCTGTATAATTTCCTGCCAGATTAATATTTAAATTTCCTCCGCCCAGTTTCCAATCATAAGTGATAACAACATCTACTCCTTTTGTTTCTGTGTCTACTGCATTAGCGAAAAATCTTCCGCTTTCTACGTCATACTGGGCCAGTCTCGGATCTTCGATATTGCTGGTGATCACAATTCTGTCTTTTACCCTGATCCAATACCCATCAACTGTTATAAACAGTCTGTTAGCCGGCTTCAGGGTAAATCCGGCACTGGCATTGACTGAAGTTTCCTGCTTTAGTTTATCAAATCCAAGCGCTCTGGCTGCATCACTGTCATTCCTGAAAATTCCTTTGGTGACAATTCCTGTTCCTGAAGTGGAGATATCGGCATAGGAATTATTAAAATACTGCTGCTGAAGCGATGGAGCCCTGAAGCCAGTTCCTACTGATGCCCGTATTGCATAATCTTTTATAAATTCATATCTCATGGCTAGTTTTCCATTCAGCGTATTTCCAAAATCTGAATAATTTTCAAATCTTCCTGCCAGATCTATGTTCAATTTTTTAGCGATATCATAAGAAACATCAGCATATATGGCTGTTGAATGCCTGGATTTCTTTAAAGCATTGTCCGGAGAAAAACCGATAAATGATTGTGAGCCGCCATTCCCTTCCACTGTAGATCCGGGAACCGCAGGGTTTCCATTGATATCATATCGGGTGTAGGAAGTTTCATCTCCAGCTTTGATCTCGTACTGTTCAAAGCGGAACTCTCCTCCAAATGCAATATTAAACTGATCCAATTTTTTAGAAACATCAAGATTCACTGTATTCTGAAGAAAATTGTGCGCTCCTGCGTAAAAGCTCGTTGGAGATTTCGCCCCTAAAGATGCATTATTGGTATTGTCTACGTTATAATTGAAAGTGTTGCTTCCGAAGGTATTGCTTACATCAAACAACCAGTTGTTAACATTATATTTCGCTCCTACAGCATAAGAAAAGTCGTAAACCTGTGAGTTCAAAGAGGCCTGAAACCCATTCGGGTAGATAGAGGAAACCACATTATCTTTTTCACCGGGCAGTCTTCTGAAACCGAAGCCTTTTCCTTCTTTAATGCTGAAACCTCCGAAAGAATACAGCTTAAAGCTTTCACTTAAAGGATATTCGGAATTAAAAAACAGTTGCGCCTGCCTGATCTGTGCATCTCCGATCTGAAAATTAAAATCATCCCTGGTGAGACCTCTTTCTCTAATAATTTGATCATCTGCAGCTCTGGCCGCGATAGGATCATTAGCAAATTCATAGGCAAAATTATCTCCGAAAATGTCCAGGTCATGATTTTGGGTTCTTGTGGTCTTTCCTCTGTGGCTCAGTTGCAATGAAAGGTTTATATAACTTTCCTTTTTCCCAAGAGAAGATCCGTAATTGATTCCGGCCTGATAGGTTTCACCGTCATTTCTCCCGCTGATTCCATAGGATGCTGAAGCTGTCGCTCCGATATCTTTTTTAAGAATAATATTGACTACTCCTGCAATGGCATCAGAACCATATTGTGCGGCGGCACCGTCTCTCAGAACCTCTATTCTGTCGATAGCAATTACCGGAATTGTACTGAGATCTGTTCCTACAGATCCATTTCCAACGGTATTCTGATAGTTGACCAATGAAGTGGTGTGCCTTCTTTTCCCGTTGATGAGCACTAAAACCTGATCCGGCCCCATGCCTCTTAAGGTTACGGGATCAATATGTTCTGTCCCGTCGGATGCCGACTGTCTTACAGAATTAAATGACGGAATCACATAATTCAGCAGATCCTGGACTGTCGTTTGAGGAGCAGATTTCTGCAGCTTTTCTATATTGATAATGTCTACAGGAACCGGTGTTTCCAGTTTTGTTCTTTTAGCATTTCTGTTTCCTACGATAATTACATCTTCGATCTGACTTTCTTTTCCCTGCTCTTGTGCGTTCACCAAAACAGCTCCCAGGAGTATAACCGACAGGCTTAATTTTTTCATCTTTGTCCTCGTAAATTAATGATTCAATAGCTCTACGGACCTCATCCGCAGACATAAAAGATTTCAAGAAATGGAATTGCTGTCAGAATATTGACTTTTCTCATCTTCCCCAAACTGGGTTGGAATTAGCACCTTTACACTTTTTAGAGTCGTGCAGGTTGCTAAGGTTTCATAGGGCCAAATCCCTCCACCTTTCTTGATAAATCTACTGCAAAAGTAGACTAATATTTTTAATTGGCAAAAATTAGATTTATATATTCTGTAGTGTTTTATAAAAAGGAGGGACGATGTTTATCGTCCCTCTTTTGTTATTTAATAATCATCTTTTGAATGGCAGTGCCTGTTTCAGACCGCAGGTGAACCAAATAGGTGCCCGGCGGATAATTGGCCTTCAATTCATACGTTCCGTTTTCGGTATTCAATTTAATGGAATCCATTTTTTTACTGCTCATGTCAAAAATAATGATCTCTCCGTTTTTAGCTTTGTGATATACTAATTTTGCCACACCGTTTTTCACAGGATTATCTGCAATCTGAAGTGAGAGTTTATTCGCTGCATTCACATCAGATGTTGATAATGCACCTGCATAATTACCGAAAATTCTGAACTCTCCAGGCTGCAAGGTAATAGGAGCTGTTGTAGAAGCAATATTATAAACAGAGTTATCCATCAGGTTTTGCCACTGTCCCGTGTAAGGGAAGTAAGGAACAACATTTTGAGCTGCAGTGGTATAGTTTGCCAAAACTACCACATTCTTCATTCCGGCTATTGCATTGTCATACACATAAATTCTGGTGATCAAACCTTCAGGATCGTTGGTAAGGTTGTTGGATTCTACAGTATATGTTTTTGATTTGAAAACCGGATAGGTATTTCTGATATTGATAATTTTAGCCCAGGTATCATACACCGCTTTTCTGTTGGCATTGGTATCATATCCTAAAGTAAAGGCAACAGGTTTTTCATCTGTACGGCATCCGCTGCTGATTGTACCGTCTGCACATCGATTGATGCTGAATTCATAGCCCAGTTCACCAAACTGCCAGATCATTTTCGGGCCGGGAATAGTGAAGAATGTAGCTCCAAACGTTTTCATTCTTTCTAATGCTGTATTTAAGTTTTTCACATTATAACTTCCATTTACGGCTCCATAAGCAAGGTTTTTAAACATTAACCTTTCTTCATCATGGCTTTCCCCATAACCTACAGCATGCATATTGGTAAAGCCGTGAAGGCTGTAATTCATTCTGTCATAGTTACTGTTTTCTTTGTAACCCATAGTATTTTGGTTGTAAGGCTCAGTCTGCTTATTCCAAAGCATCACCCCTTTTCCTTCGGCAATTCTGTAGTTTGCCCACTGCTGTTCTTCAGCATCTGTTCCCAAATGTTCGAATATCATATAGGAATTCGGATCTATAGCCCACTGTTTATTAGCATAATTTTTCATAATATCCACTCTGTCCTGTTGGTAAGCATTGGTACAGGCTTCATCATTTTCAGAGCAGTTTTGGGTAAATCCCTTCGTTAGATCCCAACGGAATCCATCAATTTTATATTCAGTCAGCCATTGCTGAAGACTTCTTTCAACATAATACTGCGTTGAAGGACTTGAGTGATTAAAATCATTAAACACATTATAAGAATGCTTCGGAACTTGATTGAAATAGGGATTATTGGCTGCTATATCTCCGAAACCGTCTCCATCCGGATCAATATTCCACAATCTCGCTAAAGGTGATCGTCCTGTTGCATGATTAAATGCAATATCTAAAATAACGGCAATTCCATTCTGGTGGCACAGGTCAACAAATTCTTTGAATTTTTCAGGGGTTCCGTAAGCTTTGTCCAATGCATAATGGAAAGAAGTATTGTATCCCCATGAAAGATTCCCCTCAAATTCCATAATAGGAAGAAGCTCTATAGCATTGATATTTAAGTTCTTTAAATAAGTTATTTTGTTGATTAACGACTGCCAGTTTTTTTCCTGCGTGAAATCTCTCAGCAGTAATTCATACACCATAAGATTTTCCTTAGCAGGTCTTTGAAAGTTGGTCACCTGCCAGTTGTAAGGAGCCTGACCGGTTTTAAACATAGATACTTCAAAGCTCTGTCCTGCAGGAAACGGAGGTAAATCAGGATAAGTAGCAGCTGAGATCCACTGATCATCATAGGAAGACAAGATCTGCGGTGAATAAGGATCCGCTACTTTTTTCAGATCATTGGTTCTGTACTGGAAAGTATATAACTGTTGCGGAGTCAGTCCGGTCAGTTCAATCCAGTAAAGATCAGGATTGGTAGTATCTCTTTTCATTAAATAAGAGTCATTCACCGTCCAGTTATTAAAGCTTCCGATAACGTGCACAAAGTTTTTATGAGGGGCATAAAGTGCGAGACCTACTTTTGTATTATCTGTAGGATTATAATTGATTCCCTGCTTTATCCAGCCTGGAATTGCCTCTGAAACAACATTTCTTGGGAGTTGTAAGATGAATGTTCCTTTTTTAGAGTATGCATTAGTATCCGTCGCAGTCAGTTCCATATTTGTATCCCCTGTTACAGTATAGTTATAAGAATATGAAGTGGATGGGACTGAAGTCGAGTTTACGACTACTCCGTTTGCTTTTAACTGAAAGGTCGCATTAATATTCGTTGTTGCTGTGATTGTAATTGAGCTTCCGGATGAAATTGAAGTCAAACTATTAGGAAGCGGATTGGTTAAGTTTAGATTCAACAGACCAACATTCACAAAAATATTTGGTGAAGTCTGATGAGTTCCGGTTTTATCTTTTAATAAAAATCCAAACCTTCCGATTCCTGTTCTCCCGTAAAAAGCTGTTGGAGTAAAAGTTAAGGAATAGGTATCCGTTCCTGAGTTGTAAGTGAGCTTATTCAGGTCATTAGAGTTATTCCAACTGCCGTTGGTAGGACAGTCCTGGCTGTTCTGATAGTTGGTATCGAAGGACCAGGACCAGATATAAATTGCATTATTTGAAACGCCCCAAGCAGACTCATCAATCTGATCTCCCGGTATGCTTAAAGTAATCTGATTCGTTTCATCAAAAGCAGCGGGTGTAACCGTATAAGTTATTTGTCCAAATACCAGAATAGTAAGAAACAGCAGTACTGTAGAATAAATTTTTTTCATAAAATTGTTTTTTTTCAAATTAGTTGACTACTAAAGTAATTTATTTTTTGAAATTGTTTGCTTTTATGTAAAAAATAATTTAAGCTTTAAATACAATATTTCCAATTTCTAAAGCCATAAATCTTACTGACAAAGCTTCCCTTCTCATGAGGGAAGCTTTTATATTACTTTATTGAAATTTTCTAAAAGCAAATAGTATTATTTATACTAAAAGGAATATTATGTTTGTATTCTTGAGAAACTGACACTTTCTTTAAAATAATTCCATGTGTTATATCCAATTTATTGCCTCCATAAATTAATAATGTATCTTGAAGTATCATATTAAAATCCTATAAGAAAAACTACAATGAAATATAGTATCTTTTGAAACTTTATCAATCATTATAAGCTCATTAGGAAAAACTGTATCTGTATGATTATCATATGTATATCCTTCAACCACATAGTCCGCAATTTCAATTTTTTATACGTAAGTTTTTTCTTTATCACATGATAATCAATAAAATAAGTATCGCATATTATCCATGTATTTTTTGATCCGTAAATTGATGAAAGTATCCTCTATAAAATGGGAAGCCTTTATTATATCCGTTGCCATTGAAGCATTTAAGAAAATGAGGTATCTTCTTAGAAACGGATAAATAAAAAAACCGCCTAATAAATTAAGCGGTTTATATATGTTGTTTTGCTTTGATATTACTTTTTCAGAATTAAGGTGAAAAAGCAATGACAATCAATTAATGATGATGTCCGTGATCGTGGATGAAAGGCCCGTTCCCTTTAGGGTTGCTGAAGATTACTTCTACGCCTTCCTGCTCATTTACCTGTTTTCTTCTGATGTCTTCAGGATCGAAAGGTTTTACTTTTCCGAAATATTCTTTCAGACCTTCAGTTAACCACATTGGGATTACCAATCCGAAGAACATGAAGATGCACCAGAATCCTACTAAGAACATAATTATAAAGAATACAGTCCATAGGAACTGGTAGAACGGCCAAAATGCTGATAAAATAGTTATCATTCTCTAAGATTTTAGGCAAAAATAGGACTTTTTTGTTTTGTACACAAAAGATACAAGCCCTATTTTATAATTTATTTTGATTTTAAACTAATTAGTGGGCAAGATCTGCGAAGAAATCATTGCCTTTATCATCTGTAATGATGAATGCCGGGAAATCTTTTACTTCAATCTTTCTCACAGCTTCCATCCCCAATTCAGGGAAATCCACGATATCTACAGATACAATATTGTCTTTGGCAAGGATAGCTGCCGGTCCACCGATAGATCCAAGATAAAAGCCACCATATTTACCACATGCATTGGTAACATCCTTACTTCTGTTTCCTTTGGCCAGCATGATCATGCTTCCGCCATGGCTTTGGAACTCATCAACGTATACATCCATTCTTCCTGCTGTCGTAGGCCCGAAGCTTCCTGAAGCCATTCCTTCCGGAGTTTTTGCCGGTCCTGCATAATAGATCGGGTGGTTTTTGAAATATTCCGGCATCGGTTTTCCGCTGTCGATGATCTCTTTAATTTTTGCGTGGGCAATATCTCTGGCAACGATCAATGTTCCGTTTAATTTTAATCGGGTTTTAATAGGATATTTAGACAGCTCAGCCAATATCTCAGGCATTGGCTTATTCAAATTAATTTCAACCGCCTCTTCCAGGTGCGGAGGAGTATCCGGTAAAAATCTTTTTGGATCCTGCTCAAGCTGTTCAAGGAAGATCCCTTCTTTTGTAATCTTTCCTTTGATATTTCTATCTGCAGAACATGAAACACCCATTCCAACCGGGCAAGAAGCAGCGTGACGAGGAAGTCTGATTACTCTTACATCGTGTGTAAGATATTTACCTCCAAATTGTGCTCCGATAGCACTTTCCTGGCAGATTTTCTGAACTTTAGCTTCCCACTCAAGGTCTCTGAAAGCCTGTCCTGCTTCGTTCCCTTCTGTCGGAAGGTGATCATAGTATTTTGCAGAGGCTTTTTTTACAGCAGCCAGATTCGCTTCAGCAGAAGTTCCTCCGATGACCAGAGCCAAGTGATAAGGCGGGCATGCGGCTGTTCCAAGATCTGAGATTCTCTCCTTAACGAATTCTTCAAGAGACTTTTCATTCAGTAACGACTTGGTCTTTTGGTATAAGAATGTTTTATTAGCAGAACCTCCTCCTTTTGTTAAAAACAAAAACTCATAGTAATCTCCTTTTTTAGCATAAATATCAATCTGTGCCGGAAGGTTTGATCCCGAGTTTTTTTCTTCAAACATGGTTAAAGGAACTACCTGAGAATATCTGAGGTTCCTTTTTTGATAAGTATTGTAAATCCCTTTACTTAGGTATTCTCCATCTTCAACCCCAGTGTAAACATTTTCTCCTTTTTTACCCATTACAATAGCTGTCCCCGTATCCTGACATGAAGGAAGAGCTCCTTCAACGGCAACGGCAGCATTCTGCAAAAGATTGTAAGCCACGAATCTGTCGTTATCAGTAGCTTCCGGATCGTCGATGATTCTTCTAAGACTTTCAAGGTGCGAAGAACGGAGCATGAAAGATACATCAGCCATAGCTTCTTCAGCCAAAAGCTCAAGTCCTTTTGGATCAATGGTTAAAATTTCTCTTTCTCCCAGTCTTTCAACCTTTACATAATCTGATGTCAATTTTTTATACACCGTATCATCTTTCTGAATCGGATACGGATCCTGATATCTAAAATCCATTCAATTTTTTGTTTGTGCAAAAATACGGCATCCTCAAAAAAGCATGAGTAAAATCAGTCATCTGTATTGATATTTATAATGATTATAAATTGCGGGATTCTGCGTTTATAATTAACTTTATAAAAATTTCAATCACAATGAATTACAGAATCGAAAAGGACACTATGGGAGAAGTTCAGGTACCTGCAGATAAGTTTTGGGGAGCACAGACTGAACGTTCAAGAAACAATTTTAAGATAGGACCTGAAGGTTCTATGCCCCACGAAATCATTGAAGCTTTTGCTTATTTAAAGAAAGCAGCAGCTTACACCAATACTGATCTTGGCGTTCTTTCTGCAGAGAAAAGAGATATGATTGCTAAGGTATGCGACGAAATTCTTGAAGGAAAGCTGAATGACCAGTTTCCATTGGTAATCTGGCAGACTGGCTCGGGAACGCAATCGAATATGAATATCAATGAGGTTGTTTCGAACAGAGCCCACGTCAATAATGGAGGAACTTTAGGTGATAAGTCTGAAATTCATCCGAATGATGATGTGAACAAATCACAGTCTTCCAACGACACTTATCCCACAGCCATGCATATTGCTGCTTATAAGAAAGTGGTGGAAGTAACCATTCCGGCTGTTGAAAAATTAAAGAATACCCTTGCTGCCAAAGCAGAAACTTTTAAAGATATTGTAAAGATCGGCAGAACACATCTCATGGATGCTACTCCACTTACCCTGGGACAGGAGTTTTCAGGATACAAAGCTCAGCTTGAATTTGGATTAAGAGCTTTAAAAAATACACTTCCTCACCTTTCTGAGCTTGCTTTGGGCGGTACAGCGGTAGGTACAGGACTTAACACTCCAACCGGTTATGATGTAAAAGTAGCTGAATATATTGCAAAATTCACAAATCATCCGTTCATCACAGCAGAGAATAAATTCGAAGCATTAGCTGCTCATGATGCCATCGTAGAATCTCACGGAGCTTTAAAACAGCTGGCTGTTTCTTTATTTAAAATTGCTCAGGATATCAGGTTATTGGCTTCAGGACCGCGTTCGGGAATCGGGGAAATTCATATTCCGGAAAATGAGCCGGGATCTTCTATTATGCCGGGGAAAGTAAATCCTACACAAAATGAAGCGATGACCATGGTTTGTGCTCAGGTTCTTGGAAACGATACCACGATTTCTTTTGCAGGAACACAAGGGAATTATGAGCTTAATGTTTTCAAACCAGTAATGGCGTACAACTTCCTTCAGTCTGCCCAGTTAATTGCTGATGCATGTATTTCATTCAACGATCACTGTGCGGAAGGTATTGAACCGAATCATGAGAGAATTAAAGAACTGGTGGACAAATCATTAATGCTTGTTACTGCCTTAAATACACATATCGGTTACGAAAATGCAGCAAAAATTGCAAAAACAGCCCACAAAAACGGAACTACTCTAAAAGAAGAAGCTGTAAACCTCGGTTTTTTAACTGCTGAGCAGTTTGACGAATGGGTAAAGCCTGAAAACATGGTAGGAAGCCTGAAATAAATTTAATATATAGAGATTAAATGATAGAAAAGCCTCAGGAGTTCTGAGGCTTTTTAAATTTTTTATAAAATACTGATATTCAAAATCTTAAAACACATTCCAATTGTATAATTTCATAATTGATGGAAAGGCCGGGAAGATTTTCCCGGCCTTTTTATTATAAATTAACTGCCGAAGACATTGAAACCTGATCTGCAAAGTACTGTTCGAGATCCCGCAACGTTTCCGGATTGGTCTTTATATCTTTTACAAGCTGTCCTTTATTCACAACAACAATTCTGTTGCAGACCTCTGTGGTATGTGAAAGATCATGGCTTGAGATAAGGAAAGTAACTCCATCCTGCTTTGAAAGTTCTTTGATCAAATTTTTCAGCTTGATCTGGGTGGAAGGATCTAGGTTCGCAAAAGGTTCATCAAGAATAATGATCTCCGGATTTCCGATGACAGCTCCTACTATTCCTACTTTTTTCTGGTTCCCTTTTGACAGATCACGGACGTATTTTCCTGAATTGAGAATCTCACCATTGAAAAAATCATGGAAGGGTTTTAGAAATTCATCAATGGAAGCTTTATTCTGCCCTCTCAGTTCTCCTATGAAATAGAAATATTCTTCAGGTGTCAGATAGCCGATCAGAAAAGTATCATCTACAAAAGCAGAGACTTTGTTTTTCCAGGCTTCAGATTCATTGACTTTGATATCTTCGATGCTTACAAATCCCGTCGTAGGCTGTATCAGATCAAGCATAAGGCTGAAAAGCGTAGTTTTTCCGGCTCCATTATTTCCTACCAGTCCAAAAGTTTCACCGTTAGGAATTTCAAGATGCTCAATATTAAGAACTGTGGCAGTTCCGTAAGTCTTGGATAAGTTATTGATAGTAATCATAGTTAGTCTTTGTTTTTAAATGCGTCCAGCGTACTGTATTTTTCGCGTTTATATTGTTTGACAATGATATCGAATATTTTTTCTCTGAGGAAGAACCCTATAAGTCCAAAAACGGCAATGCTTACAACTCCTGCCGTCATTCCAAAGAAATATTTTGAGAGGGCAAAAACACCCATTGGAAGCAGCATTTTCGGAATCAAAAGGAGCATGGATTTCAGGTTAAAGCTGTTTTTCTGTCCTATTCTTTTTTCCTTTGAATTAAGATCGATCTGGGTTTTGTTAAATGCTCCGGACCAAAGGGTAAGCTGGGAATTCACTCCGATATTATAAAGCCCGGCTGCAAAAAAAGTGATATAAACTTCCCAGCCGAAGTAGGCATAAAATAATGCAATAATGATTGAAGCTGCCGTCACAATATTCATTAGCCACCATTTTGCCTTGAGATATTCTTTGTAGGGAACATTCAGTGTCATCATCAGCGGATAGTAAGAACTGTCGAAAGCAGGAACCCGCTGTCCGAAAAGAAACTGGAAACCTCCGGTTACAAATAGTCCCATAAACATCATCATGGCTGGCGTTTTATAAATCACAGACGTATACATCAGCAATCCGTAAAAAAGGAAGAAAAAGCTTCCGATCAGAATACCTTTTGTTACTTTATTCCGTCTCAGCATTTTAATATCATTGTTGATAAAGGTTCCTATAACGCCGTACTTGTTTAAGAAAGCAATATTTTCTGTTTTCCCGAACTGTTTTTTAGCTTCAAGCCCCTGATCAAGATAAAACTCTTTACGAACATACCTAAAACATATTCGCCATAAACTAAAAAACAGGACTATAGGAATTATAATAAAATAAGGGTTGTGATAAAAAGCATAAACCCATTTTTCTGAGTAAAAAAGTACAGGAACGATATTATAATACCCAAGACCGGCAACCACAGCAAATAGAAGTCCTATGATAATGGCTACTGCTTCCTTATCATTAAACAGAATATTAATGAAATTATTAAGATAAAACAAAAAGGAAATCCCGATAAACCAGGTCAAAATACCCGTCACACTATATCCATTGAACAGCGCAATGACGGAAAATGTGATAAAGAACAGGGAGTTCAGCCAACTTAACGCCGAAAGAAAGGTCTTCACGAGCATATAATTGACCAACGTATTCTTGGGAATATTCTGGGTAAGAAAGGGTTTGATATTCTGGGTCGACATTTCCTGCCAGATGTATTTCAGAATGAGGTCCAGTGCCCAGGTAACCACTAAAAACTTTGAAACCATTTTTAAAGGATCCTGATGCATCTCGTCCCGTACATAGAAGAATACCGCAAATGCACCTCCCGCCAGACATGCCATAAAATAGAGGATTCCTATAAAACGGAGGATCTTCATGGCAAGATTCACACCTACAGAAGTACCACGGAAAAAGCTCTTGATTTCAAGCCTGAGGAACTTTACAAACATATTTAGTTTTTTACATTAGTCAGTATAATGTAAAATATGTTACAGTTTTTTAGCCAATAAGCTCTTTCGCCTGTGCCAGAGCAGCCTCGGTAATTTTGCTTCCGGAGAGAAGCTGGGCGATCTCGTTCAGTTTTTCCTCGTCATTCAGAGGAATGATGGTAGACTGTGTTTTACCGGAAATATCATGTTTGACCACTTTGTAGTTGTTATTTCCTTTAGCCGCAACCTGTGCAAGGTGGGAAATAACAATAAGCTGCATATCGGCGGACATTTCCCGCATCAGGTTTCCAATCTCTTCTGCCACTTTCCCGGAAACTCCGGTATCTATTTCATCCAGAATAAGGGTTGGAAGCTCATCACTTTCGGCAATAATCTTTTTCACCGCAAGCATTACCCGCGATCTTTCACCGCCGGAAATAGCAGTCTGGATTGGCTTTAACGGGAAGCCGGAGTTGGCTTGAAACAGCAACTGTATATTTTCTTTACCAAACGCATTAAACTCAGATGTATCCTGAAGTTCAATATCAACTCTGGCTTTTTCAAGACCTAATTTTTTAAGAAGCCCTTCTGCTTTTTTGATAAAGACAGGAATAGATTTCTTTCTGTTTTTTGAAAGTTTTTCGGCTAAAGACTGAAGTGTTTTTTCTTTTTTGGAGATACTTTCTTCAATCTCAGCAATATAATCTTCGAGTTCTGAAGCACCTTTCTGTTCCCCTGCAAGCTGGTCTCTGAGTTCTTTCAATTCATTGATATCAGAAACGTTATGCTTTAGAAACTGGGCATTGATTTTATTATTAAGATCAACAAGGATAGCAAGATTGGCTGGATTGATCTCTATTCTTTCCGATTCATTTTCAAGCTCCGAAATAATATCTTTCAGCTCCACAAAAGAAGTTTCCAGTCTTTCATCTAGTTCTGAAAAGCTGTTTGAAACTTCAGAAATTCTTGACAGTTTACTTTTGGCTTCGTTGAAGAAAGAGAGAATCCCTACTTCTTCCTGGTGAAATCTCGAGAGGATTTGCACCAGATTTTCAGAGATCATTTCAGCATTTTCCTGGATGGAAAGCTGGTTCTGAAGGTCTTCATAATCTACATCATCCAGTTTCAGTTCCTCCAGCTCGTTTAAGAGAAATTCTTTATAATCGCTTTCTTTTCTGTTTTCAGAAAGCTGGGTCTGAAATTTTTTAAGCTGCATTTTTAAACTCTGAAAGTCAGAAAATTCATTCTGATATTCTTCAATAGTTTTTTTATTGTCAGAAAGGCCGTCAATAATTTTAAACTGGTATTCTGAGGTAAAAAGGTTCGAGGTTTCAAACTGCGAATGGATATCAATTAGTTTTGAAGATAATTCTTTAAGTACATCAAGGGTTACCGGGACATCATTAATGAATGCCCTGGATTTTCCGGAAGGAAGAATTTCCCGTCTGATGATGGTCTGATGTTCATAATCGAGATCATTTTCAATAAAGAATTTTTTGAACTGGTTATTCAGATCAAATTCAGTTTCTACAATGCTCTTCTCATCGGATTTAGAAATCGATTTAGCTTCCGCCCTTTCGCCAAGGATCAATCTTAAAGCTCCTAAAATAATGGATTTTCCTGCTCCGGTTTCACCGGTGATTACCTGCAGACCGTTATTCAATGATACTTCAAGAGTATCAATCAAAGCAAAGTTTTTAATGTAAATTCTCGAAAGCATGGATAAATAGCTGATTACTTTAAGTAATGCAAATATAGAATTAAGTATTCAATAACTTGAAGCAAAGGGTCTTTATTTCCACTTGTTCCATTTGTTTTCCGAGTTTTTTGGAGAAAGGGTCATCATCAGCTGTTTAAGGTCGTTCATGACTATTCCTCCGTTGTTTCCGGAATTGAAAACATTAAAGATCTCATCACTTTTGTTATCCAGAAACAGATTAAAATAATAGGACTGCTGGAAAGAGTTTTCATATCTTTTCAGCTGTAAAAGGGCATCAAAGATGACTTTTTTCGCAGCGGTCTGATCCTGGTTGAACAGGTTATCCAAACCTGCTCTGTGATAGGTATACATCGTGGAACGCAGCTGGCTCCAGTTCGGGTTGATGATCTCATTGATCAGGATGGTACGGCTTCGCGGCTCGTTGATGACATTCCATCCCTCATAATTTCTGTTTTGGGAATTCTGGGCAATCTGCTGGGCTTTTGCAAACCACGGTGATCCTCCCATAGACTGGAAGCTGTCTGCATCATAGCCTAAAATCACATACACATAAAAGCTGATGACGTCAATGAGGTTTTTTCCTGAGAACTGTCTTTCATTGAATACAAGGTTTTCATTTTCCACATATTCAAATGCAAATCTCTGGTCCTGAAGATTAATCAGAGGAGACTCATAGCTGGTACTGAATACGGGCCGCACAGCCTGGATTACAATACTTCCTTTGAAACGGTTTCCGTCTCTTTCGGCAATAACGACTGCAAAATTACATTTGATCTTTTCGAAATTCTGAAGTTTTTTCCCCGTCCAGCTGGTATTATTGATAAAGTCTCTAAGGCTTTTTTCCAGGGCTTTATAGGCTTGCTGGTTACTTCCTCCCAGCTGCTGGGAGTTGATCTGCACGGTTGCAAGCAATTCCTGGGAAAAACTCAGATTATATATAAAAAGCAGTAAGAATAAGCTTATGATTTTTTTCATTATCTATTAAAAATTGAGAACGGAAATTTATTAAAATTATTTTAAAAGTTGAGCCTCAACAAAATCCAGAATATCTGCAGCTACTTCATCTTTAGATTTGAGATCAAATTCCTTTTTCTCTGTTTTGGTGAATATTTTGATTTTATTGGTATCATTCTTAAAGCCGGCTCCTTCGTCGCGGAGCGAGTTCAGCACGATCATATCGAGGTTTTTCTTCTCCAGCTTTCCTTTGGCATTTTCTTCTTCATTCTGGGTTTCCAGCGCAAAACCTACCAAAAACTGATGGGTTTTCTTTTCACCCATTGTTTTAAGAATATCGGGATTTTTAACCAGTTCAATGGTTAAATTATCATCATTCTTTTTAATTTTCTCTTTTGCTACTTCTTTTGGAGCATAGTCTGCAACAGCAGCGCTTGCAATACCAATATCCACGTGATCATAAAATTCAAAAACTTTATTCAGCATTTCTTTAGCAGAAGTTACTTTATGAAGCTGGATATTTTCATCATCTGTCTTCTGTGAACTTGGTCCTGATATCAAAATAACTTTTGCGCCTCTTTTTGAGGCTTCTTCAGCAAGGGAGAAGCCCATTTTGCCCGAGGAATGGTTACCAATAAATCTTACGGGATCAAGAGCTTCATAGGTAGGTCCGGCCGTGATTAACACCGTTTTTCCTTCTAAGCTCTTGGTATGATTTCCGGAAGTAAAGAAATTATCAACAGTTTTAAAGATGGTCTCCGGTTCTGCCATTCTTCCCTGTCCTACCAATCCACTGGCCAGTTCACCGGTTTCAGCAGGAATGATGATGTGGCCGTAATCTTCTGCCAGTTCAATATTCTGCTTCGTGGAAGGGTGCGCATACATATCAAGATCCATTGCCGGAGCAATAAATACAGCGCATTTCGCAGACATATAAGTAGCAATCACGAGATTGTCACACATGCCGTGAACCATCTTGGCTAATGTATTGGCGGTGCATGGAGCAATGATCATTACATCTGCCCACAAGGCCATCTCCACATGACTGTTCCAGGTACCGTTATCACTATAAAAATCTGAATATGCAGGATTTTTTGAAAGGGTTGAAAGGCTTAATTTCGTTACAAACTGCTCTGCATCGGGTGTCATAATCACCTGAACTTCGGCTCCTTTTTTTACAAAATCCCTGATCAGGAAATGAATTTTATAGGCCGCAATTCCCCCAGAAACAGCGATAAGTATCTTTTTACCGGAAACGCTCATTTAGTTTTAATTTTTGAAATACTAAATTACTTATTTTTTCGCACAAAGACAGGTATAAACAGACAAAGGTCATAAAAGAACTGAATTCCTTTATGACCTTCATATATAAAAAACACAAATAATTATTTTCTGTCTTCTGTCTTTCTGAAATAGATATCTTCATTCAGCCATTCTTCGATAGCAATAGAAGTAGGCTTAGGAAGTTTTTCATAATGTTTAGAGATTTCGATCTGCTCTCTGTTTTCGAAAACTTCTTCCAATGTAGAATTGTGCACAGCAAATTCGTCCAGTTTATTGTGAAGCTCCGTACGGATCTCTGCGTTGATCTGTTCTGCTCTCTTTCCCATGATAACAATAGCTTCATAGATTGAACCTACTTTATCTTCAATCTTGTCTTTATCGTAAGTAATAGTATTTACTTCTGCTTTTGTATCTTTTACACTCATTTTGAGAAAATTATTTTATTAATAAGGTGGCAAATTTACGAATTATCTTTGGATTTTGAAAGTGGCTGCCGGCGGAGGGGTCTGAAGCGCTGCACTATCCCTCTGGATCTGCATTGCCTTCTTTTCATTGCTGATCTGATCTTTGATCTGCTGCTCAGCTTTACCTTTTTCTGCCATCTTTTCAGCTTCCTTTTTCTGTCTTGCCGTTAATGCTGCAATTCTTGCTTCGGTCTGTTTTTTAACGACAGCAAAGTTTTCTTTTTCTTTTGTCAGTTTTGCTCTAAGTTCTATTGCTGTTTTAGAATATTCCGTGTTCGGAAGTTCCTTTTCTACCAGCTTTGTATAAGCAAGAGCGCTTTCTATACGCTCGTCTTTAAGGTCATAAACAGACTTTAGGGCCAGCTCATAGCGTGATTTCATAATATAATCATAGATCTTCGAACGAAGTTTCGTACTTGGAAAATCTTCCAATACGTTATCAAAGGCTACATTAGCTGCTTTATACTCTCCCATTTTGAAGTACTGTTTGGCATTTTCATATGCTTTAAATTCTAATTTATAAGACAGTTCGTCAATCAGCTGGCTGATATTTTTAGATCTTTCAGAATTTGGATAATTGGTCAGGAAATCCTGAAGCTCATTAATCGCTGTTTCTGTAGTAGACTGGTCCAGGTTATAATCCATAGAACCTTCGTAGTAGCACAATGCAGACATATAAGCCGCTTCTTCTGCTCTTGGGTCTTTAGGAAAGTTTACGGCAAAGTTTTTAAACTGGTGTCCTGCCAGTTTATAGCTTTTGTCATAATAGTTTGCATAAGCAGTATTAAAACCTACATTAGGAAAATCATCAGTTCCTGCAACGAGGTTAGTAAGCCTGTCATACAGAGCCAATGCATTTTTCCATTTCTTTTTGGCAAAATTATCATTAGCCGCCTTTAAGATAAAATTCTTGTCAGCACTCTTCATTGCTTTTTCCTGCTGGCTTACGCATGAGGAAATAACTGCCACTGCAAAAAGACCTAAAATATATTTTTTCATATAAAAAATTCAACAGTTTTCGGATGATACAGCCGATTTACTAATTTGCAAAAATATAACTTTTTTGTCAATAGATTTTTTTTTATGAATATTTAACGTAAATTTAGTCTGCAGCATATCCTAAAATCGCAAAAACGCTGACTAAAAGATTCATCCTTACTTTTTTCTCTGCTTCTTTGGTATAAGCTTCTTCATTTTTGCTCGGTACATACAGCTCATAGAAATTTTTATTTCTGATGACAAATAATGTAGAGCCAATGATCATGGTAAGGATGTCTTCCGGTTTTGGCGTAAAGGTAAATACCCCCGAAGCAACACCTTTTTTAATCACGTCATCCAGTTTCTTCACAAACAGCTGGTAAAAATCCAGCAGCTCATCTTTTAAGTTTTCGGTATGCCTGAGCTCCTGCGTCACAAACCCGTGGAAATAATTGTATTTGAATAGTTGGGAAACAATGTACTTGATGATTTCCCTGAGCTGCATTTCCGGTTTGCCATCCTTAATGGTATCTGCAAATTCGGAAAAATTCTCTCTGGTCTTCAGCACGCGGTACTGATAGAGATAAGACATCATTTTTTCTTTGGACCCGAAGTAATAGGAAATCATGGCCACATTAATGTTAGCCTTGGAACAGATATCCCTTACAGAGGTTCCCTCATATCCCTTTTTGGCAATAAGCTCTTCAGCAATGTCCAAAATATGGATCTGTTTTTCTGTAAATTTTTTTCTCATGAAGTGCACTTTGAGTAAAGTTAAGAAATTTTTAACAAAATTATAAACGTTCGTTTAATAATTTTAAATTAATTCTGGATAGTTGTACTTTTGTGAATGGATTTTTTTGATTTTCACCATCATAAGAAAAATAATCTGTACGGAATCTACAGTATAGACTTCGGGGCATTACCTCCGGATTCACCATATTCTATAGGTATACACCCTAAAGATATTGTTGCGGATTCTTTGAAGGAACAGTTCATATGGCTGCAATCCAATATTTCAGAAAACTGCCTGGCCATCGGTGAATGCGGACTGGATTCCATCGTTCCGATACCTCAGAATATCCAGGAGAAGGTTTTTCTGAAACAAATTATGATTTCCAATGAAGTAAGAAAACCTCTGATTATTCACTGTGTAAGAAAATTTTATGAGGTCATTTCTTTTAAGAAGAAGGCTGAACAGGCGGTTATCATTCATGGTTTTAATAAAAAGCAGCGGATAGCGGAAGACCTTCTGAAAAATAATTTTTATTTGAGTTTTGGAAAAGCTGTTTTGTATCATCTATCTTTGCAGGATATCGTAAGAAGCACTCCTTTGAACAGAATGTTTTTAGAAACTGATAATGAATATTTTAACATCGAGGAATTATATTCAAAAGTTTCAGAATTAAAGGGTATTTCTTTGGAAAAACTGAATGAACATATTTTAGAAAATTTAGACAAGATAAAGAATGGATAAGTATTGGCTGGAGAGAACAGAACTCCTGATCAAAGAAGAAGGGCTGGAAAAACTTAATAAAGCAAATGTACTGGTAATAGGCTTAGGCGGCGTAGGTTCTTTTGCCGCAGAATTTTTAGCCAGAGCGGGCGTAGGAAATATGACTATTGTAGACGGTGATACGGTAGACATCACTAATGTCAACAGACAGCTTCCTGCACTGCATTCCACGGTGGGAAAGCATAAGGTGGAAGTCGTTGCTGAAAGGCTTCTCGACATCAATCCGAAAATTAATTTAGTCAAGATCAATGAATTCCTCAATCCGGAAAGAATGGACGAAGTTATTGATTCTGATAAGTTTAACTATATTTTGGACTGTATCGACAGCGTTACTCCAAAACTGTGCTTAATTAAAGCAGCCAAAAGAAGAAAAATAAAACTGATCAGCTCTATGGGAGCCGGCGGAAAAACAGACCCCAGTAAAGTGATGGTAAGGGATATCAGCAAAACGCAGAACTGTTTTCTTGCCAGACAGATCAGAAAAAGACTTAAAAAAGAAAAGATCAATAAGGGTTTCCGGTGTGTATTCTCGAATGAGCTTCAGCAGGAAGAAAGTTTGAAAATGACGGACGGAGCTAACTACAAAAGGTCTTTCTACGGCACTATCAGCTATATCCCTGCCATCTTCGGATTGTATGCAGCAGCTGAGGTGATTAATTATCTAGTGAAACAAGATTAATGCAGAACTTTAAATACTCCAGAGAAGAAAAACTCAAAAAAAATACTGAGATTGCTTTACTTTTTGAAAAAGGCAAATGGAGGAGCTGTGGAAATCTTAGAATCATCATTCTAAAGGATAAACCCAATCTGGAAGTGGAAAACCACAAGTTCGGGGTATCTGTTTCTAAAAGATATTTCAAAAAGGCCGTTTACAGGAATCGGGTAAAAAGGCTTTTAAGAGAGTGCTATCGTTTGAATAAAGATCTGTTTAAGGAGGCTTTCGGAGAAAAAACATTGGCTATGATGTTTTGGGTTTCCCCAGAAATGCCTGCTAAGTTTCAGGAAGTGGAAGAGCAGTTCATCAAGCTTTGTCATATGCAGAAGAAGCCTCAATGATGTAGCAATATAACAGTGTAGTAATTTCCCAACGAAATCATCTTGTGTAAACTGTTGTAAAGCCTGAAGATATGTTTAACCACAGATGGCACAAATTTTCACAGATGATTCCGGAAAGTTGTTGTTATAAAATCTACAAGTATTTATTTTTTACAAAATCTTGCATAGTTTTTGTAATTTTAGGGGAAACAATAAATCTGAAAATTAAAATGTTAGATCATGTTCCCTATTTTCCTTACATACTGAGCGCCTTTATAGGTATAGGATTGGCTGCTGCTACAGGCTTTAGAGTTTTTCTGCCGATGTTTGCGGTAAGTCTCGCTTCTTATTTTCACTGGATCCCGATGAATGAGCATTTTGAATGGCTTTCGGGGCTTCCGGCACTAATTACTACCGGAATTGCGACAATCGCTGAAATTTTAACGTATTACATTCCGTTTGTAGATCATCTGCTGGATACGGTCTCGGTTCCTTTGGCTACTGTAGCCGGCTCTGTTTTGTTTGCCAGCCAGTTTGCTGATCTTGGAACTTTTCCGCAGTGGGCGCTTGCTTTAATTGCGGGAGGCGGAACAGCTGCTACCATCAGTTCCGGTTTTGCAGGAATCCGGGCAGCTTCTACTGCGACAACGGGTGGACTGGGAAATTCTGTTGTAGGAACTACTGAAACCGCAGGAGCGGGAATCATGTCTATACTGGCAATGGCTGCACCGGTTATCGCTGCTGTTTTTGCGATCATCCTGCTTATTCTTGTTATTATCTTCGGACGGAAAGCATGGCGGAAACTGCGTGGCACTAAAAGTACCACTGATACTATATAAAAAAAAAGGCTGGCCACTTTTCTGTGATCAGCCTTTTTAATATATTTTTTTAGCCTATTTAGCTTTTACTTCTGAAATCTTTTATTTCCTTGATCTTAGATTGGAAATATTCCTTTTTTTCTGGGTTTTTATTGATCAGAATTTCAAATGCTTTAATAGCTTTAGTGTAGAGTTTCTGCTCGAAATAAAGATTGGCAAGCGTTTCTGTCATTAAATGAGAGATGTCATCATTCTTTTCTTTGACAACGTAGGTGCTTTCGTCTCTTAACTGACTTATTTTGGGATTATTTTCGATGAAGGCTTCAATAACCATTTCCTGAACCGGAGTTTTTTCTTTCTCAACAACTTCTTCTGTTCTGCCAATCTTAAGCCAGCTCTGCCAAGTATTGATAAATCCGGGCACATTGCTGTCAGCCTGTGTTTGTTCGGTATTTTCTGTTTTGATTTCCTGAGCGGGCTCTTCTTTCGCTGCCTTTTGTACTGCCAGGCTTGAAATATCGGTACCAAAGAAAGATACATTCATAACCGGCGCTTCTTCTTTCGGCATTTTTGTTTCGGTCACTTCTTCTGAATTTTCAATTTCTTCATCTTTTTCTTCTGCAATTTCAGGTGCTTCTTCTTCTGCAACAGGAAGTTTTTCGTCTGGAGCTGTTTCAGGGTCTTTTTGAGGCTCTTCAACTATTGTTTGTGGAAGAATTTCGCCTTCTTTCTCTTCAATTATCGGAGTTTCCTCCTCTTTTGGAGCTTCTGTTTTAGCTGCGGGAACTGCGCCGGCATGGCTGATCATAGAATCAGGTAAAGTAGGTTCCAGGCTCATAGGTTTCCATACAGAAGCTTCCTGTACAACTATTTCCTGTTCTTCTTCTTGTTCCTGAATTTCTACTACAGGCTCTTCATTGTAAGCTGGCTGTTTTGCCGTATTTTCTATTGTTTGTGTTACGGGTTCTTCAGTTTTTGATTCTTCTTTTTCAGTGGACCAGAAATGAAAGCTCTGTGTTTCAGCAAAACTGATCTCATGATCGGCAGTTTCCTTCTCTTCATTTTCAACCTTTGTTGCGGGCTGTGCTTCTTTCATTTTTTTCTCCACTTCTTCAATGAGGCGTCTCATTTCTTCCTCATGCTTATTCACATTCGGTTTTGCAATGTCGGGAACTACAGCAATATCATCATTATTTCCCTGGATCTTAACTTCTGGCAAGAACTCATCCATTCCGTGGAAGCTGATTTCAGCATGGGGTTCATCAGCATGAGCATCTTCATAAGTAATTTCCAGTTCCGGACTTGTTTCAGCAGTCACTTCTTCAATAACTTCATTTTCCACTGTCTGTTCAGCTGGTTCCTTTTCTGGAGTCAAAGTTTCTACTTCATGGAAGCTTAGCTCATCATCTTTATTTATTTTCAGCTCTTCTGCCGGACTGTCAATCTTATTTTCTTCAACAATCAATTCAGGAGTGAACTCTACTCCGGCTTCTGAATCTACGGACAGCCCGTTTTCATCCTGGGCCGGTTCGGGTACAGTAACCTCTTCGTTAAGATTTTCTTTTACTGGCTCGTTTTTCTGGGTAACCAATACGCCTGATTCCAGTGTAGACTCAAGATCTATTACTTCAGAATGTACTTCGTTCAGGAAATTTTCTTCTCCTTCAAATAGAATTCTGTTTCTTTCTCCGTTGACATGAATATGTTTAATTTCCTGTGCAGGCTGTATCATACCTGCTGCCTCTTCATATTTGTTTTCCTTTTTTTCGGGAGAACCATCTCTTTTTATAGGGAATGCTTTCTCTTTGTAAGAATATTTTACAGGTTTTTCCAGTGTTTTAGAAACTTGTTTGTCTTCTGCAATTTCAGGTTTGGATTCACGCTGAATTTTACCGTTGATCAACTGGTAAAGGAGCTTCTTATCTGTAGTATAAGCGGCGGTTGTGGAAAGTTCTTTCTGATAGTTTTCTTTATCATAGAGGTGTACCCCAAACAAATGAAGCGCCCTGATGTTCTGTACATAAGGAAAAGCATGTATTTCTTCTTTCAAAAGACCGAGATCTTCTGACTGTATATTTTTGGGACTCTTTAATAATTCTAAAACTCTGGGATTCATCTTACCAATTGGCTACAATATCGTTAAATATCTTATTAATAATTCTGTCTGTCACAAGCTTCACCTGGGAAGTTTCTATCTGGCTCTGGCTCAGGTCGCTGTTGTAAACCACTTCATCCGAATAAGTTCTGTCGAAACTGGAATCCGGATGTATTTTGTTTTCATAATGCACTTTTACACTGATCGTCAGCTTGCTCTGTGCCTGCTGTACGACACCTCCTGAAGGGTTTGTCAGTGTATTGGAGCTGATGGTAGTCGGCGAAAAATTATAATCTGAAATTTCACCTTCTATCAGAATATCAGGATTTGATTTTGTTCCTTTTAATGTGGTTCTCTGCAGAAACCTGTTCTGGATATCTGTAGAAAACTGCTGGGAAAGGGTAGGATTCACAAGCGCTGCATTATTAGGAAATTCATTGATCTGGACGGTTTTTTCATCCGTCAATGATGATCCTGTAAAAGAGTAACACTGCTGAAACAGCGAAAGAATTACAAACCCAACTATTATTTTTAATTTACTCATACCGTTTTTTATTTCTCTGATATATCTTTACAGACTTCATACGGATTCCCAAAGGTATGGAAAACAGCATTCTTATTCTGCATGCTATAATTACAAGCAGGGAAATAATGATTCCTACAAATGCTAAGTACTTCCCGATTCTTCATTTCTGTTTATTAGTCTTCTAAGTTATATTGTTTTATCTTTCTGTATAAAGTTCTCTGTGAAATCCCAAGTTCGTCCGCAGCTCTGTTCCTGCGTCCTTTATGCTTCTCCAATGCCTTAATAATCAAATCCTTTTCATTATTCTGAAGGGATAAGGATTCTGGCTTATTTTCTTCTATTTCAATATCTTCAATATCTTCATAGCTGTCATCAGCATTTGAAATAATAGTAGGCGAAGACTGTACTGCCGGCGATTTATCCTCGAAATACAGCAGTGAATTCTGGCTGACCGGTTGTGTCTGCTCTGCAGAATAGATCCTGTTGATCAGGTTTTTTTCCTGGTTGCTGAGATCAGCAGTTCCTCTGTTTTTGATCAATTCTGAGGTGAGTGATTTTAAGTCGTTGATATCACTTCTCATATCAAAGAGAATTTTATACATAATTTCTCTTTCACTTCCGAAATCATTCTGCTTTTGGGCATTCTGATTATTCACAACCATTGGAAGATGGGTTTCCATAGGAATATATTCAGCAAGTTTTTCGACTGTTACCTGTCTGTTTCTTTCCACTACGGTCATCTGCTCTACCAGGTTTCTCAGCTGGCGGATATTTCCCGGAAAACTATAGTTTTCAATATAATGAACGGCACTTGGCTCCAATTCCAGTTCCGGCATTCTGTACTTTTCTGCAAAATCTATAGAGAATTTTCTGAACAGTAAGTGAATATCCCCTTTTCTCTCCCGTAAAGGCGGCATGTCGATCTGTACGGTATTCAGACGGTAAAATAAGTCTTCACGGAATCTTCCATCATGAATGGCTTTCATCATATTGACATTGGTAGCCGCCACGATTCTCACATTGGTTTTCTGAACCTGGGAAGAACCTACTTTCATGAATTCACCGCTTTCCAGCACTCTCAAAAGACGAACCTGGGTCTGCAGGGGAAGTTCCCCTACCTCATCAAGGAAGATCGTTCCTCCGTCTGCTACTTCAAAATATCCTTTTCTGGTTGCTGTAGCTCCTGTAAATGCTCCTTTTTCGTGGCCGAACAGTTCAGAATCAATAGTTCCTTCTGGAATCGCACCACAATTGACAACAATATAGGGTTGGTGTTTTCTTTTGGATTCTGAATGAATGATTTTCGGGATAAATTCTTTTCCGACACCACTTTCTCCGATCACCAAAACGGAAATATCCGTGGGGGCAACCTGGATTGCTTTTTCTAAAGCGCGGTTCAGTGCCGGGAAATTCCCAATAATTCCAAAGCGGTTTTTTATGTTTTGTAAGTCGTTGCTCATAAGTAAATTTTTGATTATTGATTTAATAATCTACAGCTCTTCTATCTGTTTTCTGTAGATTTTGTTGAAGTGATGAGTGTAGACATCTTTCATGGTCTTTCCTTCATCATAAGTCATTAATGCTAACTTTTTTAAATCCAAATAATCTTTGTTCCTGATTTTAGAAACTTTACTTTTAAAATATATATTCTCGGCAAAGTTGTTTTCTTTGCTCTGCTTTTCGAAATTTTCTAAGACTTTATCATATTTACCCAGCTCAAAATAGGTTACTCCAAGCTGATAGTGATCATACATTCCCTTGAAATAGCCCCTTGATACAAGAAGATTTTCAATGATCCCAACCGCTTTTTCTTTCTGTCCTAAGGCACTGTAAGACAAGGCTTTCACCACCTCTAAATGATAATCTCCGTTTAAAGATCTTCCCAGATCATCAGGATAGTATTTTTTTAATTCCTCTAAATCCCGGATTGCCCCATTATAATCCCGCAAAAACTGGAATTTGCACCAGCCCCTGTATCCTAAGTGCATTTTAGGATCTGCGGCAACAGCTTTATCAATGAGTATTTTCCAGGTTACAAAATCTCCGCTTTTAAGATATGGAACAGCTTTTTCCATATAAGAATTGGAGAAATCGGGACAAAGGCCAATGGCTTTATCAAAAGCTTCCTGGGATTCCCTGCTTCCCTGCCTGTCTGAAGCCCAGTTGTATAACTCACAGGCTTTTTTGCAGTCCTCACCCTCTACTGCATTACAGTTGACCTGTGCAATAGTATTAGTGTAAACGATAAGCAACAAAAAGCTAAGGTAATACCTCTGAAACTTTTCCATTTTCAATTTTATAGGTTAAATACTGATAATAGCCTGATTTAAAACCTTTTATCTCTTTTGACATCCATCCGTCCAGCGATTTCGTAAACCGCAGCAGCTTGCCTGCCAGTTCTTTATCCGGAACTATTTCTTTCAGATCCGCATTCATCTGCTGAACCCTGAACAGTCCTGTTTTTCCTTCACAATTTACTAAAAATCTTACGGTAATATAACCGGTCAACTTAGTTTCGGAAGATATTTTTTCTTTTTGCAGTTTTTCTATAATAGCCTGCTTCTCTCCTTTATAGGCAAACCCTTCTGTTCCCTGGTAATATTGAAGACTGATCAGCTTTTCAGGAGTACATTTTTTAAAATCGGGATCATCCAGCTTTTCATCAAATTCAATATCTCCTACTGTTGCGGGATATTTAATTATGCCTTTCTCAGTCTGACAGGACATCAGCACGAAAGAAAATAAAGCAAGAAAACAAACCGTTTTGATCAAGACTTTAAATTTATTCAGCTGTTCTCCCTAAAAGCGTGCCCTGTGTATTGCCATAGACAAAAACGTCCACAATGTCACCTATTTTCTGTCCTTCAAGCATATCGAAAACACAGACTGCATTCTGTGAGTTTCTTCCTTTCCACTGGTTTTTATTTTTTCTGGAGATCCCTTCGATCAAAACCTGATGATGTCTTCCCACGTAAGATTCCATTCTTTTTCTGGACAGCTCACCCTGAAGGGCAATAACCTCAGCCAAACGCTTTTGCTTTACGTCAGCAGGAATATTGTCTTCCATTTTTTTATGGGCTGGCGTTCCCGGTCTTTCGGAATAAGCAAACATATAACCGTAGTCATACTCCACTTCTTTCATCAAGCTTAAGGTATCCTGGTGATCCTGTTCTGTTTCATTGCAGAAACCGATGATCATATCCTGTGAAAAAGCAATATCGGGAACTATTTCCTTCGCTTTTTTAATTAAATCTAAATATTCTTCACGGGTATGCTGCCTGTTCATCGCCAGAAGCATATTGTTGCTGCCGCTCTGTACAGGAAGATGAACATATTTACAGATATTATCATGTTTTGCAATCATTCTGAACACTTCAAGGCTCATGTCCTGAGGATTTGAAGTGGAGAACCGGATTCTCATTTCAGGAACGGCCTTAGCGACTAAATCAAGCAGTTGTGCAAAATTAACAGCCGTAGCTTTCTGCATTTCGGAAGCTTTAACAAAATCTTTTTTCGGGCCTCCTCCGTACCATAAGTATGAGTCTACATTTTGCCCTAAAAGGGTTATTTCTTTGTATCCATTGTTTAGGAGGTCTTTACATTCTTTAATGATGGAATGCGGATCGCGGCTTCTTTCTCTACCTCTGGTAAAAGGAACTACACAGAAGGTACACATATTATCGCAACCTCTGGTGATGGTTACAAAAGCTGTAACCCCATTTCCACCTAAACGGACCGGATTGATGTCTGCATAGGTCTCTTCTTTTGAAAGAATGACATTGATGGCATCTCTGCCGTCCTCTGTTTCTTTCAGAAGATTGGGAAGGTCTCTGTAGGCATCAGGGCCTACCACAAGGTCTACCAGCTGCTCTTCTTCTAAGAATTTAGTTTTTAATCTTTCGGCCATGCATCCTAAAACACCCACCGTCATATTGGGTTTTTCTTTCTTCAGGTTTTTGAACTGTGAAAGACGCATTCTTACGGTCTGCTCCGCTTTTTCACGGATGGAGCATGTATTTAAAAGGATAAGGTCTGCTTCTTCTACTTTCAGGGTTGTATTGTACCCCTGCTCATTAAGAATAGATGCAACAATTTCAGAATCAGAAAAGTTCATCTGACAGCCATAGCTTTCTAAAAAGAGTTTTTTAGAATTCTCAGGTCTTTCAGCGATAGCAAAAGCTTCTCCCTGTTTTGTTTCGTCTATATATTTTTCCTGCACAATAATCGTTTTAAAGTTCAATGCTCAGCATTTAAATTTCAAAGCATCGTGATGAATTTTAAATCCCAAACAGATTAGTCTGCAAAGATACAAAATATTGTGACAGAATGGCAGGAGATTATTTGGGAGGATTAAAGTTTAACGGAAGGGTATAAAAAGACTCAACCGGCTCTCCGTATCTCTTTGCAGGTGTCCATTTCTTCTTTCTAATCCTTTTGATTCCGTCTATGATTCTTTGGTCAAATTCAGCATTTCCGGAAGATTCCTGCAGTTTTATATTTTCCATTTTTCCTTCTTTGCTCACGGAGAAATTTACTACGAGCTTAAAGGGCTGCGTCCAGACGAAACCACTGAGATCAATTTGTTTAGCCACTTCTGCTCTGAAACTGTTCACTCCTCCCGGCATAGCTTCTTTCGAAGAATTTTGCACAGCTTCCTGTCCTGATAACTTCAGGGAAAATATAACCAATAATGCAAATAGCATTCTAATCATGATCATATGCATTGGCACTGAAATTAACTTTGATGATCATTTTAGAATCAACTGGAGTATCACCATACATGGCCGGTGTCCATTTTCCTTTGATCTTCTTCATAGCATATTTTACATCATCAATAAACATTTCACTGTTTTTAATCTTAGGGACAACGTCAAGCTTGTTCATTTTACCTTCCGGTGAAATATTGATTAAAAAAGTTATTTTACCATTGATGGCGTAGCTTTGGGTATCAACATAAGCGTAAAGCATATCCATAAATTGTTTCCGGAAAGCCTCATCTCCACCGGAAAATTCTGCTTTCTGGGTATATGAAGCTACTTCTACCGGGGACGTATTTTGAGAAAAGCTTTTAATTCCGATGCATAGTAAAAGTAATAATAAAAGGTATTTTTTCATCTGAGTAGTTTATAAATCTGTAGCGATTGAAGAGAAATGCATTTTAATTTTGATCTGTGAAGCAACAGGCTGACCGTTACACGAAGCGGGAATCCAGTTCTTTTTGATTCTTCTTACTACATATTTCATATCATCAAAAAAATAAGTGCTATTGGCTACTTTAGGAGTTCCTTCAATATGGGTCACTTTTCCGGCCTGATCAATGGTGAGAGTAAATGTAAAATCTCCGTTCAGGACATAAAAATCTGAATTTAGGTAATCGTACATAAATTTTTGCAAGGTTTCTTTATAAACCGTTACACCGCCTTCAAAAGCTGCCGGCTTGAAATCTTTACAGTTTTTCACCGCCACCTGCAAAAGAGGTTCCTTGATATCTATTTTTAAAAGATTTTTATTGATTTCCGTAATCGGGTTATCATCCCTTTCTTCAACATCTTGCTGGGCAAATGTAAAATTTGCCACAAGAAGTGCTATCAATAATGTGAAAAATTTCATGGTCATGTTCATTAGCTTTAACAAAGTTACTTATTTAAACGCTTTCTAAGAAAGAAAAAACTTCAGGCTGCGCCTGAAGTTTCTATAAACTATTGAAATTAATTTAAGCCTTTACAATCTGTATCTGGGACTTGCTTCCGGTTTCTTTTAACAGGAATGAAATCAGAACAGCAAGAACAATTCCTGCGATCCAGAATAATATGGAATACTGAAAATGCATTTCTCCTGAAAAAGCTTCTAAACTTTTCCCAAACCATCTGCTGAATACCGGACTCACCAAGGTAGTTACTCCAAATGTGATAAAATTAATAGCCCCGGTTGCACTTCCTTTTACATAATCAGGATTTGCTTCTTTAATGATGGAATACGGGATCATGGCCGCTCCGGAGCCAAGACCGAAAACAAACATGCTTATTTTGGCCGGATACAGGTCCGGAAGATACAGCAACTGCAGAAAACTGAAGATCATCAGGATTGCCCCGCCGATCAGCACAGGCTTCCTTCTTCCTATTTTATCTGTAATAAAACCTAAAAGCGGGCATCCGAATACCCAGCCGAAAGCAACCATTGCACTGGTGATGGCAGCATCATGAAACACGAATCCTTTATCTTTTTCAAAAAATGCAACACCCCATGTCATTGCAAATATGGTGGTAGGCGCAAATAGTAATCCTGAAATAATGCCACAGAGCCAGGATTGGGGATTTTTAAATACGATTTTATACGGCTCTAAATATCCAACTTTTCTTACAGTATCACCAGGCTGTACTTCAGATTGTTTTTCACCGGGAATTACCAAGAACAGGCAGAATGCTGTAATAACAGTAATAATACCCGACCAAAGCCAGAAAGTATTTATATTCATCCCTTCTTCTACCCATGGTCCCACGATAAACTGCCCTGCAGTGCCACCTAGCATTCCGATACATTGTGTAAATCCAACAGCCGTCGCCAAAGATTGGGAAGAAAATCCTTTACTTGCCAAATACACACAGCCGGGAAATGCAAAAGCACATCCAGCTCCCTGCAACAGCCTTCCGACTACTCCGCCAGAATAGGCAGATGCCAGAAACAGTAAGCAGCCTATCCCTAAAATTAAAGCTCCGGCAAAAAGTGACTTTTTACCGCCAAATTTATCCAAAGCCATACCCGCGATGAGGCTGCAGGTAGAATAGGTATAGTAATAGGTTCCAATGAGGCTGACAAGCTTCAGTTCTGTTGTACTGAAATTATTAACCAGTTCAGGAATCATGACTGCCGGAGCTGAGCGGACTACATAATCCAGGAAGTAAAATACCAGCCCGAATAGCCAGGCGATTATATAAAACTTTTTTAAGGAAGCACTCATTACAGCAGTCCTTTAATATGTTTGTAATTGGTCTTTACCGTTTCCAGAACTTCTTCCATCTTACCACCAAGCATCAGCTGAGCCATAGATTTTGTCATTCCCATGACCTGATCAAAGTCTATTTTCGGGGGAAGAGCGAGTGCATTGGGATTGGTAAATATATTCAGAAGATAAGGTCCGTTATAGGCCAGACATTCTTTAATAGCGTCTTCTACTTCATCTGGCTTATGAACATTCTTTCCGGGATATCCCATAGCCTGTGCTACCATTGCAAAATCCGGATTAATCATATCGGTTTCATTATCCGGCATTCCTCCTACTTCCATTTCCAGTTTTACCATTCCCAGGGTTCTGTTATTGAAAACGATCAGTTTTACCGGAAGTTTATACTGGAAAATAGTGGCCATATCTCCCAATAGCATTGAAATTCCACCGTCTCCGCACATAGCAATCACTTCTCTGTCGGGGTGAGCCAAAGAGGCACCTATAGCCATCGGCATAGCATTCGCCATCGATCCGTGATTAAATGAACCCAGCATTTTTCTTTCGCCTGTCCCTGTAATAAACCTTGCTCCCCACACGCAGCACATGCCTGTGTCTACTGTGAAAATGGCATCTTTTTTAGCCAATCGGTCTAAAGTATGTGCAACGTATTCAGGCTGAATGGCATTTTCTGTTCCAAAGTCTTTGACATAAGTAAGTTGAATTTCTTTTACTTTGTCATAAAATGCCAATTGTTCATTAAGGAAATGAGTATCTGTTTTTCCGCATATGCTCCTACTTCTTCATGCCTTACATGAATCCATTCGATACTGCTTTTTTTAACCGCAATATTAAGATGATTAAGGCTGTCGCCGGTTACTGCATAAATTCTTTTCACATTGGCATTTTCGAGCATTTCAACAATCTGCTCTGCTATGTTTTTAGCCATAATTAGTATTTTTGGGTGTTTGTTTTTGGAATAGAATACTGAAGTATTTTCAGTATTAAAAATCCTTCTCTCTCTCAAATTTAGCTAATAAATTATAAAACTCTGTCTGTACAGTATTAAAATTTCAACATATTAGAATAGTCATAATCGAATGGGGAAACTTTCTATACCTGGGTTTCTGTTCTTTTCAAACAAAAAACTCCGCAAATTACTGCGGAGTTTATATAATTTTTCACTGATTTAAATCACTTCTATCTGATTTCTTAGCAGGTCTTCAAATTCATCCCTTTTACGGATCAGGTGTGCTTTTCCGTCTAAGAATAGCACTTCAGCAGGTTTTAATCTTGAATTGAAGTTTGAACTCATTTCAAAACCGTACGCTCCTGCATTATGGAAAACAAGGATATCGCCTTCTCTTACCTCATTCAGTTTTCTGTCCCAGGCAAAAGTATCGGTTTCGCAGATGTTTCCTACTACCGTGTAGATTCTTTCCGCTCCTTTTGGATTTGAAAGGTTTTCGATCTTATGGTAAGAATCATAGAACATAGGACGGATCAGATGGTTAAATCCCGAATTCACTCCAACGAAAACAGTAGCCGTCGTTTGCTTGATCACATTAGCTTTTACCAAAAGATATCCGCTTTTTCCTACTAAGAATTTTCCGGGCTCAAACCATAATTCGAACTTTCTTCCTGTAGATTTTGTGAACTCCGCCAATACTTTTTCTACTTTTTTACCTAAGGTTTTCACATCTGTTTCTTCTTCGCTGTCCTGGTAAGGGATTTTGAAGCCGCTTCCCATATCCAGATATTTAAGATTTGGGAAATGCTCGGAAAGTTCCAGCATAATATCTAATGCCTGCAGGAAAACATCCGGATCTTTGATCTCGCTTCCTGTATGCATATGGAGACCTTCCACATTAAGGTTGGTGCTTTTCATCACTCTTTCAATATGACGAACCTGATGGATAGAGATTCCGAACTTGCTGTCGATATGTCCTGTTGAAATTTTATAGTTTCCACCTGCAAAAATATGCGGGTTGATTCTTACAAGGATCGGATAAGTATTTCCGAACTTATTCCCGAACTGCTCAAGAATAGAGATATTATCAATATTAATGTGAACGCCCAGCTTCATTGCATCTTCAATTTCGGCAAGGTCTACACAGTTTGGGGTGAAAAGGATCTTTTCTTTAGGAAACCCTGCTTTAAGGCCAAGTTTTACTTCATTTATTGATACACAATCCAAAGATGCGCCCAGATTCTTGACATACTTTAAGATGTTGATGTTGGTCAACGCCTTGGCAGCATAAAAGAACTTCGTGTGTTTTAAGAAAGAAGAGGTAAGCTTCTCGTATTGGGATTTAATAGATTCAGCGTCGTAAACATACACCGGCGTGCCATATTCATTGGCAATCTGTAGCAAATCTTTTGAATTCATAATTTCATTTTAACATAAAAAAGGCAGATTCTTCCAAAAAGAGTCTGCCACATTAATTATTTTTTATGCAAGACAACTCTTTTAAATATTCCAAACCTTAGAGAACTTTACAGCTCCCTTTTTTCCAGTTTTAATTTGTTTAAAATTTTGCATTGCTTCTTTTTTATTTTTGCAAAAGTACTATTTATTTTTTATTTCAAAAAAATTCATTTGAAAAGCATCTTTTTCTGATAAAAACCTGTAAAGTATAAATTCCTCTATCATTTCGGCAATGGTAACGTCTCGAAATCACCACGAAGCAGGGCGAGCTGGAGATCGTTATGGAGATCTGTAGAAGACAAAGGCAGATCAATTTTCAGCTTTGAAATCTTACTGAGGGTCTGTATCTGTGTAAACAGTTCATAAAAACCATACGAAATTACCTTTCCGTTTTCAATGATCAGAAACAGTTTCTCACCTAATTTTCTGCCCTGACCAAGCCAGAGCTCATTTCTTTTTCTGAAATCTATTTTTTTAAGGAAAACATTGATATCATTAAATTCTTCCTGCAAACCAATAAACTGAACGGCTTTTGTTCCCTGGGTAAATGATCTGAATTTCAGGATGGGCTTTTCTGTTTTATTCAGCTTATTTTTCTCAACAATGTACTTATTATTTCTATAGTAAAGGCCAAACGGACATATTTCTCTTTTTTTGATGTTTTTAGAATTAAGGATCAGCTTTGCAATAATATCTGTTCCTGTAAGCTCATAATTGATCTGCTCAACATCTTTTTGAATCTGTTCCCACTTTTTAGACTTGGAATTGAAAACTTTTTTTGAAAATTTATTGATGTCCTGAACATAATCTGATAAAATAATTTTTCCTTCTTCATTCTGAAAATAGACAAAACCTTTCTCATTGGGAAGATCCTGGGTCAGAACTTTGATTTTATTAATATACGTTTTTGCATTGGTCTCGTCATGCTGTTTCTGGATGATCTCATTTTCAGTATCTTTTGATATTAAAAGCTTAAACAGCTCCAACGTTGCCCTTGCGTCACCTTCAGCCCTGTGATGGTTAGTCAGTGGGATACCAAGTGATTTCACCAGCTTACCTAATGAGTAACTTACTTCGTCAGGAATCATTTTTTTCGCTAAAGGAATCGTATCTAAAGTACTGGTTTGAAAGTCATAGCCAAGCCTTTTGAAAGACTGACGAAGCATTCTGTAGTCAAAATCAATATTATGCCCTACTAAAGTTGTATTTTGAGTAATTTCAATAATCCTTTTAGCTATTTCATGGAATTTCGGGGCTGTTTTCACCATTTTAGGCGTAATGTTTGTCAGCTTTTGTACAAATGGGGTAATATCACTTTCGGGGTTGACAAGGGATATAAACTGGTCAGTAATCTTCTGTCCATCATATCTGTAGATGGCTATATCTATAATGCATTCATGTCTATAACCTGCACCATTACTTTCTATATCTATAATCGAATACATTGAGTTGTAGTTATACTGCTATTTTTTTAAATTAATATTAATCATTCCGTCATCAACATCCCGAAACATAAGGTTATGACGCTTAATACATAACCTATGCCAGCTCCATAACGGCTGTTATTGCGCCTGCTGCAAATCTTTGATACTGGATAAGAATACCGCAAGGCTGATGATTGAAATCATTCTTTCAAATAGCCGATACAGCCATTTTTTATTCACCAATAAAGGCAATCCTGCTAAAATAACAAAAAAATTATCAAAAAAAGTAAAACGCGTATTGATACTGTCCATAACTAAATTTAAGACAGCAGTACCACACAATAAAAAGCTGATACTCTGTTCATAGCAGATTAGTTTTATAATAATTACTCCGATTACTATCTCCTTCTTCCGCCAAGCCCGAACATTCCCAGAATAGCTTTCGCTCCTTCACGCATCAATGTGCTGGTAAAAGTTCTTCCTGCTTTGCTTTGAAGTACCTGTTCAAACATTCCCGGCTCTTCTTTAACGGGTTTTGCCTTCTGAGCCGGTGCCGGGTTTTGAGCTGCCTGCTCCATCCTGTTTGTCAGTATTTCATAAGCCGACTCTTTGTCAACAGGCACCTCATATTTAGCTACTAAAGAAGAATTATCTGTAAGCGCTGCAATTTCAACGTCATTCAGAACATCCATTCTTGATTCCGGAGAGATCAGGTAGGTATGAACAAGAGGTGTTGGGATGCCTTTTTCATCCAAGGCGGTTACAAATGCTTCACCGATTCCCAGATTCTGAATCAGGCTTGATGCATTATAAAACTCTGTTGTCGGATAGTTTTCAACAGCTTTCGTAATCTCTTTTTTATCTTTTGCCGTAAAACCTCTCAGGGCATGCTGTATTTTCAGACCAAGCTGTGACAATACATTTTCCGGGACATCACCTGGAATCTGTGTAATAAAATAAATACCTACTCCTTTGGAACGGATCAGCTTGACCATTGTTTCGATCTGTGAAAGCAATGTTTTTGAAGATTCATCAAAAATAAGATGAGCTTCGTCTATGAAAAGCACCAGCTTAGGCTTTCCGCTGTCCCCTTCTTCAGGGAAAGTCATATAAATTTCTGCAAAAAGCGAAAGCATAAATGTAGAAAACAGCTGTGGTTTATTCTGAATTTCTGCTACTCTTAAAATATTTACCACCCCTTTTCCATCCCTGGTTTCCAGCAGGTCATTAACATCAAAGCTTAATTCTCCAAAGAAGTCAGCTGCGCCCTGCTGCTCCAGGGCAACAATAGATCTAAGGATGGCTCCTAAAGAAGCCGGAGCTATAGATCCGTAATTCGCCGCCAGCTCGGCTTTTCCCTGGGCGTTATCCGTTACATACTGCAGGACTTTTTTTAAATCATTGAGGTCAATTAGCGGAAGACCTTTATCATCACTGTATTTAAAAACAATAGACATAATACTCTGCTGAGTATCATTGAGTTCCAGAATCTTACTTAATAAAATTGGGCCAAATTCTGTAACAGTAGCTCTTAATTTCACTCCTTTTCCTCCTGAGATACTCATAAGCTCTACCGGAAAGGACTGCGGATTATAAGGAAGCTGTGTTTTGGCATATCTTTCCTCAATCGCTGGATTCATCTGCCCAACTTCTGCTATTCCTGAAAAATCGCCTTTAATATCTAAAACCAGAGAAGGAATTCCTGCATGGGAAAGCTGTTCTGCAAACACCTGAAGTGTTTTTGTTTTACCGGTTCCAGTTGCTCCTGCAATAAGACCATGACGGTTAATTGTTTTCAAAGGAATTGTAACGTTAACTTCCGGTACTACTTCCCCGTCCAGCATTCCTTTTCCCAGTATAATGTGGTCTCCTTTCGGAGTGTATTTTGCATTTAGTTCTTCAATAAATTGTGTTTTATCTGCCATCTGATCTTTTTTAACTGATAAATATAAAATTTTTTATAAAATATTCAGTCATTAAAATAATATTAATAATATCTCTAAAGCTTTTCATTCATCATTTATAAATCTAAATCGTTAAATAAAGAAGAGACGAAAAAATGTCTGCAGATAATAGCACTACATAATTATTTTCATTTTTTAAACATGATAAAAAACAGTCTGCCAAATAATGATTCTTTACTTTCTGTTTTTCATTTGAAAACAAAGGGTTTTATATCTGCCAGCCTATGAATATTGAAAGAAACTATCGTCTGAATTTAACAATTCATTCACATTTCATCTAATACTTTGTATCTTTATCTAAAATTTAAAAAAAGATCCCAATGAAAATTGAACAAATATATACGGGCTGTCTGGCTCAGGGTGCCTATTATATTGTATCAGAAAATGAAGCTGCGATTATTGATCCGCTAAGAGAGGTTAAGCCTTACCTGGATCGCCTTGACAAAGACAATGTTACTTTAAAATATATTTTCGAGACCCATTTCCATGCTGATTTTGTTTCAGGACATTTGGATCTAAGTAAAAAAACAGGAGCTCCTATTGTTTACGGACCTACTGCCCAACCTGCATTTGAGGCTATTATTGCTGAGGACAACCAGATCTTTGAGATCGGAAAAATAAAAATAAAAGTACTGCATACTCCGGGACACACAATGGAGAGCACAACCTACCTTTTAATTGACGAAAACGGAACTGAAACTGCTATTTTTACAGGAGATACTTTGTTTTTAGGTGATGTCGGAAGACCTGACCTCGCTCAAAAAGCGACTAATCTTACCCAGGAAGATCTTGCAGGAATCCTTTATGACAGCCTTCAGTCTAAAATTTTACCTTTAGACGACAGCATTACAGTATATCCCGCACACGGGGCCGGTTCAGCATGTGGAAAGAATATGCAGAAAGAAACGGTGGATATTTTGGGAAATCAGAAAAAGACCAATTACGCGCTTAATCAGCCGGATAAAGAATCCTTTATCAGAGAAGTTCTTGACGGCCTTACCGCTCCTCCGAAATACTTCGGCATGAACGTCGCCATGAATAAAGGCGGCTATGAAAGCCTGGATGTTGTAATGAACAAAGGCTTGAATCCGGTTACTGCAGAAGATTTCGAAGCATTGGCGGAAGAAAGCGGTGCTTTGATTTTAGATACGAGAAGCCCGGCGGAATTTCATAAAGGATTTATTCCGAATTCGATCAACATTGGTCTTAAGGGAGATTTTGCCCCTTGGGTAGGAAATATGATCGTGGATGTAAAACACCCAATTCTTCTTGTAAGTGATGAGGGTACTGAAGAAGAAGTAATCACAAGATTAAGCAGGGTAGGTTTTGATAATGTTTTGGGGTACCTTGACGGAAGTTTCAATACCTGGAAAAATGCTGGTAAAGAAATTGATGAGGTCAAAAGAATTTCTCCTGCAGAATTTGCAGAACAGTTTACTGAAAATGTCAAAATTATTGACGTAAGAAAATTAAGTGAGTATTCTGCTGAACATATTGACAATGCATTTAACAAGCCTTTGGATATCATCAGCGATTGGGTAAAAACCATTGATGATTCTGAACATTTCTTCCTTCACTGTGCCGGCGGATACAGAAGCATGATCGCAGCAAGCATTCTTAACTCACACGGAATCAGAAATTTTACTGAAATAGAAGGTGGCTTCAACGGCATCAAAAAGATAGAAAAATTACCTACAACAGATTTTGTTTGCCAATCAAAAACATTGTAAGATGATAAAAGAAAAGGTTGCAGGATACTTCATTGCTATTGTTTTAACGTTAACAGCTTGTAAAACAACAAGTAACAGCCTCACTCAAAAGGCTGACATCAGAGAAATGGTCAACAGTTCAGATGTCACTTTAGTCGATGTAAGAATTCCTGAACAATATCAGGCAGGAACCGCAAAAGGCGCGGTTAATATTCCTCTGGCTGAAATACAAAGCAACATTGATTCGCTTAAAGGTAAGAAAGTTGTTGTCTTCTGTAATAAAGGAATTCAGGCTGACCAGGCTATGGAGATCTTAAAGAAAAATGGTGCGGAAGCTTATGATGGTACAAGCTTGCAAAATGTAAAAGCAATCCAGGACGAGAAACATTCCGGACAATAAAATACCAAACCATTAAGGTTTATTTATTGAATCTTAATGTTTTAAAATAAAAAACCAAAAACTATGTCACAAAAGTTTCAAGAAATCATTAATTCGGAAAGACCTGTACTTATTGACTTTTTTGCCACATGGTGCCAGCCATGCAAAGTACAGTCATCAGTTTTAAATACCGTAAAGGAAAATATTGGCGAGGGCGCCAGAATTATCAAAGTAGATGTGGACCAATATCCTGCTCTTGCTGCACAATATGGTGTACGTGGAGTCCCAACTCTGGCAGTTTTTAAAAACGGAGAACTCTTATGGAAAGAAAGCGGCGTACATGATGTGAATACACTCACAGAACTGCTTAAGCAATATTCTTAAACTGTTTAGACTGAGGCTGAGATCAGAAAATGTTCTACTTTTTTATTATTGATCTCAGTCTATACTGATAAATCTATTGAAAACTTGTCCCTGTCATTCAGAAACTGGAAGTGCTGCCTGAAATCTTTTAATTCATCCATATTCAGTTCTACGGAGACTATATTTCCTGTCTTTTGTGAAATCTCCTTTCCATCTGCAAAAAAGCAATGTGAGCTTTCCTGATAAAAAAGATTATTTCCATCTGTTCCAATTCTATTTAAGCCAAAAACAAAAGCCTGATTTTCAATTGCTCTGGCCTTTAGCAGATGCTCCCAGGCTCCTACTCTCTTTTCGGGCCAATTGGCAACATAAAAAATGGCATCATAGTCATCATTATTCCTTGCAAAAACAGGAAAACGAAGATCATAGCACACCTGCAATAAAATCCTGAAGCCTTTATAATTTACAATAACTCTTTTATTCCCAGGTGTATACACTTTATCTTCTCCCGAAAAAGAAAACAGGTGTCTTTTATCATAAAAAACAGTTTCCGAGCCTGGCTGAACAAAATACATTCTGTTATAAAATTTACCATTTTCTTCTACCGGAGCACTTCCGCAAATAGCTGCACTTTTTTCTTTTGAGAGCTTTTTCAGAAATTCGAGGGATTCTTCATTTCTGTCCGAAACTTCTGCCGCATCCATACAGAAACCGGTAGAAAACATTTCCGGAAGCAGGAAAATATCAGCTTTCTGGTCTTTAAGCTGTTCTTCGATCAGTTGAAAATTTCTGTCTTTGTTTTTCCAGACAATATCTAAATTAAGTCCTGCAATTCTCATAAACTTTGTTAAATAACTTCAATAAAAATACGATTTTTCAATGATTTCGGTTCTATTTTTGATGAGGATATTTTCACTATTATCATTTTATAAAAAGTAAAGTTTATGAATAAATTGTTTTTTGTGTTGATGATTGCTTTTTTCGGTACTGCAGCTAATGCGCAGGCATACACGGGTAAAGGCGACCAAAAAGTTCAGGCAGGACTAAGCGCCTGGGGATACGGAACCGGAGTTACCGGAACCTATGATTACGGATTGAATAAACTGATATCCGTTGGGGCCGGGCTGAATGTTTATTTTGATAATTATAAAGATCATGATAAAGATAACCGTGTTTTTGTTTTCGGAAGATTGAATTTTCATCTTAATGAAGCACTTGATTTGCCTGCAAAATGGGATATTTATCCAGGTGTTGACGTAGGTGTTCTTGGAAAGGATTTTGGGATCGGAGCCCATATTGGAGCCCGTTACTTTTTCACCGAGAAAGTGGGCGTTTTTGCAGAAGTAGGCAACAACGGCAGCATAGGTGTTTCTTTCAACCTGTAGAATTCACTAAATATATGACAAAGCTTCTCATTTAGAGGGGCTTTTTTATTTGGCATAGTTTTGATAATTGTTACCTTTGCAAATTAAAATCTAAAATTTATTAATGGAATTAGCAATCAAGATTTTCCAGTTCATACTAAGTATTTCTATTTTAGTGGTTCTTCATGAGCTTGGACACTTTTTACCGGCAAAATGGTTTAAGACCAGGGCTGAGAAATTCTTCCTGTTTTTCGATCCATGGTTTTCTATCTTTTCAATGAAGAAGATCAACGGAAAATGGCAGTATAAATTTCTTTCGAAAAACCTTCCGGACACAGAAACTATTGTCGTAGACGGAAAAGAGACAGAAGTTCCTATCGATATATCAAAACTTTCAGACAACGACTGGAGAAAGCATCCTGAACAGACAAAATACGGAATCGGATGGCTTCCTTTCGGCGGTTATGTAAAAATTGCAGGGATGATTGATGAAAGTATGGATAAAGAGCAGATGAAAAAACCTGCACAATCATGGGAATTCAGATCCAAACCGGCATGGCAGAGACTGATCATCATGTTGGGTGGAGTTACTGTTAACTTTTTCCTGGCCTGGGTTATCTTTGGATGTCTATCCTATTTCAACGGTGAGACTTCTTTCGATACGACCAAAGTAAATACCCCAATGCATTATACCAATATTGCAAAAGCAATGGGTTTTGAAGATGGTGACAAGATCTTAAAAGTAGACGGAAAAGTTCAGAACAATCTGGATAAACTGTCTTTGGATATTTTATTAAGTGATCAGGTAACCGTTTTAAGAAAAGGAAAAGAGGTTACTTTTAATACAAATGATGACGGAAAAGCACTTGCTTTTAAAGATGAAAATCCCAAAGCATTCCTAACCCCAAGATATGCCCCTGTAATTGATACGATTGTAAATCCTAAAACTGCTGAAGCAGGTTTAAAAATAGGTGATCAGGTAGTTTCAGTAAACGGTCAAAAAGTTAATTATTATGACGAACTGCAAGGTGTAGTTGTAAAAAATGCAGGAAAAGCCATTAATATGGAAGTATTAAGAGCCGGCACAGTACAGCCGCTGAGTCTTGAAGTTTCTAAGGAAGGAACATTAGGAATAGCTTCTTACAAACAGCTTGAAAAGTATGTTACTACTGAGAATTTCACTATGATCCAATCCATCGGAAGAGGATTTACAAGAAGTATCGAAAGCTTAACGTATCAGGTAAAGCAGTTTAAGCTGGTATTCAACAAGAAAGTTCAGGGTTACAAGAAAGTAGGCGGTCCATTGGCGATTATCAAAAATATGCCGGTACAGAAATCTAAAGACGGAGCTGTCTCTGTTAACTGGAGCTTATTCTGGAGTTTTACAGCTATGTTTTCTGTTTGGCTGGCATTCCTAAACCTTATTCCTATTCCGGGACTTGATGGAGGACACGTTTTATTTACTTTGTGGGAGATGATTACGGGGAAACCTGTTCCTCAGAAAGTATTGGAAAATGCACAGATGATCGGGGTTATCTTCCTGTTAGGATTGATGTTGCTAATCTTCGGAAGTGATATCTTTAAAGCACTTACAGGCAGTTTATAATTTTTTTGAATTTTTTTCTAAAAAATATTTGTACGGTATAAATATTCGTCCTATATTTGCACCACTTAAAACAAAGGACATTCCTCCTTAGCTCAGTTGGTTAGAGCATCTGACTGTTAATCAGAGGGTCGCTGGTTCGAGCCCAGCAGGAGGAGCCATTAAGGACAAACACTTACAGATAATGTAGGTGTTTTTTTTGCTTTAACCTTTTCGAATCTGAGAAATCAATTATATATTAGCAATAAATTATTAACTTGAATAAGGCATAAATATCAAATTATTTCATGAAGAAAATCTTTATCTCATTATTAACAGCTTTTTCTATCATTCAGATTTCAGCACAGGAAAAGTCTTATTTTTTATCAAGTCCTTCACTTAGCCCCAACGGAGCAACAGCCTACTTCGCCTTTGGGGGAGATATCTGGAAAGTAGACTCTAATGGAGGAAACGCATCGAGAATCACGGCTTTAGATGGAGAAGAAATTAATCCGCGTATTTCTCCTGATGGAAAATGGCTGGCATTCAGCTCCAATCAGTATGGCAATTATGATGTTTACGTAATGCCTGTTGAGGGTGGAGCGATTAAACAACTCACATTCCACACCGGAAAAGATGAAATAGAAAGCTGGGGATGGGACAGCAAAACTCTTTATTTTACTTCAAACAGGAATAATAATTTTGGAAGTTTTAAAACGACCATTGATGGAAAAACGCCACAAAAGCTTTTTAACAATTACTTTAATAACACCAGCGGCATCACCGAAACTCCAGCGGGAGAATATCTTTTCACCAATTCTTCAGAAGCCGCCAACCAGACACACCGTAAGCAATACAAAGGAGAAAACAATCCTGACATTTTAGGATACAGCCCACAGAATAACTCTTTCAGACAATACACGAATTATGAGGGAAAAGATTTTAACCCAAGTGTAGATAAAAATGGCAGTGTTTATTTTATCTCCGATGAGAACAATAATGAATACAACCTTTATCAAATTGAAAACGGTAAAAAAATACCGCTTACTCAGTTTGACACTTCTATTAAAAAACCTTTTGTTTCAGCAAACGGTTCCAAAGTTATATTTGAAAAAGACTACCAGCTTTATATTTACGACGTAGCCGCAAAAAATACGAAAGTTCTTGATATCAGCCTCAATACCAATAAAATCCTGGAAAAAGAGCAAAATTTCAGTGTAGAAAATAACATTTCATATTATGATGTTTCGCCGGATGGTAAAAAGATCGCTTTTGTAAGCCGCGGTGTTCTCTTCGTTTCTGATATTGAAGGAAAATTCACACAAAAAATTTCCGATGGAAAAGAGCGGGTAATGGAAGTAAAGTGGCTGAAAGACAATCGCACACTGCTTTTTAACCAGACCGACAAAGGTTATCAAAACTGGTTTAGCATTGCTGCAGACGGAAAAAACCAACCCAAACAGCTTACTCATGATTTACGCAACAACCGTAATATAACCCTTAATACTGATCTTTCAAAAGCAGTTTACTTAAGCGGCCGTGATGAAGTAAGGATAATGGATCTGAAAGGCTTTAACTCTACAACTATTGTAAAAGATGAAATCTGGGCTTTCCAAAATTCAAAACCTTCTTTTTCGCCTAATAACGAATATGTATTGTTCTCAGCAAAAAGGAATTTCGAACTGGATATTTTAATTTATAACATCAAAAAAAGCCAGACTATAAACCTTACCAATACCGGTGTTTCGGAGGAAGACCCTTTCTGGTCTCCCAATGGCAAATATATTTACTTCAGCAGCGACAGAACCAATCCCTCGTACCCTTTAGGAATGCAAAAATCCAATATTTACCGGATGGCCCTTGACTGGTTTGACGAACCCTATAAATCTGAAAAATTCGACAAGCTTTTTATTGAAGAACAAAAATCCTCTGAAAAAACAAAGGATAAGAAAGAGAAAAAAGACGAAAATAAGGACAAAAAGAAAGAAAAAGAGCCTGTTATAAAGGAACTAAAAGTTGACCCGGAAAACACTCTGGAAAGAATCGAATTGGTTACTGACAGATATGGATACCAGGATAATCCTACAGTTTTTGCAGACGACAAGAAAGAAACCCTATTGTTCAATTCTAATCAGGACAATGGGAAAAAACAGTTATTCAAAAAAGTGTTTATTGATTTTGAGCCCGCAAAATCCGAGAAAGTCTTCGATAAAGAGGCATCTCTTATCAACAAAATTGAAAAAAATCTTTTTGCACTAATCGAAGGCAATATTTATAAAATGACACTGGATGCATTAAAGCCGGAAAAAATAAATATTCAGCATGCTTTTGATAAGGATCTGGCTTCCGAATTCACTCAAATGTACAATGAAGCCTGGACAGGTGTTGATGAAAACTTCTATGATGAAAACTTTCACGGGATCAACTGGAAAGCGAAAAAAGAACAATATGCAAAATATCTTCCGTATGTAAATAACAGAAATGATCTGCGAATTCTATTAAATGATCTTTTGGGTGAACTTAATTCTTCACACACAGGGTTTTCCTCTTCAGGAAAAGAAGAAACCAGATACCTGAACTACTTTACAAATGAAACCGGAATTGTATTTAAAACAGATCAGCCCTATACAGTAGAAAGCATTGTACGGAAATCTCCGGCATTCCGCTCCGGTGTTGATGTTAAACCCGGTGATCAGCTGATTGCCGTAAACGGGAAAAAAATTGATCCTCTTGAAAACCGTGAAGCTTATTTCACAAGTCCAAAAAAACAGGATGAGCTTATTCTTACTTTCAGTCGCAACGGAAAAAATATAACTACAAAAGTGCACCCGATTTCAAATATAGATTTAAAAGTGCTGCTTTACGATGATTGGATATTCAATAATCGCCAACGCGTCAATAAGCTTAGCGATAATCGCATTGCTTATTCATACATGAAAAACATGTCAAGTGATGAGCTGGACCGTTTCCTTCTTGATATGGTAGAACAGGAAAACAAAAAAGACGCTGTTATTCTCGATCTACGGTATAACACTGGCGGAAATGTACATGATAAAGTATTGAATTTCCTTGCTCAAAAACCTTATCTGCAATGGAAATACCGTGAAGGAAAAATGACTACACAGCCAAACTTTGCCCCTGCCGGGAAACCTATCGTCCTGCTGATTAATGAAGCCTCACTAAGTGACGCTGAAATGACCGCAGCTGGCTTTAAAGCTCTCAAGCTAGGGAAAATTATCGGGCAGGATACCTATCGCTGGATTATCTTCACTTCAGGAAAAAGCCTTGTGGACGGCTCTTTTTACAGGCTTCCTTCCTGGGGAACCTATACCCTTGATGGACAGAATCTTGAAAAGACAGGTGTGAAACCGGATATCTATGTTAAAAACACCTTCATAGACCGACAGCAGGGTAATGATCCCCAACTGGAACGGGCTGTTCAGGAAATATTAAAAGACTTAAAGAAATAAAACCACAACTCCATTCGGATTTGGCAAGATTATCTAACTGCTGATTAAAGTTCACTGGCTTGAGTGGGAGAAGTAAAAAAAGACTTACAGAAATGTAGGTCTTTTTTATTTGCATACCTTTTGATGGATGTGAATTGACAATATGCAAATAAAATAATCAAGATGCCTTACTTATCCCGGATTTATTTAAAAGACAATCATCCTGAAGGTTTTCCTTTCAACCTTCCTTTTCTCAACAATGGTTTAGATTTAAAACTCAAAAGTAATGTCACTTTTTTCGTTGGCGAAAACGGCATCGGTAAGTCTACATTACTGGAAGCCATTGCAGAAAAGTGTGATTTCAATGTATCCGGAGGCAGCAGAAACCACAACTACAATTTCCACAAAACCGAATCAGAGCTTTCCGAATATCTTACATTGTCTTGGAAAACTAAAACCGGTCAGGGATTTTTCATGAGAGCTGAAAGCTTTTTCAATTTTGCAACTTATATAGATGAAGTTGCCAAAGAAGACAGAAGAGTTTTGAATGCCTACGGAGGGAAATCCTTGCATCAGCAATCCCACGGCGAAGCTTTTCTTGCATTATTTCACAATCATTTCCAAAATGGTCTTTACATTCTCGACGAGCCGGAGTCTGCACTTTCTCCACAAAGACAATTATCGTTATTATCCGTCATTCACAAATTGGAAAAAGCAGGAAAGGCCCAATTCATTATTTCCAGCCACTCCCCAATTCTGATGAGCTATCCGGGTGCAGAAATTTATTTACTGGATGACAAAATTCAACAGACCAGTTACAGAGAAACAGAGCATTATCAGCTAACAAAGAATTTTTTAGAATCCCCCGAACTCTATTTCCGACACTTATTTGAAGATGATTAAAGTTAATCTAAAAATCTTCTGAAATATTTCTTACTGAAATTCAACATTTTTAGTCAAAAACCATCGTGAATCGGGGATAAAATTTGCCTGATATTAATATTCCTTTTATATTTGCAACACCTTAAACAGAGAAAATTCCTCCTTAGCTCAGTTGGTTAGAGCATCTGACTGTTAATCAGAGGGTCGCTGGTTCGAGCCCAGCAGGAGGAGCCACTGAAAACCAAGCACTTACAATAACGTAGGCGCTTTTATTTTTTACATAGGTCACGGTATAGGTCAAGTTTCAAAGTAAATAAAAGTCAATTTTACGCTCGGAAATAATGTCCGTTGACTCAAAGTAATCATACATAATATTTCTTGCCGTGGCTTCCCAATCTATTACTACAAAACTTGGGAGATTGAACGGTATATCATTTTCATATAGATATTCCACGAACTCAATATCATTTGCAAACTCACCGCAGTAAAAATTATTTGCATACTCATAAGCACTTTGAAAATTAATTTGTAATACGATATTTAGAATTGATCTAAAACACTAAAGATGAGAAGATTCAGATTAAATTTATTGAATAAATCTTTTCACTGTGAGTAAAAAAGAATACTTTTGCAAAAAATTAAAAATTACATTTTAACATATTATCATGAAACAAAAATTATTTTCGTTAGCCTTATTGGCTTCATCATTTACATTTGCACAAACATGGAATACTACAGGTAATTCAGGAACAACACCCACAGATAACTTTATTGGGACAATAGATGATAAGGAACTTGTTTTTAAAACAAACAATACAGAAAGATTAAGAATTTTCGCAGGTCCCTATGCTAATGGTATGGTGATAGGAAATGTTACTGCAACAGGTACCTCAAGAGGAAGATTGGAAATAGCAAGCGTGCTTTGTAATGGTTGTGCTTCTCCTTGGGCTGTACCTTCAGATATTGTCATAAGAACTCTGGGAAGCAGAAATATGGAATTTCATATGCCCAATAACAATGCTGTTGATCCCAATTCTGATGTAAGTACACCAAATTCATCAGGAATTACAAAAATAAAATTCACTGATTCCGTTCATAAAAGTAGCTTCACTATATTCAATACCGGAAAAGTAACCGTAGGTACTGACCAATATGATAATGATCCTAATTTTATTTTTTATGTAAAAAAGGGAATTAAGGCAGAACAGGTTAAGGTAGAAAACCCTGCTACTAATGGCTGGGCAGATTATGTATTCAAAAAAGATTATAAACTCTGTACTTTAGATGAAGTTGAAAAGCACATTCAGGAGAAAGGACATTTACCTAATATCCCATCAGCAAAGGAAGTAGAAAAAGAAGGAATTAATCTTGGTGAAATGGATGCGAAGCTTCTTGAAAAAATAGAAGAGCTAACACTATATTCCATTGAACAAAATAAACAAATACAGGAATTGAAGCAACAGGTTCAACAGCTTTTAAATGCTAAAAAATAACACTACTAATGAAAAAGAAATTACTTTCTATATTCTCTCTGTTAATTGGTTTCTTTGGTTTTTCCCAGACCGAAGTATATTTTAAATATGACGAAGCTGGAAACCAAAGATACAGGGGAACCAACTCAGCAGGTAAAACAACACAGGAACCAGCAAAAACAGAATCTAAAACAGTTGGTGTAACCCAAGTTCAGTCTCAAATGATGGACGAAGCTACTTTCTGGAAACAAATAAGACTGTATCCAGTTCCAGTAAACGATGTATTAACAATTGACTGGACAGAAGAAGTGGACGGACTTATCGAATCTGTTTCATTATATCAGCACAGTACTGTACACTGGAAATTCCAGCAACAAAATATCCCTAACCTTAATAAGCAATTAAAAATTAACATGACAGGCTATGAATGGGGTGTTTATGTGGTACGCTTTACATTAAAAGACGGAAGGGTTTTCAGTAAAAACATTACCAAAAGATAAAAACGCAAACATGAAATTTTACGACAAGAAAATACAACTATTTTCATCATTTATACTGTCCTTATGTTCAGTATTGGGCTTTTCGCAGACCATACTGTACCAGGCAGAAAGTACCACACGAACGGTTCAGGATCCGCAGACGGTTATTTTAACTGAAGGATTCCATGCAAAATCGGATGTTTCCAATCCGTTTATAGCTAAAATTGGACCTGCAACAGAAAATCCGGGAGGAGGACCCGTGGATTCCGGAGCTGGCGCAGGTAATCCTTCTGGTACTACAGCCCCGACAGGGCAAAGTTTCCATGATACCAAAGGAAATATTGAAGTAACAGGAGCAGGACAATTACAATTTACATTACCGATTGATCTGCCACAGGGTATTAAAAATGTTTCTCCCAATATGAGCTTAATCTATCTGAGTAATTCCGGAAATGGAATTTCAGGTTTTGGCTGGACAATCTCGGGGATCACTACTATCTCAAGAAGTGGAAAGAATATTGAGAAAGATGGAGAGTTAACCAGTGTAAAATTAGACTATTCAGACTATTATAGTTTTAACGGACAACGATTAATTTTAAAATCAGGAGAATATGGTAAAGATGGTGCAGAATATGTAACTGAAAAGTATTCAAATATCAAAATAAAATCAGTTGGGGCGATCACAGGACAGGCATGGCAAGGTCCCGAATACTGGGAGGTAACTTTTGAAGATGGCTCTCAGGCTTGGTATGGTGGTACTACTCCGGGAGCAAGTTTAGCCAGAACACCCATAGAATACAATATTGTTAAATGGAGAGATGCTCAGGGAAATTATATTGTGTATAACTATGTACAGACTGCATCTAAAAATGTAGCTTCAGTTTCCAGCATTAAATGGGGAAGTAATGAAACTTTAAACATTCCAGCAATCAATGAAGTCACATTTAATTATATGCCTAGAACTCTATCTGAGCAGTATTATGTTGCTGGAGTTGCATTGATTCAGGACAGGATATTGGATAATGTTGTTGTTAAAACGAACAACAATTCCTATAAAAAATATACTATTGAGTATAGCAACAATGGTACAAGCTATCAGTTTGTCAATAAAATTACGGAATACAATGCTGAGGAAGCTGCTGCTAATCCTATAGCATTCGAATACCCCCAGCCAGTTCCTTCTTCGGTAGACTTGGATTATTTACCCAATAGTGATCCATTTAGTGGTGTAAAGCTGACAGGAGACCTCAACGGGGATTCCTATATCGATTTTGTCATGTCAAATGGTACTGTGAAATTGGGAGCATTTAATAATGACACTTTTACGACCATTACCACCAATAAATATTTTGAAACTAATGCAAAAGTAGTGAGTACATTACTTGACGAAGAAGGACAAATCTATAATGGGAACGGGATTGTGCAGTTTGAGGGAGGTAAAATTGTAGGCTATATTTTTAGAGATAATACTTTTGTGAAGGTATTTGAAAAATTAGTGTATATAGATCCGAATTGTACTTATCAAGGAGGAGGTGTAGGCTGTCGTGTAGAAGTAAAATCTTTGAATGAAGGAGATCTCAATGGGGATGGTATTTCTGATATATTCCTAAATTTAGACCAAGAAATGTGCCAGTTTGAACCAATACCAGGATGCAATGATTTAAAGCAAACATCTACTTCTGATGGTGAGACCAGTAGACCCCCTTTATGCCATGAGTTGAAGTGCCATACATATTCAATAGGAAGTTTTATTGTAGATTTAAAAAATCCAAATAATCCGATTGCCACTTATACTGTAGATACAGGAATTAATGAAAGTACCCTTTATAACCAGCAATATATGGATATAGATGGAGACGGAAAGGTGGAGATCATCAATGTCTCCAATAATGATTACAAAGTATTTGAATTTGTAAAAACGGCTCCGAATCAATATCTCAAAAAGATTAGATTTACAAGCAGTTTAGTTGAAACCAAAGATCCGGAGTTTCCTGTATTATTTGGTGATTTTAATGGTGACGGTAAATTAGACTTTACCATTCCTGTAACAGATACAGCTATTGGTAAACCAGATAACTGGAGATTCTATATAGGAACGGGGACAGGATTCAATAACTTTCTTAAAATAGAATTTTTCTCTTATAGAAAACGTCAGACAGAGACTACCAGTAATTATAATAAATTTGCAAAACAGTATTTCTTTTCCATCGCTGATATGAATAAGGATGGTAAATCTGATGTGATTCAGGTTTTCTCCTATAATCAGGTTAATCCTTATAGTGCGCAAGGATACAGAGATTTTGGATACGTTATAAGTACGAAACTGGCTAATGGTGCAGCTTCTGACGGTACGCTGAATTTCCAACCTATACCATCCTTTGTAAGTCCCACTTATGGGGTGCAGGATATACAGGATTTAACATTATTCACACCATTAACAAACCCAATAAAGGCAAACAATAACTATTATAATGTATTTTTATATTGGAAACAGCACTTACATAGAATAAAAGCACCATCTCCTCTTTCAGAATTGGCAAGAATCAAATCTATTAACCAGGGAAATGGCAGTATTATAACGGGAATTAGTTACGCGGAAGCGGTTTCTAATGGAACCAATATTTATAAGAAAGTTAAGAAAGAGCTTTATCCATATTTTTCATTAGAAAGAGTGGACCAGACATTCGTTGTTTCTCAACTTCAGCAGGTAGGCAGAAAGCAGGATTTCCGATACAGAGGAATGACAGGGCATTTGCAAGGAAGGGGAAGTATTGGGTATCAACAAATGGCTCGATCTTCATGGTATGCAGATGGTTTTGAAAACACGAAAATATGGAGTGGTGTTGAAATAGATGCTCAAAAGTTCGGTCAGCCTGTCAAAGAATGGTCAATCAGAACTAATGATGAAAACCTGATCTTTCCAACAGACTTATCAGTCAATAATACTCAATTATTATCATTTAAGCAGAGTAATTATTCTATTCAACAATTGCCCAACAAAGTTGATGTAATTCTTCCTGAAACCATTATTGAAAAAGATTTCTTAAAAAACATTACTTTAACAAAATCGGTAACTTATGACAATTACTATTTGCCAGCTTCAACCCAGCTTAATGTCAATAATAATTTTTCAACGATAAATACCACTTTTGAATACATTCATAATCTGGCAGGCACAGGTTCTAATTACTATATTGGTCGCCCCAAATCTAAAACTACCGTAAATCAAGCCTATGGTGATACAAAGTCTGCAAAAGAAGAATATGTATATGAAAGTAACCTTTTAAAAACGCTTAAAACATGGAACCGGGATAATACAGGATACTTACAGGAAACCTATAATTATGATGGTTTTGGAAATATTACTCAAAAAGTTATCAGTAACAGTATAGACTCTCAAACTCAAACAAGCACGTCTAAATATGAGCCTACTGGAAGATTTGTTGAAAAAAACACTGATAATCTTGGACTGATAACTAGCTATACATACAATGATAGGGGGCAAATCCTTACCAAAACTGATCCGTTGGACAATAAGCTTACCAATACCTATGATGGTTGGGGTAAACTTTTAACCTCCAAAACTAATTTAGGAGGTACAACCACTTATAAATATGATAGAGATACTCAATCCAATATTATTGTTACCCAATATGATCCGGATGGTGATATAGCGAAAAAATTCACCAATAAATTAGGGCAAGAGTATAAAGCCTCTACCAAAGCATTTGGACAGGGGCAATTTGTATCTCAGGAAACCCAATATGATGTTTTAGGTAGGAAAACGAAAGAGAGTGAACCTTATTTTGAAGGTGGAAATATAAGCCAATGGAACGTCATCGCCTATAATGATACTTTTTATCCCGCTAAGATAACAGCAACTGCATTAGCAACATTAAATAATACCGGAGAAATATCTTCATTCTTGGGCAAGCAAATAGAAACTGTTGCTTCTGGAAATACCATCTCTATAACAGAAATTAACGGATATGCAAGAACAAATAGTAAAACCACTGATGCTTTAAATAATGTTATCTCCAGTACAGATAAGGGGGGAACAGTCAATTTCTATTACAATGCTGTGGGAGAACAGATAAAGGCACAATATGCTGAAAATATAGTTACTACTAAATATGATTCTTGGGGAAGAAAATCAGAATTCAATGACCCGTCTAACGGGTTGTATAAATATGAATATGATCCTTTTGGACAATCTAAAAAAATCATCAGCCCGAAAGGAACTAAACAATACACTTACAATAATTTAGGTCAGCTTATTTCGCATACAGAAATCTCCACAACAGATGGCGGACAGGCAACTAATAAGATAATTTCCTATTCTTATGATAACAAAGGTAGGGTAGTTTCAAAAGCCGGAACCTCCAAAGGAAAATCTTATAGCTCAAATGTTTCCTATGATCCGCAGGGAAGATTATTATCTTCGTCTGAAAGCAGTAATGGGAAATATTTTATACGAAAAGGTATTACGTATGATGACAAAGGCAGAGTGATTTCTTACGAAAAACAGTTATATTCTTCTGGTATTTTGACTAAAGTACAGCTAGAAAATGTATATAGTGCCTGGAATGGAGAACTTTATCAGGTAAAAGATAAAAACTCAGGGAAAGTTTTATGGGAACTTAAAGAGACCAATGTTAAAGGTCAGGTTGTAAGAGCCAAATTAGGAGCATCAGATATTAATAATACATACAATGATGCAACTGGTTTCTTAACAGAAATCAAACATATTTCTCCTGTACAAAGTATTCTAAATATCCAGTATACTTTCAATGCTGTAAAAAATGAATTGAATCTTAGAAAAACATTAGGGAATTTCAATATTATTGAATCATTTAATTATGATAATAATAATAGATTAATTAGCTGGACAAATCCTAAAACGGGACAGCTTTCGAAAAATACGTATGACATTAAAGGTAGAATTCTGGAAAATGATCAGGTAGGAACGATGAAGTATGAAAATCCTGCCAAGATCTATCAACCGACCGGAATGACCCTGAATGCCGTAGGAACTCAGAATTATAATAATGACCTGATCCAAAGCATAGCCTACAACGAGAATAACGATCCTGTCTTCATTGATGGCGAGAAAGGAGATGTAGCTTTTCAGTACGGATTGACTAGCATGAGGCAAAAAGTAAGCTATGGAGGAAATTTTGATCCTGACCAGGAAGGTAAATTTACTAAGTTCTACAGTGAAGACGGAAGTTTTGAAATCGTAAAAGACAATATAACTGGCAAGGAAAAACATGTTCTTTATATTGGCGGGAGCCCATATGAAAGCAGTATAATTTATCTTAAAAATTATAATGAACCAGCTGGTTCCTACAAATTCTTACATAAAGATTATCTAGGAAGCATCCTAGCCATTAGCGATGAAGCAGGAAACAAACTGGAGCAAAGGCATTTTGATGCCTGGGGTAATTTTACTCATCTTCAAATAGGAAATGGAGCGATTATCACCGATAAAAATATAATTAACAACACTTCGTTATTATTGGAAAGGGGATATACAAGCCACGAACATTTTGCAGAAGTTGGAATCATCCACATGAATGGTAGGTTATACGATCCACTGTTAAGAAGATTCTTAAATGCTGATGAAAATATTCAGGATGCTACCAATACCCAAAACTATAATAAATATGGGTATGTAATGAACAATCCTTTGATGTTTAATGATCCTAATGGAGAATGTTTTGTACCTTTATTTGGTGTACTAGTGGCATCATGGGTCGCAGGAGCTGTTGTAGGAACGATGGTAGCCGCAGGAATGTTCATTCTTAAATCTTTAGTAAATAATACATGGTCTTGGGGTGGTTTTGCAAGAAGCTTGCTTTTAGGAGCCGTCACAGGTGCTGCTACAGGAGGGCTCACCGGAGGAATGTCCGCCAGTGGCTTCCAAGGAGCTGTTATTGTGGGTAGTATGAATGGTGCTATTTCCGGAGGTGTGGATGCTTTGTTTAATAAAGAGAATTTTTTTACAGGAATGTATCGAGGAGCTATCTTTGGTGCTGCTACTGCTGGAATCGTAAGTGGAATTAGCTGGGTTGTCAACAAATTAAGTAACTCATACCAATATAGAATTAGCGAAATGTTGGTGAGTGATGATAATACATTGAATGGAACTACAAAAGCTGAATTTAATATTAATACAGTAAAAGATGTAGCAAATACTCCTCGTTATAAAAATCAATTTATTGATGGTAGTTGGCAAATAGTAGATGAAACCAGTGATTTAAGTAAAAATTTAATTTCAAATGGTTATACTTTTGATAGTAGCTCTGGTTTATTAGATGGTCCTAGAGGACAAGCTTGGGGAGTGACAGAAAGTCTTACTCATAAAGGTAAACTGGTTTGGCAAAGAATCTGGCTTCCTAAAGGAACGTTTGTAAGTTTAGAACAGTTAGATCTAACAATGGGACATGAGATTTTTCACTCCATTTTAAATAATGCTTATCTTTTTGATCAGTACACTTTGGATGGTGTTAATAAAAAGCATTTTGTCCATGAACATTTTACAGCAAAATGGGAACAAGCATACGTGAAATTTAGAAATTGGACTAAATTAAATTTGAATGTAATGAACCTAGATGATGCTGTTTTGAACGATGTAGGTATGAAAGGCTTAATAAATAAGATTACTCCCATTTTTAACAATTATATAAAAAGTACATTAAAATGAAAAAAAATCTTTTAATGATTTTCTTTGTATTTATTTCATGCAAAGAAAAAAATAAAATAGACTTTCTATTAAATTATAAGGCTGATAAAAAGCATATCAATTTACATTTTGAAAATAATACCAATAATGATTTAGTATTTTTAATTCCAAATACACTTGCTTTCGGAGACAAAAATTATCCTTTTTCACCATCAACATTTGGTACAAGAGAAAGCGATTTTCCTATCACTGTTTATGCAGAAATTAATAAAGATCAAGAAAATAAATATTATCAGAAAAAATTAGATAGTGTTTTTAATCAATATGTAATTAAAAATGAACTTTCAATAGATAGTAAACATGAAAAAGAAAACAATGTTGTATTAATAAAAAGTAAAAGTAGCTTAAGCATAAAGTATAAACTATTTGTTAAAAAGAATTTTGGCAATAATTCATATTCTAGTCGTTTTAAACAAAATTATCCCGTCTATGATGAGGTTATTAAAGGTGGTTATGCTGGTTCAGAATATGTACAAAGGTTTTCAAAGCTTAATTTTGGTAAAGCAAAGTTTGTGGCACAACCAGTAATAGAAGATAGTTTATTTCTAAGGCTATCTGAAAAAGATATTACTGATTAAATAAAGTTATTCTCATTTTTGAAGTAAAAAATTTATACTTCGTAATACACTAACTTTAATATTTTTAAATTCCTGCGACAAATGTTGCAGGAATTTTTTATTGCATTTTAGTATATAGAGATTATAACATCCCGAAATGTTTATGAAAATACTGTTGTATGGAGAAAAATTTTTTTGGAAAAAAAATCTGAAAAAAAATTCGACAACCTTTATTTTCATGTATTTCCCCCTATCCTCCAACCCCCACGAGTTCTCAGGAGAGAAGTACCCGCCCCACCAGTAATGATATAAGAAAATTTTCGCAGGCAGTAATACAATCAAGGTGATAGCTGATCGTTTTTACTTCCTCAGAAATCTTGTGCTATTTTTCTACTGGTATCAATTCTAATTCAAAAAGTTAATGCCTCTGGAATAATAGCTAAAAAGAAACATGTCTCTTGCAAACCCATATTTCTCGTCTTTTGGTTCGTAAGCTTTCAGTAGCTCCATTTCATTTTCATTCAAATAATCTTTTTTGCCACTCTCTTTTAGCTGCGATATTTTATATTGCTTAAACGGGTATTGCTTTTCTGTTATGATCTGGCTTTTAATTGCCTGGTTAAAGATAGAACGCAAAGTCCGCATTCTGATAGCTATGCTCGATTGTTTGTTTCCTCTCGAAATACAATAAGACTCAATTTTTTTCAAAGCGCTGTAATCAAGCTCATTAAATCCAATTTCTTTTTTCCGGAAAAACCGTCGCAAGGAATTCAGGGGATCTTTCTCTATTTGGGCGGTTTCTGTTTTATCCGCTTTATTTAAATCATCAATCACCGCTTCATGAAATTTCGTATAGGTTAAGGTTAATCTTCGACCGCTTATTGTTTTTAGCTTGCTGGTCAAATCTGGTAAAGTAAAGAAAATACCGTTTTTATCATATTCATCTATGATCTCGTCTATGATTTTAATCCTTCTGTCTATAAATTTGTTGATATTGTTATGGTTGGGATGTGATTTTTTAACCCTCGAAGTTTCAAAGCTCCAGTCTTTTTCTTTACAGGTTTTACCTATTGAAAGACTGGTATTTTTCCGTTCTTTGATAAATGATATAATAATGCTTTTTTCTCCGTTAACATTTTCTTTGGGTGCTAAAGTAAAGTTATAGGTGATCATATTGTTTTTTAAGCCCATATCTTCTATTTCTAACAATCAATCAAAAAAACTTATCACAATATATATTTGTGGAAAAGCTTAATACAAATAAGTAAGTCACTGAAAATAAACAAAGTATAAGTGTTAATAATTTGTGGAAAAAATATCAATAAGCTATTAGTACATTATTGAGAATGCTTTAAAAACCTGTTAAAAGCATGTGAATAACTTATTGAAATATATTGAGAAGCTATTAATAACAAAATAAATACGTGGAGAAATTGTGGAAAAAATGTTAATTATAAATGCATACCATGTACAGTATTTAATAACGTTGATTTCATTCTTAAATCCGATATTATGAAGTGATTAACCAGTACAATCTTTTACTGTTATTTTCGTTACATTTGTAGTTTTATGAATTTTCATTGAAAACGTTAAAAAAATGATCTTTTTTAAATAAACAGCACGCTTTTTGTTTGTGCTAATTGCTTGAAGAACCAAATGATGTTAAATAACAACTCTAAATATTATAATCTCTTCTTTCTGTTTTTTATATCCTGCCTGGCATACGCCCAAAACACAGCAAACGGAAGAATTGTAGATGCAAAAACCAATAAAGAAATTACCGGTGTAGACATCTTTATTAATGATAATACTGAACCTTTTCTAAAAACTTCTCTTGGAAGCTTTAATGTTCAGTCGGACAGTATTATTTATAAGTTAAAATTTTCAAAAAAGAATTATTCTACCGAAACCATTGCCATTACCCCTGAAAATGCTGCCAATATTTTTGTACAGCTTTCACAGGAAAAGGTAAGCACAATTGGCGAGATCGTTATCCATAACGAAAAAACCAAATACAAAAACAAGAAAGAAAACCCTGCTTATGCTATTATGCAGGAAGTCTGGAAAAGAAAACGAAACAATGGGTTAGAGAAATTCGATACCTATACTTATAAAGAGTACGAGAAAATCCAGTTTGACGCGAATAACCTGGACAGCGCTTTTATGAGTAAAAAGATTTTCAATAAGCTTGATTTCATTTTTGATTATGCAGATTCAACAGCCAGCGGAAAAATTGGACTTCCTATCTTCCTGAATGAATCCATCTATGAAAATTTCGGAGAAAACAAACCCGGAAAAAAGACAAAAAGGTTACTGGTTGCCCAAAAAACATCAGGATTTCAAGATAACCAAGTAATTACCATCACTGCAAAAAATCTTTACCGCGATATTAATATCTATGACAACACGCTAAATTATTTTGACATAGGGTTTCCCAGCCCTGTCGGTTCAAATGGGTTCAGCACTTATGATTATAATTTAACAGACACCATCTCTATCCACGGTGAGAATGCCTACAAAATAAGGTACCAACCCAAAAGAAAAGACGTTTTAGCTTTCCAGGGTTATCTTTATATTGATACAGATAATTATGCTGTCTTAGGGGCTACTTTAAAATCTACACAAAAGATCAACGTTAATTTCATCAACAGCATTTCCACAGAGCTGGAATATGACAATCCCGATGAGAACACTTTTCTCCCTAAAAAATTCATTACTGAAATAGAACTTACACCTTTTGCAAAAAAGAGAACCTCTAAAAGCATTATAGCCAAACGCTCGGTTGATTATTCTCAGTATGAATTCAATAAACCCCTGGATGATAAAGTATTTACCCGAAAGCAGGAAGAGTACGACGATAAATTTGTTGACAAAGATGATGCCTATTGGGTAAAAGCAAGACCAGACTCTCTGTCAAAATCCGAACAAGGTGTCTATGAAATGCTTGACAAGCTTCAGCAGACTCCAAAATTCAACCGTATTGTTAAAATCTACGAGACACTCGCATCAGGATATTATAATGCCTTTAAGGGGATTGATATAGGCCCTATTTTTTCAATTTACGGTAAAAATGAAGTAGAAGGCGACAGGATAAGACTGGGAGCAAGAACTTACTTTGGGCAAAATGATCCATGGAGAGTCCAGTTTTATACAGCCTATGGATTTAAAGACGAAAAGGTTAAATACGGAGCTGAAGCCCGCTATATGTTCAACAGAGTGAACAGGTTCATGATTGGGGCTGGAACAAAAAGAGATATTGAACAATTAGGCGTACAGCTTACTACCGATGACGGAATTATGGCACGTACCTTCGCTTCATCTACTCTTTTTGCAAGAGGAGAAAACGCTTCTTTGAGCTCTATAAACAAGACCAATATTTTTGCAGCCATTGAACCCTGGAAAAACTTCCAGGTAAGAGTAGACGGAACATTACAAAGTATAAAATCTGCCAATCCGGATAAATTCAGCTTAATGTATTATCGCAATGGAGATCTGAGAAAAACACTTAATGATTCCCACGTTACCTTAAGCTTAATTGCAAGACCTGGAGCAAAATTCTCCCAGACAGGAGTTGACCGCTACGAACACGGAACACTGGCCCCTACTATTATCCTGAAATACACAAGAGGTATCGAAGGGCTTTTCAACGGTGATTTCAACTATAACAGGCTTCAGTTCATGTTCTACAAACCAATACTGATCGGAAGCTGGGGTAAGACCATTGTCAACTTTGAGGCAGGAAAAACTTTTGATACGGTTCCTCTGGCCCTTCAGAATGTAATCCCGGGAAACCAGTCTTACAGCTTGGCACAGAATACATTTTCACAGCTTAATTATTATGAATTTGTAGCAGACACCTACTCAACGCTTCACCTTGAACATCATTTCAATGGAAAAATACTTTCTTTCATTCCTTTGATTAAGAAGCTGAAACTTAGGGAAATTGCATTTATCAGAACGGCTTACGGAACTTTAAGCGATGCTTCTAAATCCATTAATGTTGAGGGCTTCAAATATTCAGCACCCAGCGAGCAGATCTATTTTGAGTACGGATTCGGAATTGAAAATATAGGAATCGGAAACCTTAGGATATTCAGAGTAGACTTTAACTGGAGAGGAAATTATCTTGACAGCCCGGATATTTCCACATTCGGAATAAAAGCAGGATTCCAGGTAGGATTTTAAAATACAGCTCTTTGTCGATCGACAAAGAGTTTTTTTATAATTGAGATAAAGATTAAATTAAACGCAAGGATAAACAAAGCTTTAAAAAGCGTTCATTTGATTTTTTAAGATAAATAGAGTCATTTCACTTATTGGTAAGCAATACAGGGAAATATATCATTTTACTTTGCTGAATGAGATACCCTTGTTTGTCTTTATTGACATGTCAGAACCATTTTGTTTGCCTTTTCAATAACATATTGTTTTCAGATATTCTCCTCTTATCCTGAACTCAGGTTAATAAAATTACTGATAAGTTTATCAAAAGCAGGCTCAAAACTTTAAAGTAAAGTATGCTCTTTTAATACAAAAACCTCAGCAATGTGCCGAGGTTTACTTTTTTCAATAACTTTATTTATTTTAACATCCGCATGGATCCGGGTCCATAATCATGTTACGGCACATTAATCTCTGTTGTGGAGTCCATGTACACCATTCTACGCAGGTAGTTGCAGGAGGAGGACATGCTAAAGCACCACCATCTATTGTTCTCAATTGTTTTTTTGATAGCTTTTTTAGATTTTTCATAGTATTTTGTTTTTAATTTGTTGCCTACTCTATCTGCTTTTCGGCATCCGCAAATGATTTGTTATTTGATCGTTAACAAATATATAAATATTTCACTACAATAAGAATATTAGCAAAAATATTTTTCTTTTCACAGAATTAAACACAAAAAAAACCTCAGCCAATGACTGAGGTTTAAATTTTATAAAACGCTTAAATAATTATGCGTTTGGCTCTACAGATACGAAAGATCTGTTATTTGCTTTCTTTCTGAAAACTACTTTACCGTCTACTAATGCAAACAAAGTATGGTCTTTACCAATACCCACGTTTTCGCCCGGGTGGTGTTGTGTACCTCTCTGTCTGATAATAATATTTCCGGCAATAGCTTCTTGTCCACCGAAAATCTTCACACCTAATCTCTTAGAGTGAGACTCTCTACCGTTCTTGGAACTACCGACTCCTTTCTTGTGTGCCATTTTATTACTGGATTATTTGTTAAGTGCTTTAAATTGATCAATGTTCTTAACGATAGCAGCATCCACTTCTTCGTGAGTAAGAACATTCTTTTCTAATTCAACTTTAACCGCTTTACCTAAAGTAATTAAAGTTTCTCTGTTTTCTTTAGACTGAGACAAGTTGTTTTTCTTTAAGTGATAGTTCAGTTCGTGATCTTCACCAAAGTTAACTGTTGCGTTGTCTGAAAGAACTTCAGCTTTTACAGTTTCTTTTTTAGCAGCTTTCTTAGTACTTCCGTCAAAACCAGTGATACCAGTGATTTTAATTTGAGTTAAAGATTGTCTGTGACCGTTTTTCACCTGATAACCTTTTCTTCTTTTCTTTTTGAAAACGATTACTTTATCAGCTTTTACGTGGTCTAGGATCTCTGCATCTACAGTGATTCCGTTTACAGCTGGGGCGCCAACAGTGATTGAACCGTTTACAGTAAGAAGAATTTTGCCAAAAGAAACCTTGTCTCCTTTTTCTCCTTTTAAACGGTTTACAAACAACTTCTGGTCTTGCTCAACTTTGTATTGAAGCCCTGCTATTTCTACAATTGCAAACATTGTTTATAAATTTTTAGTTATTTCGAGGTGCAAATATATGAATAAATTTCTAAATACCTTACAATCAGTCCCGTATTTTTTTAGCAAAAACATGATAAAAAGTCATTTCACTATGTTTTGAATAATTTCTCATATTAATATGCTCATAATTAAGAGATAATTTTATACCTTCGTTATCACCAAAAAATATTTTATATGAAAAGAAACTTTAAATTCTGCTTATTTGCAGGAGCCATTGCCGCTTTTTCATTAACAGCGTGCCGTGATGACAAAATGGAAGAATCTGTTCTTCCCGAATCTCAATCTGCAAGCTCAAAGATCGAGCAACCCGGAGAACTTCAAAAGAGCTGCTCTTATGTAGATCAGTACTGGAGCTCAACTGCAATACTTAAAACCGGTCTTCCAAACACAGCGGATACCAACTTTATGAACTCCCAGATGACTAAAATCGCCAGTCTTTGGGGAAGAAGCAACCCAACTCTTCGTTTTGTAGATGATCCTTCCAATTTCAATTCCACCTACAATGCGATCTCTTATTCCACAGGGAAAATTTACTACGGTTACGCAATCTATGCAGACGCAAAGAATAAAGGAGGAGATATCGTGAATGCCATGATTCTTGCTCATGAATATGGCCACCAGCTACAATACATCTTTAATCTTCCTACTGTAAACGAATCCACGGCAAGACCAAACGAACTTGAAGCAGACGGTTTCGCAGGATATTACTTAAGAAGACCAAACGGATACAACAAAACCAGTTTCGCTGAAATTGCTGCAGCCTATGAATTTGCACAAAGCATCGGGGACTACCAGACTACAAGTGCTAATCACCACGGAACTCCTCCTCAAAGAAGATCTGCTGTACGTTTAGGCTTCCTTCTTGGGCAGTATGATCTTAATGCAGCCAATTTTGACTACAATTTCTTCTACTATTATCAGGGCGTGTTAAACGGCACGTACAAAATGGGTAAAAATACTATGAATCCTGAGATCGATGCTTATATGAGCCAATATATCGATGAACTTAGAAAGATCCAGACCGGAGAAATTTCTGAAGAAGAATTTAAACACCTTAAATAACATTCATTTTTAGCATATTTAACAAAGGAGACAGGGCAGCAATGTTCTGTCTCTTTTTAGTTTATTTGATAAATATGCCAAAGTTTATTTACTTTTGAGCCATATCCTACAACAGATGAACAGAGACCTCTATATTGATTTTGCCAAGGGAATGGCAACCCTTTCCATTATATTCATCCATACCGCTTTTTGGTCGGGACAGTTTTACATTCCTGCCGAGGTCAGAGTATTTTCCCTCGTATTTGATGTCGCCCTCTTTTATGCTTTAAGCGGAATTACTTCAGGATCGAACATCGAAAAAACATTCTACAGGTTATTAAAACTTCAGATCACTTATATGATCTTTGTAACATTCCTATTCTTTCTGGATTACTTTTTCAAAGTTTTCGGGTTAACATTCTTTTCAATGGAGTGGCTCCAGAGCTTCTACTCAGCCTTTGGTTCAAAATATGCAGCGACCAGCGTGTCTGATGTCCCGCAGTGGCAGAACCTTGGAAACTGGTACCTTCATCAGTATACCAACGCAGATACTTTTCCGGTTGTTATGGGTAGCTTCTGGTATCTGAAAGTATATTTTATTCTGGCTGTTTTCGGAGTACTGATCATAAGATTCTTCCCAAGACATATCAACTGGTTCATAGGGTTGTGCCTGGCTTTGACTTTCCTATTTAATATTTTCCCGGAATATTATCCCGGAGGACAGGTAGGCTATGTCGCCTTCTATCTTGCTATCTTTTTAACAGCCAACAGAATGCATGGTAAAAAGATTCCTGAAAAAGCAATTCCCTTTCTATATGCGATAGTTACGGCAGCCTTAATCTGGATGTTCTGGTATTACGGAAATGAGATTTTCTACAAAATCAATAAAAATAAATTCCCTCCAAAAATACCTTATATTATTTGGTCACTGTTTTCGCTTACAACATTATTTGTGCTCTATAACAGGTTAAAAATTACAAAAGAAAATTTTGTTACCCACATTGGCAAGAATGCTATATTCTTTTATTTCGCTCAGGGTATAAGCTCATCACTCGTCTATTTCATTGTGGTTGCCTTGCAGGAAAACATGCCGTGGTGGCTGCTCATGATCTTAATTTATACCGTTAATGTAATCCTTGCTTTCATTATTGCTGCCGGATTGAAGAAAGTGGATGATACGGGATGGAAAATTCTGGAATTTTTAAGAAAAAAAACAGCTTCTTAACACTTCAGCAATCAATTTGAAATAAAATAATCTTTTTATCGCAATTTATTTTAATTTTACAGAAAATTCAAGGCATGTTTAAGTTGAAACTTCCCACTGATCCAAGGTGGGCGAATATTGCAGAGGAAAACATTGAAGAAATTTTAACGGATCATGCGTGGTGTGAACAGAAAGCAGCAACTAATGCTATCGGCTTAATCACTATGCTTCCCGAATATCCTGAAATTGTTACGGAGCTTCTCGCCATTGCGCAGGAAGAGCTTGACCATTTCAACCAGGTACACGAAATCATTAAAAAAAGAGGTTATACTTTTGGAAGGCCGAGAAAAGATGATTATGTGAATGAACTGGCTAAATTTATTATCCAGGGCAGCAGGGAAGATTTAATTGTAGATAAAATGCTTTTTGCCGCTATGATTGAAGCCAGAAGCTGTGAAAGATTTAAAGTTCTTACTGAAAACATTAAAGATGAAGAGCTTAAGACATTTTATAAAGAGCTTATGATCTCTGAAGCTAACCATTATACAACATTTATAGGATTTGCAAGACAGCTTGGAAATCCTGAAAAAGTAAACAAGCGCTGGGAAGCGTGGCTGGAGTATGAAGCCAATATCATTAAATCTTACGGGAACAAAGAAACAATCCACGGGTAAAATAAAAAAGTAAAGAATCTACATTGAAAAAACTGACCTTTGAAAATATTGCCAATTTTTTTCTGAAAAATTTCTTTCAGGGGTTGGTTATTATTGGTCCCATCGGGCTTACCATCTTTGTGATATGGTATGTTGTGAGTGCTGTTGACAACATTATTCCTTCTGTCGCAAAAGAGATTCCGGGATTGGTTTTTGTTTCAACGATACTTATCACAGCCGTTCTGGGGTATCTCGGAAATAAATTTGTAGTAGGAAAATTCTTTTTTGACACTATGGACAGCCTTCTGGAAAAGATTCCGGGAGTAAAGCATATTTATACCCCTACAAAAGACGTCATGTCATCATTTGTGGGAGACAAAAAGAAATTCAACGATCCTGTCTGGGTAAAGACGAATGAAAATCCGGAGATCTGGAGAATCGGCTTTCTGACCCAAAAAGAAATGTCGGACGTTGAAAAGCACAATTACGTGGCAGTATATCTGCCCCATTCCTATGCTATTTCAGGCTGGGTAATTGTAACTGAAGAAAAAAATATCAAACCTGTAGTGGGGATGACTGCAGCTTCTGCCATGAAGTTTGCAGTAAGTGGTGGTGTCGCAGGTTTCCATTCTGACGACAATATCTTTAAAGCTCCGGAATAATTCTACTTAATTATTCTTTCAATAATGGCCCATCCGGCTATTATTTCTTTATCCAACCCAGATATTATGTTAACCAAAAAAAAATATTTTGGACATTTTTACCTACCTATTTTTATTCTTTAACTTATTTACAAATAACAATAATATGAACAAGAATCCTCTTCTAAATTGTGATCCGGAAAAAGGCATATGCGAAATCCTGGAAACCCAAGACTCAGAATATTCACCAGAGCAGCTTCAGGGCACCAAAGATAAAATCACCATTATTTATTATACAGATCCCATCTGTTCTTCCTGCTGGGGAATTGAAGCCCAGCTGAGAAAAATGAAATTAGAATACGGCAATGCTGTAGAAATAGATTACAGAATGGGAGGGCTTTTACCGTCATGGGACATTTACAACTCCGGAGGGATCAGTAAGCCAAGTGATGTTGCCGGACATTGGGAAGAGGTAAGCCCTTATTATAAGATGCCTATTGAAGGAGGAGTCTGGCTGACAGACCCGTTAAATTCTTCTTATCCCCCATCCATTGCTTTTAAAGCAGCACAAATGCAGGATAAAAAGAAAGCTGTAGACTATATGAGAATTACCCGTGAAATGGTTTTTCTTGATAAATTAAATATCACTAAAGCAGAGCATCTTGAAAAAGCAGCGGAAATGGCAGGATTAGATGTAGCCCAGTGGAAAGAGGATTATGAATCTAAAGCTCAGATTGAATTCAAAAAAGATCTGGACCTTGGAAGACAGCTTGGTGTAAGAGGATTCCCTACTCTGATCTTTACTAAAGATGATGAGATCTTAGATATTCTCTACGGCTTCAAACCTTATACAGATTTTGAACGCAGAATAACAAAAATAAGCCCTGACGTAAAAAAACAGGAATATTCTACAGAACCTGATCAATTATTTGCAGTTTACCCTACTTTAACCACTCAGGAATTTGCGGTTCTCTCCAATATTTCTTTCGATAAAGCATTTGATACGCTTCAGAAACTCACTGAAGAAAACAAAGTCTCCCGCAAAAAATACAAAAACGGAGATCTTTGGATTTTTAATAAAAACTAAACACTATATAAAAACTAATAAGGATGTACAAAGTTGCAATCATAGGAGCGGGAGTTTCCGGATTGAGTATGGCAAATTATTTGGAAAAAAATAATATTGACTACCATATTTATGAAAGAAGAACTCAAAATGACCTGAAAGGACACGGATTTATCCTCCCCAAAGAAGGCATTGAATACCTTTCCAACATCATTAATATTGATGATCTCTACAAAAAAGGCCAATTTTTAAAAAAATATCTTCATTACCACCAAAATGGTGAGATCCTTTCTGAAAAGGAGCTTGAAGATGTTTTTGTGGTTTCAAGAAGTGCCCTGATAGAGATTTTGGCCGAAGGCATTCCTTCCGATAAAATATCATATGATACAACAGTCACCCTGAATGGTTTTTCTGATGGAAAATCCTGTATAACACTGAATGACGGTACGTCCCTGGAAGCCGATGTTATTGTAGCTTCAGATGGCTCAAGAAGCAGAATCAGAAGAAAAATTTTTGAGGATGAAAAAATGAAACCCGTTTTAGAAAATGAAGTCGTCAACATTGTCGAAAATGAAGAAATTGCCAGCAAACTTGAAAGCAATTTTTTGAAGTTTCACCACGAAAATGGCGGCCTTACTTTCGGAGTATTAAAGCTTTCCTCTACAAAAATCCTTTGGTATTGCCAGTTTGATATTACCAGATTTTTCATCAATGAAGACTATACCCCGGACTGTATCAAACAGTTCATTGTGGATAATTTCGGAGACTGGAACCCTCTGATCTCGTCAATCATCCATGATTCCAGCTATGAAAATGCCCATATATGGAGAGTGTATGAATTGGAAAAGCTCAATCCTTTTTACCACGAAAATGTTGTATTCGTAGGCGATGCAGCCCACCCTCTGATTCCTTTTACAAGTCAGGGTGTTACTTCGGCTCTAAAAGATTCTTATGTTTTAACAAATCTCTTACTGGAAGGAAATAATCTTCCGGAAACGTTCCAGAAATATGAGGAAGAGAGAAAAGCAGAAATAGAGATCCACATCAAAAACGGAAGAGCATTACTGAACCAGTTCCTGCTGCCATTAAACGAGCAGCAAAAAAACACCTTACCAATTTCATACAAATAAAAATGTTTACAAATAAAGATATCAACTTCGAAGCCCTGAAAAGAAAAGCATATAACGGAAGATGGGCAACCCTGGAAAACGGAATTATTCCTTTAACAGCTGCAGATCCGGATTTCAGAATGTCTACCGAGATCGAGCAGGGAATTATTGAATATATTAAAGACGGATACCTCAGCTATGGCCCGTTTTCAGGAATTCCGGAATTCAAAAAAAGCGTTGCAAAACACTTCAATACGGAAAAGAACGGAAGCTTCACGCCAGAAAATATTTTGGCCGTAAACAGTGCTGCCCAAGGGATGTTTCTGATTGCCAAATATGTTTTGGGCCCCGGAGATGAAGCTATCATTTTCGACCCGGTTGATTTCCTGTTCAAAAAAACAGTGGAAGCAGCAGGTGGAAACATCAAATTATGCGCTGTAGATTCCAAAACAGGAGAGATCGATTTTGAAATGCTGACTTCTTTAATCTCATCAAAAACAAAACTGATCAGCATCTGTAACCCTCACAATCCGGTGGGAAGGGTTTATTCAAAAGAGGTTTTGATAAAGATTTCCCAAATAGCTGAAGCCCATGATCTGTGGGTAATGAGTGACGAGATATGGAGCGATATTGTTTATAACAAAAAAGAATTCAATACCTATTCTTCAGTGTCAGAAGCTGCTAAAAAGAAAAGCTTTACTGTTTTTGGGTTTTCAAAATCATTCGGGATTGCCGGTTTGAGAATTGGAGCGGTTTTGTGCAATGATCAGGAGATTTTGGATGATTTTACAGAAAAATCCCATTTCAATTCTACTATTGAAGGCGTTTCCACGTTGTCTCAAATCGCAGCAAGTGTAGCTATTGAAAAGGGGAAACCCTGGTTTAATGGCTTCCTGGAGCACCTGGAGCATAATAGAGATCTTGCCTATAGCATGTTAAGTAATTCGGGTATTTTAACCCCCAATTTACCGGAAGCAACCTTTGTAATTTTCCCAAAAATTGAAAATGGGTTTTCAAGTGAAGCCTTTACCGAGCATGTTTTAAAAGAAGGAAAAGTAGCTGTTGTTCCCGGCTCTGAAAGATGGTTTGGAAAAGGTGCTGAAGGTCATATCAGGATCTGCTTTTCTACTTCCACTGAAATCCTGGTAGAAGGGCTTGACCGTATTATTAAAAGTTTTTAATGTTAATAATTTTCGTTATTATTAAATTTTTAATTAATAATTTTCCGAATTAAGCTAAAAATACAGTTTATTTAAATAATTCTTACACAATAGCATATTTTCATATTGATTTGAGGTTAAAATTCAATATTTTTGATACAATCACTAACTTAAATATGAAATATGAAACTAAAGTACACCAGTGTTCTTTTTTTGGGAACAGTATCCATGTTGTATTCCCAAAATACAAATGATACGATCTCCAAAGAATCAAAAATAGAGGAAGTTTCCATTACCGGAAGCCGGAATAAAAAAAGAACTGTTACCAACACTCCTGTTCCCGTTGATGTAATTGATATCAAACAGGTAAGCCAGTCAACGGGACAGATAGAAGTGAACCAGCTTCTACAGTTCAGCGCGCCGTCCTTTAATTCCAATAAGCAGTCCGGGTCAGACGGAGCTGATGCAACAGATCCTGCAACCCTTCGCGGGCTTGGCCCGGATCAGACCCTTCTTTTACTGAATGGAAAAAGATATCATCAGTCCTCGCTGATCAATGTTTTCGGAACAAAAGGAAGAGGAAATACCGGATCAGATATGAATACTATACCGATCGGGGCCATAAAAAGAATTGAAGTGCTTCGGGACGGAGCTTCTGCACAATATGGATCCGATGCGATAGCCGGGGTTATCAATGTTATTCTTAATGACCGCAACCACGGTTTTGAGGGGAATGCCTTTTATGGAATGAATCTTTTTGAAAGTCCAGGGAATAAAGATGTAGTATCAGATCATAAAGTAGACGGAACTACTTTTGATTTCAGTGGAAATTTAGGAACAAGAATAGGCAACAAAGGAGGTTTCGGTAATTTCACTGTTGAATTTGTCAATAAAGACCGTACCATACGGAATGCAAACCCGGAAAAGTATTCATCACCGAGAGAGAGGTTTGGAGATGCAAAATCTCAGAATATTTATTTCTTCGGAAATGTAGAGCTTCCTCTGTCTGATGGCTTGAAATTCTACTCCCGCCAGGGCTTTTCCTATCGTAAGACGAATGCCTATGCTTGGACAAGATCACCGGATGCAGACGGAAATATTCCTGAAGTTTATCCTAACGGTTTTAATCCTATAGAAGATACCAGCATTACAGATTTCACTTTTGACAACGGATTAAAATTTAAGGTGGCTAACTGGGATGTAGATTTTTACAATGCATTCGGAAGTAACAGATTTACTTATCAGATAGACAATACAATAAATGCAACTTTGGGAATAAAATCTCCAACGAGTTTTAATGCCGGCGGACACTCTCTTTTGCAGAATACGACAGGTTTTAATGCTTCAAAACAGTTTAAGGTATTGGAAGGATTAAACATTGCTCTCGGATCCGAATTCAGATATGAAGAATTTGGGATCATCAAAGGAGAAGAAGCATCGTATGCAATGTATGACATTAACGGAAATATTGTAACACCGGATACTCCCGAAGGTCAGCTTGTTACCAATCCCATTTCAGGTGAAGTGCGTCCCGGAGGTTCCCAGGGCTTTCCCGGATATTCACAGGAATTTAACAAAAACAGGAATAATTTTGCTGCTTATGTAGACACCGAACTGGATATCACCAAAAGCTGGATGATCAGCGTGGCAGGAAGGTTTGAAAACTACAGTGATTTCGGAAGCACTCTAAATGGTAAATTTGCAACGCGGTATGCCATTACTCCCCAATTTGCATTCAGAGGTTCTGTTTCTACAGGATTCAGGGCGCCTTCTCTGGCACAAAAGTACTATAGTCTTCAGTTTACAAACTTTCAAGGGGGAAACCTGGTCACTATACAGCTTGCGGCTAATGATAGTGACCTTGCACAAACAGTTGGAATTCCACAATTAAAGCAGGAAACCTCGTTAAACGGAAGTGCCGGATTCACTTTTAACTCAGGAAAATTTACTGCAACCGTGGATGGATACTATATTAAAGTAAAAGACCGTATAGTTTTAACAGGAAATTTCACTCAAGAGGATGATGCAATAGGTCAAATCCTAGCCGATAATCATATCGACCAGGCTCAGTTTTTCACTAATGCAATAGATACCAGCACAAAAGGTGTTGATATTATCTTAAGTTACACTGAAAATATTGGTTCAGGAAAGCTTTCCGCTACTTTAGCAGGAAATTATAACGAAATGGAAATCACAAAGATAAATACTTCAGAAAAATTAAAAGGAAAAGAGGACGTCTACCTGAGTGCGAGAGAAAGAGCGTTTATTTTAGCGTCTGCTCCCAAAACAAAAGTCAATCTGAATTTAAACTATAAAATTGATAAATTCAATGCTAACCTTCAGCTGGTAAGATTTGATAAAGTAAAGCTGATAGGCTACAATGGTGCAGATGATTATCAGCTATATGGTGCAAAAGTAACGACTGACCTTTCCTTTGGTTATGAGTTTTCCAAAAGCTTCAATCTTACCATCGGAAGCAAAAATCTTTTTAACCGCTATCCTACTCTGCAGACAGCACATGTAGACGGCAATACAGAATCAGGTGGTATTTTCGATCCTGTACAGATGGGTTTTGCAGGAAGACAGGCTTTCGCAAGACTTAACTTTAAGTTTTAAATAGTATAAAAGGCTGTATCAGCGTAAGAATAATCAGCAATTTTGATTTTGTTGAAATAATCTGCTGATACAGCCTCTTTTTATTTTTTAGAGATTTTATAGAGCTTACCACTGTCTGTAACGGCATACAGGCTGCCATCCATTCCATCCAGCACATCTCTGAAACGTTCTTTCTGGTCAGCAAGAAGGCGTTCTTCTCCCACCACTTTATTATCTTTCATTACGATCCTGTTAATGTGCTCGCCACTTAAACACCCGATAATAAGATTTCCTTTCCATTCTTCTATATTCCCTGTATAGAAAGTGACTCCGCTTGGAGAGATCACAGGATCCCAGTAATAAACCGGCTGTTCCGTTCCTTCTTTTTGGGTAATACCATCTCCTACTTTCGCTCCGGAATATTCAATTCCATAGGTAACATCTCCCCAGCCATAATTTTTCCCGGGTTGTATCAGATTGATTTCATCACCACCTCTGGGACCCATTTCAACATCCCAAAGAGTTCCGTTCGGGTCTATTGCCATTCCCTGCGGATTCCTTATACCATAGGCATAAATTTCTGGCTTGTATCCTTGTTTTCCGATAAATGGATTTCCGGGGGCAGGTTTTCCGTCTTTTGTAATTTTTAATATTTTTCCTAAATAATTATCTGTTTTCTGAGCATACACTCTTGTTTCTTTGTCAGACCTTTCCCCGGTACTTACAAATAAATTTCCGTCCTTATCAAAAGCCAGCCTGCTTCCATAATGCTTATCACCATCGTAGGAAGGTTCTGCACGGAAAATAACTTTAACTTCTGAAATATTTTTAAGATCTGCTGAAAGTTTTCCTCTGGCCACCGATGTCAGATTTCCTTCACCAAACGGTTCTGAAAAACTGAAATAAATAATATTATTCGTCTTAAAATCCGGATCAAGGGCTACATCCAGCATTCCTCCCTGTCCTTTTGAATCTACTTTTGGGAATCCTCCGATTTTAGAAACCTGTTTCCCATCAGTTGAAACTACATTCATATGCCCGTTTTTATCGGTAATAAGAAACCTTCCATCGGGAAGATTTATAATCCCCCAAGGTTTGCCAAGATCTTTATTAAGGACTTCAACTTTATAGGCTGTTGTGGTTTTTACAGCTTTAGTTCTGGTTTGTCCTTTAAAAGCTGGTTTGTAGTCTGTATTCGGTTTTACGGTTTCTACACTACCGTCGGTTCCTGTCTGCTGGGCATTTGCACTGTTTTTACTACATGAACATACAAGTAAAAAAACACTGAGTGCCGATACATAAATTGGGTTGAATTTCATAGTATTGTAATTAGTGATAACAAAAATAATGGAAAAATAATGCCACAAAAATTTGCTGGTATAAATTTTAATTCTACATTTGTAGAACAAATTACAAAACTGTAGAATGAAAGAGATAAAATTAACCGATTCCGAAAAAAGCCTTATGGAAATTCTTTGGAAAAAAAAACGGATTTTCATGAAAGACATCCTTGAGTCTTACCCGGAACCCAAACCTGCCGCCACCACAATTGCTACCCTGCTGAAAAGAATGCAGAATAAAGACCTGGTAGGCTATACATTATATGGAAATTCCCGTGAATACTATCCAAAAGTAGAAAAAGGGGAATATTTCAACGAGGAAATGACCTCTATGATTGACCGTTTTTTCAACAGCTCGGTGACTCAGTTTGCATCATTTTTTACTTCTAATGCAAAATTCAGTCAGAAGCAGCTGAAAGAACTCCGTGATATAATAGATCAACAGATAAAAGAATAAAAAATGTTCATCATTATTCTAAAAATACTGCTGTGCTCTTCGGTATTTATGGCTGTATATTACCTGTTTTTGCAAAAAGAAAAAATGTACCGATTTAACAGGTTTTATTTGATTTCTTCTTTGATTTTCTCCTATGTGATCCCATTCATTTCCATCACAGTACAGCCGCCAAAAACAGATAATAAATCTAGGATCATATTTGAAGATACGGCACAGCAGATCATCCCCATCCAGCCCGCCCAGGAAATTTTTGATTGGATGAATCTGATATGGTTCATCTATGGAACCGTTGCTCTTTTCCTTTTAATAAAAAGCATCCTGTCAATTATAGCTATCAAAAAAATACAGGGTGAAAAAATGATCTATCAGAATTACACGGTTATAGTAACCCATGAAAACCTTCCTCCATTTAGCTTTTGGAGTACTATTTATTTAGGCGGGAGTTATATAAAAAATAATATAATTGATCCAATGATCTTCCTGCATGAAAAAAACCATATTGACCAGAAACACAGCATAGATCTTATTTTTATAGATATCCTGAAAATTTTCACATGGTTCAATCCAATTCTTCATATTTATAAAAAAGCAATCATCACCAACCATGAATTTCTTGCAGACGAAGCTGTTTTGAACAGCAGATACGATATAAAAGAGTACCAGAATTTGATTCTTGATGAGATTATCAATATCCAGAATCTGCCTTTTACCCATTCATTTAATTTTAATAACACCAAAAAACGATTTATTATGATGACAAAGAAAAAATCAAGATTCATTGTCCTGAACAAAGCGGCAGGAATCACAGCTATCATTGCAGCAACAGCTCTATTCGCCGAAAGAACCTATGCAATTAATCCTGCAGCTGATAAACCTGCTCAAAAAGCAAACGTAAGGCCTGCCAAAAATCCGCAGTCGTCTCAGGCCACTTTAGTGCCTAGTTATTTCGAACAAATAAAAGAGGAGAAGCCCCGTACAGCAATTGGATACAAAAAGGAAGGTCTAAAAACTATTACAGATACCATTTCTCCCAAAAAAACGGTACAGCCGTCTGACAATGAAGGTAATAACACAAATGTAAACACACAACAGAACAAGGATGTTATTCAGGCAGAATTTCCTGAAGGGATAAAATCATTTCGTTCAAAAGTTTCATCAATGCTTGACGCCAGTATATTTAACGGAAAAGAGAAATTCGTAAAAACAACGGCATTTATACACATTGATGAAACAGGAAAAGTAAGTCAAGTAACAGCCTCAGGTGATCATGAAGGACTTAATAAAGAAATCATCAGAACCATTACCGAGGCAAGTAATGGAGTTGTCTGGAAACCAGCCACAAGAAATGGAAAAGCTGTAGCAAGCGTATACAAGCTACCAGCCACGATGAGTTTCCAGTAAGATCAGTTAATAAGCGCTATAAGTTTAGCGCTTTTTTTATTTTGTATGCATTATCGGATGAAAATTTAAAACATTCATCTTCAAATACTTTATGAAGGCTAAAAATTTCTTTCGTATTTTTGTTGTATACATCATTTCCTATGAATTTTAATCTTCAATCAGAATATAAACCTACAGGCGACCAGCCACAAGCGATCGAAAAGCTTACAGAAGGCATTGAGATCGGCGAAAAATACCAGACCCTTCTTGGTGTAACGGGCTCCGGGAAAACATTTACTGTCGCCAATGTTGTCCAGAATGTACAGAAACCTACTTTGGTTCTTGCCCACAACAAAACTCTGGCAGCCCAGCTATTCATGGAGTTTAAGGAATTCTTTCCTGATAACGCTGTTGAGTATTTTGTCAGCTACTATGACTATTACCAACCGGAAGCCTATATTGCGACAACCGGAACTTATATTGAGAAGGACCTAAGCATTAATGAAGAAGTAGAGAAACTGCGACTTTCTGCAACAGCCAGCCTGCTTTCGGGAAGAAGAGACGTACTGATCGTAGCTTCGGTTTCTTGTATTTACGGTATCGGAAACCCTTCAGAATTTCATAAATCACTCATTACATTAGCTATTGGAGAAAAAGTAACGAGAACCGCTCTTCTCCATTCCTTAGTTAATGCATTGTATGCCAGAACATTGGGAGACTTCCAAAGAGGTACATTCCGTGTAAAAGGGGACGTTATTGATGTTTTCCCGGCATATGCTGACAATGCAGTGAGAATTCAGTTTTTTGGAGATGAAATTGAAAAAATACAGAGTTTTGATCCTGTAAGTGGAAATGTGGATTCTAATTTTGACCAGATTCAGATTTATCCCGCCAACCTCTTTGTAACATCGAAGGAAACTTTAAACGGAGCTATCAGAAGCATCCAGGATGATATGGTAAAGCAGGTGGATTTCTTTAATTCTATTGAAAAACCTCTGGAAGCTAAAAGACTTCAGGAGAGAACAGAACTGGATCTTGAAATGATCAAGGAACTGGGTTACTGCTCAGGGATTGAGAATTATTCAAGATATCTTGACGGAAGGCTTCCCGGCTCAAGGCCATTCTGCCTGATTGATTACTTCCCGAAAGACTTTTTGATGGTTATTGACGAAAGCCACGTTACCGTTCCCCAGGTTCATGCCATGTACGGCGGCGACCGGAGCAGAAAGGAAGCTTTGGTGGAATATGGTTTCCGGCTTCCGGCAGCCATGGACAACAGGCCACTTAAGTTTGAGGAATTTGAAGCCATGCAAAATCAGGTGATCTATGTTTCCGCAACGCCAGCAGATTATGAACTGGAGAAAACCGGAGGAGCTTATATTGAGCAGATCATCCGTCCGACAGGCCTTCTGGATCCCATTATTGAGGTAAGGCCAAGCCTGAACCAGATTGATGATCTGATGGAAGAGATCCGAAAAAGGGCTGAGGCTGATGAAAGGGTTCTGGTTACTACTTTAACAAAGAAAATGGCCGAAGAACTTACCAAATATTTTATGAAATTCGGGATCAGAACAAGATATATCCACTCAGATGTAGAAACGCTGGAACGTATCCAAATTATGCAGGACCTTCGTTTGGGGATTTTCGATGTACTCATCGGGGTCAATCTTTTAAGAGAGGGGCTTGACCTTCCGGAAGTGTCTCTGGTAGCCATTCTGGATGCCGATAAGGAGGGAATGCTCAGAAGCAGAAGGTCGATGATCCAGACCGTAGGACGTGCAGCAAGAAATGTTAACGGAAAAGCGATTATGTATGCCGATAAAATCACAAAATCTATGCAGGCCGCCCTGGATGAAACGGAATACCGCCGTAACAAACAAATACAGCATAATGAAGCTAACGGACTTGTTCCTCAGGCCTTAAATAAAAAGATTTCGGAAAATCTTGTGGGAAGAAGTAAAGACTTCCCGGATCCAAAATACACTCAAAAAGAGATTCTTCAGAAAGCTGCTGAAACGAAAGCCAGCTATGGAGGCAAAGACATTGAAAAAATCATCGGACAGAAGCAGAAAGAAATGGAAGCTGCTGCTAAAAATCTTGATTTTATAAAAGCGGCTAAGCTTAGAGATGAGATCGCGGCTTTGAAAGAATAATTGATTGCATTATAATAATTTAGGGCGGCATCTTCGATGCCGCCCTAAATGTATAATTATAATCAGAAAAGATCTTTTCTTATCTTAAAGAGGCCCTGATCGGAATCAGAAGGTCCATCAGTCCATTGAGCTTAATTTCGTAAACGGTTGAAAGCTGCATTCCTAATTTTCCTTTAGGCATACCCTTTCTGTTGAACCATTCCAGATAGCTTACCGGAAGATCAGCAAGCACTGTTCCTTCGTATTTTCCGAAAGGCATCTTTACGATGCAGATTTCTTTTAATATTTCTGAATTTACGCCTTCCACTTTTATACAATTAAATTAACCTTTTCTTCCTCATCATTATCCGGCAGTTTAAGATCCGGCGGTGTCTCTTCATCTGAAAATTCATTCCTGTAAACCTGGATCAGAAGCAGAGTAAACGAAATAAGGATTGGTCCGAAAATCAGTCCCATAAAACCGAATAAGTTCATTCCCATGATAATTCCGAACACGGTATTCAACGGATGGATATTTTCGAGTTTCTTTAAAAGGGTAAACCGAAGCAGGTTATCCGTAAGTCCAACCACGACTAAACAATAGACCGCCAAACCAAGCCCCTGGCCTGTATTTCCCTCCGCAATCATAAAAATACATACGGGAATGTATACAATAGCCGCACCTACAACAGGGACCATTGAAGCAGCAGCCGTTAAAGCAAAAAGAAGAACCGGACTGGGTGCTCCAAAGATAAAATATCCTATCAATGCTACAATGCCCTGCCCTAAAGCAACAACAGGAATTCCAATCGCGTTGGCCATGATCAGCTTTCTAAGCTTATCGCCGATCAAAGAAATATTAGCTCTCTTTAAGGGGGCGGAAGAACTAAGGATCTTCTCAAACAGCCTTGGCCTATCCAACATAAAATAAAGGATAAAATACATGGACAGTACTACAGTAAGCGTATTAAATGTCCCGCTAACTGCTGATGTGGAAAACTTTCCTGCAGAGCTCTTTACTTTATCCATATTCTCTTTGCTGAGAATATCAAAACTTGTTTTAGAATAGATATATGAATGTATCTTATCCAGGAACACATTGAACTTCGCCATGTAAACCTGGGCATTCCCAAGTTTATCGATAAGAAGGTCGGCAATAAAATAGATCGGAAGAATAAGGATAATAAGACTGGCCAACATCAAAACAAGCGATGACTGCCAGGGTTTCCATTTTTTTTCTTCCTGCAGATAGAAATTATATCTTCTGCAGACCACATAAATAGTGATCGCCCCAAGCACTGACGGGATGAACAGTGAAAGATTAAAACAGATTAATCCTGTAAGCACCAGAATTATAGCCAGCAGGGCAACTTGTTTTATCGCAACATTGCTTATCTGTTTATCTTTATCCATTGTGTTTCTATCTTATTATTTTATTTATTTCTTAAATTCGATTTGTCTCGGTTTTCCTAAAAAAGCACAATAAGCAGAATACATAACGATCATCATGAAAGGAGCTGTTAAAATAATACCAATCCCGCATAAAACAATTCCTGCAATAGAGATCAGTCCTCCCAATACGGTAGTTCCAAGAAACGTTCCGTAATTTTCCTTGGCAATATTAAAAGACTTCCCTAATGCTTCAGTAGCCGATGCATTTTCGAATAATAAAATAGGATATCCCAATAAAAGGAAAGGATAAACAAAAATAAACGGGAAGAAGCACAGCGCCATCGCAACACTTGAAATAATCCCTGAAAGAATACTGTAGATCAGGATATTCACAAAATTCTGCTTGTAACCGATAAATAAATCTGCAAAATCGATCTGATTTTTAGTATTATATTTATTCACAATGTAAATAAGTCCTACATATAATGGAGCGAGTAAGATGCCCAAAAGACCGGATAGCGAAAGATAAAGCGAAAATCCCGGGGCATTCCAGTAGTTGAAGCTTGAGTAATCTCCACCTGCATCTCTCATTTCCTCCATCATGGATGCAGAATTGAATCCACTGACAGACTGTATGATGAAGCCTCCTATAAGGTAAATTATCATTGCGACAATCCCGTAAAGAAAAACGCCTTTATACATTTCAAAAGAATGCGAAATAATAGATCCTGTATCTCTGTTTGGAACGGATCCCTGCTGATCAAATTCATTAAATTCTGACATAGTTTAATATTTTAATGGTTTCACCAAATTTAACTTTTTTTGCCATAAAAACATATTAAACCTTTTTAAAATTTAACTTTTTTCCGAGAAAACCGTTTTATACAGAGAGTAAATCATTGCATTCCAAAACGGGAACGTAAAGAGTCCGCCTATAAAAAACAATGCAAATCCTATATACTTAAAGAAAACCGCAACAATAACGCATACCAATATTTCTAAAAAATATTTCCTTAATGCCTGAAGGTTCAGCGAAATCGCTTCAAAAATCCTCTTATTTGTAAAAAACAGCAGCGGAGCTACAAAAATGGTGACAAATACCCAGATAACGGCAAGGATAATGGTCTGAAATGTATAAACATAAACAAATGACCAGAAAATATAATAGCCTATATATTTAAAAAAATTAAACCCGTTATATCCTACAAGAAGGTCTCCTAATTCCAGCTTCTCATTCAGGTCAATTTTCCTGTAAATCTGATAAAACCCGATATTGAGGGGATAAAGAAAAATAGAGGTCCCCATAATAGCCCAGGAAAAATATTTAAATCCCGGATTCGACTGCATTTTTACAATCTGTGCAGAATATGCTTCCACACCTTCTTTTGCATGTTTTGCTACTTCTGCATATTGGGTTAAAATATCATACTTTCCATCGAAGAAGAAAAACACTGTAAAAAAGATTCCAAAATAAAATATTGAAAATATTAATTGAAAGAAAAGCGTCTTATTCCAATAGAAAAAAGCCTGCTTCAGTATAAAATCAATTCCCGGTTTCTGAGGATATCTGCTCTGCATTAAAAAATTTTTACACAAAAGTAATCATCATTAATTATTTTTGCAGGATGTTTTCAATGAATCATCAAAAATTTATGGAAATGGACGAACTTTCCTTTCAGAAGGTTCCGTACTTTTTCATGATCGATTTCCTTTCGGAGAATATAGAAATCTATAGAGAAAATGAAATTAATAAATCAGGTTTATTAATTGATTTTCAACTATTTTCAAACTCAAAACAGAAATACAGCCTCAATAAAAAAATTGAATGGAAATCATTTCCGGAAACGCTGGAAAGCTTTAAAAAAGGATTTGACAATGTTCAGAAAAATATCCGTCTTGGAAATTCTTATCTTGTCAATTATACCAGAAAAACCGAAATTCAGACCAATTTAAGCCTTGAAGAAATATTTTATCACTCAAATGCAAAGTACAAAGTTTTTTATAAAGATTTTTTTGTATTTTTTTCTCCTGAAACTTTTGTAAAGATTATTGACGGCAAAATCTTGACCTACCCAATGAAAGGTACTATTGATGCATCATTGGAAAATGCAGCTGAAGTTTTGAAAAACGATAAGAAAGAGAAAGCGGAGCATTATACGGTTGTTGATCTTCTCCGGAATGACCTCAGCATGGTTGCAGATGATGTGAAAGTTGACCAGTTCCAGCATATAGACCTCATCAGGACACAGCAGAAAGATTTGTATGCGATGAGTTCTGAAATTTCAGGGAAGGTAAAGCCTGAATTTGCAGGAAAAATAGGAAGCTTGATGAAAAAGCTGCTTCCCGCCGGATCAATTCTTGGAGCTCCAAAGCCCAGAACGCTGGAAATAATCTTAGATGCGGAAGGATATGACAGAGGTTATTATACCGGAGTATGCGGCTGGTTTGACGGTGAAAATCTTGACAGTTGCGTAATGATCCGCTTTATTGAAAAAGAAGGCGACCGGCTTTATTTCAAAAGTGGTGGCGGTATAACACATATGAGCAAGTTAGAAGACGAATATCAGGAAATGAAAAATAAAATCTATGTCCCAATTCATTGAAAGCATAAAAATAGAAGATCAGGAGATTTTTCTTTTGGAACTACATCAAAAACGCATCAACCAGACTTTTGCCCATTTCGGTAAAGAGGGCTCTATTGATCTGGCCAAGATCTTCAAAAATCTAGAACATGATGAAGACGGTCTTTTCAAACTGAGACTTTCCTATGACCTGGAGAAAAGGGTAAGGACCATGATGATCCCATATGCCATTCCTGAAATACAAAGCTTTCAGCTGGTTGAAAACAACAGCTTCGACTACTCTTTCAAGTTTGAAGACCGTAAGGAATTGGACAAAATGAAAATGAAATCAAAAGCTGAAGAGATCATCATTGTTAAAAACAACCACATCACCGATACTTCTTTTTCCAATATTCTTTTCTTAAAGGGTAAGGATTGGTTCACGCCGGCAACCTATCTTCTGAACGGAGTACAGCGACAGAATCTCCTGAAACATAAGAAGATAAAAGAAGCTGAAATCACCCTTCAGAACATTAAGCAGTTTTCTCATTTTCAACTGATTAATGCTCTGAATGATTTTGATGATATGTTTATTTATCCTATTGACAAGATTACAAATTTACCGGGAAACGAAGAATATCTTGACCTTTAATTTCCTTTCATGAATTCAAAATAAGCCTTCTGAACATCCGCACTGTTTTTCCCGTAGGTATTTACTTCAAGGATTTTTGGCTGAAGGTCTGGTTTGAAGAAATTTTCCAAAACCCTGTCTAACGTGGGCTCATCTTCAACTTTAATATAAGAGAAACCAAAATGCTTCGCCAGGTGTTCAGCATGTTTGCGATGTTTCGTTGCTATAAATTCGTCTAAAGTATTTGGGTTGGCATTGCCCGGTCCCGGAATGATTTTAAAGATATTCCCTTCACCGTTATTGAAAATAATAATTCTTACAAACGGCGGAATGTATTGGTTCCAAAGTCCGTTGATATCATAGAAGAACCCAAGATCTCCCGTAATTAGCAGAGTCGGATTTGCGTTTTTTATGGCAAAGCCCATTGCTGTAGAAGTAGAGCCGTCTATACCGCTAGTTCCTCTGTTGCAGTACATTTTCCTTTTTCCAAAATCAAACAGCTGTGCATATCTGATCGCTGAGGAATTACTGAAATGAATATTATAGTTCTCAGGAATGGTCTGTGAAGCTTTATTAAAGAAATAAAAATCCGAAAATTCAGCTTTATTCAGGAACTGTTCATGCTTTGCATCTTTTTTATCCCTTAAAACATCCCAAAGATTAAAATAAGGTCTCGGCTCAAGATTGATAAATTTCAGAAATTTTGAAAAGAAAACCTCAGGCTTCACCTCTATCTTTTCAGTCAGAGAGAAATAGGTATCCGGCTGCCATACTTCATCCAGGTGCCAATGCTGCTTCGGACGGGCATTTCTCAGAAACTGTTTTACTTTTTTGGAAACTACATTCTGCCCTATCGTAATCAAAAGATCCGGAGCATAGGTTTTATAGTCTTCTTCAGTAAAATTAAAGATATAACGGTCTATATGTCTGAAAAACTTCTCATGATACAGATTAGAGTTGGCTTCACTCAATACAACAACAGAATGGTTTTTCACCAGCTGTGTTAATTGGTTTTCCAGCTCCGGGCTGTGATCTTTGGTTCCCACCAAAATCATGATCCTTTGGGACGTATGCCAGTCTGCAATTAAATTGGATGGCACCTCATACTCCTTCTGTCTGATAGTTTTTTCAACGGTAGGAAAAGAAGGAAGCTCTGAAACCAATTCGTACAATGGCTCCTCTAAAGGAATATTGATATGAACCGGACCCTGTTTTTCAAAACAGAGCTCGATTGCTTTTTTAATAATGTCAAAATTAATGTCCTCCGCATTTTCTTTACTGTCTTCCAAGAGCTGAAAGTCGCCATAAGAATGCTGATGAAAAATATCCTTCTGCCTGATGGTCTGCCCGTCAAAAATATCTACAAAATCCGTAGGCCGGTCGGCAGTAAGGATCAGAAGCGGAACATTCTGATAGAAAGCTTCTGTAACTGCAGGGTAATAGTTTGCTACTGCCGAACCACTGGTACACGTTATTGCTACCGGTTTTTTCTCACTTTTAGCCATACCTATTCCTACAAAAGCTGCACTTCTTTCATCCACAATACTATAACAGTTGAAGCCATCAATTTCTGAAAAATGGATCGCCAGGGGTGCATTTCTGGATCCCGGTGAAATGATAACATCTGAAATTCCGTACTGCTGAAGAAGATGGGCAAGTATCTGAATACTTCTCTTCGAAGAATATTTTTTCATACAGCAAATTTAACTGATAAATACTTATTTTAAAATCATTTCATTTAAAAAATATGTAATTTTGTGATTCGTAAATTTCTAAAAATGGATAAAATACCTAGTGTAGACCTGCGTGATTTCCTTTCGGACAACCCGGAACGCAAACAGAAATTTGTAAATGAAATCGGAAAAGCTTATGAAGAAATTGGTTTTGTTGCCTTAAAAGGCCATTTTCTTGATGACAAATTAGTAGATGAACTCTACGGAGAGGTTAAAAACTTTTTTGAACTGCCTGTAGAAACAAAGCAGAAGTATGAAATTCCAGGAATCGGCGGCCAGAGAGGTTACGTAGGATTCGGTAAAGAAACCGCTAAAGGTTTCAAAAAAGGTGATTTAAAAGAATTTTGGCATTTTGGACAGTATGTGTCTGATGATTCAAAATACAAATCCCAGTATCCTGACAACGTGACTGTTGATGAGCTTCCAAAATTCAATGAAGTAGGTAAAAAAGCCTACCAAATGCTTGAAAAAACAGGCCAGTATGTATTAAGAGCTTTGGCGCTGTATCTGGGTCTGGATGAGTTTTATTTTGACGACAAGATCGCTGAAGGAAACTCTATTTTAAGACCTATCCACTATCCTCCAATTACTCAGGAGCCTGATGATGCAGTAAGAGCAGCTGCTCACGGAGACATCAACCTGATCACTCTTTTGATGGGATCTCAGGGAAAAGGCCTTCAGGTTCAAAACCACAACGGAGAATGGATCGATGCGATTGCAGAACCGGACGAATTAATGATCAATGTTGGAGATATGTTGTCAAGACATACTAATAACAAGCTGAAATCCACTATTCACAGAGTGGTTAACCCACCAAAAGAATTATGGGGAACTTCAAGATACTCAATTCCTTTCTTTATGCATCCGGTAAGCGAGATGTCACTGAATGCTCTTGAAAACTGTATTGACGAAAACAATCCTAAGTTATATGAAGATACAACTGCAGGAGAATTTTTACATGAAAGACTTATTGAATTAGGACTTATCAAAAAGTAAATATAAAAAGTCAATAATTGGTATGTATAGGGGTAACCCTCAGATTAATTATTGACTTTTGTTTTAATACAGATTAAAATTTATCAAAAAAGTTTAATCTCCTTTCTACCACATCTTGTTTTAGTTAAAAATATTTTAATTATCTTTATCGTACTATCAAATTTTTAATTAAAACAGTATGAAAAATTTAAAAAAACTAAACAAAGGCCAGTTAAAAAGCATCTCAGGAGCAGGAGCAATTAAGCTTCCGGAACCGGAATTCTGCATGTATTATTGCAGCGGAACTGTAATCTGTGCAGCTTGCAGCGATGATTTCCAATGTCCGGATGATTCTATGTAATTTGAAATCAAAACGAATAAGAAAACCGTTCCTTTTTGGAGCGGTTTTTTTTACAACCACTTTTGAGCTAAAACATGATTTTAAGTTCAATCGAACAACCTCAATTGCTGATCTTTAGCCCCGGTAAAATTTGCTGTAGAAAGCTTGGTAAATTCTTTCCCTTCAAAAAATTTCTTCCTCCCGATTTTGAATGTATTATGGATCATTTCAGCGATATTCCCCTCACCTCTCTGCCTTTCAAAATATCTTTTGTCACCTAGTTTTCCGCCACGCATGGAGCGGATAAGATTTAAAACCTTTTGTGCTCTGTCCGGGAAATGGGTTTCTATCCAGTTAACAAAAACAGGCTCTACCGTATCATTCAGCCTTACCAACGTATAGCCGAAGCTTAAGGCCCCTGCATCAGAAATAGCTTTTAAAATACTTAACGGCTCATCACTGTTCAGACCGGGAATAATGGGCGCCACCATGACATGCACGGGAATTTTGTTTTCTGTAAGAATCTCCACGGCCTTCAATTTATTCGGAGCCGAGCTTGTTCTCGGTTCCATTTTGCGTCTAAGATCTTCATTAATAGTAGGAATACTAAGTGACACAGAGACCAGATTCTGCTCTGCCATAGGTTTTAAAATATCCAGATCTCTCAGAACAAGTGCATTTTTTGTCAGAATATTCACCGGATGTCTGTAATCCAAGCAGACCTGAAGCAGTTTCCTGGTGATTTCAAACTGCCTTTCTGCAGGCTGATAGCAGTCGGTATTTCCCGAAAGCAGAATGGGCGCTGGTTTATAACCTCTTTTCTGGAAAAATTTCTCTAGCAATTCCGGAGCATTTTTCTTTACCATGATTTTTCTTTCAAAATCAATTCCGGCGCTGTAACCCCAGTATTCATGAGTAGGCCTTGCGAAGCAATAGGAACATCCATGTTCGCAGCCCTGGTACGGATTCATGGAATACTCCATTGGCAGGTCTTCGCTTTTCACCTGATTCACAATAGTTTTCGGAAAAACTTCCGTAAAAGAGGTTTTTATGGTTTCGAAATCTTCATCATCCGGCTCATAGGTATACCTGTCGAAACGGTTGACCACGTTTCGCTGCGCTCCCTGTCCTTTTATGAATTTTTCGTTCTGCATTATGATGTAAAATTATAATGGATTTCTTATAAAATAATAAGTTTTAACATTAAAGTTATCCACAAAAAATCCGGCCCCTTTGACAGAGCCGGATTTAACATAATTAAATATATTCTTTTACTACTTCAGTGCATAAAATTCCACCCCGTGATATTCATCGTCGTGGTTTTTTTCATCAAAATGTCTGTGATAATCCGAATAGGTATCACTATATTTTTTATCTTTTTTAGTCAATATCTTTTTTATTCCAATAAAACCTAATACTGCCAAAAGACCAACTCCCCCTGCCAGTAAAACGCCAACTTCTTTTTTCATATTTTGTCTGATTTATTAACGTATCTATTGCAAAAAGTATACCTATTTTATTTTTTTGAATTATAAATTTTGTTAACATTACGTATGATTTCAATGAAAGATGCAATTGCCTTTTTATTTAAATTTAGCAAATCAATGGTTTAATTATTGTAGTACTTTTAAAAAATAATATTATGGATAATTCAGAAAATATAGACAGGATGACAACGTTGAGCCAGGTTATGAATACTCTTTCAAAAAGAGGAATTCACAGAGAGTTCAGAATGAATGAGGCTTGCGAGATGAAATTTGAAAATTCAGAAAAAGTATACCAGCCTTCCGAGCTGACCATTTTAAAAACATACCGTTTTGAAGGGGACAGCAATCCAGACGATAATGCAGTATTGTATGTTGTAAAGGACAACGCCGGAAACCACGGAATGATCATAGATTCTTACGGAGCGGAAAGCAACTATCCGGGAGAAAAATTTGATGAGTTTTTAAGAGATATCCCTATCCAGGAAAGCGATGAATTTAATTTTTAAAAGAATTAATTTCAAAATTTGAAAATCAGGCTTTAAGCTTAAAGATATAATCCCGGAATTACTCAGTTTCGGGCTTTTCTTTTTTCCTGAAGACATTCTTTAGAAAACCTTTTTTTTCCTTTTTCTTTGGTTCAGCTTCTTTCTTGACCTTTATCTCCTGTTTCAGTTCCTTCACAGTCTCTTTCACATCTTTCACAGAGGAAACTGCATTTTTTACGGTCTTTTCTGTTTTCTCAATATTCTTGCTTATTAAGGTTTTCTTCAGTCCCTGCTCAATTCCTTTCCAGAACAGATTGAAGAACGATTTTGTAGGGTCCCGCTCAACATTTTCCACCGCCACCGCTTCCGGAAACTGTTCAGAATTGGATTTTATAAAAAGATTAGCAACAGCGGTCAGCACTCCTTTTTTCTCACGATTATCCTTATTGAGAACAGCAATTTTGAGGTCTTTATGTTTCAGGTTAAATGTTCCGTTTATTCCTGCAGGATTCCCTTTGAAGTTAAATAACATTTCCTGAATTGTACCTGAAGTGGCCGTGACATGAAGGTAAGGCCTGATGAACGGATTAATTCCGCTAGCAGGAAGATTGGATGTTTTCCCTGAAATTGAAAATCCATCATTATGGTCTGCCACATCAAAGCCCCAGTTCACTGAAAGCGGTGCCAGGTTCATGAATGAGCAATTGATCCTGATATCTACTTTGGTAGATTTTCCTTTTGTTTTGCCAGAATTAAGGTTTTTAACGTTCATATTAAAACTACTGAACGTTAGTTTTCCGGGCCCTGCGCTTTCCGGAGTATCTTCTTCATAGACCAAAACTGAATTTTTCAGTTCAAGATTATTGACGGTCATTGGAATTTTTATAGACCGGAGCAGCCTGGAATACAAAGGCTTTATTTTAGGATCATCTTTCGGGATTTTACTCCTGAAGATATTGGCATCGGCAGAAAGAACGGTCACATTTGAAGCATTAATCGACTTATTGTCTGAAAACAGATTCCAGCTTCCATCCGCCGTTATCTGCACAGCCTTGAGATCATATAGATCACGTTCAACAGGTATCATTTTGATAAACTGGGCTCTTGAAACGAGAGGCTTCATTGCAAAGTTATTGATCTGGATCTTATTTTTATTTAATTTTAAAAGACCTGCGCTTAAATTATAGAACTGTGTTTTATAAGCAAAGTTCCTGGTTGTGAGAAAATAGTCTTTAATTTTGAAAGAGAGCCCCTCATTATTTGGTTTTGGGGCAATTTCAATTGCATTAACAGTTGCATTAAGGTCATGAAATGCTAATGGCTGCGTTCCTTTATCATAAACAATATCCGAATTTTTAACGGTCATTTTCCGGACTGTTACTAACTGTATTATTCCCGGGCCCGGTTTCCTTTTAATCCTGTTTTTAGCGGCCTTAATTGTTCCGCTTATATTTTCAACAAGGACATCTTTAAGATCCAGCTTAAGTTTTCTTTCAATAAATTCAAGCTTGTTGATATTGAACGCAATATGACTGGTTTTCAAGTTCATAGAACCTCTTTCTGCTACCGTTTTTCCGGAAGACAGAATCAGATTCCTGATTTCACCGCTTTTCGGATTTAATGCAAACCTCTCAATAGCAAAGTTCCGGTGATTCGAATACTGTATTTCCCTTCCTGAAAAATGAAAATCTTTATATCCAACAGGAATTACTTCTGCTGCCGTGACTTTATCAAACTTCAGCTGATTGACTTTCACATTCAGTGTTTTTGCAAAAAACAGTCTGCTTCCGTCAGGTTTATTGACCAATACCGAGAGGTTGTTAAGCTTCACGTCTTCCAGATTGACCTCAAAATTCAATTTATTTTCAGCCTTTTTGGGCTTTATTCCTGTATTATGAACAGTAAGAACCGGATTTTGAAAATCAGCATTAGCCAGCGAAACTTTATTCTTCTTTAAAACCACATCTTTAAAATCCATCTTTGGAATGGAAAATTCAAACAGTTTAGGCTTTTTTGGATAAAATCTTTTAAACTGTTCAAAAGAAAGCAGCGGAATCAATCGGAAATTTCCGACTGACATCTGCCCGTTTGATGTTACAATATTGCTGATTGTAATGGCATAAACATTATCCGGGCGAAAGAAAAAATTCTTCCCTTTGATATCATAACGGTCAAAAACTACCGGAAGTTTATCTTCTACAGATTCTTCGGTCATCTGAAGGTTTTCTACAAAAAGATCGAGCTCCTGAACAGACAGAAATTTCTGTTTGGTATGCTTGAAAATATTGATCGTTCCTTTATTGATCCTTATATTCTCAAATAAAACCGGATTTCTTTTTTTTCCCGTTTTGCGATCTACTGGTTTTGCGAGACTGATATTTAAATTGGGTTTAGCCAGCAGAAGATCAGATGAGCTGATTTTTTTATTGAAAACAGCGTCATAAATTCCGAAACGGCTGATCTTTATGCTATCAATTGTTCCCTGGAGCCCAATCACGTTGGCATTTTGGGGATCTTTGCTGTTTACCGTTATTCCTGCCACAAAAATATTCCCTGAACCAAGATCTACATCCAGTTTTTTATAGGAAACCTTATAGTCGGTATTATTCTTTATATAGTCCGGAAGCTGGGTTTTAAGCCATATATTCAACCCGAAATTTGCAGCCAGAAGAATGACCAGCAGAATTCCAAGGCCTATCAATAACTTTTTAACCCATGTTTTCATATTTGTGATTAGTTTTCGTTATTTTAAATATAAGGATTAATTTTTTATTTCCAATTCAATAACATAACCCTCATGACCTCTTACATTCATAAAGTCTCCCCCACTAAAACTTAAATACTGTCCTTTGATACCTGTAAGCTTACCCGTAAACTCTGGTTTTTTGTCCAGCGTAAAAGAAGTTACTTTTTCCGGTTTTTCAAAAGGATAATCAAACATCCATAAGTTTTCTCCTTCGCTGTAAAATTTCTGGAAATCTTCGGGAAAATACTGTCTGATCTTCTGCTGAAAGTCGGCAAGATCCATCTCTCCCTCAAAATCATCCTGAAGCATTTTTTTCCAGTTTGTTTTATCAGGAAGATGCTCTTTTAAGGCAACCTCAATCATTCCTGCCTCGTAACGGTTCTCTGTTCTGGCGATAGGAAGTGCAAAAGTAGCTCCCTGATCTATCCATCTTGTCGGGATTTGGTTATTTCTCGTTACACCTACTTTTACATCACCGGTATAGGCAAGATATACGGTATGAGGCTGCAGCTGGATTTGTTTTTCTATTTCCAGATCACGTTCAGCAACTCCCAGATGAGCCGTGGAAAGCTCTGGACGAATAATTGTATCACTTGCATAAGGGCTTTCGAAGAAGCAGCTCTTACAGAACCCCATTCTATAAACAGGCTTGTCCTCTCCGCAATTAACACACTGAAATCCGGTATGTTTTATCCTCAGTTCTTTTCCGAACAGCTCGTTCATATGGATAAGGTCTCCCGAAAGATTGAGATAATATTGAATTGGCTGTGCATCGAAGCTCGTCATTTTTAAAATTTGCCCTTGAAACTGCATACTATTTATATTACTTTTTTAAGTAAATTTAATGATTATATTTTCAAAAAGTAAATTTATATTTTTGTCCATTAAAAATCCACAAATGATTTATCTTGTAACTGGAGGAAGCGGCTTTATAGGTTCACATTTAATAGAACGATTATTAAAGAATGGACATTCTGTCATAAACGTTGACAATTTTGATGATTTCTATAATTATCAGACAAAAATTAAAAACACATTAGAGTCTATCGATAAAATTTCGGATTTTGAGTTTTCGGACAAAGAGACCGATATCAGACATTTAATCGCTATATCACAGTCAGACAGATATCAGATGTATTATCAGGATATCCGTGATAAAAAAGGACTTGAAACTATTTTTAAAAGTCACAAAATCGACCTTGTTATTCATCTTGCGGCTCTTGCAGGAGTACGTCCGTCTATTGAAAGACCTCTGGAATATGAAGAGGTGAATGTACGTGGAACGATGAATCTTTGGGAACTCTGCAAAGAATTCAACATCAATAAATTCATATGCGCCTCTTCATCAAGCGTTTACGGCAACAATGAAAAGACTCCTTTTTCAGAAGCAGATAATGTAGACCATCCCATTTCTCCTTATGCTGCCACCAAAAAAAGCGGTGAAATTCTGGGACATGTTTACCATAACCTTTATCATATAGATATGATCCAGCTTAGGTTTTTCACGGTATATGGTCCCAGACAGAGACCGGATCTTGCCATCCATAAATTTACAAAACTGATCTCGGAAGGACAGGAAATTTCATTTTATGGTGATGGAAATACAGCAAGAGATTATACTTATATTGATGATATTATCGACGGAATCACGAAATCCATCCTTTATTTAGAGGCTCATTCCGGAGTTTATGAAATTATTAATCTTGGAGAAAGCGAGGTGGTTACTTTATCTGAAATGCTGCGTACAATAGAAACCACCTTAGGAATTTCTGCCATGAAGAAAAATCTGCCAATGCAGCCGGGGGATGTCCATAAAACCAATGCAGATATCACAAAAGCGAAGACATTAATTGGCTACAAACCAGACACAGACTTCCAAAATGGCATAAAAAAATTTGTGGAATGGTTTTTGAGAAAATGACAGCATGTAAGTTGCTGACACGGCTGTAATGCAGTCTATGACGGCGAATTAATAAAAATTAATCAAAAAGAATTGAAAATCAAGTATAAAAAAGCGTATAATATAAGCTAATTTTATACTTTTGCAAAAAATCAGAAAATTATGTACTGGACATTAGAATTAGCCTCATACCTAAGTGACGCACCTTGGCCAATGACAAAAGCAGAACTTATTGACTATGCAATCAGAACTGGTGCACCAATGGAAGTAGTTGAAAACCTTCAGGCAATTGAAGACGAAGGAGAGATCTATGAATCTATCGAAGAGGTTTGGAGTGATTATCCTACCGACGAGGATTTCCTTTGGAACGAAGACGAATATTAATGAAAGCAATAAGCTTTGAGCGTCATGCTTAGAGCTTTTTTGCCCTTTTTTATATATAACATCACACGATAAGCGTGTCAGTAAAACGCTTAAAGCAATATGCTTTAAGCATAAAGCAAAAAATTTATGAGTTTTTTAAACAAAGTTCTTAAAGGGTTTTTGGGAGACAAAAAAGCGCAGGACCTAAAAGAAGTAAAAAAAGTTGTAACAAAAATCAAAGCTGTAGAACCAGCCATTCAACAGTTAACTGATGATGGGCTGAGAGAAAAAACTGCTGAATTTAAAGAGAACATAAAATCTTCAACCAGCAAAATAACAGCGCAGATAGAACAGATAAAAGAGCAGGTAAAAAATTCAACTAATGTAGATGAAAAAGAAGCTCTTTTCTCAAAGATTGAATCTCTGAAAAAAGAATCATACGACATTGAAGAGAAAGTTCTTGCTCAGATCCTTCCTGAAGCTTTTGCCCTGGTAAAAGAAACAGCAAGAAGATGGGCCCAGAACGGAGGAATCCGTGTTAAAGCAACAGATTGGGACAGACAACTGGCTGCTGCGGGTAAAGATTTCGTAGAAATCCAGGGAGATACTGCAATCTGGAAAAGCTCATGGGACGCAGCCGGAACTCCTGTAGTTTGGGATATGGTTCATTATGATGTTCAGTTTATCGGAGGTGTTATTCTTCACAGCGGTAAAATTGCCGAAATGGCAACCGGTGAAGGTAAAACCCTGGTAGGAACATTGCCTATTTACTTAAATGCACTTCCTGAAAGAGGAGTTCACGTAGTAACCGTAAACGACTATCTTGCGAAAAGAGACTCGGCATGGATGGGGCCTCTTTATCAGTTCCACGGAATGTCTATCGACTGTATCGATAACCACCAGCCGAACTCAGACGGAAGAAGAAAAGCATACAATTCAGATATTACCTACGGAACGAATAACGAATTCGGTTTCGATTATCTGAGAGATAACATGGTAACTTCACCTACAGAACTTGTACAGAGAGAATTGAACTTTGCCATTGTGGATGAGGTAGATTCCGTATTGGTGGATGATGCCAGAACACCGTTGATTATTTCAGGTCCGGTTCCTCAAGGAGATAGACAGGAGTTTGATGTTCTTAAACCTTCTATCGACAGAATTGTTGAAGTTCAGAAAAAAACAGTTTCTGCCATCTTTAATGAGGCAAAAAAATTAATCGCTGCAGGAAACACAAAAGAAGGAGGATTCAAATTGCTTCAGGCCTACAGAGGTCTTCCTAAAAACAGACAATTAATCAAATTCTTATCGGAAAGCGGAAACAGGGCATTGCTTCAGAAAGTTGAAGCGCAATATATGCAGGACAACAACCGTGATATGCCGATCGTAGATAAAGACCTATACTTCGTTATTGAAGAGAAAAACAATCAGGTAGATCTTACAGATAAAGGCGTTGAATACATGTCTCAGGGAAATGAAGATAACAATTTCTTCGTTCTTCCGGATATCGGAACAGAAATCGCAGAAGTTGAGGCTAAAAATTTATCTAAAGAAGAAGAATTTGAAGCTAAAGAAAAACTTTTCTCTGAATTCGCTGAAAAATCTGAGCGTGTACACACAATGAGCCAGCTGTTAAAAGCATATACATTATTTGAAAAAGATGATGAATATGTGGTAATAGACGGTGAAGTGAAAATCGTTGACGAGCAGACAGGCCGTATCATGGAAGGAAGACGTTATTCAGACGGTCTTCACCAGGCGATCGAAGCTAAAGAAAATGTAAAGATTGAAGCGGCTACGCAGACCTTTGCGACAGTAACGCTTCAGAACTATTTCCGTATGTACAATAAGCTTGCGGGGATGACGGGTACTGCTGAAACAGAGGCGGGAGAGCTTTGGGAAATCTACAAATTAGATGTTGTGGTAATTCCTACGAACCGTCCTATTTTAAGACATGACAGACAGGATTTAGTTTTCAAAACTAACCGTGAAAAATATAACGCCGTAATCGAGGAAATTGAAAAATTAACAGCAGCAAAAAGACCTGTACTTGTAGGTACTACTTCTGTTGAAATATCTCAATTGCTTTCTAAGGCGCTTCAATTAAGAAAAATTCCGCACCAGGTACTGAATGCGAAGCTTCACAAAAAAGAGGCTGAGATTGTTGCCGGAGCCGGACAGCCAGGAGTTGTGACGATTGCAACGAACATGGCAGGTCGTGGTACGGATATCAAGCTTACCAAAGAAGTAAAAGAAGCTGGCGGTTTAGCCATTATCGGTACTGAAAGACACGATTCAAGACGTGTGGACAGACAGCTCAGAGGTAGAGCGGGACGTCAAGGAGATCCTGGTAGCTCTCAGTTCTATGTATCTCTTGAAGATAACCTGATGCGTTTATTCGGTTCTGAGAGAATCGCAAAAATGATGGACAGAATGGGGCATAAGGAAGGTGAAGTCATTCAGCACTCTATGATCAGCAAGTCTATTGAAAGAGCTCAGAAGAAAGTGGAAGAAAACAACTTCGGGATCAGAAAGAGACTTCTTGAGTATGATGACGTAATGAACAAGCAGCGTGACGTGATCTATAAAAGAAGAAAGAATGCCCTGTTCGGGGATCACCTGAAATATGACATTACGAACATGATTTTCGATGTTTCCAATTCAATTGTTGCTAAAGGAAAAGCTACAGGAAACTATAAAGATTTCGAATTTGATGTCATTAAGTTCTTCACTATGGAATCTCCGGTTTCTGAAAATGATTTCAAGAGCAAGCAGATTCCTGAATTAACAGACCTTCTTTTCAAAGCAGCTCAGGAAGATTACAAAATGAAACTGAACTTACTGAAAGAGAAATCATTCCCTATTATTGAGAATGTATATCAAAACCAGGGTTCCATGTTCAAAATGATTCAGGTTCCTTTTACAGACGGACACAAGACGATGACGATTGTTGCCGATCTTAAAGAAGCTTATGAAACTCAGTGTGAGAGCCTTATCAATGATTTTGAGAAGAACATTACTTTATCCATCATTGATGAAAACTGGAAACTTCACCTTCGTGAAATGGATGACCTGAGAAGATCTTCGCAGGGAGCTGTTTACGAACAGAAAGATCCATTGGTAATTTACAAACAGGAATCATTCCACTTATTCAGTGAAATGGTAGACAAAATGAACAAAGAAATTATTTCATTCTTATACAAAGGAGAAATTCCGGCTTAAGGATTCAATAATAAAATCTCATAAAAACCCCGCTTCAGCAATGCTGAAGCGGGGTTTTGTTATTCACCACTTAATAGTTTTATGATAAATATCAATTCGATTATTTATTTAGAACAATTAAAAACAATATATTTGCAGAAAATTTGACTTATTCATGAAAAATGTACTGATCTGCGCATCAATGTTGGGCTCTATCCTGATTTTTTCCCAGGAAAAGGATACAATTAAATCTAATGATATTGAGGAAGTTGTTGTTAATGGAAGATATTATCAAAAATATAAGCTCAACGAAGTTTCTGGTTCATTAAGACTGCAGACTCCTCTTATTGAGTTACCGCAGAATGTACAGTCTATAAGCGGTCAAGTTCTGTCCGACCAGATCACTTTAAACATGTCCGAAGGAATTGTCCGTAACGTAAGTGGTGCCAGAAAAGTAGAGCATTGGGACAATGTTTACTCAAACGTTTTCATGAGAGGGGCAAGTATTGCGACTTATATGAACGGAATGAATGTTTCTTCAACATGGGGACCAATTAATCCGGACGCATCTATCATCGACAGAATAGAATTCGTAAAAGGACCTGCTGGCTTCATGGGATCTATGGGTGATCCTGCCGGGTTTTATAATGTAGTAACAAAAAAACCAACCGGAAAGTTTGCCAACAGCGTAAGATTTATAACAGGAAGCTATAACCTTTTCAGAGGTGAAGCTGATCTTGACGGTGTTATTGTGAAGGACGGTGTTTTGGATTACCGTTTAAACTTAATGGGAAGCTCTAATAAATCATGGTCAGAAAATGATAAGACAAGTAAAATAATCATCGCTCCATCTATTACATTCAGACCTACAAAAACAACGACTTTCACGGCTCAGTATAATTATCAATATTTAAAATTCAACCAGCCGGGGGCATATCTAATGTCTAATGACGGTTATGCTTCATTGAATGTTCATACCAATTTTAATGATCCCAACTTCAAAAAAACTGAAGTAAAAGATCAGAGCTTATTCTTAACCTTGGATCAGAAATTATTCAAAGACTGGGTTTGGAGTACACAGTATGCCTACATGGATATGAATTATGACGGTGGCTCATGGTGGGGAACTTTTGATCCTAATGATAAAAACATATTCAATAGAACCTTAAGTAATTGGCAGGCCGTTGGAAAAAACCACATATTTCAGACTTATTTAAGAGGAACCCTGAATACAGGAAATATCGTTCACAAAATTATTGCAGGATTTGATTATGGGGACAGAAAATACAATGCAGACTTTTCAGGATACGATGCCGGGGTTTATCCCATTAATATTCAGGATGTACAATATGGCGTAGATCCTTCTACATTGCCTCCAGACAGCTTTTACACTTTAAATTCTTCCGCTCCTTTTTATAATGACCAAGGTGTAAAATACACCTCATATTATGCACAGGATCAGATAGAAATGTTCAATAATAAACTTCGTCTTACACTAGCAGGAAGATACACAAGCGGAACCACTTTCGCAGGATATCCTTACTACTCAGAAGGAAATATAGTTCCTAAAGATACAGCTGGTGAATTTACACCAAGAGTAGCAGTAAGCTATTCCATTATGAAAGACTTCTCAGTTTATGGAGTTTATGACAAAACATTTGTACCACAGTCTGCAACAGGGATTGGCGGAACGTCAATTACAGATCCGTTCAGAGGACAGAATATTGAGTTGGGACTAAAAAAAGACTGGTTGGGAGGAAAATGGAACTCTACCTTTGCGGTGTATGAAATTCGAAGAAAAAACATCTTGGTTGCCGGAAACTCAAATGATAATAATGGAAATGCTTTTATGATTCCAACGGGAGAACAAAGATCACGTGGTTTTGAAGCTGATATTAAAGGAGAAATCGTAAAAGGATTAAACATTGTGGTAAATTATGCCTATACGGATGCCAAAACAATCAAAGACACCGATGCCAGCAGAATAGGTGTACAATCTCCCGGAAATGCCAAAAATGTACAGAATACCTGGTTAAGCTACAGATTTGAACGTGGCAATTTAAAAGGATTCGGTATTTCTGCAGGTTATCAGTATCAGGGAGGGAGACAGTCCTGGTTTGGAACAACGGCAAAGTATGATCAAAGCCTTGAAGATTATTTTGACACCAACTTTGGTATTTCTTATGTAGCCAGAAAATTTGATGTTAATCTATTGCTGAACAACGTTTTGAACAGAAAACTTTACAGCGGGTATAGATCAGATGACGGTTCATATGCATGGATCTACAATGCTCCACGTAACTGGAGACTATCAATCGGATATAAATTTTAAATAATTAAAAGTTAGTCTCTCCGGAGGTTAACTTTTTTCTATGAAGAAAAAGCACCACCATAAAAAGAAACCTTCTTTTACAAAGAAATGGTCTGCCAAACTGCATTTGTGGTTTGGTTTGTCCGTTGGTATCATTGTTTTCATTGTTTCTCTTACAGGGACTTTATATGTTTTTAAAGATGAAATACAAAACAGTCTCAGGAAAGAAGCCATGTATGTGCAGAAAGCTACGGAAACTCCAATTTCTATAAATGTTCTGAAAGAAAAAGTCAGCCTGGAACTTAATGAAAAATATCCTGTAAATGCTGTGGAAATTTCTTTAGATCAGAATAAATCCTACCGTTTCTCTTACTACGAAAAGAATAAAAATGGCTGGAATTATTTTGAAGAGGTTAAGATCAATAAACTGGTCTATGTAGATCAGTACAGCGGGAAAATTTTAGCCGTATACAATGAAAAATATGACCTCTTTCCAATTTTAAAAGCCATTCACTGGAGTTTATTATTAAAATCAGATTGGGGGAAATATGTGGTGGGAATTCCTACCGTACTGTTTATCTTCATGCTGATCACGGGAATTATTTTGTGGTGGCCAAAGAACAAAAAAGCAAGAAAAGGACGCTTCTGGTTCAGCTGGGAAAACGTGAAGACCTGGAAACGTAAAAATTACGACCTTCATAATGTATTAGGTTTTTATGCTTCATTCTTGGCACTGCTGATGAGTATTACAGGAATTTACTTTGCCTATCCGTATGTAAAAAACACTTTCAACCTTACACTTTCGGGCTCTTTGGAGCTGCCAAAAGAAAAGGAAATTAAATCTCCGGACTCCCTGATGATCAAAAACACATCTGTTTTTGATATTACAGCTCGGGAAGCCAGAAAACTTTATCCCACATCTTCCAGCTTCAGAATTCCACTGAATGGAAAAAACAAAAAAGGAAAAGAGCTAAAAAATATCCCGGTCACAATCTACGGACAAGAAGGACGATACAGTGAAAGAAATACGCTGGTTTTCGACAAATATTCAGGGAAACTTCTTGCAGATAAACCTCATCAGAAACTGAGCAATGCAGAAAAATATGCCAATGCCAACTATGATATCCACACAGGATCTTATTTTGGACTGTTCGGGAAAATTCTATGGTTCATTACGGGCCTCATCTGCACATCACTCCCCGTTACCGGTTTTTTAGTATGGTGGGGAAAACAAAAGAAACAAGGAAAGAAAATATAATGAAAAAAGCGCTTTTATCAGCCGCATGCTTAGGGTCGGCAACAGTTTTTGCACAGGTTAAAGACAGCCTGCAGACCAACAATGTGGATGAAGTTGTGATGACTGCTTCCAGAAAAAAAGAAAGTATTAAAGAAATACCAAGCTCAGTAACGATTGTTGCAGAAAAGCAGATACAGTCTCAGCTTACCGTCAATTCAGATATCACCAGCATTCTTCAGTATACGGTTCCCAGTTTAGGAACCAACTCCGGCCAGACCTCCAATACAGGCCAGACTTTAAGAGGCCGTCAGGTTCTTGTCCTTATTGACGGGATTCCTCAGTCTACACCACTAAGGAATGGCGCAAGAGACATCAGAAGCATTGATCCTTCTGTTATTGAAAGAATTGAAGTGATCAAAGGAGCCTCTTCTATCTACGGAAACGGAGCAGATGGAGGAATCATCAACTACATCACCAGAAGAAGCAAATCTGATAAAAAAATTTCCGGACTTACCCAGGTTGGTTTTACTGCCCAGACGTATGGAGGAACCTTAGGAGTAAGGGCCAGCCAGCTGCTATCCGGAAAGGTGAATAAATTTGATTATGTTTTCTCTCTTGCTTATGAAAGAACAGGCTATATGAAAGATGCCGACGGAGCAAACCTTACTCCTACCTACAGCACTGCAAAAATGGATAACTATAACGGAATGCTCAAACTAGGGTACAATATCAACAATGACCAGAGAATTGAAGCTTCTTACATTGGATATTCGTCAAGGTCTGATCTTAACTTAGGTCTGGTAACCGGAAAATACGGTTTTAAGCCAACCATTGGCGAAGGCGTAGGAAAAAATCTTGAAACCACTCCTCAGGGAACACCTAGAAACCACAATTTCAGAATTAATTATGATAACCAGAATCTTTTCGGAGGAACCACTTCATTGAATTTCAATGCTTATATGCAGGATTTCAGGACGGTATACGGATACAGCGATACATTCTTCGGTGGTGGACAATCTAATGTGATTTCCAAAAAGTATGGCGCCAGATTCAACTTTGATACAAAGCTCTGGAACACTCAAAACTCACAGACTGAAGTGATGTATGGAATGGATATCCTTAATGACCAGACCGTTCAGAAGCTTGAAGATGGGCGTTACTGGACACCGGACATGAATATGACCAACCTGGCTCCTTTTGTGTTGGTTAAAATTGACTTACTGAAAAAATTAACCATTAAAGGAGGTCTTCGCTACGAAAACATGAACGTTAAAGTGGGAGATTTCAATACCCTTTCTTCAATAAAAAGTGATGGTACTTTCACAACAAGTATTTTTGTCACAGGTGGAAAACTAAAGTATAATGCATTAGTGGCCAATTTAGGAGTACGTTACAATATTGAACCTTTCGTTAACCTGTTCGGAAGCTTTTCACAGTCCTACTCTATCAATGAGCTGGGAAGAATTCTGAGAACATCTACCCAGGGAACCATTCAAAATCTTGAAACCAAGCCTATCATTGTCAATAATTATGAATTCGGTGCTACAGGACAGATTTCAAAATGGGTCAACTACGAAATCACCTCTTATGTAAGCACTTCAAAACTGGGGGCTTCATTTGTACAGAGCGCAGACCGGGCATTAACCATACAGAGGTCGCCGGAAATTGTTTACGGTGTGGAGGGATTCCTGCATTTTACCCCTGCAAAATGGATCAATTTCGGAGGAAGCTACAGCTGGATGGAAGGAATTACCTCTATTAAAGACGACGGAGATTATTCAGCAAAAATCAATAACAGCCGGATTTCTGCGCCCAAAGTACTTGCTTACATTCAGGCAAGACCTATACAAACTCTATCAATTGGTTTTGACATGCTGCATGCCTTTGAGCAGGACAGATTTCAGCCAAATGCAAAAACCGGATTATTTGTGTACGGAGAAGGTTATGTTCCCGAATACACTGTTTTTAATTTTAAATCGAGCTACGAAATCAATACAAACTGGAGAGTTTCTTTAGGTATTGAAAATCTGTTCAACAAAATGTATCAGCCAGCCATTGCATGGTGGTCAGCCCGTGACAGCGAATTCGTGAATTCCCTGGGGAGAAGAGGTACTCTGATGCTTGAATATAAATTTTAATTAAACTAAATAAAAAGATAAATTTATCTTTGTGATACTTTGAACTGCGATATGAGAAAAAAACATCATCATAAGAAAAAACCGGGCTTTTTCAAAAAATGGTCAGCCAAGCTGCACCTGTGGCTGGGTCTGGGAATTGGCTTTTTGATTTTTATCATTTCCATTACAGGGGCACTTTATGTTTTCAAAGACGAAATAGAAAACCTCACCAGAAAGGATGTAATCTACCACAACGAACAGAATATAGCACAAAAGCAGGTTCTCCCCATCAGAGTAATAGAAAAATCTGTTGCCGAACAGGTAAAAGAAAAGTATCCTATCCATTGGGTAAACGTCCCTATCGATAAAAAAATGTCATACATATTTTATTGGTACGAGCATAATACGGATACCTGGAATTATTTTGATGAGTTTCCGATCTATAAAGCGGCTTATGTAAATCCTTATACGGGAAAAGTCCTCAGAACATATGATGAAAAGAACGGATTCTTTAATATTGTAAAAATGATCCACTGGAGCTTTTTACTGAAGCAGGATTGGGGAACTTATGTAGTGGGAATTCCTGTTATCATATTTATTATCATGCTTATTACAGGAATTGTTCTCTGGTGGCCTAAAAATAAAGCAGCCAGAAAGCAACGTTTTTCTTTTAAATGGAAAAACATTAAAAGCTGGAAAAGAAAGAATTATGACCTCCATAATGTGCTCGGCTTTTATTCCTCCATCTTCGCTCTGATCTTTGCAATTACAGGACTTTTTTACGCCTTTTTTGTTGTACAGGCTATGATCTACGTGATATTCTCCGGCGGAGAAACAAAATATCCGGATTTCTCCCATATTAAAACAAAGGCTCCGATAGAATTAAGAACAGAAGGAACGCTCGACAAAGTCATTAATACTGTACAGCAAAAATATCCTGATGCTTTCGGCTTTGCGATTGACCTTGGCCATGAGCATATGGATGATCATGAGCATCCTAATTTTGAAGTGTTTGTAAAGCATCTTTCTTATTCTTATCACAAAAGCAGCAGCCTGATCTTTGATGAAAACTCCGGTGAACTGCTCCACACCCACGATCCTAAGGACAAAAACTTCGGGGAAAAAGCAGTAGCAGCCAATTATGATATTCATGTCGGGGCAATTTTAGGGCTTCCTACAAAGATCATTGCATTTATTGTCAGCCTCCTGTGTGCTTCCTTGCCTGTCACCGGATTTATGATTTGGTGGGGAAGAAGAAAAAAGAAAGCGATAAAAGCTGCTTAAAAGTTTTTCAAATAAAAGTTTGTTAATAATTCATTAATACAATCTTTTTTATAATTTTAACCCTTTAGAATTTATAAAACAGGAAATGTCATTAATAGATTTATCAAAACAAGTTGCTCTAGGAATTGATATCGGCGGGACGAATACAAAGTTCGGAGTAGTAAACCATCGCGGTGAAGTTCTGGAAAAAGGAAGTCTGAGAACTGATGAATACGAAAAAGTGGAAGACTTTATCGATGCTTTGTATGAACAGGTTCAGCCCCTGATCGAAAAATACGGTACAGAAAAAAACTTTGACGGAATTGGGGTAGGCGCTCCTAATGCCAACTATTATAAAGGAACCATCGAACAGGCTCCCAACTTACCCTGGAAGGGACTGATCCCTTTCAGCGAGCTGATGAAAGCCAAATTCAGCCTGCCATGTACCATTACTAATGATGCCAATGCAGCAGCTCTTGGAGAAATGCTTTTCGGTGCAGCCCGTGGTATGAAGGATTTCATTATGATCACTCTGGGAACAGGTGTAGGCAGTGGAATCATTTCTAATGGAAGCCTGATTTACGGACATGACGGTTTTGCAGGTGAACTTGGCCATACCATCGTAAAACCTGGCGGAAGAAAGCACTGGAGCACGGGATCCGAAGGAAGCCTGGAAGCTTATGCATCAGCCACGGGAATTGCCATCACCGCAAAAAAAATGAGGGCTGAATTTCCTGAATCTATGCTGAGCCAATATCCGGAAGAATCCATTAACTCAAAAACGGTACATGAATGCGCCATAAAAGGTGACCCGATTTCTATTGAGGTTTTCAGATATACGGGACAGAAACTGGGTGAAGCTTTGGCGAATTTCGTCATGTTTTCTTCACCGGAAGCCATTCTTTTATTCGGCGGCGTGATCAAAGCCGGTGATTTTATTTTGAAGCCTGCCAAACTTCATATGGAAAGAAATCTTCTTCCGATCTTCAGAAATAAAGTGAAACTGGTTTTCAGTGAACTTGATGAAGCAGATGCTGCCATTCTTGGAGCAAGTGCTTTAGTTTGGGAAAAATAACTGAAACAGCATTAAAATAATAGAAGCGTCCTTTTGGGGATGCTTTTTTGTTTTTAAACAACATACTTAATTGATTTTTCCACAGATCCCACAGAATTATTTTGTGTAATATCTTTCAATTTATCGTTTCATCAATCATTAAAACATGCTATCAATTTTGTTTTAAATCATTCTGTTTATCATCCGAAATGAAAAAGTTTTCTTATTTTTGATTGGTTTTTTACTCATTTTCTGCAAATGCAGAGAGAAGAAACCGGCAAATAAATAATTAAAAAATAATGGATAATAATAATTTAGAACAGATCACTTTCGGCGGCGGATGCTTCTGGTGCGTGGAAAGCTGTTTCAATATGCTTAAAGGCGTGCAATCTGCTATCTCCGGATATTCAGGAGGCCACAAAGACAATCCAACTTATGAAGAAGTGTGTACGGGAGAAACGGGACACGCTGAAGTGGTACAGATTACTTTTGACCCTAAAATCATTTCTTATGCACAGCTGATGGATGTCTTTTTCTTCCTTCACGATCCTACCCAGCTGAACAGACAGGGTAATGATATCGGAACACAATACCGTTCCGTTATTTATTATAAAGATGATGCGGAAAAAGCTAAAGCCGAGGAAGCCCTTAAAAAATCTGAAGAATCAGGAAAATGGCCAGGAAAATATGTAACAGAAGTAACGCAGTTCGAGAAGTTTTGGCCTGCAGAACAGTATCACCAGGGTTATTATAACGAAAATCCCACACAGCCATACTGCAGCGCAGTAGTAGGTCCGAAAATCCAGAAATTCAAAAAACATTTCGGAGAACTGGGAATGCTGAATGAAGCGTAAAAAATATAAAGCGAATATCTTTTGATGTTCGCTTTTTTTTGTATGAAAATTTATTCTTCTGCTTCTATAGAATCTTTTTGTTTGCCGGCATATTTATAAATAATAAGAGACGTTGATTTTCGTAATTCTCTTCCGTTATCCGGATCTATTCCATCGTCCGTAAAAAACTCAACTTCATTATAATACTTTGAATACCACGTCCTGCCAAGAGCATTCTGGTCGGTAAGAGTATCTTTTCTCATAATCTTTTTAAAATGCTGAAATTGATGCTTATTCATGGCTACAACATCAAGTCCGGGTCTTATATAACTACTATCTGTTGCAACATACCTTTCCCCATCCCAATACATATATTTCTTTTCATCATCAGGTTTCATCCCTGCTATTAAGCCTAAGGTAAGAGATCCGTTATTAATTTTCTTGTTGTTGGAGAATACAATATTTCCAGTGACAAGGCATACCAGCAATGCAATTTCCATAATACCCAAGCCATTTTGCTTCATAAATTCAGGCATTTTGAAATGCTGTTCATTGGTAATATTGATAATTAGTTTTGAAAACCTATCTGTTATTGATTCTTCGTCTTCATCAATATTAATCTTTACCGTTGTTTTATTGGCATCATCATCTCTTTTAACATAGGTTCTGGAAAAATGTGCAAAATTATCATACCCAACATACTTGCTTAGCTTATCCAACTTATAGGGTTCAATGTTTATTTCATTCCTGGTTCCGGCAATATAGGCATCATAATATCTAACAAGAGTTCTCTCATCAATATCCAAATTCAGAGCTTCCTCTAAATGCACACTTAAAAAAAGGGCAATCCCATTTTTTTTATTTTTCCCTGAATCAATTCCCCCCTGCTTGAAAACCTCATGAATTAGTAGTTTTATTTTGGACATAATTAGTTTTTAAAGGCAATTACAAAATAGGTGATTTTCGATCATGTCGCATTACGGGTTTCCGCAATGAAGTTCCTGTCCATATCCTGTCTATCGATGTCCATGTTTTGTCTAACACATGCGTCATCATTTGTCGCACCTTTGCTTCAGAAATCAGTGACAAACAAAACATTAGAAAACAAAAATACGAAACTGATTTCAAAACTCACCAGATAAAACGGAGGAAAACTCCGGGTTGGGAAGCAGATGTTTCTCCTCCGTTTTTGAAGGTTTACTTCCCAAAAATTTAAGAAGCGCTTCGAAATTTTTATCCGTGTAACACTGCTTACGATCTGTTTCGTGGGGAAGAACACTAATGCCAAATTTTAAATTTTTAAAACAATGTTAGAATTAATATTGATGCTACTGGGATTAGCATTTTCAAATAACAATGCAAACACGACATCAGATAATAGTAATAATCAGGAACAGATAACAGTTCAGTTGACAGATCCGGGAGAAGGTTTGGATCCGGGGGATACCGGAGGTGATACAGGACCTGTTCTTCCACCCAAAAAATAGGAAAAACAAGACCGTTCTTTTTTAGAACGGTTTTTTTATATTAGTAATATGATACGATCTCTATTATTTTTACTAATCATTCTTGTTTCTTGTAAAGAAAAAACGGAAACAGATTATCTAGCAAAGGCAGATAAATTATATAATGAAGGGACAAACTTGCTCCTTAAAAATAATCTTGAGGCTTATTCAAAATTTCAGCAGGCACTAAACTATTATTATAAGACAAAAGATTCTTCCAATATCTCTAAGAGTTTAATCTGTCAGGCAATTGCCCAAAAATATACCGGCGATATATTCGGTGCTGAAACAACTTTAGTGGATGCTCTCAATTTTATGAAAGAAGGTGACGAAAGTCTCTACTCTGTATATAATACCCTGGGAGACATAAAATATGATCAAAAAGAATACTCGTCAGCTACAGAATGGTATAATAAAGCACTTGCGGAAAAAAATGAATCTATTGAAAAGAAATATACTATTCTTAATAATAAAGCAGCATCAGAGTACCGACAAGGCCAATACTCTTCAGCATTAAAAGCCTTACAAAGTATCGATCTATTAAAAATAAAAGATATCAATCTCCAAAATAGAATTAAAGAGAATATTGTTTATACTCGGTGGCTTCAGGATAAAAATTATCCAGCTCATACAGAATTCAAAAAATTATTAATACAAAAGTTAAAGCAAGATGACAACTGGGGCGCAAATTCAAGTTATTCCCATTTAGCAGAGATCTATCAGCAAACGAACCCAGCTACTTCATTGTTTTATGCAAAACAAATGCTTAGCACAGCAGAAAAAATAAAAAGTCCTGAAGATCGCCTGGAAGCTATTGAAAGAATTTCTTTTGTTGACAAACCTTCTAACGCTATCTCCAATTTTATAAAATATAAAACACTTTCAGACAGTATTCAAAATTACAAAAATGCAAATAGAAACCGTTTTGCCTATATTAAATACGACAGTGAGAAGAAAGAAACAGAAAACCAACGGCTAAAAGTTGATCAGGCTCAAAAGGAAAATCAGTTGATACGTCAGGAAGCTGCTCTGGCGGTCGCAATAGTTGCCATCGTAGCCATCATTATTTTGTACCGTAGAAGACAAGCCAGGCTTAAGCAGGAGAATGAAATCAAATTAAAAAATGATCAATTAAGAATCTCAAAAAGAGTCCATGACGTCGTAGCCAACGGTATATACCAAGTCATGACCAAAATAGAAAACCAGGTAGATTTTGACAGGGAAAATGCTCTTGATGAGCTGGAATTTGTTTATGAGAAGTCCAGGGATATTTCCTACGAAGAACCTGATCCGGAACATGATAAAAAGGACAATAACGATAGAATATCCAACCTTATCGCCTCTTTTAAAAATGAAACGATAGATACCTATATAGTAGGGAACGAAAACGAAATATGGGCCGGAATTTCTCAATCCTCCTTTGAAGATATTTATCAGGTCATCCGTGAACTGCTTGTGAACATGAAAAAACACAGTCAGGCTTCACGTGTCATTTTTAAATTTGAAAGGATAAATAATTTAGTCAAAATCCAATATACAGACGATGGAATCGGAATTCCGGGTGATATGATCTACAAAAATGGACTGACAAATACGGGAACCCGTATTGCTGCTATCCAAGGAGAAATTATTTTTGACAATAAATCCGAAAAAGGATTGAAGATTAATATTTCATTTCCTGTTTCTTAAAAAGACCTAAAGAATGTTCAAAAAAATTTTAATAGCCGAAGACCACGAAAGCAGCAGCATATCTGTCCAAAAAACATTAGAAGAACTCAACATTCCTAATGTTGACTATGTATATTATTGTGATGATGCTTTAGCAAAAGTTCAAAAATCTATTCGGGAAAATGACCTTTACGACTTATTGATCACTGATCTTTCATATGAAGAAGACCACCGCCTACAGAATATTAAAGATGGAAAACAACTGATTGAAGAGGTAAGAGACTTACAACCATCATTAAAAGTCATTGTCTTTTCCGGTGAGCATAAATCAGGAATTATAGACTCCCTTTTTAATGACTGCAAGATCAACGGATTTGTCCGTAAAGCCAGAAATGATTCTAAAGAATTGAAAAAAGCGATTGCAGCCGTTTACGCCAATGAAAGTTATCTGTCTCTCGATTTTAAACGGGAAGTGAAAAAACTCAATAGTTATGAGTTTACATCTTATGATATTACACTCGTTTCTCTTCTTTCTCAGGGAGTACTGCAAAAAAATATACCAACTTATCTACAGGCTAATAATATTAAACCCAACAGCCTAAGCAGCGTGGAAAAAAGGCTCAATAGCTTAAAAGAAAACCTTAATGTAGCGAGCAATGAACAGCTTGTCGCTTTCTGCAAAGACCTGGGAATTATTTAACCTTGTTTTATTTTCTAGACAGGCCTTTCAATTTTTGGAAGGCTTTTCCTATTTACGGGAATCCGTAAGGAAAACTATTCCCTGTCCAATATTTTTGTTAGTATCAAATTTAAAAACTCAGGCAATGGCGAAAATAATTTTTCAAAATGAAATACTTACCGGCAAATCCGAAATCATATCCACTTCTAATCAAATTTTAAGTAATAGAGATATTCTAAAAAAACGTTCGGAGAAATATCTGAACTTAATTAAAACAATGGATACAGAGCTCCTTATTGAAACAAGAGGAAAGGAAGAAATGATGGCAAAGATTCATGAAGAATTTGGTTCCGCTCAGCTCGCTGATCTTCCCGTAGGAATTTTGGCTAAATGCTATTTAGGACACCCTTATGAAGTTCACACTTTAGATCTAAGTGCCGGGCAAATCATTAAACATTATACCATAGGAGAACCACTTCCCCAGCATTTTGAAAAAGCAAGAACCCTCGCTAAACACAACGCTTATCTTTTTGTAGAAGTATATAAAGATAAGCTCATCCTCATCCGCGAAGACGGAACAGCAGCCAGACTATAACCATAAAAAATCAAATACAATGTCACAAAAAGTAATTTCATACGCAGACCTTTCAAGGATCAATAGTGCCTTGAGCTCGCTCAAAACAGACTTGCGGGAAGTCAATATAGAATTGGGAGGCCTTAATACAAAACATGACCACCTAAAAAGTGATTTATTACAGCTGGCTCTTTCATTCTCTGATTTTGTAGAATCGGATATAAAACATAAGGCGCTGCAACTCGCCGAAACACGACAGGGAAATCTGAAACAGGACCTTCAGATAAAGTTTGGATATTATGCAGAAGTCCGTAGAATGGCTACCGGAATTCTCCAGGGTGTAGATACAGGAATTATAGGCGATGATACATTACGCCACACAACCGAAGAGGTTATGATAAAAGCCCCGAATTATTGGCTTGCCCCTGCCTTGGTCATACTTGCGTCCTGGATTCGGGATGATAAAGACATCTCTGAAAAAGCACTGACTGAAAGCTTAAAAAGAAACGATTACAAAACAACTCTTTTTCTTATGCTTGTCACGAGAAGATTAGGAAGAAATAATGCATGTTTTCAATGGATGAACAGATATTTTCTTCATCAGAACCCACACAACCTGGATAGGGAATTTATCATTATCCTGGAGGCCATCACAACCGGAGTTTTTCAGCCCGCCTCCCATCAGTTAATGATTACTAACGTCAAGAGCTGGATTGATCAGCTCACTCAAACGGACAGCTACATTGATAAACAGAAAGCTCAGTGGACTCAATTTTTTGAAACAAAAGGTTCTTTATCCTCAAAAAAATACCCGTTACTTGAAGAATTTGCTACGAATTGGGACAATCTGAAAATTTCTGTAACCCAGGCAAGATCTCATCATGCACTAGATATACACTTTAAAAATATTTTCCAAACCACCACAGATTATTCTAAAGCTATAAAGATTCAGCTTGATGAAATTCTTTCCTTACTGGTGACCAATTTTGATGATGAAGAACTTCCATTGCAAAATGAAGTCAGGCTCAATCAGCTTATCATTCAGGAGGATGGAGATAAAAAATCAGCGCAATCTTTAATGAATGAAGAAAAACACATTTTTGACGAAAAAGTAGACTTTCTTCAGATGTTGACGAATGCAGCATTCGATCCTGAATTAACTGGTGCCACAAAAGCTACACAGGCTCTTGCTGTTTCCATTAGCCAGCCCTGGATTGTAGAAGCTCATGACACTTTTACTGCGAAATACAGAAATAATATAGAGGAAAATGTTGAGTTGATTATCGACGGTTTTAAGACTTCAACTTCCGATGGAAGTGACGAAACAGAACAATTACAAAAGCACCATCGGTACTGGACTGATTTTCTCGAAAATGAATTAAAAAAACTGACATTTCCATTCGCTTTAATTTTCTTCGGAATTATAATTTCTGCCGTTAGTTTAATCATTTTTAAGTTTGGAATTATAGGAATAATCGGCACTTTGATTGGTGGGTTGATTATTTGGAACTCTATCAGTAGCCATAAAAAAGCAAAGAAAAAAACAATAGAAACGATCACAGAAAGAAAGAACAAGTCTAAGGAAGTGTTACGAGGGTGCATTGCTGAAACAGTAGATTATAGAAAAGAATTTGCCTTGGAAGATGCAAAAGCTGAAATTTTAAGGCAGAACTTAATGTCCATAACACCCGAAGATTTTTCAAGTACATCCAGAAATACAAGAACCGTTTTACAACCTTCCTAATAATTACAGATATGAACGATATTAAAAACAATTCTGAAGAGAATAAAAACCATAAGCCCGAACAACAGCCAAGACCGAATTTGTTCCAGGGAAGAACCGAAGGGGAAAAAGAAAAAGTAAAATTTCCAGATTGGGATATTATTCCTCCTCATCAGTTCATTAATCCGAGAATAAAAACTCAATCATGAAATCACCTGTTACTTACGCTGATTGGGCAGATATTTTTGACCGTTTTGGAAAAGGTGAAGATGTATTGGATGAAATGAATTCTGGGCATTTTCGCCTTGACGCCGGAACTGCTGAACGTTTTTATACAAGAGCCGAAGAAGCCTATAAGGCCCGAAAAAAAATATGGCTGGACCAATATCAGAGAAATTTTAATCTTCAGCACATTAAAACTATTGAAGAATTGGAATTTTTGCTTCAGAATAATAAAAAAACATTAGCTGTTTTGGCAAAATTTATCTATTCAAAAGGCCTTCCAACTGAACTGAGGGAAAACTTTTCGAAAGATTTCACAGGTTTTGTAAATGATTTAAAAAAAAATTTAAAGAACAATACCCCGAAAGACAGCCAAGAAAGAGAAAAGTTGCTGATGGTAATCAATTCATTCAGTATCTGTGAATTCCAGCAAAACCAATCTTTTGAAGAAATTCCTAATCCAAATTCCTCAACAGGAAGAAAAATTATTTTTTAAATATGGCAAACAAAGAAGAATTTAAAAATTCTTTATCCAGAATGTTCCGGGCAAGAATCCCTTTTATCTCAATCCGGAGCATAGAAAGATCGAGAGTTCTAGAAATAATACAGCAACTGTCGGAAGAAATTAATATTCCGATCTATATCCATAGTTTATCACAAGGAACGATAGATATCAAAACAAGAAAAACAGTCAACGATGACCGTTCCGTTGCCGGCGGAATCGATTTTGCCGTTCAGAATAATTCACAAAGACAAAACCTTACTTTTATTTTCACGGAAGTAAGTGATATTGAGGATGATAATATCGTATCCAGACATATTTATGATTGCGTGGTCCAAGCTATTGAAAAAGGCGGAAGTATCTGCATTATCTCCACAAAAGGTGTCTGGTCACAGTTGCAGCGTTTAGGAATGACCCTTACGTTAGATCCTCCTAACGAAGAAGAAATGCTGACCGTCGTCAAGGACTGTGTAGTTCCCTATAAAGGTTCCATCCCTATTGACTGGGATGAAAATGACCTGAAAATGGCAGCAACTATTTTAGCCAATATGACCAAAATAGAAGCTGAAAATGTTCTGGCAACTCAAATGGCAAAAGGTTCTCTTACAAAAGATGATATCAAAAGTCTGAGCATGGAAAAAGATAAGCTCTTCAGCGATATTTCCGGTCTCGAAAAGGTAAAAGTAGACCCATCTCTGATATCTGTGGGGGGGCTTAGCGGCTTACATCAGTGGCTCGATAATCAGAAACAGCTGTTAACTGCTGATTTAAAGTCAAGAAAACTTCGTCCGCCGAGAGGCGTATTATTAGTGGGAGTTCCGGGCTGTGGGAAATCTTTGTCTGCAAAATTCATCGCTGCTACATGGAATCTTCCGTTGTACCGTTTAGATTTTGCATCCATCCAGGGAATGTATGTGGGACAGTCTGAAAACAGATTAAAAGAAGCATTTGAATCGGCAGACAATGCAGCTCCTTGTATTTTATGGATTGATGAAATTGAAAAAGGATTAGCCGCCAATGCCAACGATTCATCGGGAGTGACAACAAGAATGATTGGTCAGTTTCTATTCTGGCTGCAGGAAAGCACCGAAAAAGTTTTTGTGGTAGCAACAGCCAATGATGTGACAAAACTACCTCCAGAACTGCTTAGGAAAGGCAGATTCGATGAACTTTTCTTTGTAGACCTTCCCCAGGAGTCGGAAAGAGCGGATATTATCAATCTTTATCTTAAAAAAAATCTTTTACCACCACCTTCTTCTTCAACTTTTGAAAAGCTGACAGTCATTTCGGTGGGCTTCGCAGGATCGGATCTAGAAGGAGCCGTGAGAGATGTTGCTATACAGGCTGTAATCAATGGAGATTCTTTTATCTCCGATGAACTCTATGAAAGGTGCTTCCAAAATATTGTCCCGTTGAGCAAAACCAGCCCTGAAAGAATTGAAGCAATTAGAAGCTGGGGCAAAGAAAGAGCTTTGCCTGCTTCAGGATTGGCATGGGATTCATCCCCGAATGATAAAATTTCGGCTAGACGCACCATCATTATATAGCAGAATGATCTTACAATATTCAGATACAAACCTTTTAAATTCTTTGAAAGGTTTTTCATTTTACGGATTACCGTAAGGAAACCTTTTTTTTACGAGATATTTTTGGAGAAGAATTTAAACATCATCTGACCTATGGATCTCAAACTAAAATTAGAACAGCTGCATCAGAAAGTTGTTGGGTTAAAAGAACAGATCAACACTGAAGAAGCCACCAAAAACGCCTTTGTCATGCCTTTTATACAAATCTTAGGCTATGATATTTTCAATCCCACCGAAGTAATTCCTGAGCACATTTGTGATATTGGAACCAAAAAAGGAGAAAAAGTAGATTATGTGATAAGGAAAAATGACGATCCTATTCTAATCATCGAATGCAAACACTGGAAAGAAAGCGCAGATGCTCATAACTCCCAGTTGCACAGATATTATCATGTCTCAAAGTCAAGATTTGGGATTTTGACTAATGGAATTGTTTACAATTTTTATACAGATCTGGAAAAACCCAATATTATGGATGAAAAACCATTTTTTACCATCAATATTGAAGATCTGAAAGACAGTTCCATCAAGATATTGGAGAGCTTTACAAAAAATGATTACAATCTGGAAAATATACTGGATTCTGCAGAAGCATTGAAATACATAAAAGCCATCCGAAAAGAATTTGAAAAGGAAATCGAAGATCCCTCTGATGAAATGGTAAAACTATTGGTTGGAAGATTCTTCGAAAAGCCCATGACAGCAAGCAGAATGGTTTCTTTTAAAGAATATACGAAAAAAGCCTTGACTCTTTCTATCAACGAATCTATAAGCTTTAGACTAAAATCTGCATTAAGCATTAATGAACAGATTGAAAAACAGGAAGAACCTGTAAAAACAGCTACTCCTATTGATGAAAATAATGATTCCAAAATTGTTACTACAGAAGAAGAATTAGAAGCTTTTCAAATCGCAAAAGCCATTTTAAGAGAAAAAGTTCCTTCCAGCAGAATTGCTTACAGAGATACGCTTTCCTATTTTGGGGTTTTACTTGATGATAATAACAGAAAGCCGCTTTGCAGATTTCATTTCAACACGGCTAATAAATATATTGAAACCTTTCACAATGGAAAAGACGCAGGTGAAAAGATACTGTTGAACAATCTTGATGAAATATACAATTTCAGAGATCAGCTGATTAAAACATTAGAGAATTACTAAACCTCATAACCATGAAAACTATTATCATATAAACCCTACAACCATGAAAAAACTACTATTCACTACCCTCTTGGCTACAGGTTTACTTCTTCCGGCAGGCTTCACAGCAACAGTAAACAGTACGGTTTCCAAAATAGAATTAGCATCAAAAAAACAGAAGAAAAAAACAAAGAAGAGTAAATCCAGTAAAAGCTCAGATTCTAAAAGATCAAAGTCTTTTTACTCGCAAAGTGGAGGCTGTACTTATAACGGAAATAAGCTTTACGTAGGATCACGAGGGGGCTGTTATTATTATACCGGAAGTAGTAAGCAATATGTTGACAGGTCATACTGCTCCGGGTGTAATTAAGTTCACACCACAAAAAAGCGAAGATTTCTCTTCGCTTTTCTATTTTCTTATCATTTCCGTATGTGGAATATCATCTTCCTGGTATTTTTTCCCGGTATCTACAAATCCGAATTCGGAGTAAAACCTTAATAAATAATCCTGTGCCGAAATCTTGATCTCTGAAGTATGGAAACGGTTTTCTATTGTTTCTACAGCATACTTAATCAGCTGTCGCCCCAGGTTTTTGCCTCTCGCCTGTTCTGTTGTAAGAACTCTCCCAAGAGAAGTTTCATCATACTTTATTCCTTTGTCAAAAACACGGCAGTACGCAAGAATCTGTCCATCTTCTTCAGCCCAGATATGAATTCCCTTCTGGTCGTAATTATCCAGATCAGGATAAGGACAGTTCTGTTCGATCACAAAAACATCAATACGGGCCTTTAAAACAGCATACAGCTCAGGAACCGTAAACTCATCGAAGGTTTTAATTTTCCAGATTATATTACTCATCAAAACTTACATTATTATTTTTCAAGAATTCATTCGTTTTCTGAATGAAGTTCAGAATTTCATCACCACCCGTTTTCTTTTCCGCAGAAGTTACATACAGTTCGGGCAAATCATCCCAGGTTTTGTGCAGCTCGTTTTTATAGTTTTCTACATTTTGTATTGCAACATTCGGTTTCAGCTTATCAACTTTCGTGAAAACAATTGAAAAAGGAATCCCGCTTTCTCCGCACCACTGGATAAATTCCAGATCTATTTTTTGCGGAGTATGCCGTGAATCTACCAAAACGAAAAGATTCACCAGGTTTCTTCTGTTTAAGATATAGTTGGTGATCAGCTTCTCAAAATCCTTTCTTATAGATTTTGAAACCTTTGCATATCCATAACCCGGCAAATCCGTCAGATACCAGTCTTCATTTACTAAAAAATGATTGATCAGCTGAGTTTTTCCCGGAGTTCCGGAAGTTTTTGCCAGATCTTTGTGATTCATTATCGCGTTGATTAATGATGATTTTCCGACATTAGACCTTCCGATAAAAGCATATTCAGGCATAGTCGGCTCAGGGCATTCCTGCCATTTTCCGCTACTCTTTACAAAATTTGCTGTTTTAATAACCATCTCTCGAATATTTTTAGAAAAACAAACCATTAAGAAAAGCTCTTAATGGTTTATCATTTATTTGTTTTAAACTTTGTCTTTTAACCAGCTGTAGAGAATTTCATTGAACTCGTCCGGCTTCTCCATCATCGCAGCATGTCCGCATTTCTCGATCCAGAAGAGATCCGAATTTGGAATAAACTTGTGCATATCTTCTGCCACCTCAGGAGGCGTTACATTATCCTGTCTCCCCCAGATCAGACACGTTGGTGTGGTAATCTTAGGAAGATCGTTCAACATATTATGTTTGATTGCGCTTCTTGCCAGCATTACTGTTTTAATTCCTTTCATTCTGTCATTTACTACAGAAAAAACTTCGTCTACAAGATCTTCTGTGGCGATAGCAGGATCATAAAAAACCTCTTCCGTTTTCTTCCTGATATAGGAGCGGTCATTTTTTCTTGGGAAACTGTCCCCAAAAGTTCTTTCATACAATCCGGAGCTTCCTGTTAGTACAAGATTTTTCACCAGATCCGGTCTTGCCAAAGTCAGAATAAGCCCCACATGTCCTCCCATAGAGTTTCCTACAATAGTAACAGGCCCGGAAATATGACTTTCTATAAACTTGATAATATATTTGGCAATAGTAGTAAGATTAGTATTGAGTACCGGCAGATCATAGATAGGCAACTGGGGAACATATACCCTGAATCCCTTTTCCGAAAAAAAATCTACCATCTTATCGAAATTACTCAAACCACCCATTAAACCGTGCAACAGCACCAATGGATGTCCTTCTCCCGCCTCTACAAAAGTATATTTCTTTTCTTTTTTTGTACTAAATATCATAAAATGCCTTAATAAAGCTCTGCAAAAATACAAATTAAACCTCAAAAAAATTTTGATTACCCTAATTTAAAGTAAAAATAATATAATATCATCCTTTTTCTTTATTTTTTTCACAACCTCTTTATTATGGCTTAAATAACAAGTTTTACAACAGGCAACATATCAATAACTTACCCATTTCAAATTGAATCTTTAATAAAACTTATTAACATTAAGTCAAAAAGTGGGAAAAAGTGGGAAATTTTGGAAATTATTATATAAATTTGTCCCAAATGAAAAGTTTCATTGGAACATATGAGTGTAAAATTGACGACAAAGGCCGTTTAAAAGTTCCCTCCTCCCTGATCAAACAGATGGAAAACTTCGACGATAAGGCGTTTGTAGTCAAGAGATCTGTGTTCCAACCTTGTCTCGAAGTCTACCCTATGAATGCATGGGACAAACTGATGGGCAAAATTAATAAGCTAAACAGATTCATTAAAAAGAATGCTGATTTCATTCGAATGTTTACGGCAGGGGTAAAAACAGTAGAGTTGGACAATGCGGGAAGGCTTCAGATTTCAAAAGATCTGGTTCATTTTGCAAACCTTCAGAAAGACACTGTAATTACCAGCGCAGGAGAGCTTTTTGAAATTTGGGATAAAGAAGCCTATGAAAAGGTGATTTCTACCAACGAAGCGGATTTTGCGAGCCTGGCCGAAGATGTAATGGGCTCTTTCGATGAAGAATAAACAACACTTGGTGTAAAAAGCAAGTAAAAACACAATTAAGTATGTACCACAACCCCGTTTTATTGAAGCAGAGCGTTGATGATTTGGTGACGAATCCTGACGGAATATACGTGGACTGCACTTTTGGAGGAGGAGGCCACTCAAGAGAGATTTTGAGTAGACTTTCAGAAAAAGGAAAACTTTTCAGTTTCGACCAGGATCTGGATGCTCTTAAAAATACAATTGATGACCCCAGATTTACGCTGGTAAATCAGAATTTCAGGTTTTTGGAAAACTCTATGCTGATGTATGGTGTTTCCCAGGTAGACGGAGTGCTGGCAGACCTTGGTGTTTCATCCCATCAGTTTGATGAGGCAGAAAGGGGTTTTTCTACAAGAAACAATGCTCCTCTGGATATGAGAATGAACATCATGCAGAGTCTTGATGCCAAAAGAGTGATCAATGAATATGAAGAAACAGAGCTTGCCGATATCTTTTATCACTATGGTGAACTTAGAGAAGCAAGAAAGCTGGCAAGAGATATTGTTCATCACAGAAAAACAAAAACCATTACAACGACAGAAGATCTGAAAAAGCTATTCAGCTACCTTCCTCCTCATAAGGTTAATAAATTCTATGCCCAGCTTTTCCAGGCAATAAGAATAGAAGTTAACCAGGAACTTGAAGCTCTGAAAGAAATGCTTGTTCAGGCCCTCAATGTTTTAAGACCGGAAGGAAGACTTGTTGTGATTTCTTATCATTCATTAGAAGACCGTTTGGTAAAAAGATTCCTGAAGAATGGAATGTTTGAAGGAGAGCAGCAGAGAGATATCTACGGAAACTATAAAAAGGTATTCGAATTGCTTAAAAGTAAAGCGATCATCCCGGATGATAAGGAGATTGAAGAAAACTCTCGAGCAAGAAGTGCAAAAATGAGAACCGGAATTAAAGTGTAAAAGCGAATAAGTGAATTGTCAATTGTGAAAAGTGAATAAAGATTCATAAGAAATTGACCATTGACAAGCAAAGCGGATTCACTGCAAACAAATTGACATAAACAAATTGGCAAAACGAACAACAAACCGCCCTCAGAAAAAACTCACTTTTATAGATATTATAAAAGGAAACTTTCTGAACCGTGATGAGATCAAAACTCATTACAAGTATTTTTTACTGTTGTTCGTCCTCATGATGGCGATGATTTATAGCAACCACCTCGTCAACAAGAAGATCAAGATTGTCAATGCATTAAAAGAAGAAACTGAAGAATATAAATCAAGAAACGCTTACGCCCAGAGTAAGCTGATTAAAGTAAAAATGGAATCCCAACTGGGGAAGGAAGTAGCAAAAGACTCACTGATGACTTTGGAAAACCATCCTCATAAATTGCTAATAAAACTGGACAGTACAGATGCAAAAACAAAATGAATACGATAACAAACGTAAAAAAACGTTAAGATGGGGCTATCTCTTCGCTGTAGGAGTCCTGTGCGTATTTGTGATGTTTCTTGCAAGGATCATAATCCTGCAAAACACTAATGTTCAGGAAATTAAGGACGATTACATTAATAAAAATTACCGTGAAGCCACTCTCAAGGCTGCCCGCGGAAACCTGTTTGCTTCAGACGGATCTATTCTGGCAACAACCGTAATGCGCTATGATATCTACCTTGATTTTAAAACAATGAAGGATACAATCTACAGCAACAATATCGGTGCATTAACAGATTCTTTGAGCAGAATGTTCGGAAAACCCAGAGGAGAATTCAGAAAGAAATTTGACGAACAGAAAAAGAAGAAAAACCAATACTATACTTTGGTTAAAGGCCTTGATTTTGACCAATATGACAGGATCAGGAACTTTCCGATCTTTAAAAAAGGAAAAAATAAAGGAGGTTTTATCGTCGACAGAAATTATAAAAGAGAACTGGCTACATCAGAAATTGGAGCAGGAACCATCGGTATGGATAACGGCGAAGTGAAAGCCGGTCTTGAAGGTGCTTTTTCAAAATACCTTACAGGAACTGACGGAAAAAGATTGGAGCAAAGAATCAACTCATCACAATGGAAGCCAATTGATTACTGGAAAGTAAAAGAACCTATAGATGGTGAAGATGTTTACACCACCTTAGACCTTAGAATTCAGGATATTGCACACTCTGCTTTACAGAAGCAACTGATCACCTATGAAGCTAAACACGGAACTGTGATTGTCATGGAAACACAAACCGGAAAGGTTCGTGCTCTTGTGAACCTGAGAAGAACAGAGTCCGGAGAATACGAAGACTCTTACAACTATGCTTTAAAAGATAATATTGAGCCCGGTTCTACCTTTAAGACCATTTCTCTGTTGGCAGCAATGGATGACGGATTTATTGATGAAAATACAACCGTAAATGTAGGTGGTGGAGTTTGGACCTATGCAAAACAGAGAATTTCAGACGGCCATGGCGGAGGAACCTATGATATAAGTGATGTTTTAGCAAAGTCAAGTAACGTGGGAACTGCAAAATTAATTACAAAATATTACGCAGAAAAACCCCAGATCTTCCTTGAGCACCTGAAAAGATGGAAGTTATTTGATAAAATGGATATAGAACTTCCGGGAATCACAAAACCGAAGATTCTGACTCCACAGCACAAGAGATGGAATGCCGCAACACTGGCCTCTATTTCTTACGGATATTCATCAAATATCAATCTGTTACAGCTAACAACCTTCTATAACGGGGTTGCTAACGGCGGTAAAATGCTTAAGCCCTTATTCATCGACAAGATTGTGAAAGAAGGAAAAGTAGTGTACAGTGCAAAACCCGAAGTAATGGTGAATAAAATGGCTTCGGAAAAAGCAATCAAAATGATGACCAGCGCACTGACCAAAGCCGTAGAAAAAGGAACAGGACGAAGCATCTTTACACCTAACCTGAAAATGGCAGGAAAAACAGGAACCGCACGATTTGAATACTGGCTTCCTGGCCCAATGAAGTACAGAGCTTCTTTTGCAGGCTTTTACCCCGCTGATAATCCAAAATACACATGTTATGTGATGATCAGTGAGCCCAATACATCAATAGGCTTTTACGGAGGTGCCGTTTCAGCACCGGTATTTAAAGAAATTGCAGGAAAAACATTCCTTAAAACGCCGCAGAATATTGAAAAAGAAATGCTTGTAGACAGAAAGGTAAACCTCAATAAAATGGTTGAGCCTAATGTAAAAATCGCTGTAAACAACAAGCAAATGCCAAGCGTAGTTGGATTGATAGGAAAAAATATCATCCCTCAATTGGAAAACTTAGGATATCGAGTTGATTATAAAGGAGTTGGACGAATAAAAGAACAGTTCCCGCTGGAAGGCACAATCATCAGCAAAAACCAGAGAATTTATTTGTCTCTGCAGAATTAATAACAGAAACAAGGCCAAAGGGCTATTAATAAAGGATAGGAAAAATTCCTGTCAGATATAAAATGATAATAACAGAATTATTAAAAAGAATCCCAGTTTTGGAAATACACGGCGACGACGCCCGTGAGATTACAGAATTGGTTTTCGACAGCAGAAAGATTACGGAAGGCTCGCTCTATATTGCGGTGAGAGGTACCGTTGCAGACGGACATTCATATATTGCATCATCTGTTGAAAAAGGTGCGAAGGCCGTTGTATGCGAAGAATTCCCTGAAACAATGGATGGAGGCGTAACCTACATTAAGGTAAAAGATTCATCTAAAGCTTTGGGACATCTTGCTTCTAATTTTTACGGAAACCCATCTCAGAAACTTAAGCTGATCGGAGTTACCGGAACCAACGGAAAAACGTCTGTGTCTACCCTTCTTTTTGATGTTTTCAAAAATCTGGGTTATGATTCTGCACTGCTTTCTACGGTAGAAATCAGAATCGGCGAAAAAATTATCCCGGCAACACATACCACTCCGGATGTTATTACCATCAATAAAATTTTAGCCCAGGCTGTTGAAGAAGGCTGTGAATTTGCTTTCATGGAGGTAAGTTCCCACGGAATTGCCCAAAACAGAATCGAGGGCTTACATTTTAAAGTGGCTGGTTTCACCAACCTTACCCACGACCATTTAGACTATCATAAAACGTTCGACGAATATCTTAAAACAAAGAAAAGATTTTTTGACGGGCTAGAAGATAATGCTGTTGCTATCACGAATGTGGATGACAAGAACGGCATGGTAATGCTCCAGAACACAAAGGCAAAGAAAAAGTCTTACGCCCTGAAAACCATGGCCGATTACCACGGGAAATCTTTAGAAATAGATTTCAACGGGATGCTGCTGAACTTTAACGGAAAAGAATTCTGGACCACACTGACAGGAAAATTCAATATTTATAATCTACTGCTGGTTTTCGGAATTGCTTCCGAACTGGGTTTTGAGCAGGATGAAATTTTGCAGGCAATCAGTAAGCTGAAAAGAGTTTCCGGAAGATTTGAAACATTTAAATCAGACGGAGGAATTTTCTTCATCGTCGATTATGCACATACTCCGGATGCTTTAGAAAACATTCTGGACAGCATCAATGATATAAGAACGAAAAACGAAAGGCTGATCACCGTTTTCGGATGCGGAGGCGACAGAGATCACTCCAAAAGACCTGAAATGGGAAATATTGCCACCAGAAAATCAACGCTGGCAATCATCACTTCAGACAATCCGAGAACAGAAGATCCGGCCCAGATCATCAAAGAAATTGAAGCAGGTGTTGAATCTCAAAATTTCAGCAAATACACTTCAATTCCGGACAGAAAAGAAGCCATCAAAATGGCGATCAGGTTTGCAGAACCGAAAGATATTGTTTTAGTAGCCGGAAAAGGCCACGAAAACTACCAGGACATTAATGGCGTAAAACACCATTTTGACGACAAAGAAACGATCAACGAACTTTGGAGGTTAATGAGCAAATAAAACTAGATTAAAAAAAGAACATGCTATACTATCTATACGAATATCTAACCAGTCAGGGAATCCACATACCGGGATTGGGAATGCTGAAATACATTTCTTTCCGTGCAGGTATCGCTGTGCTGTTTTCTCTCATCATTGCCTTGGTCTACGGTAAGAGAATCATCAACTATCTAAGATCAAAACAGATGGGCGAATTGGTACGTGACCTTGGGCTAGATGGACAAAAGCAGAAAGAAGGAACCCCTACCATGGGAGGACTTATTATTATTATCGCAACGATAATTCCGGTGCTACTCTTTACCAGAATTACCAATGTCTATATCGTTCTGCTGCTTGTTTCCATGTTATGGATGGGTGCTATAGGTTTCGTAGATGATTATTTAAAGAAAATCAAGAAAAATAAAGACGGGCTGAGCGGAAAATTTAAAATTGTAGGTCAGGTCGGATTAGGGCTAATTGTCGGAATTACAATGTATTTCCATCCGGATATCACTGTTAAAAGAAAATATGCAGACGCAAAAGTGGTGAACAGAAACAATGTAGAACAGAACTTTATGCCTACAGAAAAGATCACCGTTTCTACTGTTCCGTTTGCCAAAAACAACGAGTTCGATTATAGCGGTATTCTTTTTTGGATGAATGATAAAGATGCCCATGAGTGGGCATGGATTGTCTTTATCCCTATCGTTATTTTCATCGTGACTGCCGTATCAAACGGAGCCAATATTACAGACGGAATAGACGGACTGGCAGCAGGAACCAGTGCCATCATACTGCTTACCCTCGCCTTGTTCGCCTACCTTTCCGGGAACATTATTTTTGCAGACTACCTCAATATTATGTTCCTGCCGAATATGGGTGAAACCACCATTTTTGCCGTAGCCATGGTAGGAGCCGTGATCGGTTTCTTCTGGTACAATACCTATCCTGCCCAGGTTTTTATGGGCGATACAGGAAGCCTGATGCTTGGAGGGGTAATTGCCGTTTTAGCGATTATTTTAAGAAAAGAACTTCTGATTCCGGTTTTATGCGGGATCTTCCTGATAGAAAACGTGTCTGTCATGCTCCAGGTTATTGTTTTCAAATACAGAAAAAGAAAATACGGGCTGGAATATGCTCAGAATAACAGATTTTTTAGAATGTCACCATTGCACCACCATTATCAGAAAGGAGGCTTCCATGAAAGCAAGATCGTGAACAGAATGATCATCATCGGTGTAGTGCTGGCTATTGTATGCCTGATCACATTAAAAATGAGATAACCAATCATTTAAAATATTGAAAAATTTAAGCATTTAAAAATTTTTGAATCTTATAATCTTTCAATCATTAAATCAAAGTAGATATGAAAATAGTTGTTTTAGGAGGTGGAGAGAGCGGATGCGGAGCTGCTTATTTAGCGAAAAAACAAGGTCTGGAGGTTTTTCTTTCAGACAAAGGAGCTATTAAGGATAACTATAAGCAGTTTTTAGCCGAAAATGAAATTGAATTTGAAGAAGGAAACCACAACGAAGAAAGGATTTTAGATGCCGACTGGATTGTAAAAAGCCCGGGAATTCCCAAAAAGGCGGAGATCGTTCACAAAATTCATGAAAAAGGAATAAGACTTTCCTCTGAAATTGAATTTGCTTCGGAATTCACCGATGCCAAGATCATTGCCATTACAGGAAGCAACGGAAAAACAACAACAACTTCCCTGATCTACTACATCCTGAAAAATGACGGATTAAAAGTAGGATTAGGAGGAAACATAGGATACAGTTTTGCAAAGCAGGTTGCCGATGAAAATCATGAATATTATGTTCTGGAAGTAAGCTCTTTCCAATTGGATGATATTCAAAACTTCAGACCTTATATTTCCCTGCTGCTGAACCTTTCCCAGGATCACCTGGATCAGTACAATTATAATTATGAAGAATATGCTTTAGCTAAATTCAGAATTGCTGAAAACCAGGAAAATGATAATTTCTTTATCTACAACAAAGATGACGAGATGAGCAAAAATATCCTGGAAAAGCTGGAAATAAAAGCGAAAATGATTCCTTTTTCCACAAAAGAAAAGCTGGCCGAAGGTGGTTTTATCAATGATGATGAAATCGTGGTAAAAATGAAGGATGAGTTTTCTATGAAGATCGATAAACTGTCTCTTCTTGGAAATCATAATGTTGCCAACAGCTTAGCCGCTTCTATTGCCGGTAAAATATTGGAAATCAATAATGAAAGCATCAGAAACTCATTGATGACTTTCCAGGCGGTAGAGCACAGGCTTGAATTTGTAACAGAAAGCAATGGTGTAAAATACATCAACGACAGTAAGGCAACGAACGTAAATGCCACTTATTATGCCTTAGAAAGCATGAAAACCCCGACGGTCTGGATCGTGGGAGGACTTGATAAAGGAAACGACTACTCAGAAATTGAGGATCTCGTTAAAAGAAAAGTTAAAGCAATCGTTTGCTTGGGAATAGATAATACGAAGATCATAGACTTCTTTAAAGACAAAAAAGAATTCATTTATGATACTTCAAGCATGGAAGAAGCCGTGAAAATATCAAAATCGCTGGCAAAAAACGGAGATACCGTTTTACTTTCGCCATGCTGCGCAAGTTTTGACCTGTTCAAAAGTTATGAAGACAGGGGAAAACAGTTTAAAGAGCAGGTATTAAAGTAAATGTAAAAAGTAAATGTCGGATGTAACTACAATATACATTTTACATCAATACAAAAAAATATGGACGAACAGAACACAGAAAGCAGAATTGAATTGCTAAAGGGCGATAAAGTACTTTGGATGGTCATCCTTGTGATCTCCATTTTCTCTATTTTCCCGGTATACTCTGCAAGTTCAAATCTGGAATATATTGTTAATAACGGCACCACTACAGGTCACGTTATCAAGCATATGTTCTTTGTAGTTCTGGGTCTGGTGATCATGAGAGTCGTTGGAATGATAAAATATGAGTACATCGGAAAGCTCAGCAGTATCCTGCTCGGTTTAATGATTGTTCTGCTCGTAGTCACCATGTTTACAGGACAAACCATTGATGGGGCCAGTGCTTCAAGATGGCTGAAAATCCCAGGAACCCCTATCTCATTCCAGCCGTCGTCATTTGCCTTTTTAATGCTCGTCATTTATCTCTGCAGGTATCTGACTAAGAAAATAACACGGGAAAGACTTCCGATTGAGAACATTATGTATATCTTCGGGCCCATCCTGCTGGTATTTGTGTTGGTAGCGAAAGACAACGGTTCTACAGCATTGATGATCCTGATGGTTTCTGTAATTGTTCTGGTCATAGGACAGCTTCACTGGAAATACATTGCAGGTTTTATATCTTCATCGGTTGTGGCCATTGTTCTCTTCCTGATTATTGCACTAAACACCAACCTCATCGGTGGAAACCGTGTGCATACGTGGATGAGCCGTATTGAAACATTTACCTCCAGCAAAGCAAAAACTGCGGATGTAGATGATGAAAGCGTAAAAGCTAAAAACTATCAGGTAATGCAGGCCAAAGCAGCTATTGTGCATGGTGGAATTACCGGAATGGGACCTGGAAAAAGCGCATTAAAGCAAATGCTTCCGCAATCCGCCTCCGACTTTATTTTTGCTGTGATTGTAGAAGAATACGGACTGATTGGCGCCGCTTTCCTGATATGTCTCTATCTTATTATGATGATCAGGATTGTGATGATTGCCAGTAAAATGCCCGCTTTTTTCGGCTCGCTGCTCGTGCTTAGTCTCGGGGTAATGATCTTCATACAGCTTTCTGTCAATATTGCAGTAGCCGTTAACCTGATCCCGGTAACAGGGCAGCCATTGCCACTGATAAGTTATGGAGGAACCTCCATGCTGGTCACCTACCTCCAGCTTGGAATTATTTTAAATATAAGCTCAAGAATCCAGATATACGATGAAGAAGGAATGGGCAAAAAACAGAGTGTGGCAGAAATTAATGATATCGCTTAATGCAAACAACCGGTATCAATAAGAAAATAAAAATGAACAAAAAACTAAAAGTAGTATTATCCGGCGGCGGAACAGGAGGACACATCTTCCCGGCTATTGCCATTGCAGATGAGATCAAAAAAAGATTTCCTGATACAGAATTTTTGTTCATAGGAGCCAACGGAAAAATGGAGATGGAAAAAGTTCCGCAGGCAGGCTATAAAATTGAAGGAATTGATATCGCCGGAATCGACAGAGGGAATATATTATCAAATTTAGGACTGCCTTTCAAAATTTTGAAAAGCTTATCTAAATCAAAAAGGATAATTAAAAATTTCGCTCCGGATTTTGCGATAGGAACAGGTGGTTTTGCAAGCGGACCGGCTTTATATGAAGCCAGTAAACTGGGAATTCCAATCTTCATTCAGGAGCAGAATGCCCATGCCGGTGTAACGAATAAAATATTAAGCAAGAAAGCCAAAGCGGTTTTCACAGCTTATCCAAAAGTAGAAGGCTTCCCTGCCGAAAAAATAAAATTCCTGGGCAATCCTATTCGCGAGAATATCATTACAGGAATGCAGGAAACCGCTCAGGCAAAAGAAAAAATGGGACTGAATAAAGATAAGCTTACTATCCTTTCAGTAGGTGGCTCTTTAGGATCCAGAACACTCAACAATGCATGGAGAGCCCATTTAAATGAAGTGATCAAAAAAGATTATCAGCTGATCTGGCAGACAGGGAAGCTTGATTATAAAGATATTATTGAAGAAACAAAAGATACCGACAGCAGAAACATCCAGATCCTGGAATTCATTAAAGATATGGAGCTGGCCTATTCTGCAGCAGATATTATTGTTTCAAGAGCTGGCGCCATTGCCATTTCAGAGTTGGCAGTAGCAAAGAAACCTGTTCTTCTCGTGCCATTCCCTTTTGCTGCGGAAGACCACCAGACCAAAAATGCCATGAACCTGGTGGAAAAAAATGCAGCAAGAATGGTAAAAGACTCTGAAATGCAGGACAAATTCTGGAGTACGTTAGAGGAAATATGCAGCAGTGAGAATTTAAGAAGTGAAATGTCTCAAAATCTGAACTATTTTGCTAAACCAAATGCAGCAAAGGAAATTGTGGATGAGATATTTAAAACGGTAAAGAGTACAATGTAAATGTATTAGCGATAAATATACATGAATGCATTGTACAAAATACATTAATAGACAAAGAATGAACATATTAGAAACATATCAAAATTATTACTTCGTAGGAATCGGAGGTATCGGAATGAGTGCTTTGGCACGTTATTTCAATGCTTCGGGTAAAAAAGTGCTGGGCTATGACAAGACCAATACCAAGCTTACCACACAGCTGATGAACGAAGGAATTGATATTGTTTTTGAAGATCTTATTGACGAAAGAATAATAGCGCTTCAACCAGCAAACACCCTTATAATCTACACTCCCGCCATTAAAACATTGGGAATATTAGATTATTTTAACCAAAATCAGTTTGAAGTTTTAAAGCGTGCCAAAGTTCTGGGCCTGATCACAGAAAATACAGAATGTATTGCCATAGCCGGAACCCACGGGAAAACAACTACTTCTACATTGGTTTCACATTTGTGCAAAGAAGCCGATCTTCCGTTTTCATGCTTTTTAGGTGGTATTTCCGAGAATTTCAGATCCAATTTCCTATATAATGGCACACAATATTCGGTAGTAGAAGCAGATGAATATGACAGAAGCTTCCTTACCCTTTCTCCGGACTGGGCAGTAGTAACTTCTACCGATGCAGACCATCTGGATATTTACGGTGATAAAAATATGATTGAAGAAGGTTTCAAGCAGTTTGCAGCCCTTGTTCCGAATGACAGACAGTTATTTGTAAGAAAAGGACTGGATATTGGCAGAGATCATAAAACCTATGCTGTCAATGAAGAGGCAGATTATTATTCAGACAATCTGCGGATGGAACATGACAAAATTTATTTTGATTTCCATACTCCTTCTGAAACCGTAAAAGATTTCGTGTGGGAAATCCCGGGGATCCATAATGTGGAAAATGCTACAGCAGCATTGGCAATTCTTCACAATTTAGGCGTGGATTTTGAAACCCTGAAAAAGGCTATTGCCAATTTTAAAGGAATTAAAAGAAGATATACCAAGCATATTTATCCTAACGGTAAAATTTATATCGATGATTATGCCCACCACCCAACAGAAATCAATGCGGTAATGGGTTCAATCAGAACCTTTTACCCGGATAAAAAGCTGTTAGTGGTCTTTCAGCCGCATCTTTTCAGCAGAACAAGAGATTTTGCGGACGGATTTGCAGAAAGTTTAAGCAAAGCGGATGAACTGATTCTTCTTGATATCTACCCTGCAAGAGAGCTTCAGGAAAATTTCGAAGGAATAACCTCTGGCTGGTTATTGGAAAAAGTGAATTTAGATAAAAAAGAAAAATCCGACTTGTCCGGTGCTTTCGAAAAAATAAAAGAAAAAGATTTTGACATCCTTCTCACCGTAGGTGCAGGAAATATTGATACCCTGTATGATCCTATTTGTGAATGGATAAATTCTTCTGTACAAAGTATATGAAAAATAAATACAGAATATTAAAAATTGCTGTCACAGTGATCATTCTTGGATTACTGCTGAGTTTCTCGTTGAAGAGATTCAGCGGCCAGAAGATCACGGACAATAAGATTTCTGTAAAAATGAATGAAAAAACACCCGTATACTTCATTGATGAAAAAGATATCCGGGAAATTGTAAAAAAAGAAAATCCCTCCGGGAAAGTAGGAGAACTGAATATTCCTGTTCTGGAAAAGAAGATCAATTCACTTCCGGCCGTAGACAGTGCCAATGTCTATTTAAACCTGAACGGGAAACTGTATCTCGATATTAAACAGAGGGTTCCCGTTTTCAGATTAAACAAAGACGGAAGAGACTTTTATGTAGATGAAAAAGGAACCGAATTCCCTATTTCCAAAACCTACTCGCATCCATGCATGCTGGTAACCGGAAATGTGAAGCCGGACGAGTATCAGAAACTGGCCCAGCTGGTTGAAAAAATTGATAAAGATGATTTCAGCAAAAAATTCTTTATCGGAATTTCAAAAGACAAAGACGATTATAACCTTCTGACCAGCGACGGAAATTATAAAGTGGAAATAGGAGATCTTGACAATATTGAATTTAAAGTAAAAGGTTTAAAAACTTTCGTGGAAAAATATCTTGTCTTCCAGGATCCCCAAAAATACAGCATGGTTTCTGTAAAATACCAAAACCAGATTGTAACCACTTTAAACCCTTATTTCAAAGAAAACGACAGTATTCTTAAAGCAGGGAATAAAGAGCTGGCAAAAGCACCTGTTCTAGCAGCCGTAAAAAAACCGGATATACTGCCAAGAACTGCAGCAAAAAAGATAAAAACAGCTGCAGCCAAGCCGAAGGAAAGCATAAAACCAAAAACTGCAACTAAGCCCAGGGAAACAAAAAAAACAGTGAAAAAGCCAACGGCCACAAAGCCTAAGGCAAAGGTTAAAATAGAATAAAATGAGTCCGAATGGACAGTTCAGCATACAATTGGAGAAAATCCAATTCAGAAAAAATAAGGAAAAAGTAGAAAAAAATCAAATCGACATAAAATGGAAAATCAAGAGTATTCAGTAGGTCTGGACATCGGGACAACGAAGATTGTCGCGATTGTCGGAAGGAGGAATGCACACGGGAAGATAGAAGTTCTCGGGGTTGGAAAGGCCAAAAGTCTTGGAGTTCATAAAGGAATTGTGAATAATATCTCACAAACCATTAATTCAATCAAGGCCGCCGTTTCTGAAGCACAGTCCAGCGCAGGAGTTCCTATCCGTAAAGTGACAGTAGGTATTGCAGGAAAACACATCCGTTCTCTGCAGCATTCCGACTATATCATGCGTGAGCATCCGGATAAATTTATTACAGACGACGACATTGAAGCACTGAAAGATCAGGTAAAAAAGCTTGTGATGCTTCCCGGAGAAGAAATTATCCATGTTCTTCCACAGGAATACAAAGTGGATTCTGAAGGTGAAATTCAGGAGCCGGTAGGAATGCACGGAAAACGTTTAGAAGCTAACTTCCACGTGGTAGTAGGACAGATGGGCAGCATCAGAAACATCGCAAGATGTGTAAGAGAGGCCGGCTTGGAAATGGAAGCCCTTACCTTGGAGCCTTTGGCATCTTCCGAAGCTGTATTAACTAAAGAAGAAAAAGAAGCCGGCGTTGCTATTGTAGACATCGGTGGCGGTACCACAGATATTGCAATCTTCAAGGACAATATCATCCGTCATACCTGCGTAATTCCTTACGGAGGCGGAATAATTACGGAAGATATCAAAGAAGGCTGCTCTATTATAGAAAAACATGCAGAACAGCTGAAAGTAAAATTCGGTTCTGCTGTTCCGGAATTAGAAAAAGACAGTACATTTGTTACTATTCCCGGGCTTCATGGAAGACCGGATAAGGAAATTTCTCTTAAAACCCTGGCACAGATCATCAACGCCAGAGTAGAAGAAATCCTTGAAATGGTAAATACAGAATTAAAAGCGTACGGAGCATTTGAGCAAAAGAAAAAGCTGATCGCAGGGATTGTCCTTACGGGAGGTGGATCCAACTTAAAGCATCTTCGTCAGCTTGCCAACTATACAACAGGTTTTGACAGCAGAATCGGTTTTGCCAACGAATATATTGCGAACGATAAAAATCAGTACCTGAAAGGCCCGGAATTTGCTACATCAATCGGCTTGCTGATGGAAAGTTTAAAGATTCGGGACAAAAAACAGGGTGCTGAAGCAGAGGATCTCGTGGAAGAAGAAATGGCTAAAGCAGAAACTGCTGCAGTACAGACAGAAACAGCCCAGCAGGCCCAGCCGACAGCTATAGTTCAGGAACAACCCACTGTTAACGAGCAGCAGGAAAACAGAAGAGCGAAACTGACCTTCGGACAGTCGCTTATGGAAAAAGTTAAAAAATTCTTTGAAGAAGTAGAATAAAATATAAATGATAGAAGATTATTGATAATTGATAAATAAAATGCACACAGTTTATTGCCGGCGCCATTTATCACTCATCAATTATCATTCATCAATCATCAATTATAAAAAGCATAGTTATGGAAAATATAGGTACACAAGGATTTTCATTTGATTTGCCAAAAGGAAATTCATCCATCATAAAAGTAATCGGTGTAGGCGGCGGCGGAAACAATGCCCTGAAACACATGTACGAAAAAGGTATTTACGGAGTAGATTTCGTGGTCTGTAATACCGATGCCCAGACTTTAGACAATAACCCTGTTGCCAATAAAGTACAGCTGGGGACTACCATCACAGAAGGTCTTGGGGCCGGAGCCGATCCTGAAGTTGGGGAAAAATCCGCTATTGAAAGCATCGAAGAGATCAAAGCATCCATGGGTCAGAATACCAAAATGGTGTTCATTACAGCCGGAATGGGTGGTGGTACCGGGACAGGAGCAGCTCCGGTTATTGCCAAAGTAGCCAAAGACATGGGAATTCTAACGGTAGGTATTGTTACCGTTCCTTTCAGCTTTGAGGGTAAAAGAAGACTTGAACAGGCTGAAATAGGTCTTGAAAAACTAAGAAATAATGTTGACTCACTGATTGTGATCAATAATGATAAACTGAGACAGCAATTCGGAAACCTGGGATTCAAGCAGGGATTCTCAAAAGCCGATGAAGTTTTAACCAATGCCGCGAAAGGAATGGCAGAAGTTATTACCGGTTACTTCGATGTAAATATTGACTTTAGAGATGCTAAATCTGTGCTTCAGAACTCTGGTACAGCTCTGATGTCTACCGGAATTGCTTCAGGAGAAAACAAAGCAGAAGAAGCTGTTAAAAAAGCACTGGACTCTCCGTTGTTGAATGACAACAAGATCACAGGAGCTAAAAATGTTCTTCTTTTGATCAGAAGTGGTGCTGAAGAAGTAACCATGGATGAGATCGGTGTAATTATGGATCACATCCAGAAAGAGGCAGGAAATACCGCTGATATTATCTTCGGGGTGGGTGCTGATGAGGAATTAGGAGATTCTGTAAGCGTTCTTGTTATCGCTACAGGTTTTTCAAATGACAGCAAGAGATTCGCCGGACCTACAGAAAAAATCAGAATTAGCCTTAACGACAGTTTAGAGGCCCCGAAAGCCTCTCCTTTTAAAACAAGGGAAGAAAGAGATGCCACTTCTGAAACAACACGTGATTTCGGAGGAAAACACACATTCAGGCTGGATGATGAAGACAGTGATGCTCCACAATTCGGTATGACTTCTTCTGAAAAAAAAATGATTATTAAAGAAGAAGAAATTAAAACTGATATAAAATTCTTTGATAAAGAGGAAGGTACACAGAATAGCTGGAGAAATGAACAAGAAGCAGAAGAAGAATCCTACAGCCTGTTCTCTCATGATGACGAAGAAGGAGAAGATCCTAATGATCTGGAAATTGAGTCTTTTAAATTTGATTTTGATGCCAGAAAAGATGAAGCTCCGTCTACACCGGCAACCCGTGCTTTCTCAGATGAAAAGCCCGTTGAATTCAGTTTCTTTGTCAACAACCAGCCTTCATCTAATAATGAGCCTAAAACAGATTTCGGACAGCCAAAAGCAGAGTTTACAGCTCCCGCCAGTGCAGTAACTGAAATTCCGGTTCAGGCAGTTGAAGCCATCTTCCAGACAAGACAGGAAGAACCAAAAGCTGAAACAAAACCAGCTTTTGAGGAAAAAACAGAAATTGAAACTCCAAAACCTGCCGAGTCAGAATTCACGTTTGTAAATAAAGCTGTTGATCAGGAAAGAATTTCGGAGAGAAGAAATAAATTAAAAGAATTCAATTCACGCTATCAAAGCTTTGACAGCACAAGCGAATTCGAATCTGTACCGGCATTCAAGAGAAAAAATATTGCCATTGACGGAACCAACGCATCAGACCAGAATATCAACACTTACCTATCTGACAACAATGGATCCATGCAGGTGAGAGAAAACAGATTTTTGAATAAAGATGTTGACTAAATAATATAACAATGTATCAATTTAACAGTGTAGCAATGACTTGTTCAAATTGGTACATTGATGCACTTTTACATTGATAAATTATATACCATGAGTTTAGAAAATACTATAAGTGAAGCTATTAAAACAGCTATGAGAGAAAAAGACAGAGTTGCTCTGGACTCTCTGAGAGCTGTAAAAGCTCAGATTTTACTTCTACAGACGGAAGCGAGAGGTGCTGAAGTTTCTGCAGAACAGGAAATTGCTATCCTGCAGAGAATGATCAAGCAGCGTAAAGACTCCTTTGAACAGTTTGCGGCACAGGGAAGAAATGACCTTGCTGAAGTGGAAGAAGCCCAGATGAAGGTGATTGAGAAATATCTGCCCAAACAGCTTAGTCCGGAAGAACTGGAAACAGAAATTAAGAATATTATTGCCCAAACCGGAGCTGAATCTGCCAAAGACTTAGGTAAGGTGATGGGAGCTGCTTCAAAGGCACTGGCAGGAAAGTCTGACGGAAAAAGTATTTCCGAAATGGCTAAGAAGCTGCTTTCGTAAACAAATACGTGTCACGAGATTCGGGGCAACATGAGGCACAAGCCTTAAAAACCAGGATATCCAACCTTTGCATATCGATTTGATTAAAGAATCCCGGAACGCTGGCGTTCCGGGATTCATTTTGGATATTCATAATATTTAATTCAGTCTAGCATCGCTCAAAACCGAATAAGTCTTACTTAACTGCTGTAAATCAGGTCGTGTTAAATAATTTGAGTGCTCGAGGGAAAGCAGTAAATGTTTTTTTCATGGTCAGTTGTTTTCAGAATCATTTCAAATTTAATAAATAAATCTCATTATTCATAATTTTATTTCATGTTTATTCAAATATTGTTGAAATATTAATATTTGAATAATTTCTTATGACTAAATCTTTGATAGTTTTTATATATTGAACAAACGCAAAGAATTGTTTAACTTTGTACCGATAAAAACAAAATATATGTATCCAACAGATTTAGTAATGCCTATGAAGGCAGAACTTACAGATAAAGGTTTCGAAGATTTAACATCTCCAGCACAGGTAGAAGCAGCTTTAAAACAGCCGGGCACTACTCTATTGGTTATTAATTCAGTTTGCGGGTGTGCGGCTGGTGCAGCAAGACCGGGAGTTGTATATTCTTTGACAGGAGATAAAAAGCCTGATCATTTAACAACTGTTTTTGCAGGATTTGATACAGAAGCTGTAGCAGAAGCAAGAAAACACCTGGCTCCATTCCCTCCAAGCTCACCATGCGTAGCCCTTTTCAAGGATGGCGAATTGGTTCACATGCTGGAAAGACATCACATTGAAGGAAATCCTGCAGGTGCTATTGCAGCCAATCTTCAGGCAGCTTTTGATGAGTATTGCTAAGAAAATAATAAATCTAAATACCGACCGTTACATAATTTGTAGCGGTTTTTTTATTTAACATCATAAAAATTTTCTAAAAATCCAAATATTATTATATTTGTTGAAATGGCAACAAAGGCACTTTTTAACACTGTCGTCAACTGGTTTATCCGTCAAAGGATAGATCAGATTCAGAATTTCATGGATCATCCTATTGAAACCCAGAAAGGTATACTCTTTTCGCAATTGTTTCATGCAGAAGACACTGAATACGGCAAAACATACGGCTTTAATTCGATTTCGAGTTATCAGGACTTTAAAAACAAGGTTCCGATCGTTGCTTATGAAGATTTTGAACCTTATATTGAGAAAGCCAGACAGGGACACAAGGATGTAAGCTGGCCGGGTTACATCAAACATTTTGCAAAATCATCGGGAACTACCAATGCAAAAAGCAAGTTTATCCCCATTTCTGCAGAAAGCCTTGAATACTGCCACATGAAAGCGGGAAAAGATATGGTTTCCATCTATGCCAATAACCATCCTGAGAACCAACTATTTACCAATAAGAATCTTCGTTTGGGCGGAAGTTCCGAACTTCATGCAGATTTCAACACCAAATTCGGAGATCTTTCTGCTATTTTAATTGACAATCTTCCTTTTTGGGTAGAAATCACTACAACACCGAGCAAAAAAGTTTCCCTGATGGCTGAATGGGAAAGTAAGCTTAAAGCCATTACCTCGGAAGTAAAAAACGAAGACGTGGGAAGCATCCTTGGAGTACCCAGCTGGATGATGGTCCTTCTTCAAAGAGTTTTAAAAGAGACAGGAACCGGAAACATTTCTGAGCTCTGGCCTAATTTAGAGGTCTTTTTCCATGGCGGGATCAGTTTTAAACCTTACAGGGACCAATACAGGCAGATCATCGGGAAAAAGATCAATTACTACGAAATTTACAATGCTTCCGAAGGGTTCTTCGGGATACAGGACAGATCCGACAGCGATGAAATGCTGCTGATGTTGGATTATGGTATTTTTTATGAGTTTATTCCGATGGACCAGTTTCATTTTTCCAATCCGAAAGTCGTAAGCCTGGAAGATGTTGAAGTGGGAAAAAACTATGCAATGGTGATCACGACAAACGGGGGACTGTGGAGATACCTGATCGGAGATACTGTTGTATTTACCTCAACCAATCCTTTCAGAATAAAAATTACGGGAAGAACCAAGCATTATATCAACGCTTTTGGAGAAGAACTTATGATTACCAACGTGGAGTCTGCTCTTACCAAAGCCTGTGAAGCTACCGGAGCAAGCATCACCGATTTTACCGGAGCCCCTGTTTTCATGAAAGAAAATGAAAGTGGCGCCCATGAATGGATCTTCGAATTCAGCCGGCATCCGGATGACCTGGAGCGTTTTACCGATGCTTTTGATCATCATCTGAAAACGGTCAATTCGGATTATGAAGCCAAAAGATACAATAACCTGACCCTGAAAAGACCAATTGTCCACATTGCAAAGCCGGATCTTTTCTACCGCTGGCTGGAATCTAAAGGAAAACTCGGCGGCCAGAATAAAGTCCCGAGATTGAGCAATGACAGGGAATATATAGATCCCCTACTGGAACTTAATGATAAATAAATTTTCCGGAAGATGAGATTACACGCCTCTCTCCATCAAAAGAAAATATAATTCATAAAAAACGCAGCCAAAAATTTGGCTGCGTTTTCTGTATTTAGTATTAATATTTTACTATTTCTTTAAATCCTCCTTAAGCTTTTTTGCCCCTTCTTCTACTTTAGCTGCTCCATCTGCTGCTGCATCTTTTACGTCCTGCCCAACTTCCTTAGCACCGGCTTTGATATCTTTTCCGGCCTTATTAAGGTCTTCCTTAGCTTTTTGAGCGGCATCGTCTATTTTATTCCCGGCAGCATCAACTTTAGTTTTTACATTTTCTTTAGCCTTATCTATTTTAGTAGTATCTATAACAGAAGGTGTTTCTGAAACTGTAGTGGTAGTAGTGGTTACCGATCCGTCTGCATTTTCAACCTGTTCTGTTTTAGTCGTTGACTTTGTGCATGATACAGCAAGTACTGCCACTGCAGCTGCTGCTAAAATTTGTTTTTTCATATTGTATATTTTTTTAAATGTATTTTATTCTGTTTTCACTCTGTTGGCTGGCGGGCTGTCAGCTGTTTTCTGTTTCTTATCTGCTTCAGTCTTTTTCTTATCCTCTTCCAGCTTCTTTTTGTTTTCTTTCTCAAGTTCTTCTTTCAGCTTCTGCTCTTCTTTCTGAAGTTTTTCGGCCTGTTCTACAGAGTCCTGGTATTTCTGTGAAGACATCCTGATCTGGCGAACAATATCTATTGATGTTGCTCCTGCTGAGAATGAATCCACCGCTGCCGTATCATAATGAATTTTAATATCCTGATCAGCTGCGAAACCCGGAGTCTCTTTCTTTGAACAGGCCATTAATAACAATGATACAATAAAAACTGCAGACAGTAAATTTTTCATGGAACTAATTTAGCAGAAATTCTGCAATTACGGGATAGTGATCCGATAATTTTACAGCATGATCTACTTTATAGCTTAAAGGAATGATAGATTTTGAAGTAAATATATAGTCGATCCGAAGTGGAACTTTATAGTCATGAAAGCTGGTAGAAGCACCATTTCCTACAGTAACAAACGCATCCTGAAGATCTTTCCCCAGATTATAGTATTCATATGAATTAGGAACCGAATTAAAATCACCCGCCAGGATTACAGGATAAGGTGAAAAATCAATTACCTTTCTGATTTTTCTGATCTGATCTTCATGGGCCTTGAAGGTTGGTGTCATATGAGAGATAAAATTGGTGATTTTCCCTCCTATCTTTGCAAAACCATCAAATTTAAACATTGATTTTTGAAGCCTGAAAGGTTCCAGATAAACGGTAACCACCCTTATGATCTTTCCGTTAATATCTACATCGGCATAGAAAGAGTTTCCTCTTGCTTTATCTTCAATCAGCTGCTCCTGTCTTAAGATTTTATGTTTTGTTTTCAGAATAACCGATGGATATTTTATCATATCACGCTGTATCGCTCTGTTGGTATCCTTTTCCTGAACAAGAATGATATCCGCATCCTGATCTGTAATGTACTTTGTTACTTTATCCCAGCCGAAATCTCCGTATTTTACATTAAATGTAAGTACTTTAATATCTCTGATTGACTTTAAACTTTCTGTTTTTGGAGAGAAATTCACCCATCTTCTTACGGGATTATAAAAAAGAAGACTACCCAGCGCAAAAGCAATGGCTATTTTCTTTCTTTTGAAAATCCAGACAAGTGTCAGCAGAACATATATTATGATCAGATACGGGAAGCCCAGGGAAAGCAGATTAAGACTGCCTAAGAAATTAGGCGGAATCCATGCATTACTTAATGTGCACAGTAGCAGCACGGCAACAGCGATATGTATAAACAACAGTAATTGGCTCAGCTTCATGAAGTAACGGTCTAGATACTTTTTTTCATCAAAAACCTTACCAAGGATATTACTTTAACTAATTTTATGATTATTAGTTGCTGGTTGAGAATGTTCCTATCACCGGATAATGATCTGAAAGCTTTATAGTCCGGTCTACTTTATAGGTAACCGGCTGTATGCTTTTCGAGTTAAAAATATAATCTATTCTTATTGGAAACTTATAGTCATGGAAGCTTGTTGCGCTTCCTTTTCCTGCCTTCAGGAAAGCATCTTCCAGTCCTTCAGATAGGTGGTAATATTCATAAGAATTGGGAACGGAGTTGAGATCTCCCATAACAATCACAGGATATGGTGAATTTTCAATTCCTTCTTTGATAGCGCTTACCTGATCCTGGTGTTTCTTAAAAACCGGAACAAGCCTTTTAACAATGTTTTTCAGCTTTCTTTCATCTTCATCTTTGAGCCCATCAATTTTGATCATCTTTTTTTCAAATTTAAATGGCTCTAAATAAATATTGATAAAACGGTATATTTTTCCTCTGATTTCAATATCTGCCTGGGAAGCATAAGCATTATTACTTTCATAATCGCTCTTGATGAGTTCTTTGGAATCTATAATTTTATGCTTTGAAAAGATTTTAAGAATTCCATTCTTATTAATCACTTCCATATCTTTAACAGAAACTTTTTTACCGGCCTCCTGTAGCATCACAACATCAGCATTGGCATTATTCAGGTATTTTTCAATGTCAGAAGCTCCCATTAAGCCAGCTTTTACATTAAAAGTAATAACCTTAAGATCTGCTGTTTCTTTTTTACCTGAGGAAAAATTTATCCATCTCTGTACGGGATGCATAAAGATAAGCCCGGCTAGCATAAATATAAAAGTTCTTTTTTTCCGGCTGAAAAGCCAGAAAAGCGTAAATACTGCATATATGACAATAAGAACAGGGAAACCTAAGGAAAGCATATTAAACCACGGAAATACTTTAGGTGGCACATAGGCATTCAGAAAGGTACAAAGCAGCAGGAATAAAACGCCTACATGCAGGATTAATATAATAAGACGGAAGACTTTCACAGATGTTTCTAATTGAATCTATACAGATGTTTCTTCCAGATCCTTGCAAGAATCCAGCCAACTAATGCCCCTCCAACGTGAGCCAGGTGAGCAATACCACCTCCGTTCCCGGAAACACCCAGATATATGGAAACTACAATAACAATAGGCATGAGATATTTTACCTTTATAGGAACCGGGATAAACATCATCATGATTTTTGAATCAGGATAAAGTGTTGCAAAAGCTGTTACTACTCCGAAAATAGCTCCGGAAGCACCAACCATGGGTGTTGCCACAATTCCCTTTAAGCTCTCCAGCAATTCTTTCTGCTTAAGAACTGATGCCGCATCTCCACTAAAACTTACGCTTGCTCCGGATAAATAGGCGTTGACATTGAACCCAAGCTGCTGCAATTCACTCGTAAGCTGCTGTGCTTCAACGAAATTCCATAAATTAAAAAGGAAGAATGCTCCTAACCCGCTTAGAAAATAGAGAATTAAATATTTTTTATCTCCTAATGTCTGCTCCAGGATGGGCCCGAAACTGTAGAGAGTCAGCATATTAAACAAAATGTGCATGATGCTTCCATGCATAAACATATGGGTAATGATCTGCCATGAATGGAAAAACGGGGAAAAAGGATAAAACCCGGCAAGATAGCCGATTACCTGGTTTCCAAGAAAATAAGTCCCAATGAATACAATAACATTGATAATGATAATATTCCTTGTGATGGGCGGTATATTGTTAAACATTTTTTAAAATTTGTTTTTAAAATCATTAAACGGAACTTCATAAAAGCATCTCTTGCCATCCGGTAAAAATTCCGGGAAGCCTAATGCTGTAAAATCTTTGATCATCTGTTCCGCATCTTTTTTATAGATAAAATCAAACCTTGATTTTGATTGCATTTTGTTCCATTGGTTGAGATAAAACTGCATAAACTCTTCTTCAGTCTTATATTCCAGGATTTCAAAAAGGTTCTCCAGGAACTTCATGGCCTGAGTTTCTTTCAATCCTTCAGGAAGTGCATCTATCCTCAGCACGCTTTCATGTGCAATTTTCATGTCAAACCCAAGTTCAGGCAGAAATTTTTTAAAAGAATTGTATTTATTCTTTTCTATTTCGTTCATATGATACTCCAGAGAAAACAGAAGTGTATGGCTGTTTGGATTGATATTAGGCTTTTTGGAGGTCTTATTGTTTTCGGACACAACCAGCCTGTGCATTCTGCCAAGGTCCAGCATCAGGGTTACATCGCCTTTATTGAACAGCCAGTAACCGTTCGGCAGCCTCATCAGATCCTCATCAAAATCTTCGTCTTCAAATAGATTGATCTTTGAGGGTTCTGCCGTAATATTCTGGTGGTACATTTCCGTCAGGTTCTGGATCTCTTCGGGACGTACATTTCTTTCTTCAATAAAAGGGTTATAGTCCTTGTCCACTATAATTTCCGGCATTTTGATCACCCCTCCGCCACCGTTTCCTTTGCTTGGAAAAGGTTTGTTCATCATCGCATCCATTTCAGGATCTTTATCAAAATCAAGGCTCGGAGAAACGTTATAGATCCCCAGGGATCTTTTAATGGTGGAACGGAGAAGAGCAAAAATAAGGTGCTCGTCTTCAAATTTCACCTCCGTTTTCTGAGGGTGGATATTTACGTCTATTTTTTCCGGATCCATTTCAAGATACAGGAAAAATGTAGGAACATAACCCGGCAGAAGCAGTCCTTCGAAAGCTTCCTGAACCGCTTTATTGAAATAAGGGCTTCTGAAATATCTTCCGTTCACGAAAAGAAACTGCTCGCCTCTGGATTTTTTAGCCCCTTCCGGCTTCGCAACGAATCCGTGAAGCTTACACCAGATGATATCTTCTTTGATAGGAATCAGCTGTGGCTGCAGTTTACGTCCGAAAACATCCACAATACGCTGCATCTGGCTTCCTTTTCTTAATCTGAAAACGGCCTCATCATCATGAAACAGGGAAAACTCCAGGTTTTCATGAGCTAAGGCAACACGCTGGAATTCATCAATAACATGTCTGAATTCAACATTATTATTTTTAAGGAATTTTCTTCTGGCCGGAACGTTGTAAAAGAGGTTCTTGACCAGAAAATTAGATCCGTCGGCTGTCTGTATAGGATCCTGGAACTGAAAAACACCACCTTCAATATAGATATTTGTCCCAATTTTAGCATCATTTTGCTTTGTTCTCAGTTCAACCTGAGAAACTGCAGCAATAGAAGCTAACGCCTCACCCCGAAATCCTTTTGTAACGATTTTGAAAATATCTTCTGTTCCTTTGATCTTTGACGTCGCATGTCTTTCAAACGCCATTCTGGCATCAGTCTCAGACATTCCTTTACCGTCATCCACCACCTGGATCAGGTTTTTTCCGGCATCCCTGACAATCAATTCTATCTTGGACGCTCCTGCATCAATAGCATTCTCCAAAAGTTCCTTCACAATGGACGCAGGTCTCTGCACCACTTCTCCTGCCGCAATTTGGTTAGCTACATGATCCGGTAAAAGCTGAATAATATCTGACATAAAACGTATAATCAACTTACAAAAATAGTCAATGAAAACCGGAATTAAAACATTAAAACCGTGAATTAAAATTTAATTATCAACATTTTCATCACATTTTGTGTCCTCTTTGGTTTTTAATCCTCAACAGAGGGAAAGAATTCTGAAAGGCTAGTATTTTTTAACGCTAAGTTTAAAGATGGGCTGTTTTAGCTTTAAGAGATGCAAAGAGGTGTGGCGATGCCACTGGCCGGACGTATGTATTATTCATGTGCTTAGTGAAATTAATCAAAGATTGATTCCTACTTTTCAGTCTTAAAAATAAATGCCTTAATATCAGTCTTGCATTAAATAAAAAGGCTCTTTAAAAGTGACTAATTTCTGATTAATAACCAAGGAAGACACCCCTTTTCTTCCATCGAAAAGGGGTGTTTCACAGCTAGTTTACACAAAAATGATTTAATATTTATTTTATTTCTTTATCGCTTATTCATCAAAGACAAGCGTTCTTTTTTGTTTTCTTTTGGGAATACCATGGACTTTGTCGTATAGATAAGCCAGTACATTAGGCTTTTTATAAATTCTGCTGTATCGGTATTTGGTATTAAAGTGTCTTATATGAATCTTATAGGCATCATAGCCAATCACCACTAAAAGACAGATGCTGATCACATAAAATACCCTGAATTCAAGATAATAATAAGTAAGTCCTGAAAAAACAGCTCCCAAAACATAGGATGCCATAATACTCATAAGTAATTTTGCCCTTCCGATCAGCTCACCATTCTTTCTGTATTTTTTCTGGGTAAACATGGAAAGCAGGATTCCAAGGTCGGTGGTGGTTCCCGTAAGATGGGTTGTTTTCACCGAAAAATTGGAAATACTTGCTGTAAGGCCGTTCTGAAGTCCGGTGGCAAAAAGCATCAGCGCTACCAGATATTCAGTTTCTTCCAGTGTTTTCTGATAGTAGAACTGTCCATATATCCCCACAAACAGTAAGCATATAATTTCTAAAACAATGGGCATGGAATGTGCAAAATATTTACTCTTTTTATTAAAGTTGATCACTATGAAGTTGGACAGAAAGCTTCCGAAGAAGAACAGAAAGATCCACGCTCCTACCACAGCCACCTGCGTCCAGTTTCCTTTACTGATCTCAGCAGCCAGGATGGCATAATGTCCCGTTACGTTCGAGGTAAAAGAGAGAAATATTAACAGAGAGGCGATATTTATAGTCCCTGCAGTGAATGCAGTCAGCGTTCCCAATCTGATATTGTCTCCCAACGTTCGGCTGTTACTATAATTTCTTAACATTTTTTATTCTTTATATTGTTGTGTTTTTCTTTTTTCTTAGACCTCCACAAAGACCTCAGCCAATCTTCCTCTTTCCGGAAGCCGTTCAGCGATTTCCACCTTAATTTCCCAAGCTTGAAGCGTTCTGCATTTTTTAATATAAGGGGCTATATCAAACTTTCCTTTGCCTTTACTCTTAATGGATAGCGAATAATAAGCTTCTTCAATATTCTCTGCCTTCACATAATTATTGAATGTTCTCTGAAAGCTTCCTGTGAAAATATCGCAGACGATCTTATTAATTAAATGCGGATATTTATTTCTGATAATTCCATAGGCATCACAGAATTCCTGCGGCCTGATCTTATTAAAAATGGTGCTTTTTGTGTTGAATAGAAGATCCCTGATGGAATCTCCTCCATCATATCCTGAAACCAAAAGAATAGTATACTGGTTCTGGTCTTCCGAAGCTTCTTTCTCTTTCAGCACTTTTTTTAATATATTCAGTGACTCAAGAGAGTAATCCGTTGCGATTAAGATTGTTTTGGTCATATCTTTTAGATTTAGGTTTGTTGTCATATTTTGATGATACAAAACTAAAACGGCAAGATTAAAAGCTCTTTGGAACGGAATTAAAATGTGATTAAAGAGATTAAAATGAGATTAGAATATTGTTAACAGGCGTTAATATGAGACATTTGAGATGGATACTTTAATTTTTCGGAGGAATGAAAATAAAGTGTGTAGATTTCTCTCGTTGATTTAAGAGATTAAGCAGATTTTTTTTGTTTTTTGTCGTTGTGGGATTGCTCTTTGCTATTAAGCTCCTTCCGGTCTCGTACTGTAGAAATTAGGAAAGCGCATCTGTACGGTTGTTCCCTGGTTTTCGTGAGAACTTACGATCAGCTCGCCGTTGTGCATCCTTACAATATTTCTTGCCAACGGAAGCCCTATTCCATAGCCTTCATAATTCTTAGTGTTGGAAGCCCGGAAGAACGGGTCATAGATTTTGTTCATTTCCACTTCCGGAATCCCAATCCCGAAGTCTTTTACAATGATATAAACATCTGTATCCGTGGCACCCAGCGAAACTTTTACCTGCTGGAAATTAGAATATTTACAGCCGTTGTTGATAATATTGGCTACCGCAAGATGGAGCAGCTGTTCGTTGCCCTGTACTTTTAATTTTTTAGGGTTATCAGGAAGCATACTGATATCCAGATAGATATTATTTCTTGAATCAATCTTTCTTAATGTTTCAATGACATCCCAAAGCAGTTGATCAATTCTTACTTTATCAATTTTTTGGATCTTTCCATCGAAACCGGTCTGAGCAATCATTAATAAAGCCTTGATCTTTTTATCCAGCTTTTCTGCTTCATCAAGAATAATCTCCAGAGTTTCTTTGTATTCATCAGCTGTTCTGCCAATAGAAAGAGCTACATCCGCTTCTCCCATGATCGAGGTAAGAGGAGTTCTCAGTTCATGGGAGACATTTCCTATCAGGTGATTTTGGGTTTCAAATGAGGTTTCTATACGGTTCAGCATTCCGTTGAAAGTATCTACCAGCTCATTAAGTTCCTTATTGTCAGGCTGCGGTTCCAGCCTCAGGTGAAGGTTCTCGGAGCTGATCTCTTTTACTTTACCGGTAATTTTTAAGATGGGTTTGAATAAAGTTTTAGACAGATAAAAAGAAAAGATCATGCTGAAGAACAAAGACAGCACGATACAGGTGATCAGCGTTCTCTTTAAAAATCCCAGGTAATAAATTACATAATGATTCTTGGCAGAAGCAATGGCAATATAGTCTTTATCATCATATTTGAAGGTCTGCCCGATATAATAGAATTCTTTATCATTATAATTGGCCTCTCCTTTTCTGACGATACTTTTGAAAAAATAATCCGGAATATGAACCTCCTGTGAGATCTTTCTGAAATTGGAATCCGCCGGAACCGCAAAAACATAGTCTCTTTCCATGGGAAGCTCCTCATCATTCAGACCGTTCAGGATATAGTTTTCGGGGAGATCAAGATGGTCCTTGCTTTTTTCGATCTGAACAATGGTGGTTGTGCGAATCTTCAGCAGCTCATAAAACCTTTGATGTGAAAAGTTGACAATCGAAAAATACACCAACCCGCTGAACAGCAGAATGATGGCAGTAAATACCAGCATTAAGAGCACCATTGTTTTGGTCTGATTTGTGACAACTTTATTAAACATCCATTAAGGTTTTTTCAGTACATACCCCATTCCTATCACAGTGTGGATCAGCTTATTATCATCCTGGCTATCCATTTTTTTCCTTAAATAATTTACGTAAACATCTACTACATTGGTTCCCAGCTCATAATTAACACCCCATACTGCATCCAGAATTTCAGCTCTGGAAATTACTTTTTCGGGATTATTCAGAAAATACAATAGAAGTTTATATTCTGTGGAAGTTAAAGAAATTTCATCTCCGGCGCGGGTCACTTTCTTTGTGTAATCATTAACGATCAGGTCTGAAAACTGGAACACATGCTCATTGTCAGGCTCCGGCTCGGCAGTTTCCTGAGGGTTTATTCCATTACTTCTTCTCAATAGTGATTTTACCCGGGCTACCAGCTCAATGAATTTAAAAGGCTTAACGAGATAATCATCGCCACCACTTTCCAAGCCCAAAACAATATTTTCTGAGGTTCCCAGTGCCGTCAAAAACAGGATCGGAACATGCTGATTGGTTTTCCTGATCTCTTTACAAACATCCAGACCATTCATTTCCGGCAGCATAATGTCCAAAATTACCAGATCGAACTCGTTGCCTTGTACCAGCTGTACACCCGTACGCCCGTCAAAAGCCACTGAAACTTCGTATCCGTTTTCCTGAAGCCCTTTCTTTATAAAAGAGACTACGCTGGTTTCGTCTTCGATGAGGATAATCTTTTTCATTGAAATAAGGAATTTCACAAAAATAGGGAAAAAGTCTGAATAGACATTCGGGAAGACGAAACCTCACGAACAGAAAGAATCTTAACAAGAAATGGTGAAAAGCCTGAAAACAATTTTATCTCTATCGCAAAGGCAAACAAAGTAGATTTTCCGATATGTATAGTAAGAAAAACAAAGGTATTTCATTCAGCAAAGTAATACAAGTATGTCTTGTGTATTGATTACTAATAAGTGAAACAGCTTTGTTTTCTTAAAAATCAACTAAATGCTTTATGAGCTCTGTTTATTATTGTGTCCCTCCTTTAATCTTATTCCGGAGTATGTTTGAATTTAACTGTTTAAACATTAAATTCCAACAGCATCTGTGTATTACAGCGGTTATAAGCTGAACCACAGATTGGCATGTGTTTAAAACCAAGCTTTTCATATAATTTTATTGCAGGAACGAGCACGGAGTTTGTTTCAAGAGAAATACTTTCTGCATTTAATTCCCTGGCTTTATCTACTAAGGACTTTCCTATCAGATAACCTATTTTTTTTCCTTGTGCTTTGGGGCTTACAGCCATCTTTGAGAGTTCAAATCTAAGGGGTGAATCGGATATTTTCACCAATGCACAGGTTCCGACAGCTTCATTATCCAATATTGCAAAAACAATATATCCTCCTTTATTTATAATATGCTCTTCAGGATTGTCCAGTAGTTTATAATCACCTGCCTCCATGGTAAAAAATGTTTTGATCCATTCTTCGTTTAATGCCTTGAAAGCTTCTTTATACTGAGGGTCATAAGCTATAATTTTTACTTCATTGTTCATATTATCATTAATATAGTGTTTATTAAATTCTTTTTTTTACCATTTTTGCCAGCTTTTCAAGATCACTTTCTACCCTGTCCGTCCATTCCAGGGCATAATTCAGGCGCATACAGTTCTGGTACTGATTGTATTGGGAAAACATTCTTCCGGGCGCAAAGCTTATTTTCTGACTCATTGCTTCATCATACAGGTCTTCCGTACAGATTCTTTTATCCAGCTCCAGCCACAGCATAAATCCTCCTTTGGGTTCCGAAATTTTGGTATTATCCGGGAAATACTGAATCACTGATTTCTGAATCTGAAGGTAGTTCGCATACAGTTTATTTCTGAACATTCTCAGATGGTGATCATAGCGGCCGTGTTCAAGAAAATCTGCAATCACATCAGGATACAGGGACGGACTGCACACGGTCTGTACCAACTTCTGCCGGATTACCTTTTCTTTAAACTTTCCGGGAGCCACCCATCCTACCCGGTAGCCCGGCGCTAGCGTCTTGGAAACCGATCCTATCCACATCACAAGGCCAGCCTCATCATAAAATTTACAGGGTTTTGGTCTTTCTGATCCGAAATACAGGTTTCCGTATATATCATCTTCGATCAGAGGAACGTTATATTCCGTGATCATTCTTACCAGTTCTTTTTTATTCTCATCAGGCATCTGAAAGCCTAACGGATTATTGAAATTCGTTACAAAACAGCACGCAGAAAGTGTAGGCAGCACTTTTTTCAAAGCATCCAGATCTACCCCGTAAATAGGATGGGTAGGAATCTCCACTACCTTCAGACCCAGTTGCTGGATCGCCTGAAGCACCCCAAAATAGACCGGACTTTCCACCGCTACGGAATCCCCGGGTTTCGTCACTGCCATCAAGCAGGTATACACTGCATTCATGGCTCCGGAGGTGATGACCAGATCATCTTCTGATATTTTTCCTTCCAGCACCAGAGCCCATTTGGCTGCTTCACGGCGGAGATATTCGCTTCCCTGTACCGGTTCATAATCTGTCCCGCTGTCATTCTTTCTCTTGATCACATTGATCATGCATTTTTTAAGCTTCGCCAAAGGCAGGAAGCTTTTCCCCGGAATACCTAAAGCAAACTGGGTAACATCTGTACCGTCAATGGTTCCGAATACTTTATCAATAAGATCTTCCGGCGTATTTTTCTTCTCAGCCACTTTCATTGGAGCCACTGAAGGCAATGCCAACTTTCTTTGGGAAGTCTGGCTCACAAAATAGCCATATTTGGGACGGGATTCTACCAGAGAGCGGCTTTCCAGCTCCATATAAGCCTGTTTTACAGTATTCAGGCTGACATTATAGAGTTTTTGAGCACTTCTTAGTGAAGGCAGTCTGTCTCCTTGCTGCAGCGTATCGCTTTTGATCTGCTCAGTGACAGATTTTGCTATTCTAAGATAGAGAACGTCTTTTGACATAAAGTCTCAGTTTTAAGTAAATGTACAAATTTATTGACGTTTTAGCCAACATTCAACCAGCTGATCATTCTGATAATACTGCTTTTCAACTGTTCTGCATTCCGGAAATTTGCTGAATTGTTTTTATTAAAATAACGCTCTGCCTGAAGTTTAAAATTCTTTTTTTCGGAGTCTGTAAAGTCACTTTTCCCATAGATCTTAAATGTGATCTCTCCTTTTCCGTTAATGATCAAGCTTGCAAAACCCAGAATCTCATTTCTTTTCTTAACCAAAAGAAAGGGTACACCGAAATCCTGGTTTAATCTGGACAGATTCTGTGACTGCAGAAAAATATTTTTCAGAGTCTGCATATCTGAAATATAGACGTCAGCATATTGAAACTGCTGCTGCTGGTTTCGAATAATAGTTTCCATAATACTCTGTTTTAGTATAACAAAGTTATGGAGTATTCCATTAAGGATACAGATACAGAAGTTATTATTATATTGGGTACAGATTAAAGAATTTGTAGTTTTACTCGAAGAGCATTACATCTGAGGCTTTAAATACTCGAGCGTTTATATGAGGCTTTAAAATAAAAAACCCCCTGTAACAATACAGAGAGTTTTTTAGCAAAGTGCGGATGAAGGGACTCGAACCCCCACGCCTCACGGCACCAGATCCTAAGTCTGGCGTGGCTACCAATTACACCACATCCGCTTAATTTTTTTGTGTAAAGAATTTGTTCTTTTGTAATTACAAATATAAAACATTTTGCTTTAAAATAAGAACTAAAAAAACATAAATACTTATAAACAATGATAAATAAACGATTCTTACAAACCTTTTAAAAATAAAAAACTCTCCGTTGAAATCAACAGAGAGTTTAGTACCCCGGGCGGGACTTGAACCCGCACGTTCTTACGAACACAGGATTTTAAGTCCTGCGTGTCTACCAGTTCCACCACCAGGGCAGGTGTGGAGCGAAAAACGGGATTCGAACCCGCGACCCCAACCTTGGCAAGGTTGTGCTCTACCAGCTGAGCTATTTTCGCATAGTGCGGATGAAGGGACTCGAACCCCCACGCCTCACGGCACCAGATCCTAAGTCTGGCGTGGCTACCAATTACACCACATCCGCTGGTTTGTTTTGTTTATTTTAAAGAGCTTGCTTCGTTTTTGTGAGTGCAAATATAGGACTTTTTCCATTGTCTCCAAACTTTTCAGAAAAAAAAATTAAAATTCTCACATTTTTTTCCAGGTCCTCCAATTATTACATTTCATTTTCTTACTTTTACAACGTTAATTATTACAATATGGAATTACAAGGAACGGTAAAGAAACTTTTTGATGCTCAGACATTTGCAAGCGGCTTTCAAAAAAGAGAAATGGTTATTTTAACCCAGGAACAGTATCCACAGCCGATAAACATAGAATTTTTGTCTGATAAAATCAGTTTATTAGATAACCTGAAGGAAGGTGAAAATGTAAAAGTGGGAATCAATATCAGAGGAAGAGAATGGGTTTCTCCTCAGGGTGAGACTAAGTATTTCAATTCTATTACAGGATGGAGAATAGAAAAAGTTATGGATAACGGATCCGAGCCTACACAAGCTTCTCCTTCTCAATCTGCATCTCCGGTTTCCAATGAAAACCCTTTCGCTGGTGACGATGATGATGATTTACCTTTTTAATTAAAAAATAAGATCAAATATAAATCCTGCTTTCTCAAGTGGGATTTTTTTTCCAAAAAAATGGTCCGATTAGACGAAAACGAGATTTCATTCCCCGATCCTGAACTTTATGACGGTCACGATGGCCTGGTTGCCTTTGGTGGAGATTTGTCTACAGAACGGGTTTGGTTTGCCTATCAGCTTGGGATTTTTCCGTGGTATAATCCTGGAGAAGAAATATTATGGTGGTGCCCGGATCCAAGATTTGTCCTGTTTCCTGGCGAACTGAAAGTTTCCAAGTCGATGCGGAAAATACTAAACAGGGGTGTTTTTACATTTTCGGAAAACAAAAATTTCAGGGAGGTTATCTTAAACTGCCAGCAAACCAGCAGAAAGGGACAGACGGGAACATGGCTTTCGGATGAGCTGATGGAGTCTTTCATTCAGCTTCATGAGCATGGATTTGCCAAAAGCATTGAGGTATGGCAGGACGGAAAACTGGTTGGAGGTTTTTACGGTCTTCTGATCGGAAATGTTTTCTGTGGTGAAAGTATGTTTGCGAAAGTAAGCAATGCTTCTAAAGCCGGCTTCATTCATTTTGTGGAAAGCAACAAGAACAGCATTGATCTCATTGACTGTCAGTCTCATACCGAACATCTGGAAAGCTTAGGCGCAAAAATGATTCCTAAAAAAGAATTTTTAAACATCTTACACAAAAACAATGAACGCAGATAAAGAAAAATGGATCCTTCTGATTGTATTAACTGTTATCTGGGGCTCGTCTTTTATTTTAATCAAAAAGTCTCTTGAACATTTCAGCCCGTACCAGGTGGGAGCGCTCAGGGTTCTGATCGCCGGAATCATTTTAATGCCGGTCGCGATTTCAAAATATAAACTGTTTCCCAAAAAGCATTTGAAGTGGCTTATCCTGGCTGCATTTACAGGAAATTTCATTCCTATGTTTCTATTTCCGATTGCGGAAACGGAAGTAAGCAGCAGTATCGCCGGAATTATCAATTCAATGATGCCTATCTTCGTGATCATTGTGGGCGCGCTGATCTGGAAATTTGAAACAACCAAAAGGCAGATCATGGGAACAATAATCAGCTTTGCTGGGGTCTGTTTACTGGCTTTTGGAGGAGATGGAGAGGGTGGAAAGTTTAAACTCATTCCGATATTACTGTTGTTATTGGCCACATTGTGCTATGCTGTAAGCACAACAACGGTGAAGTCTAAGCTTATGAATGTCTCTTCCACGATTTTATCAGCATTCGTTTTTTCATTTGTTTTATTTTTCCCTTCTCTGATTGCTTTAGCATTCACGGGATTCTTTTCAACATTCACATTTAATGAAGATAATATGCTGGGGCTGATGTTTGTGGGATTATTATCCATCTTTGGAACGGGGCTGGCCATGACTTTAAATTACAGGCTATTGAAGGTATCTACCCCGTTATTTGCTTCCACCGTAACTCTGCTGATGCCTATCGTTGCTATTATCTGGGGCTTTTTAGATGGTGAAAAACTGAGCTTCTTACAGTTTGTGGGGGCAGGAGTCATTATCGGCGGACTGATTTTTTTAAGAGCTAAATCCGTTGCTGTAAAAAAGTAAGCTTTTTGTACTATTTTAACATAAAGCAGATTAATTCGAATGCTATTTTAACTGGATTCAGGATAGGATTAAAATTCAACGCAATGATAAACAAAGTTTTATAAAGCAATCAGTTGGTTTTTAAGATAACAAAGCCGTTTCACTTATTGGTAAGCAATACATAGGAATCATATTCTATTACTTTACTAAATGAGCATTCTTGTTTGCCTTGCGATAAAAATAAATATTTTGACCAAGTTCAAAAATAATAAGGAAATGGGAATTCTTTTATTTTAAACTTATATCAACTAAAAATCCCGCATTGCTGCAGGATTTTTTATTTATGATTTTAATTTAATCATTAAGAATTCTTTTTCTTCTTCACCTTGGCCTTGACTTTCTTTACCTCATCTTTAATGAAAGGATATTTTTTCTGCATATCTTGAGCAAGCGATGCGTCGATATTTAAAGCTTTCTGAAGAGATTCTGCTCCTTTTTCCGGGTTTCTCAGGTTGAAATAGCAGTTGCTGAGCTGATAATAAAGCTCCGCTCTGTCATGTACCTTTAAGGCATTGTCCAGAATAGTTACCGCTTCTTCATATTCCCCGAGAAGCATCAAAACCTCTGAATAGGCATACCAGTTATAAAATCTTGATGGTTCTGCATCTACCAGCTTTTTCAGGCAGGCAAGGCTTTCTTCAAATTTTCCGGAATCAATGAACAGAAACGCCAGTCTTTTCTGATAGTCAAGATTACTGTCATTCAGCTGGGTGGCTTCTTTTGCAAAGTGAAGGGCTTCCTTCATCCCTCCCATTTCTTCATAAAGATAAGACTGTTCCATCATCGCAAGATAAAACTGAGGGTCTTCTCTCAGTGATTTCTGGAATGCGTTTAAAGCCATTATAGACTGTTTCTGCGCCTTATAGCACAATCCTATTTTATAAAATGTAAATGCTTTGGTATATTCAAGCTCAAGCATTTCCTCATAAACCTCCACCGCCTTCTGGTACTGTGCCAAGGCTTCATAACAGGCTGCTTTGTTTGCATATACACCTACAGAACTTGAATTAATAGCCAAAAGATAATCATATCCTTTTATGGCTTCTTCATAGTTCTTTCTGTTGAAGTAAAACTGTCCGTATTCAAACCATGCGGTTTCGGAATAGGCAAATTCATCTAAATATTCATTAAGAAAGGCAATAGCCTCCTCGCTCTTATTCAGGTCGCTGAAGCAGATCATACAGTTTTCGAGAGAATACTCATCCATAGGATCTTCTTTCAGGGCTTTTCTGTAGTGTTTAAGAGCGTTAAAGGGATCTCCCAAGTTTACATATTCGTCCGCAATAAAGTTGTGAAGGAAGTTTTCTTCTTCCTGCAGTTCTAGGGCTTTTTTGCAGATGTCAATGGCTTTTCTGGGGTTACCCAGGTTCGAATAATACTTCGCATAGCAGACCATAAAGTCTGTGTTTTCCATGGATGAACCTTTCAGTTCGTCAATGAGTTCTTTTGCGGTATTATAATCTTCCCATTCCAAAAGAATTTCAAGTCTTTTGATCTTGATATCCAATGAATTGGGATGAAGCTTAAGGCCATAATTAACAGCATTGTCTGCGTAGTTAAAATCTCCCAGCTCCAAATAATAAACAATAATGTCTTCTAGCTCTTCGGTATCGAAGTAGAATTCATCATTATTTTCCATCATTTCCTCGAACTTTTTTACAAGTTCATTTCCAAAATACTCTTCCAATAGTGTCGTCTTTGTCGGCCCGATGTCTGAATATGCTTACAAACCTCGGCAAACTTTTTAATTAATAATAACCTCTGAAACTGAAATTCAAATGTTTATGCAAAGTTGCAACTTTTTTTTGAATTATTTTTTCATAAATTTCTATATTAAAGATAGTAAAAAAAGAAAACAGATAAAAGGATTGTGGATAAAAACCGGAAATTGTGGTTAAATAGTTACAACGTTCCATTTTTCGGCTCTATCTCAAAATTCAGGACTGATGCATTTATTCTGTTTTCTTTTCTTTCTTTTGGACTATTTAAAAAGAAATCCAGCAAAAAAAGAACGGAGCATTTCTGTTCCGTTCCTGTTTTATTTTAAATTAAACTTTTAATTTTAGCGATGATATCATCTCCAAGCTTATCGGCTTCTTCCTGTGAGTGGGCCTCAGTATAAATCCTGATGATAGGTTCGGTATTGGATTTTCTCAGGTGAACCCAGTTCTTTTCAAAATCAATCTTAACACCATCCACGGTAGAAACTTCTTCATTCTGATATTCTTTCTCCATTTTGGCTAAGATATCATCCACATCGATCTCCGGTGTCAGCTCTATTTTCTTTTTGCCCATGAAGTATTCCGGATATCCGGCTCTTAGCTGGGAAACCGTTTTGTTTTCTTTGGCCAGATGAGTTAAAAATAATGCAGCTCCAACCAAAGAGTCTCTTCCGTAATGTAGATCAGGATAGATAATTCCTCCGTTTCCTTCCCCGCCAATCACGGCATTTTTCTCTTTCATCAGGTTTACTACGTTTACTTCTCCTACAGCACTTGCAAAGTATTCTGAATCGTGGCTTCTGGCAACATCCCTCAAAGCACGGCTAGAGGAAAGGTTTGATATAGCAGCGCCTTTCTTATGTTTCAATAAATAATCTGCAACGGCAACCAAGGTATATTCTTCCCCGAACATTTCTCCTTTTTCATCAATCAAGGCTAGTCTGTCTACATCCGGATCTACAACGATTCCTAAATCTGCATTTTCTTTTTTTACAAGCTCGCAGATATCTCCCAAATGCTCTTTCAAAGGTTCAGGATTGTGCGGGAACTGTCCGTTCGGTTCGCAGTATAATTTAATCGTTTCGCAGCCAAGCTTATCCAGAAGCATTGGAATTGCAATTCCTCCTGTAGAGTTTACAGCATCCAGTACTACTTTGAATTTTTTAGCTTTAATGGCTTCAACATCTACCATCGGAAGATCTAAAATCTGCTGAATATGAATGTCAAAAGCATCATTTCTTGTTTCATATTTTCCAAGATCATCTACTTCTGCGTAGTTGAAATCTTCACTTTCAGCAAGAGCGAGTACTTTTGCGCCGTCATCGCCGCTGATGAACTCTCCTTTACCGTTCAACAGCTTAAGGGCGTTCCACTGTTTTGGATTGTGGGAAGCAGTCAGGATAATTCCTCCGTCTGCATTAAGCTCGGGAACCATTATTTCCACCGTTGGTGTTGTGGAAAGTCCAAGATCTACTACATTTATTCCCAATCCTTGCAGAGTAGCTGTTACCAGTGAGGAAACCATTTCCCCGGAAATTCTGGCGTCTCTTCCTATAACAAGGGTTAAATTTTTTTTATTCTGTGTATTCTGAAGCCATGTTCCAAATGCTGATGCAAATTTCACGACATCCAGAGGGGTTAAGTTATCATTTACTTTTCCTCCGATCGTTCCTCTGATCCCGGAAATAGATTTTATTAACGACATTCTTTTTTTATTTTTTTAATTGGTTTCGGTAGCAAAGATACTTAAAAGACCTAATAAGTTATAGAATGGGAATCTTTTTCTGAACCCTATCATAATTCCTTTTGATAACCTTCGGTGGCGGAAAACGGTAACCTATATAAAGCAGGCCGTATAGATTGTTATTTTGAACATTCTGGTTATTTTTTTCATTGTAGGCATAGGCATTGACATTAAATTTTCCTCCGAACAGAAACCGGTCTGTATTATATCCAATATGAAGCCCGCTGGCAAACTTCAGGGTTAGATACTGTGTATTTTGCTTGTTTAATTTTGTCCCGTCATTCTGAATATCCCAGCTGCTGGAAAACATTCCGCCTAAGCCCAACGATATATGGGGAGCAATATTTACTCTTTTTTTCGCACCCAGCACCCAATTGTAAAAGTAACCCATACTGCCGCCGAAACTGTATTGGGTTTCTTTACTTTTCTTTCCGTTTAAAATATCTCGGAATATGGAAAGGTCATAATCTACAATGGGAACCCAGCTCCCGCGGCTTTCTTTCTGCCATTCACCCTGTGTGTAAATACTTTTCAGTGAGAAATGATCTTTCATCACATAGGCCGTAGATCCTCCGAAACTCTGAACCCTCAGATCAGGAAACTGGAGATATGGATCTCTTCCTTCTTTCCAGTCCGGGAAAAAGTCGTTCATATTTTCCATGTAAAATCCTTTTACATTTTTGTAATAAACGGTTTGGATAAACTTTTTTGGGAAAAACCTGAACCTCAAGTCTGCATAAGAGCTGCTTCCTTTGAGCGCATCATCATTATTCCCGGGAAGAAAACTTGGTGTGAATGAAACAGTGGCACTTATAATCCTATAATCAACAGAAAAGGAAGCTCTTGTTTTATTGTTGATTGAAAAGATGGTTTCAAAAGGTTTATCCTCAGGGCCTTCTGTAAAAACATATTTTTCAATATTGGTATCGAGATTTATACGGACCATTACCTGATCTGCATAGGACTTGATTTTAGTGGTATCGATCTGAGCGTTTGCCCAAATGGTTAGAAGTGAGAATAAAAAGACAGCTGCTGATTTCGGGCTCAAATCGAAAAGGTTTTAGTTTCAGAGAATGAAATTACTACAATTTTTTCAATTATAGGCTTAAAACAGGATTAGGAGCAACCACAATCTTTGTCGCAGTTGGTTCTTTTGGAACTGAATTTTTTCGGTGCAAAATTCTTTCTGAGTACTTTAAATAAAGAATAACAGGCAAATGCAACGATCAGTATGATAATTACGTACTGAAAAATTAATGAAGTATCCATTATTTTAAAATCTGATATGCTATCAACGACACAAAATATGCCAAACCGGTCATCATCACAACCTGAAAGCCGGTCCATTTCCAGCTTTTGGTTTCTCTGAAGACTACTGCAAGTGTAGAAACACACTGCATTGCAAATGCATAAAATAAAAGCACGGAAATTCCCGTTGCGAAACTGAACACTTTCTCCCCGTCAGGCTTTACGTCTCTTCTCATTTTATCTATTACTTTCACCTCCGGGGCATCATCATCCAGGCTGTAGAGCGTAGACATTGTTCCCACGAAAACTTCTCTGGCCACAAAGCTTGTCAGAATTCCCACACCCATTTTCCAGTCGTAGCCCAAAGGTTCAATAAGAGGCTCGATTCCTTTACCCATTTTAGCCAGATAGGAATGATCCAGTTCTACATTGGTAGCCACAAACTGATTTGGATTCTGCTTGGGTCCGAAGTAGCTTAAAAACCAGACTATGATGCTTACAATAAAAATAATCTTTCCTGCCCCAGTAACGAAATCCCAGACCTTACCCAGCACCATTTTAAGGTCGTATCCGAAAAGTGGTTTTTTATAAGTAGGCAGATCCATCACAAGATAGGTCTTATCTTTATTTTTGATAAATCTTTTTAAAACTGCTGCTGAAAACAGCGCTACAAGGAAGCCTAAAAGGTACATTCCCATCAGTACCAGCGCTTTATATTTAATTCCTAGGAAAGATCCGTCAGAAATGATCAGACCGATAATGATGCTGTATACCGGAAGTCTTGCGGAACAGGTCATGAAAGGCGTAACCAGTATGGTTAATAATCTTTCTTTTACATTCTCAATATTTCTTGTAGAAATCACTGCGGGAATAGCACAGGCAGTTCCTGATACCAACGGCACTATACTTTTCCCATTCAGTCCGAAAGGACGCAGCAGCCTGTCCATAAGGAACACTACTCTCGCCATATATCCTGAATCTTCCAGCAGGTATAGGAAATATAATAAAATACCAATCTGCGGGGCAAATACTACAATTCCTCCGATTCCGGGAATAATTCCGCTCGAAATCAGTGAATTGACAGGCCCTTCCGGCAGGTGTTCTGCTGTAAAAGCAGCCAGCCATGAGAAGGAATCCTCGATCCAGTTCATCGGATATTCTGCAAGGAAGAAAACGCTTTGGAAAATAATCAACAGGATAAAGAGAAAAACAACATAGCCCCAGAATTTGTGGACCAGCACTTTATCTAATTTTTCTGTTAAAAGCTCTTTGAACTGGGCTTTTTTAGTGATTACATCTGCTAATATTTTATCTACACTCTGATATCTTCTTACGGTCTCCTGAACCTGGAGCCGCTTTGGAACCATACTTTTGGGATCGGGCTGGTTAAGAAGATCTTTTATGGATTCTATTCTTCCGATATCGGAGCCTAATGAAAGACTCATCCAGGCTTTATATTCGTTGTCGAGACCTTTGTGGGCTGCTATTTTTTGAATAAAATCTTTATGTTCGTTTGGTGTTTCAAAGGAGATCTTATCTGCTTTTTTAAATCCGTCTTTCAGGACAGCTTCTTTGATCTCTTCTATTCCAATCTGTTCTTTGGCATTGGTCTGGATAATTTTAATTCCCAGAGCATCAGAAAATTTCTGGATATCAATGCTAATTCCTCTTCTTGCTGCCTGATCGATCTGATTGACCACCAGGATCATAGGAATACCAAGATCCTGTATCTGCTGGAAAAGAAGCAATCCCCTTTTTAAGCTTAATGCTTCAAGAATATAGATTACACCTTCATAATTTTCCTGCTCATCAATAAGAAATTTGGAAAAAATGGCCTCGTCTTCTGAACTTGGATATACGCTGTACGAGCCTGGTAGATCGATTACTTCAACCTCCTCATTTTTATAGGTATAATTTCCGGAATGGCTAGCAACGGTAACTCCTGCATAATTTCCGGTCTTTTGTTTTTTGTTGCACAGTGCATTGAAAACCGTAGACTTTCCTACATTAGGGTTCCCGACTAAAAGGACCTGTTTTTTCTTATTTTCCTGCATTAATTCAATTCTTCAACAATGATATATTCTCCTTCTTCTTCACGAAGAGCGATGCGGCTTTTTTCTTCTCCAAATTCTACATACATGGGACCATTGAAGGGTGCCTGGTACAATATCCTGAAAATGGTTTCCGGTAAGAGGCCCATTTCTATGATCTTGTTTGGCATTTTCAGGTAATCGTTATCGTACCCCAAAATCTTCCCCATTTTGTTTTTAGGGAAATCACTTAATTTATGTAAGTTAATCTGTTTCAAAGCCGGATTTTTTGTAAGGGCAAATATACGCTATTTAAATTTAATCTAAATAACGAAAGGGTATGAAAGAAATCAACCCAAATACATTGCTGTATCCGGGTTGATTCAAAATATAATTTAGTTGATATGAATGCTTATTTTTTCTTTTTGTCCTCCTGTGCTGATGATATTTCTATCGGGTTGTCATTGGCACTGTAAAAGTCTTTGTACTGCTTCTCCTGCTTTTTCACCATATCGCCAACCGTACCATCCATTCCCGGAACTGTTTTGGACAACATTTCCTGCGTCATCATAGGTCTTATGGATGCAAAAGGATCTTTTTTGAAATCGCTGAATGTTTTTTCAAATTTTTCTCTTGACAATTCATTTACTTTTCCACCTTTTGCCTGCATCAGATTTTCGATATAAGAATATTCCGTATAATCTTTCACTTTCTTGTTTCCCTGTAAAACCCACGAATAATTTTTCTGATCATCTTCAATTTTAACAATCAAACCTGGCAGCCCAAAGAATTTGTAAGGGCCATCCTGAAATGGTAGGTCTGTACTGAACCAAGCCGTCCATTTTCTCCCTCCGAATTCAGTAGTTGCTTTTTGAGTGTTATACTCTCCTATTTTTTGTTTATCATTAAGGATATTCCAGTTAAATTTTAAGTCTTCACTATATCCAATATTAGTTGGTGTAAATCCGCTCGCTATTTTATCGACATACTGCACTTTCATGCCTGGATATGATTTGTATATTCTGGCTGAAATTTTAGGGGTTTTAATGGTTTTTGACAAATCTTTCATGATTCCTGCTTTCTGCATGGCTTCAATTTCAACTTTCATAATAGAATCCTGAGCAATCACAGTATAATCCTGATAAATTGATCTGTTTTTGTCTGTAATATCCAAGATTGTAATTACTTTATCCATCTTGGTAGAATCTTTCTTCGGCTTAAAAGTAAGTTCATAAAAGAACCTGTTTGCTGTTTCTTTTGATTCTTTGGAATCCTGTGCTGATCCAAAAGCAAAAAGAGCAATAAAGAATACAGAAAATAGATTTTTCATTGTAATAACATTTACTAATTAGTTATCAATTGCTGTAATATGTTACATTTTTTTTCAAAATTTTATTTAATACAGCGTAGATCACTGATGACTAGCAACATACCGTACATCATTACATTTGTTAGAATTTCCAAGAACACATTGATTATCCCCAAGCAATAGAATAAAATTATGATTTCCTTAAAACATTTTCTATCCCAAAAGCCTTACCTTTAAGTACTTAAAAACAAAATATTATGGATACTTTATCACAATTTAAAGATGAGCTGGAAACAGAATACCAGACGACGCGGAAATTTTTCGAAGCTTATCCTGAAGGGAAAAACGACTATGCACCTCATGAAAAAAGCATGAAAATGATGCCTCTTGCCACTCATATTTCCGAGATTTTCGGATGGCCGGACGTGATGCTGAAAACTTCTGATCTGGATTTTGCAAAAGGAGATTTTCAGCCTAAGCATCTTTCTACCAAAGAAGATCTTCTTCAAACCCTGGATGAGAATTTCAAATCTGCGCAGGCAGCTCTTGACAATGCTAAAGAAGAAAACCTTAATGAGACCTGGGCTTTGAAAAACAATGGCCATGAAGTGGCAAAGTGGACCAAATACGGCTCTATCCGCCATTCTTTAAACCAAATTACGCATCACAGGGCGCAACTGGGAGTATATTACAGGCTGAATGATATTCCTCTTCCCGGAAGCTATGGTCCATCCGCAGATCATCAGAGCTTTTAGTAATCTGAACAAATATATCTCAAATAAAAAACCAATCTCTGTGAGATTGGTTTTTTATTTTATTTTTTATTGTTACTTGAAGTTGAATTTAACGGTAAACATAACCTGGCTTGGACGGAGTTGATATCTTGTAAAAGTAATGTTTGTAGTATTAATATCATACGTTTCGAATACTTTTTTGTTGGCTATATTCATCCATTTAAGCTCAAAATCAATTTTCTTTTTAGCCCAGGTAAACTGATATGAAATGTCATAGAATCCGTTGTGGTATTTTTGATCAGCGGCATTTGTATTTACCTGATCCCAGTTGAATCCAATAGTGTGGTCTTCAACAGGATAGAAGAACGCACCAAGATTATGTGTAAATCCGGTTCTGGTGGCACTGGAGTTTATATTTCCTGTACTGGTTTGCTTTGTTCTGGAAATACTTGCATTATAATCTATGCTCATCCAACTGAAATAAGTGTTATTGAATTTAATTCCGTAAGACTGGCTGTTGTTGTTGTTTGTAAAAGAATTATTATTCAGGAATGCGTCAGATTTTGCTGTATTGTTGCTGTAGCTAAGAGAGGCGTTTGTTTTAAACTTTGGAAAATATTTTCCTACTTCTACGCTGTAACCGTTATTTAACACATGATTATCCTGTTCTATATATTGCATTACGGTATAACCTGCTCCATTAATTAACGGGTTTGAAATCAGGTTTCTTTTAGCATCCGAAAATCTGTAATTGATATTGAAGAATAAATTATTCAAAGGATTTCTGTATTCCAATCTTGTTCCTGCAGATTTATTATTATTCTGAGGTATAGGATTATTGATGTCCATTGCATTGATTCCGCTTGGAGAGGTCATTAAGAATCCTGAATAAGCCGTGTTTATTTCTCCAAAATTGTTATTAATATTAGCATTTACCGAAGCTTTCCAAAAAGAAGCAAAAGTATACTGTGCAAAAACGCTTGGCTCGAAAGTCACTTTATTTACATCCTTGGCAACATTTCTTAATGGATCTTCTGCTTTAATGTTATTAGAGTTTACTGGAAAATTGGCATACAACATCCAGGAATCATTTTTATAATTTACCCCCAAGCTTCCGTAAGGCGTTGCTGTAGTATACGTGAGATCATTACTATAGGCTGTCGGAAGTGCTCCTGTTGTAACAATATTTGATAAATCTGAAACTAAACTTGTTGTTTTAAAATTAAATCCAACTTCCGGAGTGAACGTCCATCCTTTTGTAGAGAATCCAATATTCGCAGAATGATTGGCTTCAATCGTTTTAAGTCTCAGGCTCTGTTTTGCAAAATTCTTAGGCTCAGGAGTGAATCCCGGAATGTCCAGATAAGAGGCCGGAAAAACTTTCAATGTCTGTTTATCTGTCTGGTAACTTACAAAAGATAAAAGATTCACCATTTTTTCTTTCCACGGAATAATGGTACTCAGGGAGTTCTGGAAAGATGTTGTTGGAGATTCTATTGCTTCATCGCCGTGTCTTTTCACTCCGCTTGCGGCGTCCGTTCTGTCAACAATCCCTCTGTCTGCATTCCAAAACTGAGAAAAGCTTGTGGTGTTTTTAAAGAATCCCTTTTTGGCATTTTTTGTAAATATTAATTCTCCTTTTGCCTTATCTGTATAAAAATTATTAAGAATGTTTACAATATTAGAGCTTCCCCCAAAATAATCTGTCTGGCTGTAAGATTCTCTTTCAACTGCATTATTGGTATAATTGGCATTGGCTTTAAGCTCCCATTCTTTCTTTTTGTCGATATTGGTAAGATAATTTGCCGACAGGTAATGCACATTGTTCATCAAATATCTTTTTACCGGAAGGTTCGGTGTACTTGCATTTTCTACATTCAGCCAGTCGTTCTGAGAGGTATTGGTTCTTCTTCCTTCAAATCTGTTTCCGAAAGCTAAGATATTTCCTTCATTTTCCACCTGCTCACCCATATTGTTAGTTTTGTAATTCACCACCCACTGGCTTTTCTGTCCAAAAAACATCGGGGTAAGTTTAACATTCCATAGCCACGGATCTCCAAAGCCTGTTCCTACTTCTCCTCTTCCGGTCATGGTAACGGAGTTTTTTAACTTGATATTGATTGCCGCCTGATCAGAAGGTACTTTATCCTGAAGAATCTTTACAGGCTGGTGGTTTTCAAGGACTTCCACTTTCTGCACTGCATCTTTGGGAAGCGAGTTGTTGATAGTTCCATATCCGCCTTCCATCAGGTCTTTTCCGTTAACATAAAATTTATTGATGGCATTTCCCTGGTAAAGAATTGATCCGTCCTTATTGACTTCAATACCTGGAATTTTTCTCATTACATCGGCAAGTGTTCTGTCACTTTTACTGTCAAAAGCTTTAAGATCATAGGCAATGGTATCGCCTCTTGCGGTAATCATCTTTGTTTTAAGCTGGACTTCTTTTATTTCTGTAGCTTCAGACTGCATTTTGAAGGTCAGAGTCTGGTCGCTGTTACTGATCTGTTGGGTTAGGGGTTTTTGGTTGAATGCTTTTACTTTCAGATCCACATTAGGTTCCGCAGAAGTAAATGTCACTTTATATTCTCCCTTGGAATTGGTAATTCCATATGCCAAAATAGCATCTTTGCCAGGCTCTTCTATGGTAACACTGGCACTGGGAATAGGAGATCCGTCTTCATCAGTAATTTTCCCTGACACTGTTTTCTGTGCAAATGTGAGCACCATGAAAAAAAGCATCAGAAATAAGGAAATCTTTCTTTTCATAATTTATTATTTGCTTAATTAGTTCGTAGCTTGTGTTTTTTGTTACACTTTTATAAAGATGTATTTTAATGATAAAGGTTAAATGTCTAACACTATAAACTTAGTGATATTTTTTATAAATTCAATTTTTAATAAACTATTTGGGAAATATGTAAATTCGATTTCTAAAATATGTTTGGTATGTAAAATCGTCAAAATATGTTTATATGCCTGAATTTAAATCATTGATCATTCTATCAAGATCTAACATTTTTCAATAAAAAAAGCTCTGACAATAAAGGAAAATCCCTGCAGAACCTAGAGAAGAATTGTATTTCAAATTTTTTATTTAGTCTAAATAGTTAAAAATGATTTGAATCATAGATTAAAAAATACTTAAACACTGATTCATATATATTTATTTAATAATTTTGTAACATAAAATTTATAGAATGGGAATTATTTTAAAGCCTATAGATGTTGTAGATGATATTACTCAGGAAGAGTTTACGGAAAAATATCTAAAGCCCAGAAGGCCCGTTGTCATTAAAAATATGGCAAGAAACTGGCCTGCTTACCAGAAGTGGACTATGGATTATGTAAAAGAAGCAGTAGGTGATGTGGAGGTTCCTCTTTATGATTCCAAGAAAGCTGACCCTGCAGCTCCCATCAATACGCCCACTACAAAAATGAAGTTTGCAGATTATATAGACCTCATCCAAAAAGAGCCTACTGATCTGAGAATCTTCTTTTTTGATCCCATAAAACATGCTAAAAAATTACTGGAAGACTATATTTCTCCTAAAGCACTGATGGGAGGTTTCCTTGATAAATATCCGTCTATGTTTTTTGGTGGTAAAGGCTCTGTAACCTTTCTTCATTTTGATATTGATATGGCGCATATTTTCCATACTCATTTTAACGGGAGAAAACATGTGAAGCTGTTTGAATATAAGTGGAAAGAAAGACTGTACAGACTTCCTTATGCAACCTATGCACTGGAAGATTATGATATCGACAACCCTGATTTCGATAAATATCCCGCCCTGGACGGTGTAGAGGGAATTGAGTGCTTCCTTGAGCACGGTGATACGCTTTTCATGCCTACCGGGTGGTGGCACTGGATGAAATACCTGGACGGAAGTTTTTCTATCTCTTTGAGAGCATGGGATAAATCCTGGGCAGTAAAGGCTCATTCTTTATGGAACCTTACCGTACAGCGTAAATTTGACGATATTATGAAGTCCAACTTCAAAAAGAAATACATGGACTGGAAAGAAAAAGTAGCTGTTAAACGAGCAGAAATTGCTTTAAAGAGAGGCTTACCGAAATAAAACAAAAAGACGTTTCAGTTTGAAGCGTCTTTTTTATTGCTGCCTATTTACAAGGAGCTCTTCCATATTTCTTGTCACTTCATTGCAGGAAAAGCAGGCTTCTTTTCCATCCTGGGAAAACCATCTGCACCTAGAGCGGATCGGACAATAGCCAAGCTCTGTTTCTTTCTGAAAATCCAAATTCTGAACTTTCCGGGATAGAGAGCATTTAGATTCTTCTTTGTCCCATTGTGCGCAGCCTTTTTCGACACATTTACCGGTAAAACGGAATCTCTGCTCAAGATTGGTTTTATCTTCATTCTGCTTCAGAAAATCTTCTGTAACGGTGAGAGGAGTGATAAACTGAACCTTCCCGTCTTTGCTGACCACTCCGAAAAGCTGTGCCCCAACTTTTCCAAGATAACTGGGGCACATCTTTTTTGAAGTATTGGAATTAGCCTCCATAGCTTTTTATTTGAGACTGGATGCTTTTCATCTGGCTCTGAATATCAATTCCCGGCTTGAAAATAATGATTCCCCAAGGAAACCAATCTTTTATTTTCATGGGTCTCAGCAGTCCTTTGAAATCTCTGTGAGCTCCAAAAGCCTGTGTATTATCAATCTTTGAAAGTTCGGAAAGCACTACATTCTGAATTCCTCTGTCAATGTTTTTCAACTGTTCATCCGAAAGATCTACTCCTTCCAGTGAAACGAAAAAATGCTTTTTAGTTGCCATAACTATAGTTTTTATTGGTTTTATAAAGCAAATTTCGTCCGAATATGTACTAAAGTTATCAGGAAAAACACCTTTTATGCAAGCGTGAAAAACCTGTAAATTAAATACTGATAATCAATGTTTTAAATCAAATTAAACCAATCTATAAGATTTTATAAATGGGATATTGTCTGAATGTTTTTTCTTCGAAGTAAGGAGAATTTCTGTAGATCCAGTCGAGTTGGACAGATCCGTCTTCTGCAAATTTTTTATCGGATGATTTTTTAGCTTCAAAAGCATCTTTCAGCTTTTTATCTGACTTTAGTAATTCTGAAGCGGTATCTTCAAAAATATAGGCGGAATAATATTCTTTCTGCGCCAGGATTCCATCAAAGAAATTCCAATTGAAAAATGAGTCTAAAGCCTCAGGTTCAAGTGTTTCAATGATATATTTTACACCAGGCTGGTCTGTTGGAATTAAATAATCCCCAGCTGAAAAATTCAGTGCTCTTTTTGCCGTTTCCACACTGGTATCATAATGAAGGTAATGTCCTTCGTATGGATTTTTAACCGTTTTAAAATCTTTAATTTTATAAGACTCAACCATTGCCGTGCTGTCTTTTTTAAGAGCGGTCATAAGGATCTTATTTCTTTTCAGCTCTTCGATCACGCGGTATTGGGATTGTGGAACCACATAGTATTTGGGAATGGTGATATATCCAGTAGGAAGTGCTGTCATGAATAGCTTGATCTTCTTCGTAAAAGGTTTATTCCTATCGTAAAACAGTCTCGGTTTCCCGGAAATATCGCTTGGTTTATAGCTTCCCTCATAACCTTTAAAATCCATTGTAGAAAATCTGGTTGAATCTATTTTCCAACGGATTCCGTACTGCATTCCGGGTTTGTACTGCTTCAAATTATCAAGACGAAGCTGTTTTATTTTCCTGTAATTCTTGTCTAAATTCTGAAGATTCACGAGCATATATTTGTATGTCGCATCCACCCTTTTATCATAAGGCTTCAGCATATGCGTTTCAGGAACCGTTCCAAGCGAATTAAATAGCGATGTGTAGCCTGTAGAATATCTCGGAGAGTCTTCAAAAGCAGCAAATCCTTCATCCGGGATATCCCCGTGAATATTGACATAAGGAGTGCTTTCATAGCCCAGTTTCTTCATATCCTCAAGGTTTTTGGCCTGATAATCATTGTAAAAGTAATTTCCCAATGTGTTTCCCAAACGTTCCTTGAAGGTTGAAATATAGGTGAAAGTATACTGATAATCAGCTCCATTGCTAACATGGTTATCAATAAAAACATCAGGCTGTAGCCATTGGTAAATTTCCTGGAAGCTTCTGGCATTTTTTGAATCTGCTTTGATGAAATCCCTGTTCAGGTCATAGTTCCTCGCATTTCCTCTGAAACCATACTGCTCGGGACCGTTCTGATTAGCTCTGGAGTGGGAGCCTCTGTTCAGCATTCCACTGACGTTATAGGCAGAAATAGCTGCTATAATAAAATTCTGTGGTGCTTTTATTTTCCCGGTTGCGAGATCCCTTATAAGCATCATTGTGGCATCTATTCCGTCCGGTTCGCCCGGGTGAATTCCGTTGTTCACAAAGATAATGGCTTTGTCTTTTCTGAGTTTTTCAACATCTTTTTCGGAAAAGGGATTGTAAATCACCACATAAATGGGCCTTCCATTATCGTCCTCTCCTTTTTTAAGGTATTGGACGGAATTGAAGCTTTTAGCCAGGTTCTGATAATAGCTATTCATTTCATCATAAGTAACCGTTTGGTTTTTATTTCCTCTTTCAAAAGGGGTTTGAAATGAATTTTGGGCGAAAAACAAAGAGGTAGTCAGGAAAATCAGGAGATATTTCAGTTTCATTGAAGCAGTTTTTGAGCTTCAAAATTACTTAATATGATTTGGGTGCGGAAGAGAAAAATAGAAATATGTTCCAATTGTGAGTAGAAAGCTTTATAGATTTTTAAAAACCTATAAGGTTGAAGGTGGTAAAAATCTGGGATGCATTCTTATCAGATTTACTTCTTAATGCTGTCAGTATTCCTTCCTTTTTCGTCAGGATATAAAGACGGAAGAGGGTCGCTCTGCCAGAATTCTTTGGTGTCAATATCCATTATTGACAAGGAACCCGTGAAAGCAGCGCCGGTATCTATATTCCAGACGTTGGCCTTGTTGATAGGGTGACTAACTCCTATATCTAACGTTGGCGTGTGTCCTATAAATATCTCACTGTACAAAAGCAGCCTTTTCGGATAGAGTTCTGAATTTTTCGCTAATTTCGTGTCCATTGCGACTGCTGTTTCCCATAAGGTCCTGTCCCAACGGTAATTGCTGGAATAAACTTCCTTTTCAGGTCCATGCATAGAGGAATAGCCTGCATGAATAAACAGCCGGTTTTTATCATCTACATGATAGTTTTTCATCTTTTGAAAGAATTCCAGATGTAAAGCCAGATCTTCCAATGAGTAGTCATTATAGCTTTCTACAGTGCTTTTTCCTCCGTTGAATAACCATACATCCTGTCTTTCTCCGGTGGACATCCAATCCTCACACCAGGCATCGTGATTTCCTTTAATGAAGATGCACTCCTGCTTTTCGGAAAGCTCCATCAGAAACCGGATAACCTGAGAAGATTCGCCCCAGCCGTCAACATAGTCGCCCAGAAAAATGAGTTGATCTTCAACTGTAACCTCTGCTCTTTCAAAAACCTGCTTCAGTGCTTTAAACCCTCCGTGGATATCACCTATTACTAATGTTCTGCTCATCTTTACTTTGAAATATATTTGGCATCCACAAAATCTGTCAGCCACACTCCGTTTGCCGAAAGATAAAACGCTATTCCGTCTTCATGCATTGTATTTGTTCTTATAGTCAGAATCACAGGTTTTCCATGGCGCATTCCCACTTTTGCAGCTGTTTCCTTGTCTGAGCTTAAATGAACATGTTGGCGGCTCCTTTTATCAATTCCTTTTGCCAGAATAGAAGAAATATTGGTTTCTGCTGTTCCGTGATACAGAAAATCGGGTGGCTGTGCCGGTTTCAGGGCCAGGTCTATATCAATGGAATGTCCCTGGCTGGCTCTGATCCTGGTTTTATCTTCATTAAAAGCAAACCGTTTTTTATTATTGGTTTCCACCACTTCTTCCAGCTCTTCAAAACTGAAATGCATTCTGCCTTTTGCAGATTTTGTAATGAGTTCATCAACATCTGCCCATCCGTTTTCATCCAGTGTCAGCTGAATGGTCTCGGGCTGATGCCTCAGAATAAGGCTTAGAAATTTGCTTATTCTTTTGCTTTGTATTTCGTTCATGATTTTTGTCTTTAATTCATTAATTTTTTCTGAAGCTTTTCACATAAAACTTCAATATCTCCTTTTCTTACAAGTTCGGAAACCCATTCTTCCGGAATATTTTCAAATCCGTAGTAAATGCCTGCAATTCCTCCTGTGATGGCTCCGGTTGTATCGGTATCTTCTCCCAGGTTCACTGCTTTTAATACAGCTTCGGAATAAGTTTCAGAGTTGAGAAAACACCAAAGCGAGGCTTCTAAACTGTGGAGGACATAGCCGCCACTTTTGATCTCTTCTTCCGGATAGGTTGAAATATCATTTTTTAAAACTCTATAAAAAAGTCCTATCTCTTTAGGGTTAAAACCTTGAATTTCTGAATATTCCAAGGCCACCTTCTGCATATGCATATAAGCTTCTTTCCTTTTCTTTCCTTTGATTAGCTCAATGGCTAAAATAACATAAATGAAACATGCAAAAACAGAACGGAAATGCCCATGGGTAATGGCGGAAACCTCTTTTACCGTTTGATATAGTTTTTCGATATTTTCTTCATCTTTAAGATAAAAAGCTAAGGGAAGAATTCTCATCAAAGAACCATTCCCATTATCTTCCTCAAAAATATTTCCTGAAAACCTTGCGCTTTCTCCTTTGATCAATCGTGCAATGGAGTGTCTTGTGGTTCCACCAATATCAAAAAGTCTTCCGTGAGCTGTCCAGTGTCCATATTTGTTCCATTTTACAAAGCTTTGTCCAATTTTTTCTAAATCATAGCCTTTCGTGAGCTCTTCTGCAAGACAAAGAGTTAACGAACTGTCATCACTCCATGTTCCTTTGGGCTGGTTCCATGACATAAATTCCAGATAACCCGTAACGGGAAATCTTTTTAAATCCTCTCTTTTCTTAAATTCAACCGGAACCCCCAGCGCATCCCCAATGCACACTCCAAAAATTCCGGCTTTTACCATATTTTCCATCAGGCAAGGTTTACCAGTTTATCAAATAGCAGCTGCATACCTCTTGTTGCGGATTCTTTCATCACTACGGCTCTTTGTCCATATCCGAATCCTGTTTCGTTAGGATTGATAACCACCAGCAGACAGTCGTCTTTGATGTCATGGATCAGTCCGGCTGCCGGATACACCTGCAGAGAGGTTCCTATAACGACCAAAATATCGGCCTCTTTTACCTTTTCCTGCGCAGTCTTGTACAAAGGAACATCCTCCCCAAACCACACGATAAAAGGTCTTAACTGAGCTCCATCTTCTGCTTTGTCGCCAATTCGTATATCTCCTTTCTGTTCGTAGATCAAATTTTTATTATTACAAGAGCAAGATTTGAACAATTCTCCGTGAATATGAAGAATATTGGTTGATCCGGCTCTTTCATGCAGGTCGTCTATATTTTGGGTAATGATCTGAACATCAAAATGTTTTTCAAGTTCTGCGACCAATCGATGAGCCTCATTAGGTTCAACTTCATGAAGCCGTCTTCTTCTCTGGTTGTAAAATTCCAGAACCAACTCCCTGTCTTTCCTCCATCCTTCCGGACTTGCCACATCTGTTATATTATGACTTTCCCAGAGACCATCTCCGTCTCTGAATGTTTTTATTCCGCTTTCGGCGCTGATTCCCGCACCGCTTAATATGGTTAGTTTTTTCATTGTTTGTTAATTTTTACTCTAAATTTTTTTATTACTATTACAGTCCCAGCTATCATTAGAAAGATAATAGATATTGGTATTGCAATGATGTATAATGGAATATTTTTAAGATATTGTTTTACCGTTGTTCCATATATTCTTTCCGCCTGTCTATTAATGAAGGTTATAAAATTTCCCCCTTCCGCTTTTATTATTGTTTTTTGAAAAGCACCCCAATACACCTCTACGCCATCCTCATCAAAAATATATAGTGTGGGCTTCTGATTGTTTTCAGAAAGATTAAAAAAATAATACGTTCCAAGTTCTTTCTTGATACATAAGATTTCTTCATTTTGTAATAGATTAAGAGCATCTAATTCTGCCCTTAATCCTTTTTGAATTCTCTGAAATTCATTGCTGTTTGTTTCAACATTGAACACATTTGAATTTTTCCCGGCTTTCAGAAGATAATCAATGTAAGCTTTTGGAAATCTCACACCCACATTATCTTTGAGCATATCAATTTCTTCAATTGTTAATCCTACATTTTGATTTTTAGAATCATTTACAAATCTGAAATTAAATTTCTCCATTATTATAAAATCTTTTTATACAGTTCTAAATGTGGTTTCATCATATTGCTTCAAACAACTTCAGCATCTCTTCATTTTTAGTCAAGACTGCAAAAACTACTCTTTTAAATTTATTTTTATACTTTCCGTGCAGATGCTTTTTAAACAATTCTACAATTTCTTTCGGATCATTTCTGAAGACTCCACATCCCCAGGCACCTAAAATTAGGGTTTCATTTGCATGATTCAGGGCCAAAGCAAGCATTTTATCCATTCTAATATCCATGGCATCACATATCTCATCTGCTCTTTCCGGTTCCTGCCGCTTTACCACTCCGGCATTGACCGCAGGAGAAGTAATAAAATTACACAAAACAGGTTTCGGTAATAATTCTCCTTTATCTTTTCTGAAAACAGGAACTTTAGGACCGTAAATCATCATGTCGGTATAAAAACAAGACTCCATTGCTCTGTGAATCTTATAATAATCTTCCGCCTGAAGCTGAGTTTCATACAATGCTGATGTTCTGGCCAGACTTTCTTCCTGCGCTTCAGCACCGTTGATAAATCCACCGCCTGGATTTTTGGCTGACGCAAAATTCAGACACATTAATTTTTCCTGATTTTCTTCATCCGCTAATTTTAATATTGCTTTCAAGGAACTGCAATTCCAGACTTCGAATGTTGTTTCAAAATCGACTTCCGGAAGTTCACTTTTTGCCATTTCAGCAAGTTCTTCTGATGAAAACAAAATGGTTTCTTTTTTACAAGCTTCCAGTTCTTTTTCTATTGTTATTTTTTCGTTGTCTTCGTTTATATAATATTTTTTAGCCAAGATCCCCTAAGGTATCTTTTGCCATCTCTTTATTTGTCATGGTAATTTTTTAATCTTTAATATAAGGCTTTCCAATTCAGGACTTGTCTCTTTTGTAAACTCGTCTCCTATGAATACTTTAATCACCTTAATATCCCCAAAAATCGCATTATTAAAGCTTTCCAGCTCTTCCGCCGGAACCCACAATTCATTATGGTTTCTCGCACCCACATTTTGAGCTGGATATTGATTCATGATTTCTTCCGGAACCTCGAATTTTGTAACAAATCCGAGATAATTTCCAGCTTCATCCCTTGTATTCCATTTTTCAGCAATTTCTGAAGCATAGCTTTCATCTAGTACAGGGTAAAATATAGGCTGCCATTCCAGTCTTGGAGGAAATTTTTTATATCCGCTTTCTACAATCAGGATCATTTCTTTTTCTCCTACCGGTCTGTAAAGACTTATTGTTTTCATTTCTTTTGTTTGTTTTTTTAAATACTTGACCCTATTATAAGAGCAAGCTCAGCCGGCAAGGGATACAATTTTTCAATGGGTAACAGCTTTTTTGCCTTATCATATTATCCCAACTTTGTAAGGTTTAAGATCTTTTTTACCAAAGGCGTATAATCTTCTATTTTAACGATCCATTCATTATTAAATTCTTCAATCAGGTACCGGCTGATTCCAACCTGAATAAAATGGTACGTCAGTTTATTTCCTTTAATCTTCCTTTCCGGATCCCACTGCACATGGACTTCTGCTTTTAAATTCTTTTTCCCATGTTCCCGGATTAGGATATACCCTTTTTTCGGGTGAAGTTCTATCCTTTCCATGATATATTTTGTGTTTAATGATTGTGTTATTATTACACAAATGTAAAACAATATAATTCTATGAACAAAATTTATTTGTGTTATTTTAACGCTAAATATTTAACCTATTGATTATCAATATTTAAAATTAAGTATTTTAAACACAAATGGCACTAATGTTTTCACGAATATCACGAGCTAAAATAAACTAAAATTTCAGTTTAATGATTTAAAATGGTAAATGATAAGTTTTTTATGTAAATTCGAACTTGATTCGTCTGAAGTAAAGATTATTTAATTTCGAAATAGAATCCTTCTTTTTCAAGCTCTTCATACTTCTCTTTGTTGAATGTAAAAAGTTTTCCCGGCCTGCCGCTACCTTCTTTTTTAACATTATTGGTTTCGTTAAGCAGACCATAGCTCATGATCTTTTTGCGAAAATTTCTGCGGTCTATCTCACGCCCAACAATAGTTCTGTAAAGATTTTCAAGGTCAGAAAAAGGAAATTCTTCATTCAGGAGATTAAAGCCGATAGGCTGGTACTGAAGCTTGGTACGAAGTCTGTTTAACGCAATATAAATAATGGATTTATGGTCGAAGGCAAGCGACGGAAGCTTATTTACACTGAACCATTGGGCGTCTTCCGCATCAGAATCTGCAAACAGTTCATGATAGGATGGGTTGACAAGGCCTAAATAAGCCACAGAAACTACTCTATTCCGCGGATCCCGGCCTACGTTACCAAAAGTATAGAGCTGCTCCAGAAAATCGGGTTTTATGCCCGCTTCTTCGTGAAGTTCTCTTTTCACTGCTTCATCCAGATTTTCATCATCCAGAACAAGGCCTCCGGGAAGCGCCCAGCCTCCTTTAAAAGGGTCAATCTTCCTTTTGATTAAAAGAATTTGAAGATCCTGCTTATCAAAGTATCCGAAAATAACAGTATCGACTGCCACTTTAATATCCTGAATTTTTTTTGGAGATGCCATAATCTAGTTTGCGTTATGAATACACAAAGATAAGGTTATAAAATGAGAGCAAAAAAGAAATTGGGTACATAATAAAATTTACTAACTTTATTTTTCAATAACCCACTTAAAATTAACTAATTATGAAAAATCTAATGCTGCTATTCTCAATTGCTTTATTTTTTACTGCTTGTGAAAAAAGCAAGTCCAAAACAGAAAAAGATGTAACAAAAACAGATTCCACAACATGGAAGCATGTAGATTCTGCTACCGCAACCAAAGCCTGGATGGAATATGCCACCCCAGGTGAAATGCACAAAACATTAGCATTATATGACGGAAACTGGACCGGAGCGACAACAAGCTGGATGGAAAATGGTGCGCAACCTGTCACCAGCCAATCTGAATGTACCAATAAAATGATCTTCGATGGCAGATATCAGCACAGTACCTTCAAAGGAAGCTTTATGGGAATGCCGTTTGAAGGTATGAGCATTATGGGCTACGATAACGCTAAGAAAAAGTTTGTAAGCACCTGGATCGATAATATGGGAACAGGTATTATGCATGCAGAAGGAGACTGGAATCCCTCTAAAAAGTCTATTGAACTTAAAGGTAAGATGACTGATCCGGCAAGACCCGGAAAAGATTGTGAATTCAGAGAGGTTTACACATTTACGGATGCCAACAATCACACCATGGAAATGTATGGTCCTGATTCTAAGACAGGGAAAGAATATAAAACCATGGAAATAAAATTCACTAAGAAGAAATAAAACAAGTGAAATCCCCGCAGTGAAACAGTGATTTTCCTTATAAATTTCATGACAGATATGCTCAACTTTGGTATAGAAAATAAAAATTTATACCATCATGAAAACATTATTAAGAGCCTTTATCGTGGTCATTATTATCATAGGAGGAGTTTTGATCATTGTTGTGGGGAAAAAGCCTTTCCCGGAACCTGAATGTATTGTATGCGGAATTAACCTTATACGAACTTTAGGAATCGCTGAAGTAATTCTCGGCCTCGGAGCTTTGGTAATACAGGCCAATCTGACTGAGAAACAGCGAACTTTCTGAAAAATAAAAGACCGGTAAAATTACCGGTCTTTTTATATTAATCGTTTAGTTTTAGTACAGCCATAAATGCTGATTGCGGTACCTCTACTCTACCAATCTGTTTCATTTTCTTCTTACCTTCTTTCTGTTTTTCAAGAAGCTTACGTTTTCTGGAGATATCTCCTCCGTAACATTTTGCGGTAACGTCTTTTCTTAAAGCCTTGATGGTTTCCCTGGCAATAACTTTCGCTCCCAATGCTGCCTGAACCGCAATGTCAAACTGCTGTCTAGGAATCAGCTCACGAAGCTTTTCACACATCTTTTTACCGATATAATAAGCGTTACTATCGTGGATCAGTGAAGAAAGGGCATCTACCATATCCCCATTGATCAGAATATCCATTTTAACCAATTTAGAAGAACGCATACCGATTGGAGAATAATCGAATGAAGCATATCCCTTGGAAATAGATTTCAGACGGTCATAAAAGTCGAAAACAACTTCTGCCAAAGGCATATTAAATGTTAATTCTACTCTGTCTGCCGTTAAATAACTCTGGTTGACAATCTCTCCTCTCTTTTCAATACAAAGTGTCATTACAGCTCCTACGAAATCGGATTTAGTAATAATAGAAGCTTTTATATAGGGTTCTTCCACTCTATCTAAAAGATTGGGATCAATCATTTCAGATGGATTGTTGATTAGAATTGCAGTTTCAGGATCTTTTTTAGAGAACCCGTGATATGAAACGTTGGGAACCGTAGTAATTACGTTCATATCAAATTCTCTTTCAAGACGTTCCTGTACGATTTCCATGTGAAGCATTCCCAGGAATCCGCAACGGAAACCGAAACCAAGCGCTGCTGAACTTTCCGGTTCGAAAACCAGAGAGGCGTCATTCAGTCTTAATTTTTCCAATGAGAATCTTAATTCTTCAAAATCTTCGGATTCAATAGGATAAATTCCGGCAAAAACCATTGGCTTTACTTCTTCAAAACCATCAATCGCGGCAGCGGCAGGATTCACAAAAGAGGTAATGGTATCCCCTACTTTCACTTCTCTGGCATCTTTAATCCCGGAAATAATGTAACCTACATCACCACATTCAATTGTTTTTTTCGGAACCTGCTTTAGCTTTAAAGTTCCTACTTCATCAGCACCATACTCTTTTCCTGTCGCGAAAAATTTAATTTTCTCGCTTTTAGAAATACTTCCGTTTACCACTTTGAAATACGCTTCAATTCCTCTGAATGGGTTATAAACAGAGTCAAAAATCAATGCCTGTAATGGAGCTTTCGGATCGCCAACCGGAGGTGGAATTCTATTGACAATCTGCTCAAGCAAATCATGAACTCCTTCTCCTGTTTTTCCGGAAACCCTAAGGACATCTTCATATTTACAGCCTAAAAGTCCCATAATTTCATCGGTAACTTCTTCAGGGTTTGCTGACGGAAGGTCTATTTTATTAAGAATTGGAATAATTTCCAGATCATTTTCTAATGCCAGGTAAAGGTTACTGATAGTCTGTGCCTGGATACTCTGTGCCGCATCTACAATAAGCAGCGCACCTTCACAGGCAGCGATAGAACGGGAAACCTCGTAAGAAAAGTCTACGTGTCCCGGGGTATCAATAAGATTTAAGATATATTTTTCTCCTTTATACTCATAATCCATCTGGATTGCGTGAGACTTGATGGTAATCCCACGTTCTTTCTCCAAATCCATATCATCCAGGGTCTGAGACTGTAGTTCTCTTTGAGTAACTGTGTTGGTATACTCCAAAAGACGGTCTGCCAAAGTACTTTTACCGTGGTCAATATGAGCGATTATGCAAAAATTTCGTATGTTTTTCATTTAAGAACGTTGTAATTTGCAAAGATAAAAAAATGCAGGAGAAATTCATTTTTAATTTTTAGTCACAAATGCTTCCTTTTAATTCTGATTTCAATAAAAAAGAGAAGCAATATGCTCTCTATGTATTATTTAGATTTATCAAAATTTTCCGGCAATATATAATTTCCCGTTAAAGGGTCAAGTGAAACTTCTGTTCCCGCCATTGCTTTTCTTTTTTTCGCTGCTTTGGCATCAATGGCTACATTGACTGCTATACTTCCTATCAAACCTCCTATACCGCCGCCAAACATTACCATCGTAGAATTAGATTCAGGAAAAAGCTCTTCTTTTTTAACTTCAATGAAAAGTCCCATTTCATCTCTGAAAATTTCAACATAACCCACCGGAATTACCTTAAATGGAACTCCGTTATGAACAAATGCATAAAAATTTCTGATTGGCTTTTTATCATCGCCCTTCACAGCTTTTGTCACAACACCTTTGCTGTTGGTTTCAACCGTATACCCCGGCTCCGGATTGTGGGTAAAGAAACTGTAGGAATCTTTATAAACCCCTTCTTTTAATGCATCCGACTTTAAAATATCAAGCTTATCTATCAAAATAGAATGATAACTGGCAAGATCATTTTCTGAAATACCAAATTCCCAAGTAGTTTTACTGTAAGAATCTTTCAGCAAATCTGCTAAAGACAGTGTAATTTTCTTTGCTAAACTTTGTGATAAGTAAGGTGTATTTCGTGATGAAATCGTTGCAACGGTATCTATTCTGTTAACAAAATGATAACCGTCATTTTTCTTTTTAAAAGTACTCGCCCGCAATTCAAGCTTTCCGATAGAATATTTTTCTTTTATATCTTCAGAAATAATTATATTTTCCAGTAAAAGTACCAATTCATCATTTCCTTTAGCCATATTGTATTTATAAAACCAATCTGAAATGTCTTTACTCGCGTCATTTTCAAAAACAATATTCACTTGATTTTTGTGAAATAATATACTCCCAATTTCTTTATTGGGTCGCTGATCAATTACAGTGAAGCTTTTGTACGTATTTTTAGTGTCTTTTATAGACTTAGACAGGTCAATTACTTCCGTTTTCTGGGCGAAAAATAAGCCGGAAAGTAATAGAAAGAAGAATATTTTTTTCATACTGATAATTTTACGAAACCGGGATCTGCTTTAAACAGAAACCTTGAGTTTAATTGAACTTACTTCACAAAAATAAGAATTAGCTCACTATCTATTGAAATTAAATCATTTTATACATCCTTTAAAACTAAACGGCTCTCACAAACAATGTCTGTAAGAGCCGTCCAACATTAAAAAAATAAACTATTATGGGTTTTGTTTGGGCTTTGCCAGACTATTATTGCGTCCGCTGTGAGGTTTTCTCTCATTCATTTTATCTCTCATCATTCCTTCAGACTGAAACAGTTTCAATACTTTTTGGCAGGGAATCACCTGCTGCATCTTGTCAGCATATTTCTTTCTGTTATCCAGCAGCTTTTGTCCTACTTCGAAACTCTGCTGAAGCTTTGCTTTGGCCTCATCATCAGATAATGTTTCTGGGTTGAAATCAGGGTTAAACTGGCTTTTTATCTGCTTCTGATTATCTAAATATTCGTTATAAAGCTGAGTGAATTCTGTTTTATCACTTGCTTCAATTTCAAGATTTTCCACCACCATATTATTCCTAAACTTCTTAAGAAGTTCTTTTCTCTCTTCAGGAGAAAGATTGTTTATTACCTCTTTTCTTTGTTTAGGGTTCATTTTTTTCCAGTCATAATCTGAATTCTGGGCATTCAGGCCAAAACCATAAATAATAAAAAGTGCAAATAATATCTTTTTCATCTTTCTTTTAATTATATAAATCTAAATAAACGTCCTGAGTTGAATTGCTTGCCAGTTCTGATATCTCAGAGTTGGAAAACGAATCCAGATATTCATTCATTTTAATTTCTTCTTTTTTTGTGGCAGCTTTTACGGGCTGCGGAGCTGTCCCGTTTTCTACATCCTTTTTAGGAATGTATGAAACAGTTTTAGTCCCCTGATTGCTAACTGTTTGATTATTATTTTCAACAGAAGTTAAATCTGCTTCCAGAGTTTCATATGCGCGTTCGCTTTCTGTTTTAGGTTCCTGATTATGGACAGCTAATGTTTTTGAATTCAACACATCTTTAGACTGATCATTATCAGAATTAAAAACATACGTTCCCCCGAATATCAAAGCCAGCGATGCTGCAGCGGCATACATCCAGTTCAGCTTGAAAACCGGTGCTTTTTTATTCGCTTTCACTTCGTTCATCACATTATTCTGGATATTTTCAAATAAATGATCCGGAACTTTGTAAATATTCTTTCGTTCTAGTTTTTCTATGTCGAACTCTTTCATCTTTGTTTTGTTCAAAAATTATCTCTCGTAATTTCCTTTAATAAATTCTTCTATTTTTTGTTTGGCATAATGATAATTGGTCTTTAAAGTCCCTACAGACATATCTACAATTCTAGATATCTCTTCATAGGGTAGATCATCATAATACCGCATCATAAATACCAGTTTCTGCTTTTCGGGCAGGCTTTGTATAGCATTCTGAAGCAACAGCTGTATTTCTTCTGCGTCTCCTTCCGTATTGTCGGCCACCAGGTTCTGCATATAATACTCAGGATCTTCATCCGTTTTCTGCATTTTCTTCAACTTGTTGACCTGCTGTAATGCTTCGTTCGTAGCAATCCTGTAAAGCCAGGTATACAGCTGGCTGTCATTTTTGAACTGGTGAAAATTCTGGTAGGCTTTAATAAAAGTCTCCTGCAGTGTATCCTGAGCAAGATCTCCATCCACAATAATTCTTCTGATGTGCCAGTACAATCTGCTTTGATAAGCATCCATCAAGGCACGGACACCTTTTTCCTGGGTCCGTGGATTCTGCATCAACGAAATAATTTCCGCGTCCTTAATCTTCATAAGATGCTTTCACTGTTTTGGATTACAAAAATAGCCGAAAGTTAAATTACTTATTCAATTTTCGGTCCAAATATTTAAAATAATATCAGATCGTTATAGCCCGAACCTTATACAACGGGCAACAAGCATTTCCATCATAAACTTCCGCAGCTCTGCATCCGTCTTCTTTATAAAATCTTATCTTTGTTAGATGCAAACTGTAATTATAGGTTCCGGAAATGTGGCTTATCACATGGCAAAGGCTTTTAGTCTGAATAATATTCCATTAATACAGGTTTTTGGAAGGAACGGCGAAGAACTGAAAAAAATTTCCGGGGAACTGAATGTTCCTTATTCTACTGAGCACCTGCAAGATGCAGACCTGTATATCATCTGTGTAAGCGACAATTCTGTAGAAAATGTTTCCGGGCTTATCACTAAAAAAAACTGTCTGGTAGCCCATACTTCAGGATCTCTTCCCAAAGAAATCCTGAAAGGAGAGTACCGGAAATCAAGTTTTTATCCTTTGCAGACGTTTTCAAAATCGAAAGAGCTGGATTATGAGAAAACTCCGTTCTTTATTGAAACTGAAAACGCACAGGATAAGCAGCTTCTTTTTGAAATTGCTTCCAAAATTTCAGAGAACGTGATGGAAAGCAGCTACGAGAAAAGGAAATATATCCACCTTACTGCGGTTTTTGCCTGCAATTTTGTCAATCATCTTTTCGCCAGAGCAAAGGAAATTTCAGACTCGCAGGAAATTCCATTTAATTATTTTCTGCCTCTGATTGATGAAACGGTACAGAAAATTCATGAGATAGAGCCTAAAGCTGCTCAAACCGGACCTGCCGTAAGAAATGATGTGAGGATACTGGAATTACATGAACAGCTGTTAAAAGACGAAAGTCTTGAGATTTATAAAACAATGAATCATTCTATTCAAAAAATGTATGAGCTATAAAGAGAAATTAAAAGATATCAAGGCGTTTGTATTTGATGTAGACGGAGTTTTTACAGACGGAAGTGTTTATCTGCTTCCTGGAGGAAATATGTGCAGGGTAATGAATGTTTTGGATGGCTATGCGGTAGTTAAGGCATTAAAAAACAATTATTTAATAGGAGTAATTACTGGTGGAAATGATGAAATGGTAAAACACAGGATCAATTATCTTGGAATAGAGGATTATTATCCAAAGTCACATGATAAAATGGTTGATTTTGAAGATTTTAAAAGGAAACACAATCTTAAAAACAAAGACATCCTGACCATGGGAGATGATCTTCCCGACATCCATATCATGGAGAACTCCGCTATTGCGGCATGTCCTGAAAATGCTGTTCCCGAGGTAAAAGGAATATCCGACTATATTTCGGGAAAAAAAGGGGGAAGCGGCGCAGTCCGTGATGTGATAGAACAGGTAATGAAGGTTCAGGGGAACTGGCATGATGATAACACACAATCTGTATAAAGTTTTTATGAAATTACTTTTAGCATCCCAATCACCCAGAAGAAAAGAACTGCTTTCAAGTTTAGGTTTCAATTTTGAGGTTGTAAAAATAGACTGTGAAGAGATTATTCCAGAGAATATCGAAATAGAGGAGGCAGCAGCTTATCTGTCTGAATTAAAAGCATCTGCATTCAGAAAATTAGCTGATGATGAAGTATTGTTAACTGCTGATACCGTAGTTGCAATAAATAATCAGATTCTTGGAAAACCGAAAGATGAGAATGAAGCAAAGCATATGCTACGGTTGCTTTCAGGAAAAACTCACCAGGTTTATACGGGAATTACCATAAAATCCGTTAATAAAACATGGACTGAAACCGATGTTGCGGATGTAGAATTTGATGAGATTACAGATGATGAAATAGAATATTACATTCAGAATTACAGACCTTTCGACAAAGCCGGAAGCTATGGCATCCAGGAATGGCTGGGTATGGCAAAGATCACGAAGATGAACGGAAGCTTTTATACGATCATGGGACTTCCTACTCATTTGGTTTATAAAATTTTGAGAGAAATATAAATATTATTCATTACAAAATTTTGTTATTTTTACAAAATCATCAACTGCTTATAATAAAAAGCAGATAAGAGAGTTATATTGAATAATGAAAAAGAATATTTTATTCCTTTTAATCATGTGTATCGTTGCCTCCTGTGCTACCAAGACCAAAAAGCCGGAACAGCGATCAAAATTCATGAAAGGATTCAACACATATTATAATACCCTTTTTAATGCAAAAGATGCGTTAAATAGTGAATTTACGAGCAGAGACAAGGCACATAAGGATAATTTTTATGCTCCTTATATTCCTATCCTTACGTTTGAAGACCAACCTTTGGGAAGCGATCTGGGACAATCCGCAGCATTCGCTGAAAATTCCATGAAAATGGCTGAAGTAAACAAATCTTCCTCAGAAAGGGGAGTTCCGGGAATGCCGCCAGAAATGCCTGGTGCACAAGGAAATGGAACTCCCGGAATGCCTGATGAGCTTCAGAATAAAGGAGCAACTACACTAGAAATTGCCGAGGCCAAGGCTCAGAAAGCAATCAACAAATATTCTGTTATCAGAAACGGTGAAGAAAAAAATAAGAAGATCTTTGATGCCTATATGATTCTTGTACAGTCCAGAATCTACCAGAACAAGGCAGTACAGGCTCTGGACGCCCTGAACTATGTTTTTACACGTATGAAGGATGATAAAAGGCTTCCTTTGGCTAGAATTTATCAGGGAGTAGCCTATGCACAGATCAAAGATTATCATAAAGCCAACGAAACTTTTGCCAAGCTGAAAGGGGAGGACATTAATAAAAGCTATGCAAAACTGCTGAGCATTTATCATTCTGAAGCTCTTCTGGATGCCGGAAAGCTGGAGGAAGCCGGAGCAGAGCTGGACAGGGCTTTTGAACTGAATTCTGACAGAAAACTGAAAAGCAGGATAGCTTATCTGAGAGGACAGGTTTCTGAAAATCTGGGACAAAATGATAAAGCCCGTGAAAGCTTCACCCAGGCTTATAAATATGCCAATGATTTTGAGTTTGAGGTGAAATCCCAAATTGCTATCGCCAAAACGTTCAATGGAAAAGGCGATTATAACGGAGCCAAAAATTATTTGGAAAGCATCAGTAAGAAAGGAACTTACGGCTCCAGAAAGAATGAATTTTATTATGCTTTAGGTTTAATGGCCAACAAGGCCGGAAAAAAAGATGAAGCACAGGAATTCTTCAAAAAATCTCTGTTCGAGAAGGTTTCTGATCCACAGGTAAGAGGCCTTACGTATTATGAGATAGGGAAGAGCTATCTCGAAAAGAACGATTATATCGGCGCCGGAACCTACTATGATTCTGCACTTACGGTGATGACCTATGAGCCTTCCAAGATCCTTTTAAAGGACCAGTCTGAATATATTAAGAAGATCTCCAGAAACTATTATCTGATCAAGAAGAACGACAGTATTCTTTCTTTAGCAAAGATGAGTGATGCTCAGAAAACTGACTTTTTTTCGAAATATATCGCCAAACTCAAAGCTAAGGAAGAAAAGGAAGAGCAGGAGAGAATACGTGCAGAAAGAAGCAAAGGCTTTGATGCCGGAGATTACAACGCTAATTCAATTTTTGCCAATAATTCCAATTCTTTTGAAGATTTTGGGGTTACCACCAAAGGGTTTTATTTCAGCAATACGGGAACGGTAAGCAAGGGTACTTCTTCATTTAAGCAGATCTGGGGAGACAGGGCATTGGCTGATAACTGGCGTTATTCTAAAAAGATGGCGACTATTGAAGACATGAAAAATGAAGCTCTTGGTGTGACTTCGGCACCTAATCCAAGACGTTTTGAGCCAACATATTATATTGAGCAGATCCCTACAGATCAGGAAAAACTGGGTCAGTTAAAGAAAGATAGAGACACTGCTTCGCTAGGCTTGGGTGTGATGTACCAGAATTATTTTACAAATACCCCTTTGGCAACAAAGACATTATATGACCTTGTTGATGTAAAACCTGAGGAAAAAGTAATGCTTCAGGCCCTTTACGAAATCTTTGCAATGAATTACCAAAAGAATCCTCAGGCTTCTGAAAGAGCAAAACAGATCCTTTTGACCGATTATCCTTATACTTCTTATGCAGAATTTGCAAGGAATCCCAAGAACAATTCATTCGTGAAGTCATCGGAAGATGTTGAAAGCGAATATAAGAAAGCTTATGCTCTCTATGAATCTGAAAAGTTCGGAGAAAGCCGTGATATCATAGATCAGACGATACAGAAATATCCTAAAGACGCCCTTGTTCCAAAATTTCACCTGTTGAATGCATTCAACACAGGAAAAACCAGTGGAAAAGAGGTAATGATTCTGCAGCTTGAGCAGATCGCCCTGAACTATTCTAAAACTCCTGAAGGTATTAAAGCTAAGGAGATGCTGAATTATCTGAAAAGCGAACTTTCTTTCCAGGCAACGGACAATAAAGGAAATTCTCTTCCGCAGCAGCCACAAATGCCAACACAGCCCGTAGAGAATACGACTAACGGCATTCCTCAGAATCCTGCGGGAAATGGTAATAACAGCCAGCTTCAGCAGTCCGTACAGGGCGCAGATACAGAGCCTAAAAAGCCTAAACAAAAACTGAAAAAGGATAAAGAAAAAAATCCTGATGATATTCCGGCAATGCCTAAATAAAAAAAAGCGAAGATTTACTCTTCGCTTTTATATGTAATTGCTTATTTATGGTCATAGAGAATCTGAAGACTTCTTTTTCTTTACTCCATGGAAGTCTTTGAGATAGAAAGGCTCAAAATAGGCTATATCTTCAAACTCCTTTTGATTAATCTTCTCTATGGTTCTTTTGATCAGGTATTGCGCAGAAGGGTAGACGTCATCCTTAAAATCTGCATCCGGAAGATTCAAGATTTCTTTGGCTTTTTTTGCGCCGTCTCCCACAAAAACCACTTTTTTATCTTTAAATTCTTCAAAAGAAGCTTCATCCAAAATTTTAGCTTCGGTTGAAGACAGTTCTTTCCCTGTTTCACCGTCGTAAACGGCCGTATAAACCTCCATTCTCCTCGCATCGATCAACGGCACTATATAATCATAGTTTTTGCCCAAAAAAGGTTCTATCATGCTTTCTAAAGAATTCACTGCAATTAAAGGCACCTTCAGTCCATAGCAGAAGCCTTTTGCAGAGGCAGCTCCAATCCTCAATCCTGTATATGAACCAGGTCCTTTACCTAATGAAACAGCTTCAATATCTTTCATAGTGAGCTCTGCACCTTCCAGTGCCCATTCTACAAAGGTATGAAGGCTTTCAGACTGTTTATAGTTTTCGGAAACTTCTTCGCACAGGCATAGGAGCTTTTCATTGTCTGAAACAGCTACAGAGCAGTTCTTAGAAGAGGTTTCCAGATATAAAATTTTCATCTCTTTTATTTTAAGCTGATGGCAAAATTACGAAAGGCAATATTGCTTCCGAATACTCTGCAAATTTATGTCTTTATTTTAACTATTTTCTGTATATCGTTCTCGGCTCACTCTGCGCACTTGGATAAATGGTCATATCTGAAACCATAACATGTTTTGGAGCATTGACACAGTAAGCAATAGCATCAGCAATATCTTCAGCTTTTAAAGCTTCATAGCCGGCATATACTGTAGCTGCTCTTTCACTATCTCCTTTAAATCTTATGAGAGAGAAGTCAGTTTCCACAGCACCCGGCTGGATATTGGTCACTTTGATTCCGAACTCAGTAAGTTCCAGGCGCATTCCTTCGGAAATTACATCAACTGCTTTTTTAGTTGCGCAGTAAACAGTTCCGTTGGCGTAAGTCTGCCTTGCAGCAACTGAACTAATGTTTACAATATGTCCTGAATTACGGTCTTTCATGGAAGGAATGATCATCTTGGAAACATATAAAAGTCCTTTTACATTCCCATCGATCATAGAATCCCAATCATCTGTCTTTCCAGCAGAAAGAGGATCTAAACCGTGTGCATTTCCAGCATTATTAATAAGAACATCAATAGTTTTCCATTCTTCAGGAAGAGAGTGTATAGCTTTTTCAACTTCTTCAAGATTCCTCACATCAAATTTCAAACTAAATATTTCGGTAAAATGAGAGAGTTCGTTCTTTAGAGATTCTAAAGCTTCATTTCTCCTTCCGCAAATAATAATTCTGTTTCCTTGTCTGGCCAAAAGCTCTGCCGTAGATTTTCCTATTCCGGAAGTGGCTCCGGTGATGAGTATTGTTTTCATTGTATTATAAAAATGTATAATTATACAAAGCACTTAATACTTTATACTTTTTAGTTGCCATCCAATGCTTCAAAAGCATCGGTTATATGTTCAATTGTGAGTTTCTTTTTTCCATCGGCAAGAACAGAGATAATATCAAATCTCACTTCATTGTTCCTGCTAAATTCTTCAAGATAATGGTCAGCTGCCATAACGATAGACTTAATTTTTGTTTTCGTAACCGCTTCCTGGGGCAGCATAAAAAGATCTGTAGAACGGGCTTTTACTTCTGCGACGATGATTATGTTTTCTTTTTCAGCAATGATATCGATCTCAGCTTTCTGAAATCTGAAATTCCGGGTAAGAATTTTATAACCATTCTTCTGCAGATATTCAGCCGCAAGGTCTTCTGCTATTTTACCAAAATCGTTGTGAACTGCCATTATTTGAGCTTGAGAGTTTGAGAATGGGAGAGTGTCAACATCGTTGATCTATTAAAACTCAACTTTAACCTTATCCTTGACCTGTAATTTTACGTTTCCTCCTATAATCAAAGGTCTGTTATCTTTAATATGTCCATTCGGAAATCCGAAAACAGTTGGGAATTTATATTTTGAAATCCTGTCCGAGATCAGCTTATAGGCGAATTCATCGAAGCTTTCTTCGTAGCTTTTATTTTCTTTTTCATCCCCCATATTGGTCATCCCACCAACGATCAATCCTTTTATTTTATTGAAAACTCCGGCTAACTCCAGAGTCATGATCATTCTGTCCAGGGCATAAAAATTTTCCCCTATATCTTCAATGAATAAAATCTTATCCTTGAAATCAAAAGAATACTTGGTTCCTAAAAGGGCATAGATCAGCGCTAAATTACCTCCTACCAGTTCTCCTTGAATATTCCCTGCTTTATTAAATTTATGAGATTTTAAAGCATATTCAGGCTTTTTCCCTTTTAAAATATCAAAAACCAGGTCATAGCTTTCATCTGTTACTCCAAAGCTGGATGTTTTAATGGTCTGCCCATGGATAGATGCAAAACCTTTTTTCAATAAATAGCTTTGAATAACGGTATTATCTGAATAACCGATGTACCATTTCGGATTTTCTGTAAAATTTTTGAGTTTTAAATGCTGAACAAGATGCTGGCAGCCATAACCTCCTCGAGAGGCCCAGATTGCAGAGATTTCTTTGTCATTTAAAGCCCAGTTGATGTCTTTAATTCTTTGCTGTTCTGTACCGGCGTAATTATACCCATTTGAATATTTAGTATAAAGGTATTCGCCAAGAACAGACTCAAAGCCTTTGTTTTTAATCATTTCTATTCCCTTTTCTAGGTGAGTAGTGTCTACGGCTCCGGCTGGGGAAATAATGGCTATTTTAGCTCCTTTTTTTAAGGATTTGGGAAATAATATTTTTTTCATTCTGTTTTTTGATACTTGATTTCTTTTTTCTCAGCTTCTTCTAAACGCCTGTCGAACTGGTTAAATTTCTTAAAGCTCTGCAGAAAGATAAAGAAACTGAAAACAATAAGAATCCCACCAACGATTCTTCTGATCTGGTTGGCAAGCTTCTGGGTAAGTTTATCGTGAAATTGTTTTGCTAAGAATATTTTGGCCAGGTCGATACACAAATAGGTACCAATAACGATACTCACATACAGTATAAAACTACTGGTATCAGGGTACTGGTTTCTTACAGAGATTACTGTAACCAGCCAGAAAAGAATAACCCCCACATTTAAAAGATTGAAGAAAAAACCATTGAAAAACGTTTTAAAATAGTTCTGGCCAATGATTTTTTCTTCACCGGGCATATGCATTTTGGTCCTGGTGACCATCATGACAATCCCATATACAAAAATAAGTATGGAAGTGATCCTGTAAAATCCGGGATGCTTATCTATTAATGTTACAATATCCGCACTTGCATAATATGCAGCAACAATGCATAATAAATCTGCCGTAATGACTCCAAGATCCAGTGCCAGAGCGTGTCTTGGCCCTCTGCTGAAGCTGGTCTCAATTAAAAGGAAAAAAATAGGTCCTATAAAAACCAGGCTCAGCATAAATCCTAAGACAATAGCAGATAGTACAAGTTCAAACATTCAATAGTATTTTAAATGAAAAAAATTTCATCCCATTAATACAAAGTTAGACTTTATGATTTAATTAATCAACAATCTTAAAGTCTAACTGCTTTTGAATAAGGTTGGCTTTTACTACTTTGATCTGAACCTGGTCTCCTAACTGATATTTTTTGCCGGTTCTGTTACCATATACGGCATGGGTCTTCGCATCGTATGAATAAGAATCATCTACAAGATCTCTTAATTTAATCAAACCTTCGGCTCCATTTTCAGGTATTTCAACCCAGAAACCGAATTCTGCAACTCCTGAAATTACTCCTGTAAATGTTTCTCCAAGATGTTTTTCCATAAATTTCACCTGCATAAACTTGATGGAGTCTCTTTCTGCATCGGCAGCAAGTCTTTCCATAGAACTGCAGTGTTTTGCCTTGTCTTCAAGCTCTCCCTTGCTTGGGGATTTTCCTCCGTCAAGATAGTGCTGTAAAAGGCGGTGGGCAAGAAGGTCAGGGTAACGTCGGATAGGAGAGGTGAAGTGGCTGTAATATTCGAAGCCTAGACCGTAATGGCCGATAGGCTCTGTAGAGTATACCGCTTTGCTCATACTTCTCATGGCCAGCGTTTCGATCATATTTTCTTCTCCTTTTCCTTTGACATCGGAAAGAAGCTTGTTTAAAGATTCTGCAACTTTCTTGGTATTGTCAAGATTCATTTTGTACCCGAATGTAGAAACAAAATCTCTCAATGCTTCCAGTTTTGCAGGATTCGGATCATCGTGGACCCTGTAAATAAAGGTATTGTTTGTTACTCCGCCTTTACTGTTCAATGATACAAATTCAGATACTTTTTTATTGGCTAAAAGCATGAATTCTTCGATCAGGTGATTGGAATCTTTACTTATTTTAAAGTATACCCCGATAGGCGAGTTGTTTTCATCCAGATTGAATCTTACTTCACTTCTGTCAAATGTAATAGCTCCGTTTCTTACACGTTCGTCACGCATAATTTTGGCTAACCTGTCAAGGGTATTGATTTCCTCTGCAAGGTCTCCCTGGCCTGTTTCTATACGTTCCTGAGCTTCTTCGTAAGTAAATCTTCTGTCTGAATGAATCACTGTTCTTCCAAACCATTGTTTCTTGATCTCAGCTTTATCATTCAGCTCAAAAACTGCAGAGAATGTATATTTATCTTCATTAGGACGAAGTGAACATACATCGTTACTCAAAACTTCGGGAAGCATCGGAACTACACGGTCTACAAGGTAAACGGAAGTCGCTCTGTTATACGCTTCATCATCCAGAATCGTTCCGGGAACAACGTAATGAGATACATCGGCAATATGTACACCAACTTCCCAGTTTCCGTTTTCCAGTTTCCTGATTGAAAGGGCATCATCAAAGTCTTTTGCATCTTTAGGGTCAATAGTGAACGTACAAATATCACGCATATCCCAACGCTTTGCTGCCTCTTCATCAGTTATTCTTCTGTCGATTTTATCCGCATCAAGCTCAACTTCCTGTGGAAATTCGTAAGGAAGGCCGTATTCTGCAAGAATAGAGTGGATCTCTGTTTCGTGCTCGCCAGGAGCTCCCAGAACCTGGATAATTTCTCCTTCAGGATTTTTATCACCAGGCTTCCATTCTGTCATTTTTACAACCACTTTATCGCCGTTTTCAGCTCCTCCGAATTTAGTCTTAGGAATAAAAATATCGGTATTGATTGTTTTTTTATCACAGACTACAAATCCAAAATCTTTATGGGCAACCAGCTGGAATGTTCCTACAAATTCTGTTCTTGTTCTTTCCAGAACTTCCAGTACGGAGCCTTCCAGTTTCTTCCCTTTGAAATGATAAGTTACAATCAGTACTTTATCGCCCTGCAGTGCATCTTTTACATTCTTAGAGTGAATAAAGATATCATCTTCTATTCCCTCTACACTAACGTAGGCGTTGCCGGACTGATTGAAATCAATGGTTCCAGTCAGGGTTCCCTCAATTTTCAGATTAATGATATATTTTCCTTTTTCAACTTCTTTGATCTTTTCAGAACCCTGAAGTTTGTGAAGAGCCTGGATCACCAGTTCTCTCTGGCGGGGATTCTTATAATCTATTCCGTCTGCGATCTGCTTATAATTATAGATCTTTGACGCATTAGTATTCATGAAACGCAAGATCTGTCTTCCGATCTCTATGAGTTTCTGTTCGTTTTTATGGCTTATATATTTACCTTTTCTTGGCATTTTTAATGTTATTTAATTGTTATTAATTGTAATAATCCTTTTTGAAACCTAATTAAGGATAGAGTTTTTAAATTCAAATAATAAGTAATTTCACCCGTATCTGAATAAAACTGTTTCAGGAATTATTACCTTTATTGATTACTGTTTTTACGTTTTCTTATTAATTCAACAGCATCAATTTTCTTTCCAATTTATTTACAATGGAAACTTTAGTCTGTTAAAATTACTACAAATATGGAGAAGAGGGAGAAAAACCTTTGAATAAATATCTTGGTTTTGGTATGGAAATAATAGAATGGTAATTTCTATTGGCTATTGCAAATGTACAAAATAAATAATAAATAAGGCCTGTAATTTGATTTACAGGCCTTTATATTTCTAGCAAACAGCAATTTTATCAACTCGGTTCTGATGTCTTCCACCTTCAAAATCTGTGGAAAGAAATTTTTCAGCAATTTCTATAGCCACTTCCTTAGAGATAAATCTTGCAGGCATTGAAATCATATTGGCATCATTATGTTGTCTTGCCAGTACTGCGATCTCCGGCATCCAGCAAAGTGCACATCTGATCTTCTGATGCTTGTTCGCAGTGATCTGGACTCCGTTTCCGCTTCCACAGATCAATATTCCCAATTCATTTTCCCCGTTTTCAACAGATGTTGCAGCAGGGTGAACAAAGTCCGGATAATCCACACTGTCTGTGGAAAACGTTCCAAAATCCTGAACATCAAATTGTTCAGACAAATAGTTCTTAACAATCTCCTTATACTCATAGCCTGCATGGTCTGCAGCAATAGCTATTTTTCTTTTCATAATACTTGTATTAAGTCTTTTTAGATTTTATTTCATGACAAAGGTAAGAATAATAACAAAGTCTGTTAGTTAATCCGTAGTAATTTGTGAAAAGCCATGTGAATAACTGTGGAAAACTTTTTTCAACTTTCTATTTTTAAAGATGAAATTATTTCGTAATGGAAAATGTATTTGAAAATTTTAACCACAATTTTCAAAATCTTTTCTCCACTTAATCCAAAGTTTTTCCATAAAAAAATTACTAATAACAGATTTGTGGGAAAGTTACCCACATCTGTTGGTAAGTGCGTGAAAAAGCAGATTTACAATATTTTACAATGTGAATTAAATATGAATTGAATAAAAATTAATTGTTACCAATTATTTTGATAAAACTTATCCCCGAAACTAACAATACTCAACAACAACTACATTATTCTTTTTTTTAAAGAGAGAAAAATTGTTGATTAGTGGATGAGTGGGTTGGGGGAAAGTTTTCAAAAAGTTTTGTTTTAATGGTTCCGTAGAAAATGTTTAAAAGCTTACATTTGTGAAACGAAAATTCAACGATACTTATGAAAACAATCAATGATTTCAATTTTAAAGACAAGAAGGCTCTGGTAAGAGTGGACTTTAATGTTCCGCAGGATGATCAGCTTAAAGTGACAGATAATACAAGAATCGCAGCTGTAAAACCAACTGTAGAAAAAATTCTTAATGACGGAGGTTCTGTAATTTTAATGACTCACCTTGGCAGACCCAAAGGCGAAGTGAAGGATGAATTCTCTCTTAAGCATATCGTAGATGAAGTTTCAAGTGTTCTTGGAAAGGAAGTTAAGTTTGTGGACGAATGTGTCGGAGAAAAGGCTGAAAAAGCTGCTTCTGAGCTTCAGCCCGGAGAGATCTTATTGTTGGAAAATCTTCGTTTTCATAATGAAGAGGAAAAGGGTGATGAAGGATTTGCTGAGAAGCTTTCGAAATTGGGTGATGCTTTTGTAAACGACGCTTTCGGGACGGCTCACAGAGCTCATGCTTCTACAGCTGTTATTGCTCAGTATTTCGAATCAACTAAATTTTTCGGTTTACTTATGGCGAAAGAGCTTCAGGCTATTGATAAAGTGTTGAGAAAAGGTGAGAAGCCTGTAACTGCCATACTTGGAGGTTCTAAGGTTTCAACTAAAATTACCATTATAGAAAATATACTTCCGGCAATAGATAATCTGATCATTGGAGGAGGTATGGCGTTTACTTTTATTAAAGCTTTAGGCGGAAAAATAGGGAACTCATTGGTAGAAGAGGATAAGTTACCTTTGGCTCTTGAGATTTTAGGAAAGGCTAAAGAAAATAAGGTTAAAGTATATCTTCCTTCAGATGTTATTATTGCAGAAGCTTTTAATAATGATGCTGAAAGAAAAGAAGCAGATATCTATGCAATTCCTGAAGGATGGATGGGACTTGATGCAGGTCACAAATCGAGAGACCAGTTCAATGATGTGCTGCTGAATTCAAGAACAATTCTTTGGAACGGACCGATCGGAGTTTTTGAAATGTCAAACTTTGCAGGAGGAACAGTTGCTTTAGGTGACAGTATTGCTGAGGCTACAAAATTAGGAGCTTTCTCTTTAGTGGGTGGAGGTGACAGTGTTGCTTTTGTAAAGCAGTTTGGTTATGATGACAAGGTAAGTTATGTTTCTACAGGTGGAGGCGCAATGCTTGAAAGTCTGGAAGGTCTGGAGCTTCCGGGAATTGCTGCTATCAATAAATAATATTTTATTTTTATATATAGGAGACCGTCAGCTGTGGCGGTCTTTTTTTATTTTGCTTTTGAATTAAGAGTGAGTTAAGGCTAATTGTCGAAAATCAGTGGTAAATTCCAATTTTGTTAAAAAAGATGTGGATATCTGCAAACTTTTTATAAAATTTTTTTTTGATGAAAATTTACTATTGGCGAATATTTTTTTGAAAGTTATTTTTTCATATGATCAAATTTTTAACCTTTATTCAAAATTTTGTAAAATAATTTGTTAGCTCAATTTTATTCCAATAGCTTTTTTATTTGGATAATTTTTCTAACCTGAAATTGTTCAATCAATAATTTTTAGAAATTTACAGTTTGCTATAAATTGATATACTTCCTTTTTTATATTTTCTAAATTGTTAAAGAAGTCGAGTAGGGGAGTTTTTAAATTTACTTTTAATTTGACTTATATATCGATCAAAAAATAACCCGGAATATTCTCCAGGTTTTGTTTTTTTGTTGAAATTGGCGAAAATTGACCTTCATAAATGGCCCAAAAATCGATTTTCTATCTTTTTTCGATAATGTATATCAAACTTGAAAATTCGTTCGAAAAAAGTGCCTTTACGTTAGAAATAGTTCCGTAGATAATCGCTTTTAGCCAAAAAAGAGGTGATTTTTTGTATTTTTCGCTTAACATTGAGATGTAAAATGAGTCAAGGACTAAAGGTTTAATTTTTCTCATTTTCCAATCTGGTTTCTTGGAAATTAAATTTTCCATACCATTTTTGGAGAAATGATAAATATGTCTCGGTACATCATAAGCCGCCCAGTATTCTTTGTAATGTTTTGCATCATAGGAAGTAGGGTTGGGAACAGCTATAATGAGAAGTCCTTTATCTTTTAATTTCCTGTGAAAAATCTCAAGCATTTCATCTTGGTTTTCTACGTGTTCAAAAACGTGCCATAATGTAATAGAATCTAAACTTTGGTCTTGAATAATGTTAATATTATCAATTACCGTTGCTTTGGATATTTTATTAAGTGCAGCTTTTCTGGCATCAGCATCAGGTTCAAAACCAAAAGTTTCAAAATCGTTTTCTATATATTTTACAAATTCTCCGGCACCGCAACCGTAATCAAGAACTTTAGAACCTTTTTTTATTCTGTCTGCGAGGATATTTTTTTTGTATTGCAGATTAAAAGACTGTAAGAATTTATAAAGCTTTTCTTTAAAGCTTCCTGAATCCTGGTGATGGGAAATATAATCTTCGCTTTCGTAATATTTTGAAATATTGGATGGAATAGGAGAGGTTTTGAAAACCCCTTTCGTTTCTGTTTCTTTTATTTCAAATATTTCCTTTGAAAGAAAATGATCCTTTATTCTCATTGAATTAATAACTTGATTTTTAAAATAAGGTATTTACTGCTTGAAAATTTAACGCCTATAAATACCTTAATTTTTTCTTTTTATTATAAATGTTTCACGTGAAACATTTTTGATTTAACGTCCTAAATAGACCAGTAAAACGTTTATATCGGCCGGAGAAACACCGCTGATTCTGCCTGCCTGTGCAATAGTTTTCGGCCTTACATTAGACATTTTCTGTTTTGCTTCCGAAGAAAGGCTGGAAAGGCTTTTATAATCAAAATCTTCAGGAATTTTTATATTTTCCAGACGGTTGAGTTTCGCTACATTTTCTTTTTCCTTTTCAATATAACCTTTGTATTTGATATTAATTTCGGCCTGTTCTCTTACTTCATCATCATATTGTGATGAGAATTCTTTAATAACATCAATAGTATCAAGCTTGTCCAGCGTAATATTCGGTCTGGTAAGAAACTGTGATGCTCTGTAAGCCTGATCTACAGGATTACTATCAATAGCTTCTAATATAGGGTTGATAATGCCTGGTTTTAAAGAAGTTTCTCTTAAAAATTCTTCAAGTTCCTGACTATTAGCCACTTTCGTTTCTACTTTTCTTAATCTGTCTTCTTTTGCAAGACCTAAATGATAAGCTTTCTCTGTTAGTCTGATATCTGCATTATCCTGTCTTAATAAAAGTCTGTATTCTGCACGGGAAGTAAACATTCTGTATGGTTCTTCTGTTCCTTTTGTGATCAGATCGTCAATAAGCACACCAATATAAGCTTCATCTCTGTTCAGAATGAAATCATCTTTTTCGTGTACTTTATTATGGGCATTGATACCGGCGATTAAACCTTGTCCTGCAGCTTCTTCATATCCTGTAGTTCCGTTAATCTGACCTGCAAAATATAAATTATCAATCAGTTTTGTTTCTAAAGTATGTTTTAACTGTGTAGGAGGGAAGTAGTCATACTCAATAGCATAACCAGGACGGAATACTTTTACATTTTCAAAGCCGGGAATATGCTTCATGGCTTTGATCTGTACGTCTTCCGGAAGGGAAGAGCTGAATCCGTTTACATAGATTTCAACCGTTTTCCATCCTTCCGGTTCTACGAAAAGCTGATGTCTGGTTCTTTCCGCAAAACGGTTGATCTTATCTTCAATACTTGGGCAATATCTTGGTCCTAAACTCTGGATTGTACCATTAAACATTGGACTTCTGTCGAAACCTTCCCGCAGAATATCATGTACCGTTTCATTGGTATAAACGATATGACAACTTAATTGTTTTGTTAATTTCGGAGTATCTGTATAGCTGAATTTTTGAGGGTTTTCATCTCCTTTCTGTTCTTCCATCTTAGAATAATCAAGACTTCTTCCGTCTACTCGGGGAGGAGTTCCTGTTTTCATTCTTCCAGCTTCGAAACCTAAGCTTACCAATTGTTCGGTGATCCCGAATGCTCTTGGTTCTCCCATTCTTCCACCGCCTAATTGTTTGTCTCCAACGTGAATCAACCCATTAAGGAATGTTCCGTTGGTAAGAACTACAGATTTACTTTTTATCTCAATTCCTAAAGAAGTAATAACTCCGGTTACCTTATTGTTTTCTACAATAAGCTGTTTTACCATATCCTGAAAGAAATCAAGATTGGGTGTTTTTTCTAATGCTAATCTCCATTCTTCTGCAAAAAGCATTCTGTCATTTTGGGTTCTTGGAGACCACATTGCTGGGCCTTTGGAAAGATTCAGCATTTTGAACTGGATGGCAGATTTATCTGCTACGATTCCGGAGTATCCTCCCATAGCATCAATCTCTCTTACGATCTGTCCTTTTGCGATTCCTCCCATTGCCGGGTTGCAGCTCATCTGTCCAATGGTCTGCATATTCATTGTAACGAGCAGGGTCTTTGAGCCCAGGTTCGCGGCTGCGGCGGCAGCTTCACAACCCGCATGTCCTGCACCTACTACAATTACGTCATATGTATCTGAAATCATTTTTATATTGCTTGTTTAAAGCCTTTAATTTTTAATCTTTTATATTAATGTTTCACGTGAAACATTTTTGGAGAATACGCTCTAGATGAGCTTTTATTGTTGCTATAATTGAATACTTTACGATAACTTATTTAAGTTTTTCTTCAATTATTTAAGGATTTGATTCTTTAAATTTAGCTAAATAAAGGTCTTCCATTCTCCGCATTTCTTTCTCTTCTTCTTCCGTCTTATCCTTGTATCCTGCAAGGTGAAGAATTCCATGGGCCAAAACCCTTTTTAATTCTTCTTCGTAATCTCTGGATAGGGTAGAAGCATTGTCCGAAATTCGCTGCAAAGATACGAAAATCTCCCCGCTTATTGTTTTCCCTTTTACATAATCGAAAGTGATGATATCTGTATAATAATCATGCTGCAGATAATCCTGATTGATCTTTAGCAAATATTCATCATCGCAGAAAATATAATTGATTTCCCCTGTTTTTTTTCCTTCTGAAAGAATAATATCTTCCAGCCATTTTTGATAATCTGCACTGACAGATTCCTGTAAATTTTCGTAAAAGAATTGTATCATTGTATTAAAACCAGTGCCCTAAAATAACACTGAATATGCCTTTTTGATTGTTTTTAAGTGAATGGCTAAAATTGACCTTGATTTGTCCAAACGGTGATTTATAACCGGCAGTAAGTCCTACTGAACTATAATTTACTTTAACTGCATCTTCGAAGTTGATATCATCCGAAAGATTGGCAAAACTAAAATTTCCGCTTAAGAAATAGTTTTTGTTGAATTTAAACTGAAGATCATTGGAAACAAGAATAACATTATTGGTATTAAGCTGGGCAAAATAGAAGCCTCCAAAGCTTTTGAAGTTAATTATATTCTGTTCAAAAATCCCACCGAGCCTGTACTGGTAAAATTCCGGAAGATCATCACCAATTGTAATACCACCGTACAGATTAAGACGGTATGAAAACTGCTTTGAAATTGGAACATTAATTCTGATGTCTGCTTTAACCTGTATAATTCTCTTTTCAACCTCGGATTTCAAAAGATCGATCACCTTACCTTCCGCGTTGATATAAATTCCTCTTGACGAGAAGTCTTTATCATTTTGAGTGTCACTTTTTAAAAATACATAAGGGTTTAGAAAACGCATATATCTTTCATGTTCACCATTTATTTCTGCTCCGAAATAGTCATGGCTGATTCCGCCTCCTATGGCAAATTTGTCCCTCCATACAGACTGTATAAAGGCTTCATTCCTGAACCATTCCCATTTATCCACGACAGTATTGTCGATATTCTTGATATCAAAGCTCATACCGGAAGAGTAGATCCCGAATCCGGGGATATATCCGTTATCAATAAAATAATTAAGATAATATCTCGGTTTATCACCTACAACAACATCAAGTGAAAGGTTAGAATTTTTAAATAAAAGACGTTTTCCTGAATAGTTCAGGAGAAGTCCCGTCTTGAATACTTCATCATAATGCAGCCCCACCTTTAGAAAATGCCGGGCCTCATCTTCTGTAACGTAGAGTTTAAGATAATTGGCATTATTTTCAGGAATGATATCATAATTGATAAAGCGGTAATTATTGGTGGCAACAAGTTTATCAATTTTTTTATTGATAGATCCGTAGGTCTGCATAGAAGGGAGACGGAGCCCCATTTTCCCGAGAACATAGTTTTTACCGTAAATACGGCCTCCTTCCAAAGAAATGCTGTCAATCTTATATACATTGGAATATATCGGATTTACACGCTCTCTAAGACGGTCAAACTGTCGTTTTGGAAGCTGATCCAGTATAGAGGTGTATTTCATGCCTTCTACATAACCACTGTCGAGAATTTTTTTCTTTTCGTCGTAGCTGGTGGCTGTCATTCCTTTAAGATTCGGCTTAATATTGATATCCGTGTATTTGTACTGTTTTCTCGTGTCTCTCTTAATTCCGAAGTCAATAACCTGGTTAAGGATGGATATGATATTATTTAAATCTTCTCTTTTCGATAAATCCTGATTAAGGTCCACCCCGATCACGATATCGATTCCTTTGTCCTTTAACGGCTTTGAAGGATAATTTACCGTCATCGCTCCATCTATATAAATACTGTCGCCAATTTTTACAGGATCCATCAAAGAAGGAAAGGCAGAGCTGGCCATAATGGACTGTACGAGATCTCCTTTTTCGAAAATTTCCATGTTGCCGCTTTCCAGATTGGTAGCAACACACATGAAAGGAATAGGAAGTTTAGAAAAATCATCAATATTTGAGACGTTTTTAAAAAGCTCCTTAAGGAGATATACATTTCTCTGTCCTGAACTGATGGAGGAGGGAAGGGATATTTTTCCGTTTTTTAAGGGAATGGATAAAAGATATTTATCCACGGATTTATTAAAAAAAGAAGTTTCCTGTCTGGATTTAGGATCCATGATCAGAGAATAGAAATCGGTATCCATCACGATCTTCTCTATTTCTTTTCCGGAATACCCAGAAGCGTAAAGGCCTCCAACAATGGCTCCCATACTCGTTCCGGAAATATAATCGATTTTCACTCCCAATGAATCCAATACTTTCAGAACTCCGACGTGTGAAAAACCCTTAGCACCGCCACCGGCAAGGGAAAGGCCGATTTTTGGATTTTTTGGAATAACCAGATCCTTTTTCACTTGAGAATGGATCATCAGGAGTTGGAATACGAAGAGAAGGATCAGGAGTTTTCTCATAACTAGTCTTTTATATAAATCCGCTTCACCCGGGGCGAAATGGAGGTTAATACTTCATAAGTTATTGTTTTGCAGTAGCCTGCGAATTCTTTTAAACTTGGTTTTGCATTAAAAACGGTGACAGTATCACCTTCCTTTACATTGGGAATCTGATCTACGTTGATCATCATCATGTCCATGCATATGTTTCCGACAATCGGAGCCAGCATTTTGTTAACGCCCACATTTCCAACCTGATTTCCAATCAGTCTTGGGATTCCGTCTGCATAGCCTACAGGAATAGTGGCGATCTTTACTGCATGATCCGGCTTATACTTTCTGCTGTAGCCTACAGATTCTCCTGTACCTACCGTTGAGATCTGTGAAATTACGGTTTTAAAACTTACCACAGACTGAAGCTGCTTCTGTATTTCACTGCAAGGTGATTCTCCGATCATTCCAATACCTATCCTCACCATGTCATACTGATGTTCCGTATAGCTTGTTATCCCAGAAGAATTCAGAATATGACGGATAGGAGCGTATCCCAGCTTTTCAATAAGATAAGCAGAGTTTTCTTCAAAAATTTCTAATTGTTTTAATGTGAATTCTTTTTCTTCAGGCATATCAGAAGAAGATAAATGACTGAATAAGCTCTGGACTTTTACATTTTTATTATTTAAAGTTTCGCTTAGCTGATCCAGTTCAAAAACTTTAAAACCAAGGCGGTGCATTCCTGTCTCCAGTTTGATATGAACAGGATATTTCTTATCATAACCGGATTTTTGTACTGCTTCATAGAATAATTCCAAAACTCTGAAACTGTAAATTTCAGGTTCCAGGTTGTATTCAATGATAGCTTCATAGCTATGCTGTTCAGGATTCATAACCACAATAGGAGTGGTGATGCCCTTTTTACGCAGTTCTACACCTTCATCAGCGTAGGCAACACCCAAATAATCGATATGATGGTGCTGTAAAAACTCAGAAATTTCGTAGCTGCCCAATCCATAGGCATTAGCTTTTACCATCGCCATCATTCTCGTTCCCGGTTTCAGCAGGGATTTATGATAATTGATATTGTGAAGGATTGCATTCAGGTTGACTTCTAGAACAGTATCATGCTTTCTGAGTTCAAGAATATCTTTAAGTTTTTCAATTTCAAATTTTCTTGCTCCTTTTAGCAGAATGATCTGGTTTTCTATTTCAGTAAGATGCTTGCTGTCAATTAATTCCTGAGTATTAACGAAAGTAGAAGTTTTAGATTTAAATAATTCACTGAATTTTGATATTTCGTCACCGATAAGGAATACAGAATCAAAATTCTGGTCATTCACCAGCTCGGAAACTTCTTCGTAGAGTTCTTTTGAATTGGAATTAACACCTACAATATCCGTCAGAACCAAAGATTTTTTAGATTTGTTATATTCGTTCAGAAACTGAAGGGCGGTTTTCAGAGAATCCAGATCCAGGTTAAAAGAATCGTTGATAACGATATTATTTTTAATTCCTTCAATGGCTTCCAGACGCATTTCTACAGCCTTTAAAGAATTGATTTTTTCAATAATCTTCTGATTATCTATTTTCAGTTCTTTTAAAACCGTGATCAAAGCCAAAGCATTTGTTAGAGTAGCTTCATCTCTCTGGTGAACAGGGAAGGAGATCTCTTCGTCAAAATAAACTACTGTAATCTTTTCGTCCTTAGAAACATTTTCTTTGATGAAAACCTGGTTGTTCTTATTTAGTCCGTAGGAAATTAATTTTTTATCTGAATATAATTCATGTATCTTTTTGTCAACCAATGTGTTGTCTCCATTATAAATAATGATTTCAGAACCTTTAAAAAGCGTGATCTTTTCATTGATCAGCTCTTCTTCAGATTCAAAATTAGCTGCATGGGCAGTTCCGATGTGGGTAAGCAGCCCGATCCGAGGATGGAATATATTTTCCAGCTTTTCCATCTCGTGCGGCTTTGAAATTCCTACTTCAAAAATTCCAAGCTGATGGGAGCTGTTGATCTGGAGCAGGGAAAGCGGAAGTCCGATCTGGGAATTAAAACTCTTCGGACTTTTTACAGTCGGCAATTCATTCCAGAGACATTGGTAAAGCCATTCCTTTAAAATGGTTTTACCATTACTTCCTGTAATTCCGATGGACTTAAGATGGGAGTTTTCGAAATGATATTTTGCCAGTTTCTGAAGGAATTCCACCGAATTCTCAACAATGATCCATGTTACATGTTCAAACTGCGGATACTCGTGCTCAGAAATGATCACACCAATACCGCGATCTATGGCAGATTCAATGAATTTTTCCCCGGAATTCTTATGCGTATTGATCGCAATGAATGCCGTATTTTTCGTTGAATAAATAATTCTGCTGTCAAACGCTATATTTCTGATCAATAAATCCTTGTCTCCAATGACCTGGGCATTGGTGATATCTGCAATTTGTTTTACTGTATAGTTCATTGGTACCCCTTCTGCTTTATTTTGAGCTAATAATGGTAAATGTAGGGAAGTTAATATGTGGTTTATACCATCCTCCTTCAAAGCTTTACCTTTACAAGTTAATTTATTTTTTTGGACCATAAAGGCTTGCAGTTATTTTCAGCGGTTTAGTTTGTTAAATTTTTATCAAAAAATAACCCCATCTCCTAAAATAACTGCAAGCCTTATGACTTATTTTTTCTTCTTTAAAAGTACTTCATCAATAAAAACGCGTCGGCTTACTGCTTCATAACTTTCTGTTTCGCCTAGCTCCACAAGATCATTTCCCTGAGAGGTTCTCATAGAGTAATTGGCCAGATTACCTGTTCTCTTACAAATAGCATGCACTTTAGTAACGTATTCTGCTGTAGCCATTAAATTGGGCATCGGGCCGAACGGACGTCCAAGGAAATCCATATCAAGACCTGCCACAACTACTCTTACACCGCTGTTGGCAAGCTGGTTGGCAATATCAACAATGCTTTCATCAAAAAACTGAGCTTCATCTATTCCCACTACATCACAGTTAGAGGCCAGCAGAAGAATCTCATTGGGATTATCTACTGCTGTGCTTCGTATTTTATTCTGATTATGAGAAACAACGTCCTCGTCAGAATATCGTGTATCCAGTCTCGGTTTAAAAATTTCCACGTTCTGACCCGCCATTTCTGCTCTTCGCAATCTTCGGATCAGCTCTTCGGTTTTCCCCGAAAACATAGAGCCACAAATAACTTCCATCCAACCGCTTTGTTTGGAATGATTAATTGTATTTTCTAAAAACATTTGTTAAATTAGCCGTATATTTTTAAGATCAAAAGTAAGCAATTTTAATAAGATTCTTATTATGCAGAACATCCAAGATTTAAAGGAAAAAATTTTTTTTGAATCCAAGAATATCATTGATATTCTGGAGAAAATAAACAACGTAGATGAATTACTTTCCAAGCAGGATCTTGTAGATGAGCTTGCGAACAGAATTTCTTTTTTAAGGCTTCTGGAAAAAAATATCGAATACTTTATTACAGATAATTCACAGCAAAACTCAGAAAACCAATACATTTCATTAAATACTGATGATATACATGAATCTCATCATGAAGTAACGGAAGAAGAAGCGATCTTCAATAATGAGTTTAATGAAATTGATGAAAATGAAGGTGAGGAATATGCAGTGGCTTCAGGGGATGAAGAGGAAAAATTCAACCATCAGCTTGATGAAATCGTAGAAAATGAATTTCATGAAAATATTGTAAGTTTTGCAGAAGAAAATTTTGGACAGGACCAGGCAGAAAGTGTTAATGAAAAAAAATCTCACCATGATCTTACAGAAGAAGAGGCTATTTTTAATAATCAGCTGAACGAAATTGATGAAAATGAAGCATTCAACGTTAACGAAAAAGTCTTCAGTTTTGTGGACGAAGAAAGAATTCTTGCTGATGCTGAACCGGATAATGATGAAGGCCTCAATGAAAATTTATTCATCAATGAAATTACAGAAGAAGAAGCTGTTTTCAATAATCAGTTGAACGAAATAGACGAAGATGAAGACAATGTTTCACATGAAACGCATGCTTCAAATGACCTTGAAAACGAAGAATCAGATCATAATACTGAAGCTAAAGACAAAAAACAGACAGAAATAATTCCAAGCATCTTTGATACTGAAATGCTGGAAGACGAAATGCTGATTGAGGAAAACGAAGAACAGTTCAGTGTATCCAATGTAACTGTTGAACAGGGTGAAATGCTGACAGAAACCTCTAATGTTGAAAGTATTCTGAGCGAAATAAAAAATGATTTTCCTTCAGAAGAAAAACAAGAAACTATCCTTGCAGAGGTATATGACAGAAGGAAAATTGTTGAAATAGAAAAGGCTCTTCCAGAAACAGAAAAAACAAAGCCAGCTTCTGATGAAAGTTTCGAAGATTTAGAGGCTTATCAGCAGGAGAAAAAAATAAAACTGGCCAACATCAAAGGATTGAAAGCCGTGCAGACGCTTTTTGACGATGATCCTCTGGAAAGAGAAGTGCCGAAAGAAAAACCGGTTTCTGAGCCAAAAGAAGATTCGGGAAGCATTCTGAAAACAAATATTCCGACCCACTTTATGGAGGCTGATAAGGTGAAGCCTGAATTCAGACTCGATCTGAATGACAGAATTGCCTTTTCAAAAATGCTTTTTGGCGGAAGCCAGACGGATCTGAACGAAACAGTAGCCCAATTGAACAGTTTCAGAAACCTGGAAGAAGCAAAAGAATATCTCAGCGATCTTTATTACGAAAGAAAGTGGAGTAAAGTAGATGAATATGCCCAGAGACTCTGGATATTGGTAGAAAATAAATTCTTATAATTTTGAGCGGAATCTTATATTTTGTTCCCACACCGGTCGGGAACTTAGAAGATATGACCTTCAGGGCTGTAAAAGTCCTTAAGGAAGTTGATTATATTTTATGTGAAGATACAAGGACATCAGGAATACTTTTAAAGCATTACGAGATCTCCAAGCCTTTAAAATCCTATCACCTTCATAACGAGCATCAGGCCACCGAAAAAGTGATTGCTGATCTTAAAAGCGGGCAGAATATTGCCATCATTACCGACGCGGGAACTCCCGGAATTTCAGATCCCGGCTATCTGCTGGCAAAAGCAGGTTCAGACAACGCTATTGAAATGATATGTCTTCCCGGAGCCACAGCCTTAATTCCAGCTCTTGTAGTATCCGGACTTCCGAATAATGAATTTCTGTTTGCAGGATTTCTACCCCAGAAAAAAGGAAGGCAGACAAAGCTTAAACAGCTTGCAGAAGAGAAAAAAACCATCGTTCTGTACGAAAGCCCGCATAAGATCAATACCACTCTGGAGCAGATCAAAGAATTTTTCGGAGAAGAAACAAAAGCCAGTCTGAGCAGGGAGATTTCGAAAAAATTTGAAGAAACCAAACGCGGGACTATCAGTGAATTAATTGAATTTTCCAAAAGCAAAACTTTAAAAGGAGAGATTGTTCTTATTGTAAATAATTCTATTTAATTCATTGAAAAATTTAATTTTCGCACTGTGTTCGTCAGTGTGTATGGCCCAGACCAATCAGTATACCAAGATCCTTTTGTCAAAAAAAACAGGAATGGAAGTTCATTCCTATTCAGACGGCTATGGAACGGTTTACGATTCAAAAAATAAGAAAGAGAGCATTCTGGATTCATTGGGTAATATTACGTTTGAATCTCCTCACAATATTTCACATCTATTTAAAAACCGATTCATTCTTACTTCAGGAGAATCCGGTTACAAAACCAAATCTGCCATCATTGATGAAAAAGGAAACGAATTGCTCCCTTTAGATGACCGGAGTTTTAATACTCCCTGGCTCAGCGAAAAATGCATTATTTCTTCAAAGCAGAGGGAAGAGGCCGTTTATGATTATAACGGGAGGCAGATTATTCCTTATTCTGACAGGATTCGGTTTGTAGCAGAAGACCGTTTATTGGTATTGAAAGATAAAAATTGGTTCTTATACGATTTGGAAGGAAAACAGATCAGCAGCCGGGAATTTAAAGAAGAGATTCACTTCGAAAACGGCAGGGCTTTGATCACCAATGAAGATAATCAGAGTGAAATCATTGGGAAAAACGGAGAAACGCTGCACAAATTTTCAAAACACATTTACGATTTAACCTCGTATCCTTTTCTGATCACTAAAAACAAGACGACAGGAAAGTACGGATTGGTTGATACCGAAGATAATATCCTCGCTGATGAGATCTTTGACGATGCTTCACCGGAGTATTTTGGGGCAAAAGAATATGTTTATCTCAGAAAAAAAGGAAAAGCAACTGTTTTTAATAAAAAAGATAAAAAGCTCTATCCAGTCAGTTTCAAGTATTTAACACCTTTATTCAATGATCTTTTCAGTGTTTACAGTGAACCATTAAAGAAAACAGGAATTGTGAACCTTCAGGGAAGTATTATTGCTCCCCAGGAATATGATTTTATACAGAGCTTCAGCATTTCAGGAAAAGATTTTATTTATCTTAAAAAAGGGAAGGAGGAAAAATTTCTGGATAAAGATTTGACGGATATTCTGGAGGAAAATACTCAAATCATTGCTTTCTATCCGGAGCATCTCATCATTAAAAAGCAGGACAGTTATTATAAATTCTCTGTGCTTGATAAGTCTGTTTCTGTTATGAAAGACATTGTTTTTATCAAAGAGCAGGAGCTAGATTTTTTCAATATTTTTAATCTGTATTCAAAACCTGTAGTCTGCAGAAACAGCAATAATTTGTACGGAATAATTGATGAAAAAGGGAAGGAAGTTGTTCCTTTTATCTACGATGACATCATTGTATTTGAAAATTCTGAGAACGAAATTGTCGTAAAGAAGAAGGATAAATATGGTGTCGTGAATTTTCAGAACGAACCTTTGAAAGATATTATTTATGATAAGTATTACTGGCAGAAGGAAGTCCTGAAACTGGATAAAGATAAAAAAACGGATATTCTTTATTTTACAAGATTTAAAAATAGTGGAAGCCGTCTGTAGAATATGATAAAAAACAGCGAAAAAATTTCACTAATTTGATGATTTGAAATGCATTGAATAACAAATTATAATATCTTTGCGGACTGCTTAATTAGTATAAAATTAAATATGCTAAATTGCCGTTTTTTAAAGACGGTAGTATTTACCAAGAATATAATTATCAAGAGATATGATGAAACTATTAGAAGGAAAGGTAGCACTAATTACCGGAGCTACAAGAGGAATCGGAAAAAAAATTGCTGAAATGTATGCTGAACAAGGTGCAAAAGTAGCATTTACCTATGCCGGTTCTGTAGACAAAGCTCAAGCATTAGAGGCGGCTTTAAGTTCTGTAACCCAGATCAAAGGATATCAGTCTGACGCATCAGATTACGATGCAGCTCAAAAATTAATCGACGATGTAATGGAAGAGTTCGGAAAGATCGATATTCTGATCAACAATGCCGGAATCACCAGGGATAACCTGCTTTTGAGAATGTCTAAAGAAGACTGGGACCAGGTAATGAGAATCAATCTGGATTCTGTATTTAACCTTACAAAAGCGGTGATTAAACCGATGATGAAAGCTAAATCAGGATCTATTATCAATATGACGTCAGTAGTTGGGATCAGCGGAAACCCGGGACAGTCCAACTATGCAGCTTCTAAAGCCGGAGTGATAGGATTTACTAAATCTATCGCACTTGAACTGGGATCAAGAAATATAAGATGTAACGCGGTTGCTCCGGGATTCACGGAAACTGAAATGACAGCAGATTTGGATGAGAAAACCCTTCAGGCTTGGAGAGACAGGATTCCGATGAAAAGGGCAGGACAAACAAAGGATGTTGCCAACGCCTGTATCTTCTTAGGAAGCGAAATGTCTTCTTATATCACAGGACAAACCCTAAACGTAGACGGCGGAATGCTGACTTAATACTAAAACAAACAAAACCGGCTGTAAATCACTTGTACAGCCGGTTTTTATTTCTACTGGGATCAAAAATAAAAAATCTGCTCCATCTGCAAAATCAGCGAGAGCCTATTTCTTTTCAGATATCAGTCTTTAAATATCTGGTTCTCCTGTTCCTGAACCCTGATAAAAGTAGTCCTCTTAGACAATTCTTTCAGTTTGGAAGCTCCTACGTAAGTACATGTAGAACGAACGCCACCCAAAATATCCTTTACCGTTTCTGAAACAGGGCCTTTATAAGCTGCTTTCACGGTTTTTCCTTCCGAAGCACGGTATTCTGCTACGCCTCCGGAATGCTTATCCATAGCTGTTTTGGAACTCATGCCATAAAATAAACGGTATTTTTTTCCGTTTTCTTCAATGATTTCGCCGCCGCTTTCATCATGACCGGCAAACATACCGCCCAGCATCACGAAATCTGCACCCCCGCCAAAAGCTTTAGCCACATCTCCCGGAACTTTACAGCCTCCGTCCGCAATAATATGCCCTCCAAGACCATGTGCAGCATCAGAGCACTCAATAATAGCAGAAAGCTGAGGATAGCCAACTCCGGTCTTTACCCTTGTGGTACACACTGAACCCGGTCCGATACCAACTTTGATGATATCCGCCCCCACAAGAAGAAGCTCTTCCACCATTTCTCCCGTCACTACATTGCCTGCCATAATGATCTTATCGGGGAAATTGGCTCTTGCCTTCTTCACAAATCCAACGAAATGCTCAGAATAACCATTCGCTACATCGATGCACAAAAACTCGATTTTTGGATGCTTTTCGAGGATCAGTCTTAGCTTTTCCTCATCAGCTTTTCCGGTACCGGTACTTAAGGCAATATACTGATGAACGCTTTCAGGCTGGCTGTCCAGAAACTGGCTCCATTCTTCTGGAGTATAATGCTTATGAACGGCTGTAATGATCTTGTCTTTGGCCAGCTCTACCGCCATTTCAAAAGTTCCTACCGTATCCATATTGGCTGCAATAAGCGGAACGCCTCTCCATTTCTTTTTAGTATGCTTGAAGGTGAATTCTCTCTCGAGATCCACTTCTGAGCGGGATTTTAAAGTAGAACGCTTGGGTCTGAACATAACATCTTTAAAACCGAGCTTTATATCATTTTCTATACGCATTTTGGTGAATTTATTTGTTGTTTTAAAAATTAAAATTAGTAATTTACCTTAAATATACTACTTTTGATAGGATGGATTTTCCTGTTACTTTTCATATTTTAGGTAAAACTATTCTTGCACATCCTGTGTTTGAAACATTGGGGATTTTTTTGGGAATGCGTTTTTATTTTTATTTAAAAAGAAAATCAACTGAAAAACTGTCTTTCAACACTTCCGCAGCGGTTCTTATCGGTGCAACGGCAGGCGCATTAATCGGTTCAAAACTCATCGGGAATCTTGAAAATCCCTACGTTTTATTTGAAAACTTTAGCTTTAAAAGATTTTGGACCAATAACACAATTGTTGGCGGTTTGGCTTTCGGGTTGATTGGAGTTGAATTGGCAAAAAAGATAGTCGGCCACAAAGAAAGTACCGGCGATTTGATTGTTTACCCTTTAATTTTAGCCATAATTATCGGCAGGATCGGTTGTTTTCTGACGGGAGTTCACGAAGAAACTTATGGTTTGCCCACCACATCAATATTCGGAATGCATCTTGGTGATGAATATTTAAGACATCCGGTAGCGCTTTATGAAATTGGTTTTCTGATTGTTCTGTGGATTTGTTTAAAAATCGTTGAGAAAAAAAATAAATACCCTTCAGGCTTTATTTTCCAGCTATTTATGCTCAGTTATTTTACATTCAGGTTCTTTTTAGACTTTATCAAGCCTAAAATTGATATCATTGGAAATTTAGGAACAATTCAGCTGGTATGCCTTTCGGTGATTATTTATTACATTTATAAGATTAAAACACACAAAATATTAAATTATGAAAATGCTGACACTTCTGGAAGTTGGTAACCTCAGTGGTTTGGTTGTGATGATTATAGGAATAATCATCGTAATTGCTTTAGTAGCTTCATTATTTGTAACTGTAATAGCAAAAATTATTTACGAGTGGAATAACGATAAAAAATTTACAAAAAAGCAGTTCTGGCAGACGATGCTTATTTCGTTGTTGATTTGTGGCCTGATCAGTGGTTTTGTTTGTGGAGGAATGTAAAAAAAGAAATTATGCCGGTAAGAAATTATACATACTACGATTATACAATCAGTCTTTGCCCTGAATGCCTGAAAAGGGTAGGAGCCAAGATCATTATTGAAGATGAAGCGGTTTTTATGACCAAAAGATGCCCGGATCATGGTTTTTTTAAAACGATGATTGCTTCAGATGTTCAATACTATAAAAATATCAGAAATTACAACAAGGCCTCAGAAATGCCTGTTCATTTCGGAACCGATGTAGAATATGGCTGTCCTTACGATTGCGGTTTGTGCGTAGATCATGAGCAGCACAGCTGTCTTTCTATTGTGGAAGTTACGGACCGGTGTAATCTTACGTGCCCAACCTGTTATGCAATGTCGTCACCACATTATGGCAGTCACAGGAGCTTGGAGCAGATTGAAGCGATGTTTGATACCATTGTCAAAAATGAAGGAGAACCGGATGTTGTGCAGATCAGTGGTGGTGAGCCGACCATTCATCCTGAATTTTTAAAATTATGGACATCGCGAAAACGAAGCCTATTAAACATTTGATGCTCAATACCAACGGAATCCGTATTGCAAATGATCCCGGTTTTGCAGAAAAACTGGCGACTTACGCTCCGGAATTTGAAATTTATCTTCAGTTTGATTCTTTCAAGCCTGAAGTTTTGGAAGATTTCAGAGGAAAAGATTTAACGAATGTCCGAATGAAAGCTTTGGAAAAATTAAATGAATTAAATCTCTCCACGACTTTGGTTATCGTTCTTCAGAAAGGGAAAAACATCGACGAAATAGGGAAATTGATTGATTTTGCCTTAAAACAGAAATGCGTTCGTGGGATTACCTTTCAGCCTGTTGAAGTAGCCGGAAGAAACAGGGAAGATTCTGCACACGAAAAAATTACTTTAACGGAAGTAAGACAGGAAATTTTAAATCAGTTTCCGCTTCTGAACGGCGATGATATTATTCCTGTTCCGTGTAATCCCGATGCCTTGGCAATGGGCTATATTCTTAAACTGGAAGGGGAAACCATTCCTCTTACACGATATATCAATCCTGCTGATTTGCTGAATAATGAAACGAAAAACACCATCGTGTATGAACAGGATACGGGACTGCAGATGCAGCTTTTGGATATTTTCGGCACCGGAATTTCTGTAGATAAAGTTCAGCCTAAAGTAAACCAGTTATTATGTTGTCTTCCGGAAGTTTCAGCCCCCAATTTAGACTATGACAATCTCTTCAGAATTATCATCATGAATTTTATGGATGCCCATGATTTTGATGTACGCGCCATCAAAAAATCGTGTGTTCATATTGTCAATAAAGATTTAAAAATGATTCCTTTCGAGACGATGAATTTATTTTACAGAGATGATAAAATTAAATACCTTCAGGAATTGAGAAAAGAGGATAAGGTTCTGTTTTAAATGATTTCCTGCAGATTTGGCTAGGACATAGAAGTTTTATAATAAAAGGGCGGGAAATTATCTTTTCACGCCCCATAAGTTTATTTTTCCTCTATGCATAAAGCCAAGCTTTTCATACAGCATTTTAGCTCCGGTATTGCTTTCTGCGACATGCAGGAAAGGTGTTTTACCGTCTTCAAATATTTTTCCGGACACAAAAGTGACCAATTGTTTGGCCAAACCTTTTCCCAGATAATCTGTATCTGTGATCACGGCGCTTACCTCCGTCATATCGTTCATCTGCATTCTCTCACCCGTTACTGCAACTAATTTACCTTCCTTAAAGATTCCGAAATAACGTCCCAGTTCAGGCGTCCTTGCTTTAAAATAATAAGGATAGAACTTCATGACAAATGCCAGGAGTTCCTCGTGGTTTTCTTCTTTCAGTTCAACAATTTCCTCGGTCAGATCAAGCTCAATCGGGTTTTCAAGAACATATTGGTCACATACAAGCTGTGACAGATCAGTTTTTAAACTTCCAAGATCCGGCCGGGCTCCGAAAATCAAAAAATCATCACAGATCTTCGCATATTCTGTAATGTCTTCTGCTGTTGAAATCTCTGCTGCGCCGCCAAAAGAGGCTACTTCAGGGTTATAGAATTTCGTGCCCCCACAATTAAAGCAGAACTTTTTGTGATATTCATTAAGTGAATGATAAACAGGATTGTCTAGCTTTCCGTACATCAGTTGAAATTCATTACTTCCTCAAGAGTTTTCATATATTCATAAGCCGTAAGGTCGAACTTTACAGGAACAATTGAAATATATCCGTTGGCCAATGCCGTCTCATCAGCATCTTCAGAATCATCCATATTATTGAAATATCCGGTTAGCCAGTAATATTTCTTTCCGTGAGGATTCACCCTTTCGTCAAAGCTTTCTTCCCATTTGGCGTTGGCCTGTTTGCAGACCTTTATGCCTTTTATTTCTCCTGCAGTTAATTTCGGGATGTTGACGTTCAGTACAATTCCTCTTGGCATTGGGTTTTCAAGAGTTCTTCTTACAATGTTCTGAATATGTTCTTTTGCCTGGGTAAAATCAGCTTCCCAGCTGAAATCTAGAAGCGAAAATCCGATAGCGGGAATTCCTTCCACACCTGCCTCTACGGCTGCAGACATCGTTCCGGAATAGATCACGTTGATCGAAGAATTAGCTCCATGATTGATCCCTGAAACTACAATATCCGGTCTTCTTTTCAGAATTTTGTCAAGAGCCATTTTTACGCAGTCAACAGGAGTTCCGCTGCAGGAATAATCTGTTTGTGGTCCGTCAAGCGTTACTTCTTCGTAGCTTAAGGTAGAATTAATTGTAATTGCGTGGCCTTTTCCACTTTGGGGAGAGTTGGGTGCAACGACAATAACTTCTCCAATTTCGTTCATGAATTGTATAAGATTTCTGATACCAGGCGCTGTGATTCCGTCATCATTAGTTACCAGAATAAGTGGTCTTTCCATAAAAAAATTAAATTTTAACAAAAATACTCAAAACTATCCGATAATTATAAATAAGGTATTAAATTTGATAGTTTGTAACAGCGAATTAATTACTGCTACTAATTGTAGTACATATTTTAAAAAAAATTAATAAATAAAGACAGTTTATGTGGAAAAATTTCAAACTGAATAAATTTTTACTCCTAATTCCATTGACAAGTCTAATGTTTTGTTTCAACTCGCCAAAGAATGACGATGAAAAGATGCAGACGATTATGGTGAGCGTAAAGAATACACTTTCTTATTTACATTACAGCCCGAAACCCATCAATGATGCCTATTCAAAGGACGTTTATAAACATTATTTCGAACTGGTGGATCCTGCTAAAAGATACTTCCTGCAATCGGATATGGACGAATTCAGCAAGCATGAAGCAAAGCTGGACGATTACATCAGCCAGGGCGATCTGATATTCTACAAACTTACCATCGACAGGCTTTATCAGAGAGTGGACGAGATAGACAAAATTACTCAGGATATCTTCAGCAAGCCGATTAATCTTGAAGAAGACGAATCGTTGACTCTTGAGCCGAAGCTTAAAAAGGTACCTGTCAACAAACAGGAGCAGTATAACGAGTGGAGAAAGTATATTAAATACAATATTCTTCAGGAGATTGAGTCTATGAACAGTAAGGAGGAAGCTCAGAAAGAGAAGAAAGACTCTGTTCAGAAGTATAAGCTGAAAGATACGATTAAATATCAGCCGCTTAACCAGGATCAGAAAATCAAGAAAGCTACTGATGAAGTGAAAGATCTTGTAAAAGATACCTTCACAAGATTCAAGAAGAGAAAGAAAATGGATTGGTTTACCGTGTATATGAACGCATATACTGAAGTATTCGATCCGCATACCAATTACTATTCTCCAAAAGATAAAGAAGATTTTGATACCCAGTTCACCGGAAAAGTGATCGGTATCGGAGCTCTTATCCAGGAGAAAAAAGGAAATCTTTTCCTTGGAGCTTTAACGATTGGTGCACCGGCCTGGAAATCTAAACAGCTTTCCGAAGGCGACAAGATTTTAAAAGTAAAATCAAAACCGAAAGATGATGCTGTGAACGTAGTGGGAATGCTTTCTGATGAAGCCGTAAGACTCATCAGAGGTGAAAAAGGAACTCCGGTAACATTAACGGTTCAGAAGAAAGACGGAACCATTAAGGATGTAACCATGATCCGTGAGGAAGTTGCTATTGAAGATACATTCGCAAGAAGTATTGTCGTAAACTCTCCGAACGGAAAGAAATACGGATTCATCAATCTTCCAAGCTTTAATGCTGATTTTGAGGATGCTAAAGGAAGAAATGCTTCTGATGACATCAAAAATGAGATCATTAAGCTCAAAGGACAGAACATTGAAGGAATTGTCCTTGACCTTAGAAATAACGGAGGAGGATCATTGACTGAAGTTGGCGATATCATGGGCCTTTTCATGGATGCAGGACCTTACGTACAGGTAAAAGACGGAAACGGAAAAATCCAGACCTTAAAGAATAAAAATGAAACTCCGATCTGGACAGGTCCGTTAGTGATCATGCAGAATGAACTTTCAGCTTCGGCTTCAGAGATTCTTGCCGGTGTAATGCAGGATTACGGAAGAGCGATGATCATCGGTTCTCCGCAGTCTTTCGGAAAAGGAACCGTACAGACCTTTGTGGACCTGAACAGGTTCTTAAATACTGAAGATGATTTCGGTTCTTTAAAGCTGACCATCCAGAAATTCTACAAAATTACAGGAGAATCTACACAGAGAAAAGGAATTGTTTCCGATATCCAGATGAAAGACTTCTTTACCTATGCTGAAGTAGGAGAGAGATATGATGATTTTGCCTTGGCCTGGGATAAAATTCCAGCGACTAATTTCCAGAAACTGAACTATTTCAATATTCAGGCTCTTGAAAAAGCAAGCGCAGACAGAATGGCTAAAAACAGCAACTATCAGCTTCTGCTTGAATCTGCCCAATGGAGAGAAAAGCTGGATAAAGAAGAAAACATTACACTTAACATTAATAAGTTCAATGAACTGATGAAGCAGAGAAAAGCTCAGATCGAGAAATTCAAAGCTTTAAGCAAATTTGAAAACGGTCTTAAGTTCACGATGTATCCGGCTGAAATGGAAAGAGAGAAAAAAGACGAAGCTTTCAAGAAAAAATCTGAAATGTGGATCAAAAATCTGAAAAAAGATCCATACCTGCAGGAAGCAATGAATATCGTTTCCGATATGGGAAGCAAATCATAAATAAAAAACTCCGCTGATACACATCAGCGGAGTTTTTTTATTGCAATAGAAATTATTTAATCTCTATACATCCCACTCTTCCGCCAGCATTTCCTGTAGGCTGAGTATGGAAATCATCTGCCGCCGCATGTACGATAAGGCCTTTTCCGATGATATTTTTAGACTCATCCGTGCAGCCCAGACACCATTTATCCGTTTTGAAAGTAAGGACAGCCTTTCCGGTCTGGTCAGCCGTTAAGTTTCCTATATCGCCCATGTGGAAATGTTCAGTACCCCATTTTCCGTGGTCATCCTTGGCCGGATTCCAGTGCCCTCCTGTAGAGGTTCCATCGGCTGCAGAACAGTCGCCTTTTTCATGGATATGTACCGCATGAATACCGGGAGTAAGATTCGTTACTTCAAGTTTCATGGTCACCTCTTCTCCTTTCTGGGTAAACTTTGCCGTTCCACCCGTCTGTGTTCCGCTCTTAGCGTTTACCGTGTACGTTTTTGTTGTGCAGCATGAAGCCGCTAAAAATGCACACCCCGCCAGTAATGCTATTGTTTGTCCTTTCATTTTTAAATGGTTTAAAGTGATTTAACGATAAATTTATAAAACATTTTCCGAAAGGCTTTATGATTTCAATCCTTTTTTCAAAAACAGCACCACATCAGTTTCCCATTCAGAAGCCAAAGTATGCCTTTCAGTAAAATTTATTTTAAAGAAAGACATATTACATGTTATTTTTGATCCGAAAATAAAACCCATGAAAACACAAGGAAATAAACTGTTACTTTTGATTGCTTTTCTATCCTTTATTGTAGGATATTCACAGGTCAGAATCTCAGGAAAGGTTACGTTTAAAAATAAAGGGATCAGCGAAATAAATGTTACATTAAAAGATACTTATGACGGCGCTACAACGGATACCCAGGGAAATTTTTCTTTTGAAACGTCAGAAAAAGGGAGTCGAATCCTGACATTTACTCATCCGAAGTATCAGGATGTAGAAAAAACAGTAGTGGTTGATAATCAGGATGTTTCAGTTAATGCAGAGCTTAAAGAGCAGATCAGTGAAATTGATGCTGTAGTGGTTTCTGCAGGCTCCATAGAAGCCAGCGATAAAAAAAGAGCCACAGCCCTGCTGACACCCATTGATATTTATACTACCGCAGGAGCGGATGGGCAGATCTCTTCAGCTTTAAATTATCTTCCCGGTGTACAGAAAGTAGGGGAAACGGAAGGACTTTTCATCCGTGGAGGTACGGGAACAGAATCCAAGATCTTTATGGATGGAAGTCTGATCAACAATTATTTCTCCAGCTCAGTTCCGGGAATTGCAGGAAGGGACCGCTTCAATACCTCTCTTTTTAAAGGAAACATCTTTTCAAGTGGTGGCTACTCTGCATTATATGGCCAGGCCCTTTCAGGAGCACTGATGCTGGAAAGCGTAGATCTCCCGGACCAAAGCTCTTATGATTTTGGAATTTCACCCATCTTTTTGAGCGCCGGATTCCAGAAGCTTGGAGAAGATAAAAACCATTCTTTCGGAGCCACTTTGGGTTATTCGCTTTTAAGCGTTATGCAGAAGGTTTTTAATTTTAATACAGATTTTATTGATGCTCCACAGGGCTTAAACGGAGATTTTAATTTCAGAATCAAAACAAAATCAGGCGGATTTTTTAAATATTACGGAATGTACGATTCCAATAAAATGGGGGTGAGAGCAGAAAGCTTAGAACCGGAATATGATTTTGCGCTGGTAAGGCTTAAAGGAAAAAACACCTACCACAATCTGTCCTTCAAACAGAAATTCGGGAAATACCTTTTAAACGCAGGAACTTCTTATTCTTACAACAGATCTGACCTTAACTTTTCTACGGAAACTCACGGAACAGAATCAGGAAGATCTCAACTTTTAACGGATGGAAATTATATCAACTTCAAAGCTGTTCTTGAGCGGAAAATAAATAAAATCAGCGCGGTAAGAGCCGGTTTTGAATTGAATAATACGGATGAGAAGCTCAACTTTGGAGAAGTGCAGAAGAATTATAAAGATCTCATATCTGCTTTTTTTGCAGAAACAGACCTGGGGTTCAGCAATGCATTGTCGGCAAAAATAGGACTAAGAGCAGAAAACTCTTCCTTTCTGGGGAAAAGTAATATTGCTCCGCGCTTTGCATTGGCTTACCGTTTGGCAAAAGACTGGACGACTTCCTTTGCCTATGGATTATTCTACCAGAACCCTGAGAGCAAATACATCAACGGCCCCGCAGATCTTGATTTCCAGAAATCACAACATTATATTTTCCAGGTTCAGAGAGCGTCAGAAGGCAGAAGCCTGCGTTTTGAGGCTTTTTATAAAAAATATGATCAGTTAATCAAAATGTTCAATATCACGCCGGATAAAGAGCAGAATCAGCAGGTACAGACGGCTCTGAACAACAATGGTTTCGGATATGCCAAAGGTCTGGAGCTTTTCTGGAGAGATAAAAAGACATTTGACAACATCGATTACTGGATCAGCTATTCATTTCTTGATTCAAAGAGAGATTTCATCAATTACCCGGTCAGCTTAAAACCGAATTTTGCTTCTGCACATACTCTTTCTGCTGTGGCCAAGAGATTTATTCCGGAATGGAAGCTGGGCGTCAATTTATCTTATACCTATTCCAAAGGCCGTCCTTATTATGATATAGCAACAAAAGATGAAAATGGAAACATGATCAATTATATAAGAAATGAAGGAAAGCTGAAAGATTATAATGCGCTTAACATCAGCTTTAATTACCTTCCGAATCTTGGAAAAAAAGATGCTAAAGCTTTTACCGTATTTGTATTGAGTGTTTCCAATGTTTTAGGATCTAAAAATGTTTACGGATACAATTTCTCATTGGATGGTGCCAGGAGTTCATCAGTAGTCCCACCAGTCAATACCTTTGTATTTATAGGCGCTTTTATCAGTTTTGGAGTGGACAGAACGCAGGACGCAATCAATAATAATTTATAAAATAACAGCAACGGATATTATAATAATTACAAAATACATAACTTCGAAAATACAATTAACTAACTTAAAAAATTAATATAATGAAAAAATACCTATTAAGTTTTGCTTTAGCTTTTATGAGCTTAACTGCTTTTGCACAGGCAGATTATGAAAAAATAATGGCCGAAAAAATCGCTAAAACAGAAACCTGTAAAACGCCTGAAGAGTTCCAGGCTCTGGCTAACGATTTTCAGAGAATCGGCAGTAAAGAAAGCTCAAAATGGCTTCCTCCATACTACGCAGCATTCTCCCAGATTCAAAAAGGAAGGCTGATGATGAGAAACGGAAACATGCAGGAGCTGGATGAAACAGCAGCTCAGGCTGATAAATATCTGGCAAGCGCCCAAAACCTTGCGGGAGCGGATAATGCGGAGATCCATTTGTTGAGAAAAATGGCGGCATCTTTAAGAATGATGGTCAACCCGGCTCAGCGTTATATGACAGATGGTGCTAAAGCTACTGAGGAGCTTGGTATTGCAGAGAAGCTTGATCCTTCCAACCCAAGGATAGCTCTTATTAAAGCAGAAGACACCTATTTTACCCCTGAACAGTATGGCGGAAGTAAAACCAAAGGAATAGAAATGTTTAAAGAGGCCATTGCAAAATTTAATGCTTACAAACCTAAAACAGCCTTAGATCCGAATTGGGGAAGGGTAGAAGCTGAATATTTTATCAGTATGTCGGCAAAGTAATAACGAAAACCAAGCCTTCCTGACACGGAAGGTTTTTTTATTCCATTCGGAAAGAAAAATCTGCCTTTCAGTAAAAAATAATTTTAGATACCTTTATTAAAGACTAATTTTGAGTCAAGAAAACGGATCATGAAACGTAAAGGATTTATAATTTTATTTTGGGTATCGTTGGCCACAGCGCTATTTTTCTTCTTGGTTTTCACAAAAGAGAAGACTTTTTACAATTTTTTGATTACGCTTCTGATCTCTACGATGTATTCTTTTGTTCTTGGATTTGGAAATGCTTTTATAAATGACTTTCTCAATAAAAAGTTTCCCTGGTCCGAAACAACAAGAACAAGAGCTATTTTAAGTATCGTTTCCATTATTATCGGAAACTTTATGCTTGTATATTTCTGTAATTATATCAATTATGTAGTGATTCAGAAAGTGGCCACAGCAGAAACCTTTTTTTCTAAAGAATATGCCACAACAAACTGGTTCATGATCAATATTGCGCTTCTTATCTCCGCATTTCTTCATGCAAAAAGCTTCATGGAGGAGCTTAAGAAAACATCCAGGAAAGAAGTGGTGGAACAGAAGCTCATCGCAAAATCTGCCAATGCACAGTTTGAAAGCCTGAAAAACCAGCTGGACCCACATTTTTTATTTAATTCTTTAAATGTATTGAGCTCTCTTATCGATGAGAATCCGGCGCAGGCGCAGAAGTTTACTGCTTCAATGTCAAAGATTTACCGTTATGTTCTTGAACAGAAAGACAAAGAATTGGTAACGATAGAAGACGAGATTGAGTTTGCAAAAACTTACTGTGATCTTTTAAAAACAAGATTTGAAGATAGCGTAGACTTTATTTTTGATGTTAAAAAAGAAGATTACAGAAGGTATGTTGTGCCGCTTTCATTACAGCTCTTGCTCGAAAACTGTATCAAACACAATTTTGCAACCTCTTCAAAACCTTTAGTTATTAAAATATTTTCAGATAATGATTCCTTATGTATAGAAAACAACCTGCAGGCAAGAGAGCAGATGAAAGAAAGCGCGGGAATTGGGCTGGCCAATATTGTTCAGCGGTATGCCCTGCTTACCAAGAAGAACGTTTTCATTGAGAAATCAGAAGATTATTTTAAAGTAAAAGTTCCGATACTTTCCACTAAGCCAAACAATATCAGTGTAAAAGCTGATGATGAAAACGGAGCCTATGAAAAAGCAAGGAAACGCGTAAAAGAGTTAAAAAGCTTTTATGGTAATCTTATTTCCTACTGTACAATCATTCCTTTTTTAATCATTTTAAACCTGATTGTTTCTCCTAAGCACCTTTGGTTCTTTTATCCAATGCTAGGATGGGGAATTGGTCTGGCTTCTCACGCATTTCAGGTTTTTGGAGTAGGAGAATCCTGGAAAGAAAAGAAAATCCGGGAAATTATGGATAAACAAAAAAATAGAAATAATGGAAACCTACAATGAAAATGACATCCGTTACCAGCAGGCCAAAAGGCAGGTTGAAAGGTTAAGGGGCTTCTATGGACACTTATTCTCGTATATCGCAGTGAATGCTATGATTGTAGTGTATAATATTAAGCATTTAGAACCCGGAGAGAGTTATTTTCAGTTCAATAACTTTTTAACGGCAACATTTTGGGGAATTGGGCTGATAACTCATGCTATCATCACTTTTTCATCCAATATTAGCTTTTTTAGAAATTGGGAAGAAAAACAAATCAGGAAACTGATAGAGAAAAAGAAAAGCTAAAAACGCTGAAAATGAAGTTTAAACTCACCTTATCTTAATCTGATAATATGCATTTACTCCAAGTTTTATTTACACTCTCAATGGTTGCCTGGTTTCTTACAGAGATTCTCTATAAAAACATGCTGAAATCCGGCAAAGAGGACAGGAAAGACAAAGATAAATCCACACTGAATATTTTATGGATGGCCATTCCGTTTTCCATTGCAGCATCCGTAACGATATCATATATCACAAAATTCCCAATCACCGAAGGAGTCTGGATTTTATATGCAGGCGAAGCTTTTATCCTTATAGGAATTGTTTTTAGATTTATAATAATCAGATCTTTAGGTAAGTATTTTACAGTGGATGTCACAATAAAACAAGATCATAAGATCAAGAAAAACGGCTTCTACAGATACCTGAGGCATCCTTCATATACATTCTCCATTCTAACTTCTTCAGGATTAGGATTTTATCTTAATAACTGGGCTTCTTTGTCCCTGGCGTTCCTGCCACCATTTATCGCTTTCACTTATCGTATAAAAATTGAAGAGCAGGCTTTGGTAGAACAGTTCGGAGAGGAATATGTAGAGTACCGGAAAAATACCAAAAAGCTTATCCCTTTTATTTACTGATTTTTCTTTCAAATATAGTCACCTGTAAAACTGCGGGATCTGTGGGAGACAAAAAAGAGGAACATCCAAAAACAAAGCTTATACAGTTAAGTTAAACTTTTTACGATTCAGAAAGCATATTCTACGACTCAGTCATATAAAATTGATTGGAGCCCTGTTTCTGAACTACCTTTGATTCAACAAAAACAAATTACCTTTTTAAAATAACAATTATGGAAACATTAGGATACACAAAAGAAACACTGGCTTATGAAAAAGCAGCAAAAAGAGTAAAAGAACTGAAAGGGTTCTACGGAAATCTTACTTCATACTGTTTGGTTATTCCTTTCCTGCTCGCATTGAATTTGCTAACATCACCGGAACACTTATGGTTCTACTGGCCCATGCTAGGATGGGGAATCGGAATTTTAGCTCATGCGGTGAACGTTTTCGGGATTGGAAAAGAGTGGGAAGAAAAAAAGATCAAAGAATTAATGGATCAGGAAAGGAAAAATATAAAAACATTATAATTAATCATAAAACTATAACGATCATGGATTACGATAGTGCGTACGAAAGAGTCACTCAGCTAAAGAAATTTTACAAAAGCTTACTTTGGTTTGGAATAGTAGCTGGAATTATATTTTTTAATGATGTTTTTGAAAATGGGAAAATTGACTTTTCTTTATTCGACGGATCCGTCATTTTGTTCATATGGGGTGTTATTTTGACAGTAAAAGCTGTAAAGTTGTTCCTTTTAGATGCAGAATGGGAAAGGGAGATCATAGAAAAAGAGATGAAAAAAAGCAAAAAGAGCATAGATTTTTAAGCTGTTTTTTCTAATTTTATTTCCTACTTTAAAAACTATACGCCATGATAAAGACTGTCATTATCGAAGACGAAAAACCTGCCTCAAGGAAACTGGAAAGAATGCTGAGTAATTTTCCCGAAATAGAGATCGTTGGCAAAATAGAATCAGTAGAAGAAGGAATTTCCTGGTTCTCTGAAAATGAGCATCCGCAACTTATTTTTTCAGATATCGTTCTTGGTGATGGCTTATCTTTCGATATTTTTGAAAAAATACCTACCAAAGGCTTTATCATTTATACCACAGCTTTTGATCAGTATACTTTGAAAGCATTTAAGCTGAACAGCATTGATTATCTTCTAAAACCTATTCTGGAAGAAGATCTTTCGGGGGCAGTAGAAAAGTTCAAATCATTTATACCGGCCAGCAATACACCAGGCTCTGAGGACATCAAACAGCTGATCAGGAAAGAAAAATCTACACTTTCCAGGGTGTTGGTGAAGATAGGATATAATCTGAAAATAGTCCAGACACAGGAAATAAGCTGTTTTTTCAGTGAAAACAAGATTGTCTATCTCCAGACCGGAGAACGTGCTTATCCTTCAGATTTCACGCTGGATGAGCTTGAAGATATTCTGGAAGAAAAGAAATTTTTCCGGGTAAACCGGCAGTTTATCATCAATTCAGACCATATAAAAAATATCCACACCTCACCGTATTACAAAGTTGATATGGAATTTCAGCCACAGGAAGAGATCACAGTCAGCCGGGACAGGGTAAAAGATTTTAAAGAATGGCTGATAGGGTAGATTGATTAGATTTCAGACATCAGACATCAGATTCTGGTTTAGGCTAGAGTAAGATTAAAGCATTGATAATGAAACCATATCGCTTAACTTTAAAGCCGAACCCTCAAATCCTATCACTCCTAAGCAGTAACTATCTGTAATCAATCCTGTTAGACTCAGTATCTTCAAGCTGTTGTATAATAGATTTTGGGATTTCATCACTGTCAATCGGAAAACTGATGGAGTCGGAAATAAAAGTCTTTCTGTCTGCTTTCTGGAATATTTCGAACAGGGCTATTGGCTCTTGATTAAAACTAATACATGTACTTATAAAATGAACCTCATGGAGCTTATATTCTGGATTTTTGAGCTTTTCCTTGATATCTTTTATCCTTGAGATAAAATGTCGCTGACGGATGAATGTATTGCTGTTCATGATGATGAATACGTAATCTGAATAAGCTGTTACCTTTCCAAAATATTTATGGTGATCTCCGCCGCTTCTTTCGATGAAATATTCGCCGGAGGTTTCAGACTTATAGATTTCCATAGCGGAACGCCATATACGCTCTTCCCGGGACTGAAGGGGATTCTCCGGGAGGTTTCTGTTGTAGGAATACCAGCAGCCAACCAAACGCTCCAGCAAAGCCGTATTCTGATTCACATTATTCATTTCTATCCTGAGATCATTGAAATTGAATGCTTCAGTATTGGAATTAATGAAATCAATGTAATTGGAATAGCCTAAAACCTTCACGATCTGGCTTAGCTTAGCAAGATTAGGTCTGCGTAAAACAGCATTGCTATTTTGTTTGTATTTCTTTAGTTTGTTGATAATCAGATGTTCATAGAGATAGTTTGACCCCAGAAGATCAGGCTCTTTTTTGATTTCTTTTTCAGAATGATCACTGATGATGAGGTCATTAAGTTCCGAACTGATGTACGACCATTCGGTTTTTGTCACATCTTCCCAATGATTTTTCTTTAAAAAATGCAGGCTTAAAAAATTCATTAATTTCTCAAGGTGCAGAATATCTTCTTTTTTCATCAGCTTTAGTCTTAAATATGAGGTATCAGATAAATCTAAATATAAGACTAATATAAGATTTTTATACATCCAGATAAGATTTTTGAAAGACTTTTATATTCTAAAATCAAATGATATTTGAGTAGAAAAACAAAAATTAACATAATGGAAACAACAATCTTATTAAAAGACGAAACCCTTTGGAGCAGGATCCAGAGTTTTTCATTAGATGCTTCAGATGCTGATTTTCCTTTTTCGAAAAAACTAGCTAAAGAAGAACGGTGGACCTTAGATTTTACTCAAAAAGCTATTCAGGAGTACAAAAAATTTGTTTATCTCTGCTGCATCCTTCCCAATGGAGCCTCTCCAAGCGAAACGGTAGACAAAGTATGGCACATGCATTTGATTTATACCCAGAATTACTGGGAAGATTTCTGCCCGAATATTTTAAAAAGAAAACTCCATCATCATCCTTCAAAAGGAGGTTCTAATGAAAATAGAAAACACAGGAACTGGTTTTCAGATACTTTGAAAAGCTATCAGGAGATCTTTCAGCAGGAAGCTCCTAAGGGTATCTGGTATGAAAAAGAAAAAACCGGGGTCAGGACAACATGGCTGAAAAGGTTAAGAATCGTTCCTTTATTTACTGCCCTTTTCATGCTGTCGTCCTGTCTGGGAGAAGTTATTGGAACATTAACATTAGTGGCATTGCCAATCATAGGCTTTTTTATTTTTTTTCATATAGTGGGCTCATTTCAGGCCAACAGCGATAATATCACCGTTAAGAAGAAAGATGATGGCAGTATAGGCGGAGGTGGCGATGGTGGTGCTTCCAGCTGTAGCGGCGATGGAGGGGGAAGTGGTTGTAGCAGCGGCTGCGGAGGAGGTTGTGGTGGTTGCGGAGGAGGATGTGGAGGTTAAAAACGGAGCTATGAAAAAGATAATCATTCACTCAATACCAGTATTGATAAGCTTTATAGGATTGGCTATATTTTATCATACACTGAACCCCATTGTTTTAAGAGGACCGGAATTTTTAAAATTCTATTTTACCCTGACCATAGGGTTTTATCTATCTGTTGTCAGTTTAAAATTCTTCAGGGAACGTCCTTCTAAGATCTCTTTTTACTTCATGATCTTTATTTTTCTTCTAGGCGTTATTAAATTATTCAGGGGGTTGAGCTTAGACCGGCCGGTAGGAATTTTATTCAGTATTCTGATGGCGGAAATTATTGTTAATATGATTTTTATATCAACTGAATTCAAGAATAGAATTAAGTACTAAAAACTCAATAGATCAATAAAAAAAAACCCGAAACATAAATGCTTCGGGATTTATAAGGATCATTAAAATGATTTAATTTTTCTGTTTTTCCTTTATCGGTTTGTAACCGTATTTTCTGACCATTACAGAAGTTACAACTGCCAGAATAAGAGTTGCTGCAATATTTGAGGTTTCCTGATGTACAATCGCTTGGTAAAGATTATAGCCAAAAACGCCACCTACTACAGCGATTAAAATCTGATTCACAAAAGCATACTGGTTTTTTGAAGTAGTTTTCATAGTGATATTTTTATTGTCATTTACTGAGTTACAGAAAATTTTCAAAAATTTTTTCTTTAGGCAATAACACCGCTTCCAATAAGCTCTTCATCAATATACCAGGCTGCAAACTGTCCTTCTGCAATCGCTGACTGAGGTTCTTCAAATTCAATATAAGCCGCATTTTCAAATTGATAGAGAACGGCTTTCTGCAACGATTGCCTGTATCTGAATCTCGCCATTACGTCCATAGTTCCGCCATTTTCCAGCTTCAAGTCCTCACGAACCCAATGAACCTCTGAATTGTCAATTTTTAATGCTTTTTTGTGCAGTCCCGGAGAGCTGTGACCTTCTCCCACAAAAATAATATTGTTTTCCATATCTCTGGAGAGGATAAAACAGCTTTCTTTGTGCCCGCCGATACCAAGTCCTTTGCTTTGTCCGATCGTGAAAAATTGAGCACCCTGATGCTTCCCTATTACTTTGCCATCAGATTTTTTATAATCGATTTTTCTGGATAAAAATTCCAGTTCTTCCTCCTTCGAAGAAAATTCAGGTTTCTCTACTGAAAACAGAGGCGAATCTTTGAAGATTTCCACAATTTCTCCTTCTTTGGGAATCAGCTGCTGCTGTAAAAACTGCGGAAGACTTACCTTTCCGATAAAACATAATCCCTGAGAGTCCTTTTTATCAGCAGTTACAAGCCCGATTTCTTTGGCAATTTCCCTTACCTGAGGCTTGGTAAGCTCTCCGATAGGGAACAACGCTTTTGACAGCTGATCCTGGTTCAGCTGGCACAGGAAATAAGACTGATCTTTATTGTTATCCTTTCCGGCTAAAAGATGGAAAATTTCCTTTCCGTTTTCATCAAAGGTCGAATTAACCTGTGCGTAATGTCCTGTAGCCACTTTATCAGCACCTAAAGACATCGCGGTCTTCATGAAAACATCAAATTTTACTTCTCTGTTGCATAGAACGTCCGGATTCGGAGTTCTTCCTTTCTGGTATTCATCAAACATATAATCTACGATGCGCTCTTTGTAAAGCTCGCTCATATCGATGACCTGGAAAGGAATTCCTAATTTCTGAGCGACCATCAGGGCATCATTACTGTCCTCAATCCACGGACATTCATCCTCCAGCGTTACCGAAGCATCATTCCAGTTTCTCATAAACAAAGCCACCACTTCATGGCCCTGTTGTTGCAACAAATACGCTGTAACACTGGAGTCTACACCTCCAGATAATCCTACTACTACTTTCATTTTATTTCAATTTTACGGAACTCTTAACGGGAGCCCTTAGTTTGACCCGGCAAAAATACAATTAAAAAGATTCGCAAAAAAACCATAATTTTAAACATTGATAAAAACGATATTAATATGAAAAAAATTATTATTCCCGTAATGCTGATGATTTCAGGATCTGTATTTTCCCAGATTACCACCAGCACACCTGTCGCAGAAACCAATCGCTGGACCTTTGGTGGGGGAATTGGGTTAGGATTTGGCAGCAACAGTTCCTTTTACCTTCAGGCTTCTCCCAGAGTGGGGTACAGACTTACCGATGATCTTGAGGCTGGTGTGGTAGGAAGTGTTTCCTGGCAAACCTCCGATTATTATAAATCCACGATGTTTGGGGTGGGACCTTTCGCCAACTATTATTTTGCGAGATCATTTTATGTAGGAGCGAATCTTCAACAGTACTTTATCAATTATAAAGACAAATTTTACGATTATAAAGTAAATGAGCAGGAAACTGCCCTGTATCTTGGCGGCGGTTATATGCAGAGAATAGGAGGAAACTCTTTTATGCAGTTGGGAGTAATGTACAATGTACTGTGGAAAGAAAATTCAAGTGTTTTCTCTAGCGGTCTTGTCCCAAGTATTGGGTTTGTAGTAGGGCTCTAATCTTTGTTTATAAGAATTGTTTTTCACAATATTTTCTAACCACAGATTTCACGGATTTTCACAGATCATGCCCTAATGGCTATCAAAATGTATGCTCTTTAAGTACTTTATTTGTTGATATTATTAAAGTAATACTTTCGCAAATATCTGTGAAAATCCGTGAAATCTGTGGTTAAAATAAAGAGAGCATTACCAAAATTATTAATAGAAAAGAACTTTAGCCTGCTTAATTTTTACACATATATGAAAAGGCTTTGGCCAAAACATATAAAACAAAAAGCACCGGATTTTCCGGTGCTTTTCAATATATGATGTTAATCAATTACGATTGTGAAGACTTTTCAGTCGTTTTTTTAGCTTTAGGAGCTTTTCCAATCAATGCATCTTTTGCATCATTAAGATCCAGTATCACTGTTTCTCCTTCAGATAATTGCTTGTTTACCAGCATTTCTGCCAATAAATCTTCAATATATTTCTGGATAGCACGTTTCAACGGTCTTGCTCCAAAATCTTTATCCCATCCTTTTTCAGAGATAAAGTCTTTCGCTTCTTCGGTTAACTCAACTTTATAGCCTAATTTTTCAAGTCTGCCATATAACTTATTCAGTTCGATATCAATAATTCTTTTAATATCATCCTGTACAAGAGAGTTGAAGATCACAATATCATCAATTCTGTTCAAGAATTCCGGAGCAAATGCTTTCTTAAGTGCATTTTCAATCGTACTTCTTGCTCTTGAATCTGAACTTGTTTTCTTGGCTGAAGTTCCGAATCCTACACCGTCTCCGAAATCTTTAAGATCTCTTGTTCCGATATTTGAAGTAAGAATAATGATCGTATTTCTAAAATCAATTTTTCTTCCTAAACTGTCCGTAACATGACCTTCATCCAGGATCTGTAAAAGAATGTTGAACACATCAGGGTGAGCTTTTTCAATCTCATCCAGAAGAACCACAGCATAAGGCTTTCTTCTCACAGCTTCAGTCAGCTGTCCGCCTTCTTCGTATCCGACATATCCAGGAGGCGCACCAACCAATCTTGAAACCGCAAATTTTTCCATGTATTCACTCATGTCAATTCGGATCAAAGATTCATCAGACTCGAAAAGCTCTCTTGCCATTACTTTGGCAAGTTCGGTTTTACCAACCCCGGTAGTACCAAGGAAAATAAAAGTACCGATAGGACGGTTCGGATCTTTAAGGCCGGCTCTGTTTCTCTGAATTGCTTTTACAACTTTCTTCACAGCGTCTTCCTGACCAATCACTTTTCCGTTCAGCTTTTCATCCATCTGAGCTAATTTATCAAGCTCATTTTTACCGACTTTCGTTACCGGAACACCACTCATCATAGAAACCACTTCGGCTACATTTTCTTCCGTTACCGTTTCTTTTTTCTCTTTTACATCCTTATCCCATTTCTCCTGAGCCGCATTCAGTTCCATCTGAAGACGTTCTTCTTCATCTTTAAGCTTTCTGGCCTCAAGATAATCCTGAGCCTTAACTGCTTTCTGCTTCATTTCTTTAATATCCTCGATTTTCTTTTCAAAATCGATGATTTCGGTCGGAACTTTCATGTTTTTAATATAAACACGTGAACCAGCTTCATCCATGGCATCAATAGCTTTATCCGGTAAGAAACGGTCTGTAATATATCTTGATGTCAAATTGACACACGCCAGAATAGCCTCCGGAGTATAGACTACATTATGATGCTCTTCATATTTATCTTTAATCTGATTCAGGATCTGAATGGTTTCATCAATGGAAGTAGGCTCTACCATTACTTTCTGGAATCTTCTTTCCAAAGCCCCGTCTTTCTCAATATATTGACGGTACTCATCCAGAGTAGTTGCCCCAATGCATTGAATTTCACCTCTTGCCAAAGCGGGTTTAAACATATTCGATGCATCTAAACTTCCTGTAGAGCTTCCCGCACCAACAATAGTGTGAAGCTCGTCAATGAATAGGATTACATCTCTGTTCTTTTCCAGTTCAGTCATGATGGCCTTCATTCTTTCTTCAAACTGACCACGGTATTTTGTTCCGGCCACTAAACTTGCCAGATCTAAAGTGATCACACGTTTTCCGTAAAGAACTCTGGAAACCTTTTTCTGTTGAATTCTTAAAGCTAACCCTTCCGCAATCGCAGATTTACCAACCCCCGGCTCCCCTATAAGGAGTGGGTTGTTTTTCTTTCTACGCGATAAGATCTGAGAAACTCGCTCAATTTCTTTTTCACGGCCGATTACCGGATCCAGTTTTCCATCTCTTGCCAAAGAAGTTAAGTCCCTGCCAAAGTTGTCCAATGTAGGTGTTTTACTTTTTGCAGAGCCTAGATTTCCTGAAGGCTTTCTCATCTGCTCAAATTCCTCCCGGTCATCATCATCATCATAAGCACTCATCTGTGGTGCCTGGCCGGAATTTTTAAGCATCGTCTGGTATTCTCTTGAAACTCCTTCATAGTCGATGTCATAAGCTCCCAGAATATTTGAAGTAGGGTCCTCATATTTGTAAAGAATGCCTAAAAGCAAATGAACGGTATTAATTTCATTGCTTTTATATTGTCTGCATTCCAGCTCAGCACGTTTGATCGCATGATCTGCCATCTTAGTGAAAGAAATATTAGTAACCTCCTCAGAAATAGGATTAAGACTTGCTGTATTTAGAGTTTCAATTTTTCTTCTGATTTGTGTTAAATCCGCATTAAGGTTTTGAAGGATTTCTTTTGCAGAGTTTTCTGTTTTTATAATACCTAAAAGTAGATGTTCTGTATTAAGAAATTCACTTTTGAGCCTTTTCGCTTCGCTCTTGCTTTGTTTGAACACTTGGCTCAAACCTTGTGAAAACTTATAATCCATAATATATCTCATTAGAATAATGGCAGCGGTGCCATTTATTCATTATCTAAATTACAAATATTTTACCAAAAATCAATTAATGACTTTATGGCAGAAAAAATTTTATTATCTTATTGAAAATGATTAAGTTTGTTATCCTTTAAAAATTCCTCATGAATCCTGAAATTACTACATATATTGGTTATTCTGCATCCATTTTTATAGTACTGAGTTTTATATTAAAAGATGTAAGAAAAATTAGAATAGTCAATATGATAGGCTGTATCTGCTTTGTCATTTATGGTATCTTCAATGGAATGCTATGGCCGGTTATTATCCCAAATGGACTGATCTGCTTTATTCAGGTTTATCATTTACTGGCAGGAAACAAAAAGTAATGAAGAAAAAAGTAATTACCTCTGCTTTCAGCAACCTGTATACGGATCAGCGAATAGAAAAAGTATGCAGGACTTTATATGAGGACGGGTATCAGATAGAACTGATAGGTAATGACTGGAAAGGAGCGGATCCCATGGAGCGGCCTTATCCGTTTTCAAGGATGCATTTATCTTCCGCAAGTTTAAAAACGGCTTACTTCGAATTTAACTGGAAACTATATCATGAGCTAAAGAAAAAGGCAGATTATAATACAATTCTTCATGCCAACGACGTTGATGTATTGCTGCCAAATTATCTCATTGCCAAAAAATTAAATATCCCTTTGGTTTTTGACAGTCATGAAATTTTTTCAGAAATGCCTGCAATTCAGGGCAAAATGTCACAAAAAATCTGGAGATATCTGGAAAAGAAAGTCATTCCCAAGCTTAAATTTATGACTACGGCCAGCAAAAGTTACGCAAAATGGTTCCAAATAAAATACGGAGTTGATCCGGTAGTCATTCAAAATGCGCCCAGACTACAGGATTTTACAATAGAAATTCCCCAAAATAATCCTAAAATATTTTTATACCAGGGAGCACTTAATCCTTTTCGCGGTATCGACAAAGCTATTCTGGCAATGCATCATCTTGACGGTGTAGTTTTTAAAATAGCAGGAGACGGCCCGAGAAAAAAAGAATATCAAGATCTTGTTAGTAAAGAAAAGCTTGAAGATAAAGTACAGTTTTTAGGAAAATTAAAACCGGAAAACCTGAGAAAAATAACGGTAACAGCTGATGTGGGGATGAGTATCGAAGAAAACGGAGGCGAAAGTTACTTTTATTCACTTCCGAACAAAGTTTTAGACTGTATCCAATCCCGTGTTCCGTTGGTCCTGTCCAATCTTCCCGAAATGAAGAATATCAAAAATCAGTTTGATGTGGGAGAAATTATTAAAGACCACCAGCCAGAAAATATTGCAGCTGCAGTACAGAAAATCCTCAATAAGGGAAGGGAAAGCTATCAGGATGAACTTGAGAAGGCTTCTAAAGTATTTTGCTGGGAAAATGAAGAAATAAAACTGCTGAAAGTTTTTGAAAAAGCATCAAAATAAATAATCTTTATAAAAAATGGTATCTTTGCATTAAAAATTTGTTAAATAAAATGACCATTAAAGAAAAACAGCAGGAAATCATTGAAGAGTTTGCGTTTCTTGATGACTGGGAACAAAAGTATGAGTATATTATTGATCTTGGAAAAGAATTAAAAGGACTTCCCGAAGACCGCAAAACGGATGATAATCTTATCAAAGGATGCCAGAGTAAGGTATGGATTGATGCTGAATTCAAAGATGGTAAGCTTTTTTTCGATGCAGACTCTGACGGAATTCTTCCAAAAGGGATCGTTTCTCTTTTAGTAAGCATTTACAGCGGCCATTCCACTCAGGAAATCTTAGATTCTGATTTTGAATTTATTTCTGAGATCGGACTTCAGGAATTTCTTTCACCATCCAGAGCAAACGGGCTAATGGCGATGACAAAACAGATTAAATTTTACGCAGTTGCTTATCAGCTAAAATCGTAGCAGTGACCAGAATTCTAGCATATCGTTTTTCTGCTTTTGGCGATGTCGCGATGACGGCGCCAGTCTTTCGGGAATTTCTGGAACAGAATCCTGATGTGGAAATTATCATGGTTTCCAGGAAAAATTTTGAAAGCTTATTTGCTGATATTCCAAATGTTACGTTTAAAGGAATCAACCTTGATGATTATAAGGGTATCTTTGGATTGAGAAGACTGGCCAATGAGCTGATCAAAGAATTCCACCCTGACCTTATAGCCAATCTTCATGATGTAATAAGGACCAAAATCCTGGATAGAATCTACAGAAGAAAAGGATATAAAGTCTTTAAAATAAACAAAGGGAAAGAAGAAAAGGAAGAGCTTACAGATGTATGGAATTTAAATAAAGTTCAGTTAAAAAAGACCGTTGAGCGTTATGCAGATGTGTTCCGCGCGATGGGTTTTAAAGTAGAGCTTTCTCATAAGCTTAGGCCGGCATCGGGACAAAAATCAGGAATTGGGCTGGCTCCTTTTGCACAGCATAGAGGAAAAATGCTTCCTTTGGAAAAATCATATGAGCTGGCAAAAATCCTCTCAAAAAAGCAGACCATATATTTCTTTGGAGGCGGTAAAAAAGAAACAGAAACCCTTGAAAAATGGGAAAGTGAAATCCCAAATACTAAAAGCCTTTCAGGAAAACTGAATCTTTCAGAAGAGCTTCAGAAAATTTCTGAACTGGAACTGATGATCTCTATGGATTCTGCCAATATGCATCTTGCAAGCCTTATGGGAACCAGATGTATCTCCATTTGGGGCGCAACACATCCTTATGCAGGATTTTTAGGCTTCGGACAAAGCGAAAATGATGTGGTTCAGGTAACTGATCTTACCTGCAGACCATGCTCTGTTTTTGGAGATAAAGAATGTTACCGTGGTGACTGGGCCTGTCTTGAAGAGCTTAATATCCAGAAAATAGTAAAAGCTGTCAATTCTTAAAAATGACCTTACTTATTTCTTCTGCTTTAGCATGATCAGAATAATTCTTGTCCAAAATCTTACTTCGGATTTCGTTTTCATTGTAAACTTCAGCTGCTGATTCAATAATCCGCTGGCGGATTTCATCGGAAGTAGAACCTAAACGGCATAAACTCATCAGGACCGGATCATCTGTGATATTCTGATTGATAATAACGAATCTGCTGTTATACAATGCATTAAACAGCTTTACCTTCGTGCCGGAATTCTGATAGGAGAGGAGAATATTAGCATGGGCATTTTCAAAAAGCCGGCGAAGGTTTTCACTGGTTTCAATTGGGACAAGGCTTATATTTCCGATGTTATTAATCTTCTTTTTTAAATCATCACCTGCGCGGTCAGACGCCACTACAAGTTTGTGTTGAGGTAGATTTTTAAACATGCTGATGGTTTCTTCCAATGCTTTTTTGTTGTCAGATATACTCAGATCACCATGAAAAAGAAAATAATTACCTTTTCCGTTCAGATGCTTTACATATTCATTGCCATGAAAAATATGAATAAGCCGCGCATTTTTTGAATATGAATCTACCTCATTAAATTCTTTCTCAGAAAGACAGAATACACTTTCGAATTCCTTTAAAGTCTTTTTCTGATAATCAGCAAATTTTAAGGATTCTATCCTGTAAACAATCTTTTTTAAAATATTTTTTTCCGAAGAAGAAAGGCCTTTGTAATATTCAGATTCATTGTTGTGAAACCTGAGATAGAGTTTGTAGCCTTTATTTTTTAATCTGCGAATAGTCTGGGTTGTTTGCAGTCCTTCAAACAATACCGGAGCATTTACGCTCATAATATTTTCAAAAAGAGCATCAGAAGTTCTTATAGCTGCAGCAAAAGGTACAGATGAAAGATAATAGAAAGGATTTTTCTTCTTTTTGTAAAAGAAAACATTCTCTGTAATGCTTTTAATTTCCTGGTCAACTGTTTCCGGAATGCTGTCTGCAAAACAGTGAAGATGGATCTTTATGCCTAATCCGGACAATGCTTTAATCTTATAATAAACATCAATAATACCGCCGTAGGAGGGAGGATATGGATAATTGAATGATATAAGATGAAGTTCCTTCAAAAAAGTGTATTTAAGGCAGTAAGATCACAAAGGTAAGAATATCCCGAGTGTTTTAAACAAAAAAAATCTCCCAAAACATTGAGAGATTTTGTGGGCCCTGAGGGATTCGAACCCCCGACCCTCTGGGTGTAAACCAGATGCTCTGAACCAACTGAGCTAAGAGCCCTGAACTTTTTTTGAAAGGCTTCAGTTACCTTTGTGTGGGCCCTGAGGGATTCGAACCCCCGACCCTCTGGGTGTAAACCAGATGCTCTGAACCAACTGAGCTAAGAGCCCCCTATACTTGTTTCCTCGTTTAGAGTGGTGCAAATATACGACTTATTCAGAAATCTCCAAATTTTTTTCTAAAAATTCTCCCACCACAAAATTACTTCCGCCGATGAAAATCATTTCTTCTTTTGTACATTGCTCTTTTGCAGAAAGATACGCTTCCTGTACGGAATCGAAAATTGTATAAGAAATTTTTGCCTCCTGCAAGAGATTTTCATAGTCTTCCGGATGCCTTCCTCTATTGATGGATGGTTTGGCGAAATAAAATTCTGAATTTTCAGGAAGAAGAGCCATTACTTCATCTATCTTTTTATCATTCACAAACCCTAAAATAACGTGTTTATGCTTGTTTATGGAGTTCAGTTGAGAAAATACATACTCAAGTCCGGCCTGGTTGTGCCCGGTGTCACAGATCGTAAGCGGATTTTTTGAAAACTCAAACCAGCGCCCGATAAAACCCGTATTTTGATGAACATGAAGCAATCCTTTCTCAATATTTTCTTCAGAAACAGGAATATTTATTTTTTTCAGCTCTTCTATCAGGGCAAGAACAACACGGATATTTTTCTTCTGATAATTTCCTTTGAGATCAGAAGCCAGATCAGAATGTATCATTGTAGCATCAATAAAAGGAGCATTTTCTTTATACGCAGTTTGTCGGATGATATTTTTAACGGTCTCATTTTCATCGCCGGAAATTATCGGAATATGGGCTTTGATAATTCCTGCCTTTTCCGAAGCGATCTCTTCAATACTGTCTCCCAAAATATTCTGGTGATCCAGCTGTACATTAGTAATTGCAGCTACCAAAGGCTTAATAATATTCGTTGAATCCAGTCTTCCGCCAAGTCCAACCTCAATAATGGCAAAATCAACCTTTTGCTGATAAAAATATTCAAAAGCCATGATTGTGGTAAATTCAAAAAAAGAAGGAAGGATATCTTCAGGAAGGGTTTTTAGTTTTTGAATAAAATGATAAACAAACTCTTTATTGCAGTTTTTACCGTTCACCTTAATACGTTCTGTGAAATCAATAAGGTGTGGAGAATTGTATAAACCAACCTTATATCCCGCCTCCTGCAGAACAGAGGCCAGCATATTACTGGTAGATCCTTTGCCGTTTGTGCCTCCAATGTGGATGCATTGTATCTTTTCCTGTGGGGTTCCAAAGAAAGTACAAAGCTTTGTAATGTTTTCTAATCCAGGCTTATAGGCTTTCAGCCCATCGATCTGATAGTTGGGAGCCTGCACGAAAAGCCAGTCTACAGCTTCCTGATATTGTCCGTTTGTCATGATGCAAAATTCACAAAAGTTTTTTTAAAATAAAATATTAATTATTAAAACTGTAACTTTTTTATATTTGGCTCGTCTAATATGGAAAATTCTTAATATGAAAAAAGTTTGGATTATCGTTTTTGGATTAAGTTGTCTGGGATTAAGCGCTCAGAAGAAATGGTCCTTAAAAGAATGTGTAGACTATGCCGTAGAGCATAATCTTCAGGTTATCCAAAATCAATATTCTAAACAGATCCAGGATTCTAACCTTAAAATGGCTAAAAAAGAATATCTGCCTTCTGTATCCGCAGGAATGTCCAATTCAGTAGGTTTCGGGCAGCTTCCATTGGGTACGGGAAGTATCAGGAATGACAGGTTCAACAACAGTGCGAATCTGGGTGCGGATGTCCTGCTTTACAATAATGGCAGATTAGAGAAAAACATCAGAAAAATACAGTTTGATGTAGAAGCCAGCCAATACGATATAGAAACCATTAAAAATGATATTTCTCTGCAGATAGCGCAGCAGTATCTTACTGTTCTCCTGAACAAGGAAATTGTTAAAATCTCCCAGAGTGCGGTAGATAATGCTCAGAAGCAATATGACAGAGCCAAAATAACAACCCAGGTAGGAACAACCGCACAAACTATCCTGGCAGAAGCAGAAGCGGCCTTAGCAAGAGAAAAGCAGAATCTTAAAACTGCGGAAATAAACGTAGGAAGAGCTTTGTTTGCCATTGTTCAGCTTTTACAGCTTCCCGAATATAAAGGCTTTGATGTGGAAGATGTAACTGTTTCTGATACACTGCCGTCCCAGCTTAAGTCTGTGGATGACGTTCTTACTACCGCCTATGAAAACCAACCGCAGATAAAAGCTGCCGAAAGCAGAATCCGTTCTGCTGAAGCACAGACGGAAGTTACAAAGACAGGGTTTTGGCCAACACTGACTGCGAATGCCGGTCTTGCTTCGTTCTATAATAATATGTTAAGTAAAAACTACGACCAGCTTGGGAACCCTGTTAATGATCCTTCTTTTTTCCAGCAGTATAAAGATAATTTCGGTCAGAATATAGGACTTTCCCTGAATATTCCTATTTTCAACAAAGGAATTACCAGACTGCAGGTGGAGCAGTCTGTAATTAACCAGAGTGTCGCTAAAAATACCCTGGAACAACAGAAGCAGACGGTAAGACAGAATGTGCAGAAAGCACAGTTTGATGCAGATGCCAATTATGAAACCTTCCTTGCAGCAGTAGAAACAGAGAAAAGTACCAAACTGGCCTTAGAGTTTGCGGATAAAAGTTATGCAGCAGGAAGATCAACAATTTATGATGTGAATGTAGCCAGAAATAACTATGCCAATGCCCAGGGATCTGTTGCCCAGGCAAAATATAATTATCTTTTCAGTCTTAAACTGCTGAACTTCTATTCAGGAATTCCATTAACTTTGTAAAATGTCTATCCAGTCATTAGAAAAATATTTACCTCAAAACACCCATAAGTACTTAAGAGTCTGGTTTTCGGATTATTATATTCATATAAAAGTGACGCGTGGCAGAAATTCTAAGTTGGGAGATTATAGAAAACTTCCTGATAACTCCCACGAAATAACAGTTAATTCAACGCTGACGCCGCCGCTTTTTTTCTTTGTCCTTACGCATGAGCTTGCTCATCTGATCGCCTTTGAAAAATACGGGCGAAGAATATCACCGCATGGAAACGAATGGAAAGAAACATTTAGAAACATGCTTCTTGAAAGCCTTGAGATCTATGATGAGGATCTGAGACCTATCATCATAAGATTTTCAAAATCCCCCAAGGCCAATTTCATGGCCAGCCCGGATCTCGTAAGGTATTTTCATACTGAAAAACAGGACGATAGACTGCATTTCATTGAAGAGCTTGAAAAAGGAGAGTTTTTTATGTACCGGAACGAAAAGTATTTATTAGAAGGTCTGATTAAAAAAAACTATCTTTGTAAGAATCTGGCTACAGGAAGAAAGTATTCTTTCAAGCCTCTGGCTAGGGTTGAAAAATGTAGGCAAGAATGTTAAAATCAGATAGATACTGTGTCATCATGGCGGGAGGAATCGGCAGCCGGTTCTGGCCTATGAGTACACAGAAATTTCCAAAACAGTTTCAGGATATTTTAGGAACAGGGCGTACCATGATTCAGCAGACTTATGACAGAATCAGCCGGATCATTCCTAAAGAGCAGATATTCGTGATAACGAATAAAGAATACGTTGCACTTTCCCATCAGCAGCTTCCGGAAGTTCCTGAAGAAAATATTGTGGGCGAACCCCTGATGAAAAATACGGCGGCCTGTAATCTGTACATGGCTAACAAGATTGCTGAAATTAATCCGGATGCAACCATGATTGTTCTTCCGGCGGATCACCTGATTTTAAAAGAAGAGATATTCCTGGAGAAAGTGGAGCTTGCTTTTGATCTCGCTGCCAGGCATGATTATCTCGTAACCCTTGGGATTACACCTACAAGACCTGATACCGGATACGGATACATCCAGTTTGTGGAAAAGAAAGGGTCAGATTATTTTAAAGTAAAAACCTTTACGGAGAAGCCTATTCTTGAAATTGCCCAAAGCTTTTTAGAAAGCGGTGATTTCCTGTGGAATGCAGGAATTTTTATCTGGAATGTGAAAAGCATCCATCATGCATTTGAACTGTATCTTCCTGAGATGATGCAGCATTTTATGGCCTGTGAATACAATTCTGAAAAAGAGGACAGTTGCATTGAAACTATTTATCCGAAGGTTCAGAAAATTTCCATTGATAACGGGATCCTTGAAAAAGCAAAGAATGTATATGTTATTCCTTCAGATCTTGGATGGAGTGATCTGGGTACATGGACTTCTGTCTATGAAAACACTGAAAAGGATAAGAACGGAAATGCAGTAAAGCTAAGGCATTTCCTGAACTATAACTCAAAGGGAAACATTATTCGTCTTAAGAACAATAATAAAGCTGTGATCATTGACGGGCTTGAAAATTTTATTGTTGTAGACACAGATAAAGCACTACTGATCTGCCCCAGAGACAATGATCAGCTGATTAAAGACTATGTTCTTGATCTGAAAAGCTTTAAGAAAGGAGATAAATTCATGTAATATTGCTATCTTTCTGCTGATTTTTAAAATTATGATGAAAACTGCAATACGATCAATAGCTCTTATATTTCTGCTTTTGGGATTTCTAGGATATGCCCAGAACAAGAAAAACTTTTCAGGTATTCCCAATATTTTACAACAAATTATTCCAAATGACAGGATAGATTCCTGGGTTTTGGTTTATAACAGTTACGGAAAAAACCAGGAGATCAGAACATCTGGCGGAAAAACAGACTATACACCACAGTTTTCAGGATTTAATCTATTCCCTGAAGAAGACAGCTTTTATTATATTGCATACTCAGCAGGTGGAAAAATGAATTACATTACAGATCTTGAAGCCCTGAAAAAATTTGCCGGGAAAATTGACAATGCTGAAGAGGCGGCCATTGTTCTGACAGCTGACGGCTATATGGTGGATGAAGAATTTAAAGATGTTGCCGGTAATTATTATGAAGACACAGCCCATTATTATCTGGATTTGGGGAAGCTTACCTCAAAAGAGTGTCCTTACCAGAAAACACATTATACAGTGACTGTCAATAAATCAACAGGCGCTGTAAGCAATGTAAAGGATAATGGAACTTATATTGAACTCTACAATAAAAAATGTGCTAATAACCCGAGACTTTTAAAAATCGAAAAAAAAGAAGAACCAAAGAAAGATGAGCCTAGAAAAACACCCAAGCGCAAATAATACCTATGAGACCGAACGATTAATGCTTCGTCCTATGTCTCGTGAAGACAAAGATTTTATCTTTGAGCTTTATAACAGACCAAAATTTATTCAACATATCGGCAATCGCAATGTGAATACCGTTGAAGATGCAGAAAATTATATCCTGAACAGATTTGCTCCACAGATTGAAAGACTGGGATATGGAAACTATCTTTTAGTAACTAAAGAAGGAAACGAAAAAGTAGGAGCAGTAGGAATTTTCGAAAGAGAAGGTCTTGATATTGTGGATATCGGGTATTCTCTATTGGAAGAATTTGAAGGAAAAGGATATGCCTTTGAAGCTGCTCAGAAAGTAAAATCTATCGGGATGGATGAATTTGGGTTAACAAAAATATCTGCTATCATTTCAAAAGATAATATTTCTTCCCAAAAACTGATCGAAAAATTGGGGTTAAAATTTAAAAAACATGTCATTCTTCCTGGAGAAACCGAAGAATTAAACTATTACGAAACCGAATAATAGATCATAAAAAATATTTTCACAAATAATACAGAGATGTAATTGTATTATTTGTGAAATAGTAGTGATATCTGTGTTTCAAAAGAAAAATTATCCTTCCAGAATCTGCTCAGCAGCAGTCTTTGACGTTACTTTTTCAATCACTCTTGTACAAACGCCATTTTCATCAAAAATAAAGGTAGTTCTTACAATACCCATATATGTTTTTCCAAATGTTTTTTTCTCCTGCCAAACCCCGAATTTTCCGATAACGTCATGGTTCTCATCAGCAATAAGATCATAAGGGAAAGCAAATTTGCTGTGGAAATTCTTTTGCTTTTTTACCGTATCGCCGCTCACGCCCAGAAGTTGATATCCGGCTTTTTCAAGCTTTGAATAATTGTCGCTCAGGTTACAGGCTTCCACAGTACATGTAGGAGTGTTGGCTTGAGGATAAAAGAAAACGACCAGTTTCTTTCCGAGTAACTTCGATGAGGTTATTGTTTCTCCATCCTGATTTGTTCCTTCAAATTCAGGTAATTTATCTCCTACTTTCAGCATAATGAATTAATTTTGTTCAAATTTAATGGTTAAATGACAAAAAAGCAAAGAGCGGAGCTCGTTCAGAGAGAATTGGATAAATTATATCCTACAACACCTATTCCGCTGGATCATACCGATCCTTATACACTCATGGTGGCTGTAGCGCTTTCTGCACAGACCACAGATAAAAAAGTAAACCAGGTAACTCCCGCTCTTTTCGAAGTGGCAGGAACACCCCAAAGGATGGCCAGGCTGGAGGAATATCAGATCAAAGAGCTTATCAAAGAGATAGGACTTTCCAATACCAAGGCTAAAAACCTTAAAAGAATGGCTGAACTTTTACTGGAAAGACATAACGGGATCGTTCCCCAAACTTACGAAGAACTGGAAGCGCTGCCGGGAGTAGGTCATAAAACAGCTTCTGTAGTCATGAGCCAGGGCTTCGGATTTCCCGCTTTTCCTGTGGATACACACATTCACAGACTGATGACACAGTGGAAGCTTACATCAGGAAAAAATGTGGTAGAAACGGAAAAAGATGCCAAAGCAATATTTCCTGAAGAAGTATGGAACAAGCTTCATCTTCAGATTATTTACTACGGAAGAGAATATTCACCAGCCAGAGGAAAAGGAGAGAAGGACTTTATTACTAAAATGATGTTCGAAAAATAATACGTTATTATTAAGAATAGAAAATAATTTATCAATTCCACATTTTAATATAAAACATCATTTTTATGGTGTTTTTTTTATGGATAATTACCGTTTTTTTATCTGTTTATTCACTTGATTATGATATTTTTTGATTAAAAAGTAAAAAATATTTTTCTTTTTTAAAATGTATCTTGTTGATTTATAGTACCATTTTGAGACAATGAATTTTATTTTTAATTTTCTTTTATTTAAAAGGATTACGGATATTTTGTAATTCAAAAAAAAGGGATATATTTGGCTCGATACCATTGATATTGAAATGAAAAATAATATCTTACTGTTTTGTTTTACAGTATTTTTTTCTTTTTCGCGCCATAGTCAGATTCACCGTTTTTACTATGAGCTGACTTATAAACCTTCAACCCGGAATAAGGAGATGAAGAAGGATTTGTTCTATCTGGATACTCTTGAAAATAAATCTGTATTTATCCGGAAAGAAAAAAAAGAAGCGGATTCTTTACTTGCTGCCAATATCAATTTCAACTCCACTTTTTCTTCTTTCGGAACAATGAACTTTAAAGTGGTAAAAGACCTTAAAAGTAAATCCATTATTCTTAAAGATGATCTGCTGGCAGGAGTACTTTCATATCAAGAGACCATACAGCTTCAATGGAAACTTTCCCAGGAGAAAAAAGCATTAGATAATATAAAGATACAGAAAGCGGAGGCAGATTATGGAGGCAGGCATTGGATTGCATGGTTTGCTGCCGATATCCCGGTTTTTGATGGGCCGTATGTATTTATGGGGCTTCCGGGACTGATTGTGGAGATAGAAGATTCTGCCAATGAATACCATTGGAGGCTAATTGGAAACAAAAAAATCAGCCAGTCAGAATTGCAAACCGAAACAGTAATGGAAGGTGAAGGATTGGTTTCAAAAGAAGCCTATATCAAGAATAAAGTAAACTTCACGAAAGATCCATTGCCCATTCTGATGCAGGCCATGTCTGGGGTCACAAAAGATACCAAAGCAATGAATAATATGCGCCAGCAGGCTGGAGCGCTAAAGAAATATTATCAGGATAATGATAATTCTATCGAAAGATAGCTTAAAACTTGTCTATAACCATGGAACTAAGAAAAGAAATCAATGCTGTTTTTTTATATCTGAAATCAATTGATGTAAAAATTGATAAGGACGATTATATCTACCAGGTAGAATCTCATCCTGAAACACCAAGTCTTTTGGCTTTTAGTGATGCTTTTAGCTTTTTTGGTATTCCAAACGGAGCCTTTAATGTTGATTTTGAGGAGCGTGAGGTTTTGCCGGAAACTTTTCTTACTATATTGAACTTAGGGGAAGAGCATTTAATTTTGTCTTATATTGAAAAAAAAGGCGACCATTTTATATATACTGATAATGAGGGCGTTAAAAAAGATATTACAGCGTCCGGGATCAGCGTGTTATGGACAGGAGCAATCTTAGTAGCAGAAGGTAATGATCAGATTGTTAAATCTCCCAATACACTGTATAATAAGATACTGCCGGGCCTTGTTTTTTTAGCGGGGCTCGCGGTGATGTATTTTATTGGAGGATGGTACCTGATGGGGTTTACAGGAATTGCGATGTTGGGTCTGTTTTTTTCCTTTGAGGCCATTAAAACAGAGCTGGGTTTTGAATCAGATTTTTCCAATCAGTTTTGTGATGGCAGTGAGAAATCCAGCTGCAGCCAGATCATTAATTCTGAAAAAGGGGAGATTGCAGGATTTAAATTAAGTGACCTTAGTGTTTTTCTCTTTGGAACTCAACTTTTTTTATTGATCATTTTTAACAGAAGCTTACTGAATGATTATTATTTTCTGACATTTATCTCTCTGCTTGCATGTATACCGTTTACACTGTATTCCTTTTATTTCCAGATGAAAGTAGAAAAGAAGTGGTGTCCCATATGTTTGAGTATTATTGGAGTTATCTATGCAGAGATTATTTATCTGTCCTTTAATAGCAGAGAAATTCTAAACAATTATACTCTTGATATTAAAACCATCTCTCTTTTTGCGGGTGTTTTAACTGTTTTTATTGGTGCATACTTTTTGATTAAAAAAGCACTTTTATCTTACAGCAGCTTGAAAAAAGATGCAGACTTTGATTCCAGATATATAAGACATTACCCATATTTTAAAGGAATCCTGACCAGTAAGGATCCGGTACTGCTGAAGGCAGAACCAATTATAGTAGGGAATCCTGATGCACCAGTATCCATTACTTTCATAACGAGTCCATTATGCAGCTATTGTAAGGAGGCTCATGAGTTTTTACAAAAAATTCACACCCATTATAAAGACCAGGTCAATATTAAGATCCGATTCAATATGACGGGAGTCGTTACAGCGGAAGTGGAAGAAATGCTGATCCAGCTCATGAATATTTACCATACAAAAGCAGAACAGAAATTCATAGACGCACTCCATGACTGGTATAGCCACAGAGAAGCCGATAAATGGTTGAAAGGATACAGTACAAAACTTACAAACAGAACTTTTCTTTTGAATAAGCTGGTTTCTGTATCCTATGAAAACCTGCAGAATAACTTTTTTTTCACACCGCATTATTTTATAAATAATTATGAGTTTCCGGTGAGATTGAATAAAAAATATATCGAGTTGTTTATGCCGGATCTTGTTGAAGATCAATGGAGTATTGATGAAAATATATCTGTTGAAGAATTTGAAACTCAATACGGGCAAATGGTTGACCAGAATTAAAACTATAATAAAGAGGAAGCTGAAAATCTAAAGAGTAGGCAAAAAATTAAAACAAATTTCTATGAAAAAATTACAAAAGCTGAGCTTAAATGCTATGAAAAGCGAAATGAGCAGAAACGAAATGAGAGTTATCAAAGCGGGTTCATCAGGAGCACCTGGAACTTGTAACTGTAATTCACAATACTGCTATATGAATAGTATGAGAGCTATATGCGGAAGCGGATTTCCAGCAAAATGCTGCTAATCTGAAAAGGCTAATCTAAAACAACTTCTGTAATTGCAATTCTGCAATTACAGATTTTTTTTCAACTTATGAATACACCGAGTTTAGTTTTAATTACCTGCTGGTACGGGAAATATCCATGGTATTTACCTTATTACCTGCATTCCTGCGCTTTCAATCCAAGTGTTGATTTTGTTATTATAACAGACAATACCGATGAGCTGAAAGATGTTCCGGATAATGTAAAAATAATATACAAAAGCCTGAACGATATCATCTATGATACTTCCAATAAATTAGGCTTTCAGATCAATATAGATAATCCCTATAAATTGTGCGATTTTAAACCTGCATACGGGTTTATGTTTCCTGATCTTATAGAAGGCTATGACTTTTGGGGACACTGTGACCTTGATCTGATTTATGGAGATATCAGGGCCTTTTTTACCAATGAATTTTTAAATGACTTCGATTATATCAGTGTCAGGGATGATTACACAACCGGTTGCTTCGGTTTGTACCGTAACAATGAAATGCTGAATACCTTTTTCAAGAGGAGTAAAGATTATAAAAAAGTTTTCTCGGAAGCTGATCATTTTTGTTTTGACGAATGCAATTTCGTTTGGGATGACCTCGCAGAAGGAGTTTCAATATTTGAAATTCAAACAGAAATCGAGAGTTTTACCCATATTATGAAGAAAGCCGAACGGGATGGAATCTTAAGAACTCACTTTGATTTTATTCTGATGGAAGGCTATACCGGAAGAGTGAAGTTTGACAATGGTAAAATCATCTATAAAAATAAATATGAAGCCATCATGTTTCATATGTTTTGGCTTAAAAAAGTCTACAATCCTACAAAAGTTCCAAAGAAAATTCCCACTACCTACAACGTTAGCCCTACAAGGATTTACTGGTAACGATGTAGTTGGATTTAAAGGAACGGTTGAAAAATATTAAGCTAAAGAGAGAGCAACCTGGCTCCCTCTTTTTATTGATGTAAAACAAATTTTCTGTACTTTTCCTGATATTGTTTTAAAGCATGATCTGCCGTTTTAAAGTAGTTTTCAATATTGCCGGTAATATTATTTTCTGCTGTTATATCAGAATATCCAAAATCCTTCTGCACCGAGATAAAAGGATACAACAGCATTTTGTTGGCCGTAAGCTGGGATAAAAAATTGTCTGCCGTATCATCCGGCCCGAAATCCGCATTCAGAATCTGCTCGAAAAAACGGCTGTATATCACCATAAACTGAGTACACCAAAAGTGATTAATCCAAAACCTGTTTTCTGTAATAGGAACCGCAAATCTGAAGCCTCCGCCAATGCCGCCTGACAATATATCTGCCCCCTGTTCATTAGAAGCGAGAATATTTTCAATAAAAAAATCCCTGTCATAATCATCTGTAAAAATATGATCATCCTCTACAATAATGATCACATCATCAGCATTGTCAATTGCAAGATGTATCGTTTTTCTGATACTCTCCCATAAACCGATGTTTCCTTTTTCATGTTCACAGGCTTCTATAATGTGGCAGTCAAATTCCTGTTTGCCCTCAAATTCCTTTAAAACACTTTCCAGTCGGTCTTTTCTGTGCTTCAGGTTAATGATGTAGGTAGGAATCATGATATCATCAAATTCATTTTGGCTCATAGGAATAGTATTTTTTTATTTGAGAAAGCTCTGCTAAAATCTCTTCCGGATCTTCATTCAAATCCTGAAAATCTATCGTGTTTTCGAAAGAGTTGAGGGCTCCGTTCTTATAAGAGGAAATGAAAGGGTGCATTACAAAGACGTCATCCAGATGCTGTGATAAGAACATTTCAGCCGGAATTTTATCCATGACATCTCTTTGCAGGAGATATGCAAATGCTTTTTTGAAAATAACAATGAATTGAGCACCTTTAAAGCCGTCAACCCAAAAGATATGATCTGTGACTTCCATTGCTTTTTCGAAGCCAAGAAGTCCTCCCAGCAATAGGTTACCGCCAAGTTTTTGTACCTTTTCAATGCAGTTATCTAAATAGGCCATCGAAAAATGAGGGGTAAACTGATGATGGGAAGTACAGATGATAACGTAATCCTCGTTCCGGTTATTTTTGACAGTGTCTTGTATGCAGGTAACCAGGTTATTAGCCTGATTTTGGAGAATGGTTTTCACCTCAAAACCACTTGTTATGAACGACTCTATGTCATTGGCAGATTCATTCGAGGATGAAGTGAAAAAAAATATTTTTTTCATTAAAATGATTTGATTTTCAGGGTTAAAAGGTAAGTAATTAGAAGTCAAGCAGCCTTCTGTGATAATTAATCTGGCCCAGATGATAATCCAGATGGGTAATCAAATGAATTAAAAAGTAGCCTGTTGTCATGGTATCTTCAAAAACAACAAGAGGATACTCCTTTTCAAGATCTTCAGCTGTTAATTTGCTGAGCACATCATTTACCATAGCTGTTGTTGCTGTTACTTTCTCAATAAGTTCAGCCTTTGAAATGTCTTTTAATGAAAATTCCAGTTCCCTGTTTCTTATATAACCGGTTTTCCCAAGCTCTGCACCTATATAATTATTGAGATTTCCCACCAGATGCAGGCAAAGGTTTCCTGCAGAATTTGCAATGTTTTTATCTGTTTTCCAGATTACTTTTTCGTTCTGGTAAGATTCTATTTCTATTTTTAATTTATTCAAATCTCTGTTGTAGAGAGATCTTAGGTTTTCTATGATCATAGTAATTCTTTATTAATTGTTAAACTCAAGAACAAAAAAAGATGGGACATTAAAATTAATCATCCCATCTTTAATATGATATGTTTAAAGCAATTATTTCTACTTTTTTGCCCAAAGTTCCATCTTTCTGTTCAAAACATCAAGAGGAAGGCATCCCTGGCTTAAGATCTCATCATGGAAGCTTGCTAAATTAAACTTCTTTCCAAGTTCTTTCTGATACTTTTCTCTAAGCTCCCGGATACGGAGAGAGCCAATCTTGTATCCTAATGCCTGGCCTGGCATCGCCATATATCTTTCCACTTCTGCAGTTGCGCTGGCTTCATCATAAGAAATATTACTCAGGAAATATTTAATAGCCTCCTCTCTTTTCATAGTTCCCGTATGAAGTCCCGTATCCACTACCAGTCTTACCGCTCTCAGCATCTGGTCGCTCAGATAGCCCATTTTCTGGTAAGGATCCGTATACAATCCGAACTCAGGACCTAATGTTTCGCAATAATGTGCCCAGCCTTCACCATAAGCGCCGAACCATCCGAATCTCATAAACTTAGGAAGTTTGGTGTTCTCCTGCTGAAGAGAAACCTGATAATGGTGCCCCGGAATGGCTTCGTGAAGGAAAAGAGACTCCATTCCCGAGGTTACATTGAATTTGGCAGGATCGGGAAGCGGCATATAAAATATTCCCGGTCTTTTCCCATCCGGAGTCCCCTGAATATATTCTGCACTGGCGCTTGCCTCCCTGAATTTTTCCGTTTGTCTGATCTCAAACTTCGTTTTAGGAGTTACACTGAACATTGTCTTCAGCTTAGGCGTAATCTTCGCTAAAATACCGTTAAATCCATCCAGAACCTCTTTGGAAGTCTTATAAGGCATTGCTTTTGGATCTGTCTTTACAAAGTTGATAAACTCTTCCAGTGTCCCGGTAAAACCAACCTGTTGCTTTACTTTCTCCATTTCTGCGCGGAGCATTGCCACCTGCTGCAATCCTATTTTATTGATCTCTTCAGGAGTTTTCTTTGTTGTTGTCCAGCTTTTAGCGTAATATCTGTAAATCTCATTCCCGTTCGGAAGGCTGTTGTAGCCGTCCGTATCCCGTGCTTTCGGAAGATATTCCTTTTCCAGGAACACTCCCATTTTGGTATAGGCAGGAATAATTTTTTTGGTAATAGCATCAGCATAAAGAGCCGAATACTTATCTTTTTGAGCTTTTGTAAAGTTTTTCGGAAATTTTTTAACAGGTCCGTAGAAAATATTTTTTTCCAGATCGGTTGTGGTGATCTCTTCAGCCTTCATTTGAGGAATCATTTTGACAACCAGTTTTTTGGGAAGAACAATCTTATTGTTGATTCCTTCACGGAAATTTTCTGTTGCGGCATTCATCCAGTCGGGGAATTTTTCCATCCTTTTCAGCCAGTCATTATAGTCCTTTTCCGTTTTGAAGGGCTGGCTTCCCTCTCCGCTTCCATACAGCGGGAAATTCAGGGGAAGACCTCCAAACTGGGTAAATGGAATGTATTCCGGATGATAGGCATATGCTTCTATTTTATCTTTTAAAGTATAATCCAGAACATCATAAACAACTTTTTTTTCATCCGAAAGAGCTTTATAATCAACATTTTCCAGCTGTTTCTGTACAGAATTGTAAAAAGCGATCTCTCCGGAGATAAAATCCCTGTCAATATTGATGGGAAGCTGGTCGTTATATCTCGTATCTCCCTGAGAAGTAGCTTCTAAAGGGTACAATTTAAGATACTGCTCATAATAGTTGGATGCAATAGAATCCATATTGGTAGGTGTTACCTTCGTTAAAGGAGAATCAGATTTTTTGCAGGCTGCCAAACTGATCACCAATCCCAGTCCCAAAATACCTTTTGATAAAATGTTTTTCATTTTCAGAATCTTTATGAAGCAAAAGTAAGTAATATTGACATATACGGAATAACCAATCATAATGATTTAAAAAATAATTTTCAAAATATTTTCAACTTTGAATCAATTTTTTATCTTTGTCTAAAACGTTTAACAATCATATTATTACAGCTCTTTTTTAAGAAATAATGAAAGGGATTTTAAAAATTTACCATCCGGAGGAGACCCTAAAATACAATATTAGAAACACTTATTGTAAAGCCGTCTACAGCAACCAGCAGCATTTATTAGAGGTTGAAATTATAACGGATGACAGTTTGGATCATGTAGATGATGATTCATTACAGTACAACTTTCCGCAGCTTTCACTTGAAATTTTTGATTTTCCGATCGAATCAAAGGAGATTGAAGGGAAAACGATCAAAATCAATGATTCTGATGAAGAAACCTATACAGAAGTAGATTTATTTGATGATGATGATGCATTTATCTATGATAACGAACTCCAGTTTGAAAAAAATGAAGAGGGCGAACTTCAGGTGATCTGGAAAGGAACTATTGATGATTTCTATACAGGAGCAGATACACCAATCCCATTCCGTCTGAAATGCGAATTTAAGCAGGACGATATTGATGTAGACGAGGATTAACCCGTTCTTCATCATTTTAAACAGATTTCTTTTCAAAATTTCTTTTGGAAAGAAATTTGCTGTCTCTTAATCATAACAAATTTTAAGTTGTTTTTAAACAATTTTTAAGAGAGCAATTCATAATATTCCACTACATTTGTCGTTAAAATTTTATAAAAATTCACATTAATGCTGTTAACGGAACTTACTCAGATTTTATTTGCACAGATTACTGCTCCTGCAGTTGCAACAGACGATTTAGAATTTTCATTTTGGAAGATCATGTTCCACGGAGGGGCTTTCGCTAAGATTGTAATGTTTGTCGTTCTCGCTTTGGGTGTATTTTCACTGTATCTTTTCTTTGAACGTTTTTTCTTTATCAAAAGGCTGACTTCAAAAACAGATGCCAATTTCATGGAGAATATTGAAGATTTTATCAAAGAAGGAAAGATAGAATCAGCGGCGGATTACTGTAAAAGACAGAATTCTCCGGAAGGCAGAATTTTGGAAAAGGGAATTTCAAGATTAGGACGCCCTGTTTCTGATATTGTAAGCGCCATGGAATCGCAGGCTCAGGTAGAAGTGGCAAATATGGAGAAGAATCTGAACCTTTTGGCCGTGGTACCGAGTATTGCGCCGATGTTGGGGCTTTTAGGGACGGTTATCGGGATGATTATCGCTTTCTTCAACCTTTCCCACGCTACAGGATCTTTTTCGCCTAAAACATTGTCTGAAGGTATTTATACAGCATTGGGACAAACGGCGGTAGGTTTGGCTGTAGCTATTCCTGCTAACTTTTTCTACAATATACTTTTAACGAGAATTGACAAGTTTGTATTGAAGGCACAGAATATGTCGGGAGAGTTTTTAGACCTTATCAACAAACCTTTATAAATCTTTCTTATGAAATCGCTTACAAACCTGTTGATCTTTCAAATAATAATAACGTATTAAGCGATTCCATCTGACCAATAAAAAAGTAAAAAGAAACAGATGAAAATTCAGAGAAGAAATAAAGCGAACCCGGAATTCAGTTTGGCAGCGATGACAGATGTTATCTTGCTGATGCTGATATTCTTTATGATAACTTCATCAGCCGCCAATCAAAGCGCGATTGATGTGAAGTTGCCAAAAGCGGGAGCGATAGAGGATAATATTCCCAATCCTTTGACGGTAAGCATTAAGCCGGATGGAACCTATTTTGTTGATGATAACGCTGTTACAAAAGAACAACTGGAATCAACAATTGTCAGTAAATTAACGGGTCAGACGAATAAATCATTTACCATTCGTGCAGATGAAAATACCATGCATAAGGATGTTGTTTTTGTTATGGAAATCGCTGAAAAAAATAAATTTAATATTGCTATTGCAACCGTTAAAGATAAATAACGTCTCCGGAATTGCCGGAAAGAATCATTTAAGATGAGAAGTTACACTGTAAACAAAAATGAACAAAATAAAGACAGGATAAAAAGTGCCATACTTTCTATCCTTATCTGGTCTGCAATTTTGCTTTTTGTTTTCCTTTATAAATTGAAGCCTGAGTTGGATAAACAACCGGATGAGGTGATGACAACAATGCTTGTTAATTTCGGAGACAACAGGAACGGAAACGGCATTGAGGAGCCTGCTGACCAACCCGGAAGTCTGGCTGCTGCCACAGAAGAAGTAACTCCCGAGCCAGCTGAGACGCCTGTGCCGGAAACGAAAACCGTTTTAAAACCTGAGCCCGCATCCGAGCCTAAGAAAACAGAGGTAAAGGAAAAAGTGCTTACCGGAAACAATTCAAAAGTCAGCGTACCGAAGAAAGAGGAATCAAAAAAGACAGATAAAAAGACATCGACAAGCTCAAGCGCTTCAAAGAATACTAAAAAAGCAGGTGCAACAACAGCCAACTCTAAAACAGGCAGCGGGGACGGAAAAGGAAATGCAGCCATCGGAAACCTGATCAGAGGAAGAGGAACAAAAGCCGGAAGCCAGGGCACAGGCAGCGGAATAGGAAATGCAGGAGATCCTTTGGGAGGAGATGGAAACGGTGACAGTAAAGTAGGAATTGACAGGAAATTAATTGGATATATCCCGGGAACTATGGGAAGAGGCGGTGCACAGCCAAGTAACAGCTGCACGGCAAGCGGAACAATTACCATTGCTTATACCGTAGATAAAGCTGGGAATGTAATTTCCGCAAGAAGATCGGGCGGAACATCAGATCCATGTATTTCTTCTACAGGCGTATCGTGGGTTAAAAAGTATGTGAAAGCCGAAAAGGCCGGCACATCCTCTACCGGAACATATAAAATCACATTCTAAAAATACAAAAGCACTTTATTCAAGTGCTTTTTTCATTTCATTGATTCTGTTGATCACAGGAAGGGCAAAAATTCCGCTGGTCTGGAGATACAGTTCATAAAATGTTTTTGACTTGTCTAAAAAGTCTTTATTATTCTCTTGCTTACCCTTAAAGTAAAAAAGATTCCCCAACATTTCATAATAGTCTTTATGATCTCTTTCCTGTCTTTCATTAACAATCGCAATGATCTCTTCTTTCGATTTTGAAGAAATTTCCGTGAAATCTATCTTAAAAATATCTTTCATTAAAGAGTCAAAATCTAACTCTTTCTGCATTAAGCTTTCTTCGGGTTTATCCAGGATCAGTTTTTCCAACGCTTGAGTTAACTGACGTATTAATCTTAATGTGAATTCTTTATCTGTGATCATAATAGTTTTAATTTTTGTTGCTGGTTACTGGTTTTTTTTAGTTTCCAGCTGTTTGTTTTTATGTTCGCCAGCTTACCTGTACGTATTTTATAAAATTATTTATTTTTCCTTCTAAAAGTTGATATTGTTGTGTTTTTTCATCTGAATCTAAACATAAATCAGGATAAAGTCTTACTATTTTTGATAAATGGCTCACGGTTTCGTCACAGCTTGCCTGGGAATATATTAAGAATCTAATGAAATCACCCTTGTAATTTTTTCTTCCGTAACCTTCAGCTATATTGGTAACTACTGAATCAGAAGATCTGCGTAATTGACTTCCGAGTTCATACAATTCATATTTTGGCAATTTTAATGAAAGCTTATGTGTTTCAATAAAAAGCTCAAAAGCAATATTATAAATGTCAAGTTTTTGATAGCTCATAAAATGTTATTTTAATAAACCGATGGTAAGGAACCAAAAAACTAGGAACCAACAACTGACAACAAATTAAGCAAAAAACAAATATGCCAGTGCAATTGCTGTGATAACCCCAACCAAATCCGCCAGAAGCATCGCAATTACCGTATATCTCGTATTCTTTACAGCTACGGCTCCGAAATAAACAGCAATGACGTAAAACGTCGTATCTGAGCTTCCCTGAAGAACCGCTGCCAATTTCCCCTGGAAGCTGTCTGCCCCAAATGTGGCCATCGTGTCTACCATCATTCCTCTGGCTCCTGATCCGGAAAGAGGTTTGATCAGCGCAGTCGGAAGTCCATCTACAAATCTTGGATCAAAGCCGGCGGTGTTGGCCAGCCATTTCATTCCGTCGATAATCACATCGAAAACGCCTGAAGTTCTTAAAAGAGAAATTGCGATCAACATTCCAACTAAGTAAGGAATGATCTTGACGCAGGTCGTGAAGCCTTCTTTCGCCCCATCAATAAATGCATCGAAAACATTGATCTTTTTATAAACGGCGCCAAGAACAATCGCCAGGAAAATAAAGAGAATCAGTCCGTTACTTAATACTTTACTGAACGTATCCAACTCATCTTTACTTAATTGAACCAAATAAACAACCAAAAGTGCAATGAGCGCCGAAATTCCGCCCACATAAGCGATTACTACCGGACGAAGCAGATTGATCTTCTGGTAAAGAGATACGATGATCATTGCGGCCAGTGTTGCTGCAAAAGTGGCAATCATACAGGGAAGGAAAATATCGGTTGGAGTTTTCGATCCCATGGAAGCCCGGATTGCAATGATAGAAACCGGTATAAGCGTCATTCCGCCTGCATGGAGACACAGAAACATAATCTGCGAATTGCTGGCGGTATCTTTATTTGGATTTAAGGTCTGAAGACTTTCCATAGCTTTTAAGCCAAATGGAGTAGCGGCGTTGTCCAGTCCCAGGAGATTCGCGCTGAAATTCATCAGCATATGCCCGAAAGCCGGATGATTTTTAGGAATATCAGGAAATAATTTTGAGAAAAAAGGCTGAATAAATCGGCTTAAAAGATTAATTCCGCCTGCTTTTTCCGCAATACTCATAAATCCCATAAACAGTGTCATGATCCCAATCAGCCCGATACAGATTTTTACTGCGGTTTCAGAAGTTCCGATCACGCCGTCTGCTTCCTGAACTCTGTAAACATTTACATTCTGTTTTAGGGAGTCTGTTTTATAATGGATTCTGCTGTCTGCAAAATCATTTTTTTTCATCAGGCTGTCCCTGACAATTGGGGTAAGCGTATTCATTGGCTGTGAGACGATCTGAACCGTGTCACCGCCTTTTCCTACCACCATATCATTAAAGATGGTTTTGTAGTGACCTGATGAAACGTATTTAATACTGGCTATGGCAATCGCAATGATAATGAAAGCCGACCAAATTCTACTGAGAACCATTCGATTAAATTAAAATTTTAGAAAAGATAATAAATTAAATGTAAAACCTGAAAAAACTTTATTGTAGAGCCCTTTATTTTTTTAATATTTATTAAAACGCTTCGATTTCGCTCAGCGTGACACAGGTATATTATTCTGCTCATTAGGGACGCTTCATATTAGCAATGTCATGCTGAGCGCAGCCGAAGCATCTTTAGTTTTAGTCATTTAAATAAACCAGATATCCCTCGAAATCATCATCTAAACTTGTCAAAACCTTTGCGTCATCCATTTTTTTTGCAAGACTGTCGATAAAAAAGCTTTTTTCAAAAAACTGGCGGTGAATTCCCGGAAGGAGTTCCATGAAGTAATCCATGCCGATCTTGTTGTTGTGAAGATCCATTTTGGTTTCCAGGGGCTGGTTGGGAAACAGTTCTTCATGCATATCCGTAATTCTTTTGCAGAAATCCAAAGCCTTTTCCGGAGAGGAAACCTTACAGCAGTACATCATAATAAAACAGCACCACAAAGCATGTCTGTATGCATTCCCAATGCCATTGTTAGACGCTGTTTTAGGGAATTTTTTCTGTGCAATGGTGAAAGTCTGTACCGTTGCATAAAAGCTTAATAAAGCAAAAATAGGATGGGGAACAATAAGTGATAAAAGACGCACGATCTTTTTCAGGCTCATGCTCCGGATGGTATTAAAAAATATCTTCAAAGTCCTCATAAATAAAAATCTCTCCCTAATTAGAGAGAGACTGTATGTTGTTTGTTACAGATCTTAAGCGTTTACAGCTAATAAATTTACTGTTTTAGCTACTGTATCTTTAATTTCAGTTCTTTTTACGATGAAATCTACAAATCCTTTTTCCTGTAGGAATTCAGAAGTCTGGAAACCTTCCGGAAGATCTCTTCCGATTGTTTCACGGATTACTCTTGGGCCGGCAAATCCTATCAGCGCTCCCGGTTCGGCCATAATAATATCTGCTGTCATAGCGAAAGAAGCTGTAATTCCTCCAAAAGTAGGATCACAAAGATAAGCAATGTATAAGAGTCCGGCTTCAGATAGCTGAGCCAGTTTAGCCTGTACTTTAGCAAGCTGCATCAGAGAGTAAGTGGCTTCCTGCATTCTTGCCCCTCCGGACTGACAGATGATCATATACGGAAGTTTGTTGGCGATACAGTAATCTACCGCTCTTCTGATCTTTTCCCCCATTACAGAGCCTAAAGAACCACCAATAAAAGCAAAATCCATACAGGAAACTACCATTTCGGTTCCTTTTACGGTTCCTACAGCATTTCTGATTGAGTCGGTAAGTTTTGTTTTAGCTCTTACCTCTTTCAAACGGTCTTTGTAAGGTTTTGTATCCTTGAAGTTTAAGATATCAATACTTTCAACATTGGCATCCAGTTCGGTGAACTTACCTTCGTCAAAAAGGATCTCAAAAAATTCAGCACTTCCTATTCTTACGTGAAATCCGTCTTCAGGAGAAACGTAGCTGTTTCTTCTCAATTCATCATGCTCCACTATTTTTCCTGATGGAGTCTGATGCCAAAGGCCTTTGGGAACATCCTTTTTTTCATCAGTAGAGGTGGTAATGTTTTTTGCTTTTCTTTTAAACCAGTCGAATGCCATTTTGTTTGTATTAGGGTATAAATGTAAAATGTATTAATGTAAATGATATCCTGTATGAATATTATTTACATTAATACAAATGTACAGTTCTTATTTTAAAGTATTTACGTTATTTAAGTCTTCAAACGCTTTAACCAGTCTTGTTGAGAAAGTTTCTTCACCTTTTCTTACCCAAACTCTTGGATCATAGAATTTCTTGTTAGGCTTTTCTTCTCCTTCAGGGTTTCCGATTTGAGATCTTAAATAATCAATATTGTTAACCATATAATCTCTAACTCCTTCCGTATATGCGAACTGAAGGTCAGTGTCGATATTCATTTTAATTACTCCGTAGTCGATAGCTTCTCTGATCTCTTCTAAAGTAGACCCTGAGCCTCCGTGGAATACAAAGTTGATAGGTTTAGCTGCAGTTCCGAATTTCTCCTGAACATATTTCTGAGAGTTGTCAAGGATTTTTGGCGTAAGAACCACATTTCCTGGCTTGTAAACTCCGTGTACATTTCCAAATGCTGCTGCAATAGTGAAATTGTCAGAAATAGCTTTTAATTTTTCGTAAGTATAAGCTATATCTTCAGGCTGCGTATATAATTTGGAATTGTCTACATCAGAATTGTCTACACCATCTTCTTCACCACCTGTAACACCTATCTCAACTTCTAAAGTCATCTGCATTTTAGCCATTCTTTCGAAATATTTAGCAGAAATTTCCAGGTTTTCCTCTAAAGGCTCTTCAGACAGATCCAGCATGTGAGAAGAATAAAGAGACTTTCCTGTCTGCTTGTAATGCTCTTCACTTGCATCTAATAATCCATCGATCCAAGGCAGCAATTTCTTAGCACAGTGGTCCGTATGTAAAATAACAGTTGCTCCGTAAGCCTCTGCAAGAGTATGAATATGTTTGGCGCCGGCAATAGATCCTAAAATGGCAGCTCTCTGACCATCATTGCTTAATCCTTTTCCTGCGTTGAACGCAGCTCCGCCATTTGAAAACTGGATGATTACAGGAGAGTTTAATTTCGCTGCAGTTTCCATAACAGCATTTATGTTACTTGAACCGATTACGTTTACTGCAGGCAGTGCAAATTTGTTTTCTTTGGCATACTGAAAAATATCAGTAACTAATTGACCTGTGGCAACTCCTGCCGGAAAAATTCTGCTCATGTTTTACTTTTTATTTTAAATTATTAGGCGTTTTTAAAATTCCTGTAAAGATAATCATTTTTGAGGAATTACTAATTTCTTTTGTCCCTGCCCCAAAGCAGCTTCTGACGGATTGTTTCGTAGAAACTTAAATGGTTGGGCTGTACCAGAAGTATCTGGAAATCTGCCTTTTTGATGATAATTTCTTTGTCGGTTTCTATATGAACCAGTCTGGAGTCCAGGGAAAGGGAATACTGTGGTACTCTGCTTTCCACTTTAAATTTTATTTCTACTCTGTCATTTACAACCAAAGGTCTCACATTCAGATTGTGGGGAGCAATAGGGGTAATGACAAAATTTTCGTTATTGGGAGAGATAATCGGCCCGCCGCAGCTTAAAGAATAAGCGGTAGATCCTGTAGGCGTAGAAACGATAACTCCATCACCCCAGAATACATTGAGAAACTCGTCATTGATATATGAATCTACCGTGATCATGGACGTTGTTTCTTTTCTGGACACGGTAACGTCATTTAATGCATATGGGAAAAAATCGCCGGATTTTGGAGAAACTACTTCGATAACGGCACGGCGGCTTGTTTTGACATCACCTTTTAAAATGGCGTCAAGTTCTTTGAATGCTTCCTCCTTAGTAAAGCTTGCCAAAAATCCTAATCTTCCGGTATTCACGCCCACGATCGGGATTTCAAGATCCTCAATAAAGGTCAGGGAATTCACAATAGTTCCGTCACCTCCAAACGTAAAGAAAAGGTCTACCTCCTTATCCAGAAGGTCCTGTTTGCTGTTGAAAGTTTCAAATATCTTTGAAAACTGAAGCGCTTCAGCCATTTCGTCATACAGAACAGATTTTACGCCTCTGGTTTCAAGTTCTGAAATAAACTTGCTTAAATATAAAAAAGTATCGAGGTCTTTTTTCTGAGAATATATGGCTGCCTTCATGTTATATTTCTATGAATTTTTGGAAAAACCCGAATCTGTCCTTAAACAGGTCTGATTTTTCATCAGAATAGTATTTTTCAACAATTCTATAATCGTACCGGTCAAAAGTGGCGTCTATCGAAGACAGGTTTTCATTGCTGATCTTAATAGTTACCTGAATTACTTCATCAGACATAAAAGTGATGAATCCGCCATAGAATTTCGAGTTGTTGCTTTCCACAATATTGGCGATCTCTGTCATCGAATATTTCCTGGCCGGGGTTTCTATCGTGAGGATAGCTCCGCTCTCCGAAAACAGGGGATAACGGGAAAGGTTCTGGAAAATGTCTTCACAGGTAATATACCCAAGATATTTTTCATTTTTATTGATCACCGGAATCACATTGGCGCTGAATGTGTAGAAAAGGCGGATACTGTCCATGATATTATTATCTTCCAGTATGGCAAAACGCTCGATCTGATGCTCAAGATCCTTTAGTATTCCATCACCTTCATACAGGAAGTCTTCTGCGATGGCTCCATAAAAGTGATGGGATTTTTTTATGAAAACATGGGAATAGCCAAAATCCTCTAACGTATTCCTCGCTGATTCTATTGAGTCAGTCAGGCTAAAACACGGAAAGTCTTTTGAGATATAATCCTTGATAAACATTGTGCTAATTTATAAAAAATTAAATGAAACTTTTTCTCAAAACATCACTTTTTTTCTTGAAAAAATAAAAAAATGGTGTTAAAATTTGTCCGTAAAGAAAAAAAAAGTATCTTTGTCGCCTTTCATTTTTACTTTTTATTAGATTTATTTCAAACTGCACTGTCTTTTAAGGACATATGCAGTTTTTTTATTTTAGGGCTTTGGCAAACTCCCACATCACGATTCCTCCGCATACACTTACATTCAGAGAGTGCTTGGTTCCCAGTTGTGGAATTTCAAGAAATGTATCAATATTCGGGAGCGCTTCATCACTTATTCCGTCCACCTCATTTCCTAAGATCAGCACATATTTTTTTGATTTGTCAATGCTGAAATCTGTAATCATGATGCTGTCTGTTGTCTGCTCGATCCCAATGATCTCGTATCCACGGCTTTTATAATCGTTAATTGCTGTGTTAATATCGCTTGCGTGGCTCCAGTCCACACTTTCTGTAGCTCCGAGTGCCGCTTTGTGAATCTCACGGTGCGGAGGCTGCGGGGTAATCCCGCAAAGAATTATTTTTTCGATCAGAAAAGCATCTGCCGTTCTGAAAGATGCCCCTACATTGTGCATGCTCCTTAGATTGTCTAAAATAATGACCAATGGAATTTTCTCAACCTTCTTAAATGTTTCTACATCTATTCTGTTAAGTTCTTCCAGTTTTAATTTCTGTACCAATTGTTTTATTTTGTTGAGATTAATTTTCCGTCTCTGTAGATCTCTGTTTTTTCAATACCTCCGTCTTCACGGTAATGAACCCGGGTTCCGTTCCATTTATCGTTGGCAAATTCTGTTTCACGCTGCAGTTTTCCTGATGGATAAAATGATTTCCATTTTCCGACAGCAAGTCCGTTCTCATACTGGCCGATCTGTTTTACAGATTTCCCGTTTTCGTAAAAAACTTTACTTTCACCGTCTAATTTAGCAAATTTATAATTGGAAATTTCAGCCACGACTCCTGACGGGGTGTAAAAAGTAGCTGTAAAGCTGTTGTCATAAACATTTTTATCGCCATTTCTGAAAACTTCCTTCGAAGTCAGAACGCCGTTTTTATCATAATAAGCCCATTCTTTTACCTTATAATCTTTCTTGTATTCCCCTTTAGCCTGAACTTTTCCGTTGTCGTGGTAATAAATGGCATCGCCTTCCACTTTTCCCTTCTTCCATTCGAGGATCTGCTTTACCTGGCCGTTATCATAAAAAGCTTTGCACGATCCTTCCTGAAGTCCGTCTTTGAATCCGCATGGTTTTTGTGCTATAAACCACGATGATGCGGTCATTAGCAACAGAAAAAAGTATTTCATAGATATTTTTATTTCAAAAATAACAAAATACTTATATTTGATTTAAAATATTAACATGAAAAAAATATCCACTTTACTGCTGTTGGTATTCACTTTTCTATTTTCACAGGCACAAAACACTTATTATCCGCAGGCTTTTTTTGATAAAAAGCTAGCCAGAGAGATGCTTAGCTTTGGAAATTCTACGATAGAAGGAGTGGCTTCCACGAAACAGAAAAACAACTGGGGAATCAAACCTCTGCTTGGGGCAAAGCATTATGCTCCTAAAGGAACGGTAGTTATGCTTTTTCCTGTGACTCCTTATTTTGATGAGTTTTACAGCATGAGAAGAAAGTATGAGAATAAGAAAACAACGGTCTATATGTCCGAAGATGCCTTTAAATACAGGTTGGAAGCGTTAACGGACGATCATGGGCGATTTAAGTTTGAAAAATTAAAACCCGGAAAATATTACCTGGAAACAATTGTTAATTTTACAGCAACAGCAAGCTATCAGGAGCAGACAGGAAGGTCAGATGCCTACAATGCCTATGGCGGCTATCTGTATTCTACTCCCATATACCAGACCTTTTTTTACGGCTATTCTGCGGCCAACCGCGAGAGTAAATTTGTAGAAATAAAAGCAGACGGAGAAATCAAAGAAATCAACCTTTAAGGTTGATTTTTACTTTTTAGCCCCATGATCTGATGGACGCTCCTCTCAATATTTTGTGCCAATGCTTCCATAGGAATATCATTTTCGTCATTATTGAAAGGGTCTTCAATTTCCTCAGCAATCAGTTCCAGACTCATCAGAACATAATAGACGAATACGGTAAGCGGAATCATCAGAAGCCCGATTGTAATAACATAGGCAACTGGCAGCGCAAGGACATATAAGATGATAAATTTCTTAACAAACGAAGAATAAGAGTAGGGAATAGGAGTGTTTTTAATTCTCTCACAGCCTCCGCAGACATCCAGGAATCCGGAAAGCTGAGTGTCGAGATACAGCATTTCGATATCCGATATCTTTCCTTCTTTTTTCAGTTGATTTAGCTTATGGGTTAAAAGAATTACAATTTCACTGGGGCCGTGATGCTTCAGGGAGCTTTCAATTTCTGAATAATCCTCGTCTAAAGCCAATCTTGTAGACTCCTGGGAAAGATGCTTGGCCAGAAAATGCGGAAAGTACTTTAAATATCTTGAAATCTGCTCTGCGTCTTGCCTATTGTCACCCAAAATAGCATTAATCTTTACGGCGAAATTCCGGGTGTCATTCACCAGCTTTCCCCAAAGTTTTCTGCCTTCCCACCATCTGTCGTAAGCCGTATTCGTTCTGAAAACGAGTAGCAGCGACAATACAAAACCCAACAGAGAATGAATCATTCCCACATTGCTTACCCCTGATTTTGTAGTAAGATGAAGATACTCCACTTCCAGATACTGGATTCCCCAGGAATAAAGCCCCACGAGGATCATCGTCGGGAAAAGAATCTTCATGGTATCGCTTTTATGCATACTGAAAAGGATCTTCAGGAAATGTTTGGTGTTGTAGGCTCTCATAAATATGCTTAGTCTTACAAAGATAATTTTTTCATTTTATCTCTGCTTTATGGGAATCCATAAAATTGATTCTAGCCCACACTGTTTCTTTGTTATAAAAAATAAAATGGGATATTATAGAAAAGGACATTTAAAAAAAATGGAAAATGGGTGAGTGGGCATTATGTAAAGACTTTTGGAAGAGGTAAGAGAAGATCTAAAAACCCACAGGGATGTGTGGTTGTTATTTTAGGAGGAATACTTTCTTTTTTGTTTTATGCCTTAAGCTGAATAGGCAAATGATAAGCTGTAGAGATTTTTAATTTTCTCAGATTTCAAAAAAAGACTATTTTTATTTCGTATTAAATAATAAAACAAGATGATCCTCGAAAACGTAGATGTAGTCAACGATATCAGTAAAGAAGATTTTCAGAAAAATTATTTCAAAAAACATAAGCCGCTTTTGATCAAAAATTTTGCGGCCAGATGGGATGCGTTCGACAAATGGAATCTTGCCTATATCCGTGAGAAAGCAGGCGATCAGACCGTGCCGTTGTATGATAATAAACCGGCTGATGCTTCCAAAAGCTCAGACGCTCCTGTGACGAATATGAAAATGAAGGACTATATTGACCGGATTAAAAGCGGGCCTTCAGATCTGCGTATCTTCTTCTACATTATCACAGACCGGCTTCCGGAACTGCTTAAAAATTTCACCTATCCTGACCTGGGAATCAAGTTTTTTAAGAGGCTTCCAACCCTTTTCTTCGGTGGAAGTAAAGCCCATGTACTGATGCATTACGATGTAGACCTCGGAGACTTTCTTCACATTCATTTCGAAGGAAGAAAAAGAATTCTGCTATTTGACCAAAAACAATCTGCCTTTCTATATAAAGTGCCGCTCTCTGTTCATACGGTTTATGATATAGATTATGAAAATCCTGATTATGAGAAGTTTCCGGCCTTACAGTATGCCAAAGGATATGAGATTTTTATGGAGCATGGTGATGCGCTTTTCATTCCTGGGGCATTCTGGCATTTTAACAGGTACCTGGAACCGGGATTTTCTATGTCGCTCAGAGCTCTCCCCAATAAACCGAATGTTTTTGCCAATATGATGTACCATGTTTTTATCATGAGGTATACGGATAAACTTCTCCGTAAGTTATTCAAGGCTAAGTGGGTGAATTACAAGCAGAAATGGGCTTATGAAAAAGGGATGGAAGCTTTTGAAAAACAAATGAAATCGGAGAGAAAGTAGTCTGGAGGAAGAGGGAAGGTGGAAGTTACTTTTTCTATTTATATTTCAATGATCGTATGACTCAACAAATTTAAAACGGTTTTAAAAATTAATTAAATAATAATATTCCGTGGCTTTGTAGAACTTCAGAAACTTCCGCCTTCGATGTTACTCATTAATAAATCCGAAGAGTTTGGCATCTACAAACCTTCCTTTTTCAAAAAAATAATCGCGCAGGGTTCCTTCATCTTTAAAATTTAAAGAATCTAAAAGCTTCTCGGAAGAAATATTGGAAGGATCTATGAATGCATCTACCCGGTGAAGTTTCATACTTTCAAAGCCAAAAGTAAGAATAGAAAGAATGGCTTCTTTCATATAGGAGTTTCTCCAGAATTTAGGATTCAGCTCATATCCGATCTCAGCCCGGAAATGTTCAGGATACCAGTTGTGATAACCGCATGTTCCAATAACTTTCTTTTCAGATTTCAGTTCCAGAGCCCATCGGAAGCCCTTTCCTTTTTCAAATTCACTGTTAAAATGACGGATAATATTTTGAGCATCTTCCAGGGTTTTGAATGTTTCCAGATCATAATATTCCATCACTTCATCCAGGGAAAAATATTCGAAGAGGTCTTTTGCATCATTGGGAGTCAGCTGTCTTAAAAGAAGCCTTTCAGTTTCTAAAACAGGGTATATCATAGAATTTATTTTACTGAAAAATACGATAAATATTTTATTCTGAAAATGGCTAAGTGCTATTTTGATCCCTATGGCGAGATTAATTTCACCACAATTTCCAACCCTGAATTTATTTTATTTAAATTTGGGGCTCATTTTTTATTATGGCAAAAACGAAGAAGGAAACCCCGCTAATGACGCAGTATAATACCATCAAGGCGAAATACCCTGATGCATTGCTGTTGTTCAGGGTTGGAGACTTTTATGAGACGTTCGGACAGGATGCTGTGAGAACATCCCAGATTCTGGGTATTGTTCTTACTAAAAGAGCCAATGGAGAAGGGCATATAGAGCTGGCAGGATTTCCACACCATTCAGTGGACTCCTATCTTCCAAAATTGGTAAGGGCAGGAATGAGAGTTGCCATCTGCGATCAGCTGGAAGATCCGAAAATGGTCAAAGGAATTGTAAAAAGAGGCGTTACAGAGCTTGTGACACCTGGAGTTACATTCAATGACCAGGTATTGAATTCAAAAAAGAACAACTTCCTTCTTTCTCTGCATAAAGAAAAAGAGAAGTACGGAATTGCTATGGTGGATGTTTCTACAGGCGAGTTTTTAGTGAGCGAAGGGAATCTGGAAAAGATCCTGCACATCATCAATACTTTTGATCCAAGTGAAATTGTTTTTCAGAGAAGTGTTCAGCTGCCGGAGCAACTCAAAAATAAAAGTGCCTTTAAGCTTGAAGACTGGGCTTTCCAGTATAATTTTGCCTACGAAAAATTAACTTCCCATTTCAAAACGAATTCTTTAAAAGGGTTTGGTGTTGAAAACCTTCCGCTTGCCATTACAGCTGCCGGAGCTATTTTCGCTTACCTGGTGGAAGATACCCATCACAATCTGCTGGCCCATATCACAAAGCTTCAGATCATTCCACAGGAAGACTATCTGATGACGGACAACTTTACCCTGAGAAATCTTGAAATTGTTTATCCAAGTAATCCACAGGGAAAATCACTCCTGGATATTATTGATAAAACATCTACTCCGATGGGTGGAAGGTTATTGAGAAGAAGAATCATTCTTCCGTTAAAATCGGTGGACGAAATTATGAGGAGACTTTCTCTGATTGATTTTCTGAACGAAAATGATCAACTGAAATACGAGATTTGTCAGCTGTTGAAATCGATCTCGGATCTTGACAGGCTGATGGGAAAACTGGCTGCAGAGAAAATATCCCCGAAAGAACTGGGCTATTTGCGCCAGAGTCTCATCAATATTCATCAGATCAAAGCGTTGCTCCATCCGCATGCTGATGTTCTGGCCTGGCTGGAGCCGTTATTTGATATGGATGAGCTGATCAAATTTTTACAGAATCACCTGAATGAAGAGCTTCCGGTGAATATTTCCAAAGGAAATATTATCAAAGAAGGTATCTCAGAAGAGCTTGACCGGTTGAGGAATCTACAAAGTAAAGGCCGCGGTTTCCTGGATGAAATGTGCCAGAGAGAAATAGAAAGAACGGGAATTTCAAGCCTTAAAATTGATTTTAATAACGTTTTCGGATATTATATAGAAGTAAGGAATGCTCATAAAGATAAAGTTCCGGCCGATTGGTTGAGAAAACAAACGCTTGTCAATGCAGAACGTTATATCACTGAAGAGCTGAAAGAATATGAAAGCCAGATTCTGGGTGCCGAAGAAAAAATAGGAGTGCTGGAAAATGAGCTGTATAGAAATGTTTGCTCTGAAACAATGGTATATATGGATCAGATCCAGGGAAACTCCAATATTATTGCGCAGCTTGATGTAGCGGTGGGACTTTCAGAACTGGCTGTTTCTGAAAGCTATACGAAGCCTGTTCTTAATCAAGGGTATGCTATTGATCTTAAAGAAGCAAGACATCCTATTATTGAAAATGCACTTCCTTTGGGAGAAAAGTACATTCCGAATGACATCTTTTTAGACAAAGACTCCCAGCAGATCATTATGGTGACGGGCCCGAACATGGCCGGTAAATCAGCGATCCTGCGTCAGACAGCTATTGTGTGTCTTTTGGCTCAGATTGGAAGTTTCGTTCCCGCAAAGCATGCCGAAATTGGGGTTTTAGATAAAATTTTCACAAGGGTAGGAGCAACCGATAATATTTCTGCCGGTGAATCTACTTTTATGGTAGAAATGAATGAAGCAGCGAATATCCTGAATAATATTTCGGAACGCAGCCTTATCCTTCTGGACGAAATAGGCCGTGGGACATCTACCTACGACGGGGTTTCTATCGCATGGGCTATTGCAGAATACCTTCACCAGCATCCTACGCAGGCAAAAACGTTATTTGCAACCCATTATCATGAATTGAATGAAATGACGGTGAATTTTGAAAGAGTGAAGAATTTCCACGTTTCCATACAGGAAAATAAAGGAAATATCATTTTCTTAAGAAAGCTGATTCCGGGAGGCAGCGAGCACAGTTTTGGTATCCATGTGGCTAAACTGGCGGGAATGCCTGCAAAAGTGGTCAACAGAGCCAATGAAATCCTTAAAACTCTTGAAGCAAGCCGTACGCAGAGTACCAGCACCTCAGAAAGCATCAAAAGAGTAACGGAAGAAAATATGCAGCTCTCTTTTTTCCAGCTGGATGATCCGGTCCTGGAAAATATCCGTGAGGAACTCACGAAAATAGATATCAATACCTTAACACCTATTGAAGCTTTAATGAAGCTGAATTCAATAAAAAAAATGATTGGAGGGTAGCCTCCAATCATTTTTTCATTTGTACTGATTTAGCAGCAAACTCCCTTTGTATTACAGGCTCCTATGTACAATTCTCCGTCATTGTTACAAAAACAGGTTGCAACACAGGTTGGTCCGTTACCGCCATTAATTTCTTTTAATTCTTTTTTTGTCAATTTTCTTTTTTGAAGATTTGTTTTCATGTTAAATATTTTTAATTAGGTTTAAAATGGTCTTTTTGCAAAGTTCTGTTAATTAGCAGCAGTATCCGTCACTGCCTCTCGGTCCAATGATCATGAAATGGCTAGGTACACCTCTGAGCTTACACAGGCCTTCAGCACATGAAGCCCCTCCGTTGATCTCTTTTAACTCTTTTTTTGTAAGTTTTCTGCTTTGAATGTTTGAATTTTTCATACCAATTATTTTATAGTTAATTTAAATTCTTAACAGCAGTATCCGTCCTGAATACCATAAACGCCATACAATTCTACTCCGGTTACCGGATCAATGCAGCTTACAACTCTAGGACACACAGGCCTGAAGCCTCCACTGATTTCTTTCAATTCTTTTTTTGAAAGCTTTCTTGGTTGAAGATTTGATTTTTTCATAATAATTTTAATTTGGTTATAGCTAATTTACATTTTATTTATATATAATTCTATTGATAGTGATAAAAAAATAAATGTCATTAACAAAGTTTAACAGATTGATACTTAAATAAAAGGAAGCATTTACTAATTTTAAGCATGAAGAATTTATTAAGTATATGTCTTATTTTTCTATCCTTTGTTGCTTTGAGTGCTCAGCAGACAGAAGTTTCCATTATGAAATATGAAGATCTTGAAAAACACATTCAGAAGGATAAAGATAAGTTGCTGGTTGTTAATTTCTGGGCAACTACCTGCGCACCCTGTGTGAAAGAACTGCCGCATTTTATGGAGATCAATAACAAATTGAAAGATCAGCCAAATTTTAAAATGATTTTGGTTTCACTGGACAGGATTGTGGATAAAGAAAGAGTATTGAAATTCATGAAAAATAAAAACATTACCGCTGAAGTGATCCTGCTGGACGATATTAAAAGAATGAATACATGGATACCAAGGTTTGAAAAAAACTGGGACGGAAATATTCCGGTAACCATCTTCTATAAAAATGGAGAAAAAGTATATTTCAATGATGGCGAAATGAGCAAAGAAGACCTGGAAAAAACCATCAACAATAATTTAAAATAAAAAAATATCATATGAAAAATCTGAAAATTTTAATGACAGTATTCATTGCCGGGCTTGGGCTTCTGAGCTTTACAACAACAGATCATAAAGCAGACGCTTCTCAAAATACATATGCAAATTCTGCCGTAAAAGGATATGAAGTTGGAGATGAAGCCGCTGATTTTAAGTTGAAGAATATTGACGGTAAAATGGTTTCTTTAAGCGATTTTAAAAGCGCGAAAGGATTTATATTAGTCTTTACCTGCAACCATTGTCCTTATGCAAAAAAATATGAAGACAGGATTGTAGAGTTGGATAAAAAATTCAAAGATCAGGGCTATCCCGTTATTGCTGTTAATCCTAATGACCCCAATGTACAGCCGGAAGACGGCTACAAACAGATGATAGAAAGAGCAAAACAGAAAGGATTTACTTTCCCGTATTTGGTAGATGAAGGACAAAAGATATATCCGCTTTACGGAGCTACAAAAACACCCCATGTTTTTGTCCTTCAGAAAGAAAACGGAAAAAACATAGTGAAATATATCGGAGCCATCGACAACAATTACGAAAACCCAAACGATGTATCTGAATATTATGTTCAGGATGCTGTAAATGCGTTGATCAAAGGTGAGCCAATAAAAATGACAAAAACAGTAGCTATAGGATGTACAATCAAAGTAAAGAAATAATATATTTGCATTAAAATTATAAAGATCGGTGTTCATTGAACGCCGATTTTTTGTGATCGAAATTGAATGAGGTTATTCATTCAATAGGAATGGGCTTTAACCCGCGTGAAAAGAAATCAGTCGTTAAAGACTTTAGCCAAAACTTACACACAGTATGGAATTTAAATTCAGCCTGAAATATCTTCTTCTTACCATTGCCATCTTTCTTATAGAAGTTCTGATTGCCACAAAACTGGCCCATATTTTCTTTGTGAGAGCTTACCTTGGTGATGTGATAGTTGTTATGCTTCTCTATACTTTCGTCAGAACTTTTGTCAGAATAAACGATGAAAGGCTGATCCTGGGAATTCTGATTTTTTCCTGTATAGTGGAATTTGCCCAATACTTTACGGTTGCAGAAAAATTAGGCTTCCGTCCTGGAAGCGTGATGTATATTGTAATCGGAAATTCTTTCTCGTGGATAGATATTCTGTGTTATGCTGCAGGATGCCTGCTGCTTTTCCTTGGGCTGAAGTTTACCCAATTGAAGAAAAAAAAGCAGACTATTGCAGGCTGAATACCAAAGGCTGTCTCATGATGCTCCGGACTTTTTTGCCATTCTGTTCCGCAGGAATCCATTGTGTTTTGATCATTTTCAAAGATCTTAGAAATTCATCTCTTACCATTTTATATTCGTAGGATTCTATTTTAATATCTACCATATTTCCTTCTGTGTCTACAATAAAAGTAGCAACAGCTTTAGCTTTCATAATCTCCGCTTTTACCAATGGAGAGGTCCGGAAATTCTTTAAAATTTCCTTTACAAATGCCTGGTGCCCACCAGGAAACGCCGCAATCTGGGATGGCCCGGGTTCTGCATCTACCGATGGCTTTGGATCTGGAATTACCGTTGAATCCTTTTGGGCAGCAATAGAGACAGCCCAGAATAACATCATAAAAAACAAATATTTTTTCATAGGGTTATCTTATCTTCCAAAGCTGTCATATTTATCTTCCGCATATTTGATAAAGCGGTTAAGCAAAGCTACATTCTCCTTTTCCATTGGTGAAAGCTCTTTATCAACATTATTTGAAACAGGAATATACCAGTCCGTCTGTTCAAAGAAATACCTGTAAGTCTCTTTTTTGAAGGAATAGCCATGTCTTGCAAAAACAGAATTTTTGATGATTTCAAGATCTATTTTCCGTAGGTTTTTCAGGTCTTTTTCAGATAGCTTTTGCTTCGATGCATTCAAATTAAAAATCGCTTCAGAAGCTACCCTGTTTTTAGAAGTTGTATAGCTTTCCGTCTTTCCGGTTTCTTCATCCGTATATTTTTCTACAAAATCCTTTGGATTGGACCAGTCCACCAGATCAGAATCCTTATCCAGCATAAAATTCGGATTATATACAAAATCTTTCTTTGAAAGCTTAAGGGTTTTTAAAGGTGACTTTACTGCGGTTTTATTAAAAGCATTCCATTTTCCGGTAATGCTGTCGCCGCTTAATTTCACTTCAAACCTACCGTCTGTTTTGTCATTGCCAGGCTCATCCAGTACAAAAGATTTGGTGCTTTCATTAAAAATGCCTCTGAAAGGACGCTGATTTCCATTGACAATGCTTTGTCCGTAGACACTGTCTTTGGTTATTCTGTTTATCTTCAGAGAAATTTTCTTATTGACATAATCTTCATATTCTTCACCCTCTTCAGGAGTAATCTTTTCTTTCCCGGCAAAATCTCCGGTATAAATCCCGTAATATTCTTTATAAATCTCCGGAACAGCTACAGAATCTTTTTTAACGATCACGGAATCCTTTCCTATGTCGTTCATTTTTCCGTCTTTCTTACAGCTCAGGAGCGAAACTGCTAATAGGGAAACAAGGGTGTAATTTAGAGTTTTCATATATGTTTTTTTGTAATTAAATATTCAATCAAAAGGATATTGGGAATCCAGCCCAGCCACGCAATGATCTGGTAGACATCCATGGGATTTGGGTGGAATAAATATACAATAATAACTTTCCAGATTCGTAAAGTAAGCGCAGATAAAGTAAGGGCAAAACTTCGCCACATCCATTGTTTGTGCTCTTTAAACATTTTCTTTCTTGCCGATTGATAGGCTTTATATGTAGTAAACCACCAAAGAGACCCTAAAATAATGAACGAAATTTTAGATAAAAAGCCTCCATTAGCAAAAAATCCCATATAAATTCCGGAGGGTGCGGCAAAGATCAGAATCAAAAAAATATAGATCTTTCCCATATTTTTATGAAAGTTTTTAATCCCGAAATCTTTTCTGACAATAGCCAAAAAACCGTAAAGCAGAACAAAAATGCTGGTATACACATGAGTATAGAAAAAAGAAAGATATTCCGGTCTGTCCTGGACTTCTGTCTGTTTAATCATCAGAAAGCTTACATTGGGATTGAAGGGAATATATTCCAAAGTAATTTTAAACATTAACCAAAAGAAATATCCAAACCCAAACATCAAAAGGATTTTTAATAAAAAGAGAATATGTTTTTTGGCGGTAAGCATTTTAATTATTCATAGTTAAGGTGAAAGGAACCTTATAATATGAGCGGACAAGAACCCCTTTATCTTCTGCAGGTTTCCATCTGGTTCTCAAAGATTTTATAGCTCTCTCTACTTCTTTATTGAAATCGACATCGTCTCCGATTACCACAATGCCTTCTATTCTTCCCTTGATATTAACCATAAATTTTGCTTGCGAAAAGAAAACTCCCTTTTTCCCTTCTATTCCTTTTATTTTGTTTATTTTTAGTTTGTTAGCGATATCCTTTCGAAGTTCCATCATCCCTCCGGGATACTCAGCATCTTTAGATTTCTCTGAAATATCTTGTAAAAGAGCTGTTTTCAAAGTGTCCCGTGTTTGCGTATAGGCTGTTATTGAACTTGAAAATAGGATAAATAGTAAGGTTTTTTTCATATCTCTAAATTATTTAAATGTTGTGCAATAAGCCATCCTTCACTCCAGCATGCCTGGAAATTGAAACCTCCCGTCACCGCATCAATGTTCAGCACTTCTCCTGCAATGTGAAAATTCGGAAGAAGCTTGGAGGACATGTTTTTGAAGTTAATTTCTTTTAAATCAACACCTCCGGCGGTTACAAACTCGTCTTTAAAAGTAGACTTTCCATTTACTTTCAACTTTTTACGGCAGAGGTTTTCAAGGATCTTCTGCGTTTCTTTCCCTGAAATATTGGATATTTGTTTATTAAGATCAACCTGTGAAACATCCAATATTTTTTGCCAGAATCGGTTGGTAATGTCAAAAATTTTCGACTGCCCGATGGTCTTTTTGGGATTCGATTGTTTAAAATTCTGGAAACTTTCTTCAGCTTCATCTATGGATTTTGAAATAAAATTCACTTCAATTTCAAAATGGTACTTTACTTTCGCCAGATTTATAGCTTCCCACGCTGAAATTTTCAGAACAGCAGGTCCGGAAAGGCCCCAATGTGTGATCAATAAAGGTCCGCTTTCCTCAGTTTTTAAGGAAGGAATTGAGATTTCAGCATTTTCAAAGCTCGTGCCGGGAATATCCTGTAACAGCTCATCTTTAATATTGAAGGTAAAAAGCGACGGAACAAGATCCACGATCTTGTGGCCCAGGTTTTCAACGATCTTCAGTGATTTTGGTGAGCTTCCCGTTGTATAAACGATATAATCTGCCTGAAAATCGCCTAAGCTTGTTTTTACCAGGTATTTTTCATCCTGCTTTTCAATTTCTTTAACAGAACATTTTGTCTTAATCTCTACTTTTTTATTCTGAATTTCATTCAGGAAAGTATTGATAATGGTCTGTGAAGAGTTGCTTTCCGGAAAAACGCGATTATCGTTCTCTATTTTTAAAGGTACGCTGCGCTGGTCAAACCAATCCATTGTGTCTCCCGGCTGAAATTTAGTAAAAACGCTCAGCAATTCCTTATTTCCCCTCGGATAAAACTGAACCAGTTCCCGTGGGTCAAAACAGGCATGTGTGACATTGCAACGCCCACCTCCGGAAATTTTTACCTTCTGAAGTACATCCGAGTTCTGTTCCAGGATGGTGATTTTGTATTTTTTTTCGTCAAGATTCGATGCGCAGAAAAAGCCTGCCGCACCACCTCCGATAATGATGATCTGTTTCATGTAATTGCAATCCTATGCTGAAGATTATTTTTTCAAAAGTACAATTTTTATAAACCATCTTATTTGAGTAATTTTGAAGATTATAATTTAATCATACTAAAAACAACTTTTACATGATTTTTTACCATAAATTCGAAGTACGCTGGAGTGACCTTGATGCCAACAAGCACCTAGCCAATTCATCATATGTACAGTACTGCGCGCAGTCCAGAATGGCCTTTATGACCAAAGAAAAGATGGGAGTAACCCAACTGAGCCGCTGGGGAATAGGGCCTGTCATCCTGCATGAAAGATATTCTTTCTTCAAGGAGATCTACGCCGACCAGACGGTAATTGTAAGCCTTGAGATCGACGGATGCTCGGAAGACTCTTCCATCTACAGATTCCTTCATAAATTTTATACTCCGGACGGAGTTCATTGTGCCACTGCAGAGGCTACGGGAGTGTGGATCGACATGATGCTGAGAAAAATGACAACCCCGCCGGATGATGTGGTAGAAGCAATGAATAAATACAAAAGCCCTGAAACCATTGTGATGAGCAGGGAAGATTTTAAAAAGCTTCCTTTCCAGCCTAATAATGTGGATCCGGCAGAATTTAATTAATTCGAAGTTTAAAGCTCACAGTTCAATGTTGAATGTCATCAATACATTTCACACTGGGCATTAATACAAAAAATATGTTTGAAGATAAATCACAGGAACTGACCCCCATTTCCAAATTAGGAGAATTTGGTCTTATAAAGCATTTGACAGAACATTTTCCATTGTCCAATGAGTCTTCTGAACTCGGAGTGGGAGACGATGCGGCAGTTATCAACCCTGGAAACAAAAAAGTTGTTCTTACAACAGACGTCCTTGCAGAAGGAGTTCACTTTAATTTAGGCTATGTGCCTTTAAAGCATTTAGGCTACAAAGCTGTCGTAGTAAACCTCAGCGATATTGCAGCCATGAACGCTGTACCTACACAGATTTTGGTTTCTCTTGCCGTTTCCAGCCGTTTTCCGGTAGAAGCTTTAGAAGAAATTTATTCCGGAATTCAGGCTGCTTGTGCAAGATATAAGGTTGATCTGATAGGAGGCGATACCACAAGCTCTAATTCCGGTCTCGTAATGAGTATTACAGCAGTGGGGATTGAGAATGAGGAGAATATCATAAAAAGAAGCGGAGCAAAACCAAACGATCTTCTGGTGGTAAGCGGAGATCTGGGTGGTGCCTATATGGGACTTCAGATTCTTGAAAGAGAACATGCTGTTTTCCTTGCCAACCCAAATATGCAACCTGAAATGGAAGGCTATGATTATATCCTTGAAAGACAGCTTAAACCTGAAGCAAGAACAGATGTTAAAGCTATCCTGGAGGAATTGGATATTAAACCTACTTCAATGATCGATATTTCTGATGGTCTGGCTTCTGAGATCCTTCATCTCTCTGACCAGTCGAAAGCGGGATTCAGACTTTATGAAGAGAAGATTCCGATGGACAGTCTCACGATTTCCACGGCGGACGAAATGAATCTTAATCCTGTCATGACCGCATTAAGCGGTGGTGAAGATTATGAACTGCTGTTCACCATTTCGCCCAATGATTTTGATAAAATTAAGAATCACCCTGATTTTACAATCATTGGTCATGCTGTAGAGAATGAAGAAGGTAACTATATGGTAGCAAGAGGCTCCAATCAGCTTGTTCCCCTTACGGCACAGGGCTGGGATGCTTTTTTAAACAGCCAGCAAAAATAATAGAGTTATATTTAATTTGAATATTGTAAAACCACAGCATTTTTTCGCTGTGGTTTTGTTTACCATTCAATTTATGGAGATGAAAGATACTTGGAAACAGCATGCTATGTATTGAATATTAATTTTAAAAATTTTTTCTCCCCCGAAAGGGAAATTTTATATATTTGCTGTAATTCAAAAACACAAATACTTTAACGACCAATGAAAAAAAATAGTCATACGGGTTTCTGTAGATTCCCTGCTTTTATTTCTCAGAATCAAGATTAAATTTCCCCGAACTTTCTGCTGGCTTTAATAATAAAGTCAGATATTATTCGGTATTTGCACCTTGGATTTTTAAGCCATAAACATGATCATGTCCTCTGTCAAAAAACTTTTATGAAAAAAAAGATATCAATTTTTAGCCTGGTATTTTTGGCTCTCTTTTTTCTCAAAAATTACCTTTGATAAATTGTATGGGAACTCGAACCTTATAATTATTATTTAGGGCATTATCCTGGCTCTGGTAGGGATGGATTAGGGCTTTAATTATATGTATGGGTAGGGATTAAACTTTTAAATAAAAACAATATCGAAATCGGAACAAGTGATCCGGCTATACAAACAGTTATGTTATGATGAAATTCAATAATGGTATTCTAACATATAGGTTGCGGGAGAATTAATCTATTATTTATTATTAAAAAAAAGACACATTATGAAAAAAATTTTATTATTTACTTTAGCCTCCTTTTCAAATTTTTATTTTTCTCAATCTTGGGATATACAAGGGAATTCAGGAATTAATCCTACAACAAACTTTTTAGGAACAAAGGATGCTCAGGATCTGGTTTTAAAAACTAATAATCTGGAAAGAATGAGGATTAGTCAAACGGGAAATATTGCCATTGGTGGTTTGCCAGATCCAAATATAGCTTTCAGAGTTAATGGAAGATCCCAAGTCGTTACGAATATAAATAGCGATGCTTTTTATGTAGGGAATACCGGTTCGAATATTGGGGCTGGTGCATCTCTTGTTTTTTTAAGATATAGTCAGTATCAGCCTGATAATCCAGGAGTTTTGGATGTTGCGGGTTGGCCAACTTCCAGCGCTTACGAATTGATGTTTTCACTAAAATCAAATGGGAAACTTTTTTTAGGGACTTCTGGTAATATTTCTTGTTCAGACTGTAATGATTACAGGCTGTTTGTAAAAAACGGAATAAGAACGGAAAAAATAAAAGTAGATATTGCTTCCGCTAATGCTTGGGCAGATTATGTTTTCAGAAAAGAATATCAACTGAAATCATTGGAGGAAGTTGAAAAGCACATTGAAGAAAAAGGATACTTGCCAAATATTCCGTCAGCTAAAGATGTGGTAGAAAACGGAATTAATTTAGGTGAAATGGATGCCAAGCTTCTTGAGAAGATAGAGGAGCTAACCCTTTATATTATACAGCTTAATAAGGATGTGAAAAAATTGGAAGAAGAAAATAAAAAAGCTCAAAAAGATAATCTCATCACTGAATAAGTTATTAAGAATAATCAATTGCTTGTTGCTAGAAAGAATATTCACAACATATACATCTATAAGCTGACTTAAAATACAACATATTATGAAAAAAATTTTACTATTTACTTTATTGTCGTTTTCACATTTTTATTCTTCCCAATCTTGGAATCTTACAGGGAATTTGGGAACAAACACAACTGACAATTTTATTGGAACAATTGACGATAAGGAGATTGTTTTTAAAACCAATAATATGGAAAGATTAAGGGTTTTTGCCGGCCCCTATGCTAATGGTATTGTAATCGGGAATACTACTGCAACGGGTACTGCTAGAGGAAGACTAGAAATTGCAAGTGTATTATGTAATGGCTGTGCTTCTAACTGGTCTGTACCATCTGATATTGTTATTAGAAATTTGGGAAGTAAGAATATGGAATTTCATATGCCAAACAATAATGTTATTGATCCAAATTCTGATGTAACTACTCCTAATTCATCTGGAATTACAAAAATAAAATTTACGGATAGTGTCCATAAAAGTAATTTTGTCATATTCAATACTGGAAAAGTGACGGTAGGGACAGATCAGTACGACAACGATCCCAATTATATTTTCTACGTAAGAAAAGGGATAAAAGCTGAGCAGATAAAGGTTGAAAATCCTGCAGCTAATGGATGGGCAGATTATGTTTTTAAGAAAGAGTATAAACTTAATACATTAGAAACAGTTGAAAAGCATATCGAAGAAAAAGGACATTTACCTAATATTCCATCTGCAGAAGATGTGAAAAAAAACGGAATTAATCTAGGTGAAATGGATGCCAAACTTCTTGAAAAGATAGAAGAACTTACCCTGTATATTATCCAGCTTAATAAAGATGTTAAGCAGCTAAGAGAAGAAAACAAGGAACTCAAGAAAACAATAGAATTACTCGATAAATAGAATGATAAGTTGATGACATTAATCTGTATTCACAGATTAATGTCATCCTAATATATCTCAGTAAAACACACATTAAATTTTTTCCGGATGCAGAAAATCTACCATAAATCTATATTAGGTATTGCAGTGATGTTCTTTTTTTCATCTTATGGTCAGACCAAAAATGAATTAAAAACAGACCCGCAGGAACGAGAAATCAAAGCTTTTCGAAATAAAGTACAAGAACAGGCGCAAAAGCAAAAAAACGAGATTCAAAGACTTAAAAGTTTAGGTCATGAAGAATTCATTTCTGAAAATGGAAATGAAAAACAACTTATTGGGGCTGACGAGAATGGTCGCCCCATGTATTATATGACTCTTAATGCCGGAGCGGCAAAAATGACAAAAGCTGATAATTTATATTCCGGAGGAGGGCTAGGGCTTAATATAACCGGAAATAATATGACCATTGGTCAATGGGATTATTCCAAGCCAAGAACTACCCATGAGTTATTAGCCGGAAAAATAAACAGCTACGATAATTTACAAAATCAGACCATTTCACGGCATAGTACCAATATAGCGGGGACCTTGGCGGGAAATAATGGTGAGGCTGAAGCTAGAGGAATTGCCTATGAAGCAAAAATCAATGCTTATGACTGGGTAGATGATGTTCCGGAAATGCTTTCACAGGCATATAATGGGACAAGTGGAATATTAGTGGCTAATAACAGCTATGGCTTCGATCCTATGTATCTTCTGGCCTACCAGTTCGGAAAATATAATGTAACAGCACAATCATGGGATAATCTGATGTACCTAAAACCGTACCTGCAAATTGTAAAAGCAGCAGGAAATGCAAGAGAGATTGATCCTAGTATCGTTCCACAGGTTTCTGCCAAAAACGGATATGATCTACTGGAAGGAGCGGGAATTGCCAAAAATGTTCTGGTAGTAGCTTCGGCTAAGAAAAATGTAAATATGAATTCTGATGAAGCATTTGACGTTTCAGCATTCAGCAGTTATGGCCCTACAGATGACGGAAGAATAAAGCCGGATATCTGTGCTCCGGGAGAAAATATGTATTCATCCATTGAAACCTATGATGCTGCTTATGGTACTTACAGAGGAACTTCTTCTGCAGCAGCTGTTGTTTCTGGTATTATCACTTTACTTCAGCAGTATTATAAATCTGTAAGTCCTACACAAAGTTATATGCTTTCTTCTACGGTGCGTGCATTGTTGGTTCATACAGCCAATGACAAAGGGACTGAAGGACCGGATTATATATATGGTTGGGGATTGGCCGATGCAAAAAGAGCTTCTGAAGCCATTTACAATAATATTGAAGGTATTATTAATAATGAAAAAAAATCAACGTTAATAAAAGAAGTTACCTTAAACCAAGGGAATAAATATACTTTATATGTGGTTCCTTACGAAGCGAGTCAGCCATTATCTGCCACTATTTCGTGGACAGATCCTCAGGGAAATCTCGTAAGTAATGTGGTAGACCTTAGTAATCCGAACGTAGTTAATGATTTGGATTTAAAAATTGTAAAGATAAACACTAACGGAACGGAAACTACCTATTATCCATGGAAGCTTGGAGGAATGAATAACCTAACCAGCGCTGCAACTAATCTTTCAACAAATGATGTAGATACCATAGAAAGAGTAGATGTTAAAAATCCTGAAATAGCAACCTATAAAATCATTGTTTCTCCAAAAACAAATACAACCCCTTTATTACCTGGTGGAAGCCAAACATTTTCAATCGTTGTTTCTAATGTAGACTTCTGTTATAAAGAAGATCTGAAAACATTGGTAAGCCCGGCAGATGATATTACAACAAGCCAGACCATTTTGGCTAAACAGATCGCTGCAAGCAATAAAATTATAGCTCCTGTACAGGGTGTTGAATACATTGCGTCCAGAGATATTGTTTTACTTCCCGGTTTTCAAGTTGAGCAGGATGCGGGATTCCACGCTTTCATAACGCCGTGTTTTGATATAATTTCTGCTATGAGATATAGAGCCCAGGAAAGAGTTGGTTCAGGGCTGCTATCCGTGTCTAACACCAGCAGTTCGGGATCTGAACATTTTACAATATTTCCAAATCCGGCTAAAGAAGAGGTAAACGTAAGATTTTTCTTACAGAGCCAATCTTCAATTAAAATTTCGGTTTATGATGCTTCAGGTAAGCTGATATCATCAGAACAAAGTTCAACTAAATTTCCAAAAGGGGAATTTATTAAAACCATAGACACACGATCTTATTCTCGGGGAATCTATATGGTTTCTATAGAGACTGCCGAATATAAGGAAACCAAGAAGCTTATCATAAAATAAAAACGCTTACACTCATGAAAAAAATATTTACAATTCTCAGCGTTTTACTTGTCTGTGCTTCGAATGCACAGTCCCCGGGAGGAGTAGGAGGTACAAGTGTATGGTATAAGACCAATTCACTTCAGACTCCTTCACTGTTGTACCAGGATTATAGTGGCAATCAGCATCAGATACAAGCTTTAACGGGAGCGAACCAACCCACTTATTCATTATTGAATTATAATGAATGCTTGAATTTTGACGGCACAGATGATTTTTTAAAGTTCCCTTTTGTCATAGAAACAATAGATAAACTGAACTTTTTTACGGCTTATCAGAATAAAAATTCAACACAGGAATCGGCTTTATTTACAACTGATAATACCGATGAGAAAGAGCTGTTTTACAGTACTAAAAATGTATTTAGGTATAATAACGAACAGATTAATTACATCAATATAAGCACAATAGATACTCTAGCATCTTTCAGTTTGTATTCTAAGTTTGGAATCCCTTCAACTAAAATTACTAAAGTAATCGGTAAGACGGGGCTTTCATCGATGTATATCGGGAAAGATGAAGGAAACCATCAATGGAAAAACTTCACAGGAAAACTTCCTGAATTTTTTGCATACAGAAAAATCCTTACGCTTAACGAACGCAATAGGGTGAATTCGTATCTGGCTGTAAAATATGCCATTACAATGCCTTATACAGAATATCTAAGCTCCAAAAATAAAAAAATATGGAAGCAGGATGATTTTAATGACTATCCTGCCAATATAACAGGTATTGCTAGAGACGGATATTCAGATCTTTATCAGAAACAGGCTACCAGCTCGTCAGAACAAAAGAGACTTGTCATTGCAGCCAAAAAACTGGCGATCGATAATAAATCAAACGATGCACAATTTCCAGATCAGAGTTTTTTGATTTGGGGCGATAATAAAAAGCCGTTAGAGCTTGACGTTGATACTTTCGGGTACAGATTATTAAAGAGAAAATGGAAAGCGAGATTTACAACAGAAAACTCACAGACCATTCCAACGGAAGTAGTTTTCTCTATTAAAGATATTATATCTCAGATTCCGGCTGACAAAAAGCTTTGGCTTCTTGTAGACAGAACAGGACAAGGGAATTTTAATTCCGCCAACATTGAAGCTTACGCAATGGACCATGTTGATAATCACCAGGGAGTGCATTTTAAAGATGTTGTTTTTGACCAGGATTTGTCCGGAACAGATGTTTTCTCATTTGCTTTAGGAAATAAAATTTTATCTACTTATCAGCTTACCCAACCTACATGTACTGTGACTAGCGGAACTCTTAACTTAAATATTAAAGGAGGAAAAGCGCCGTTTAATGTTGCCCTTACAGGTAACGGAACATCACAAAATATAACCGTTCAGACATCACAGGTATCATTCCCTAATTTAACAATTGGTAACTATCATCTGAATATTACGGATGCTGATAATAATGTTACCGGATATGATTTCACGGTTAATGATTTCAGTACTATTAATTTAGACCTTGGTCCGGATGTCGCACTTTCTTCAGGAAATTCTGCACAGTTTGATGCATCAACACAAATTACAGATCCAAATGCAGTCTATACATGGACTTCTGATAACGGATTTACGAGCAGTTCTGCTACTATCAATGTTTACGAGCCGGGAGAATATACGGTAACAGTAAAAACGTCAGATAACTGTACGAAAAAAGATACAGTAAAAGTGACAAGAAAAAAAGAAAACGGAATTGTCATTTATCCAAATCCGGTACCTAAAGGACAGCCATTTACCATTAGAATTATTTCAGATAAAATAGAAACGGTAGATATAAAAATCCATGACGGATCTGGAAGATTGGTAAAAACCATCCAAGACAAAGGCAAGGATTACTATGAAATAAAAGATACTCTGCCAGCTGAAGGCGTGTATTTAATCATTGTAAAAACTTCGTCTGAAATAAAAGTATTCAAACTTATTGTAAAAAATTAATATCCACATCTAAGGCACTCTATATGTAAAAAAGGAGTGTCTTAAATGTAAAAACACATATAAACGAATGAAAAGATCTTTATTAAGCGTCTTAAGAAAGAACACAAAACTTCTTAATTCAGTTATATTTTTCACTTGTTGGTCTCAAGTTCATGCTTATGCTAATTCAACTTATTTGAATAGGCATGAAAACGCGACTCCCATAATGGAAATTAATGATGCTTCAAAAAACAATATAAAGAAAGACGTTTCTGAACGTATCAAGGCTGAAGAGAAAAAAGAGAATTCTAAAGAGCCTGATGGTATTTCCGGAAATACTATTAACGGAAGTAAAGAGAAATCAGGCCATACTATTTTGGTTCCTCCTGTTAAAACGGTCAGATATAATGCTTCTGCTCCCTTATCATTAAATGAAAAGAGATATTATATTTCTGATATTAAAGAAGGTATTATAGGAACAAGTTCAGAACATCCTATTGATCAGATCTATGATAATATCTTTAATATTTCAGTCGATGAAAAAATTAATTCTACGTATCAATATACATTAGAATATGATTTGTATGGAGTTGACAGCTATAAAGAAGTTAGCAAAGTCATCAATGATGATCTGGCCGTTGGTGGAAAAAATATCCAAAAAAACACGACCTGGATTCACCAGTCGGAACCCATTGCAGATCAATCTATCCAACAAGGAAAGAATACGGTAATTTTTACCTTGCCTTATCTTGCAGACTATAGCTATAAAGTAAAAAACCTTAGGATAGGAATTTCTAATAAAAAACAGAATTTTAAAAATAGTATCGGCGTAAAATACAACGCTTTGTCTGTTTCAAAATTTGTTGGTAGTATCAGTGATTCTGAAAAACTTAATCTGGGTTCCGCTGAATTAAACATCCCAAAAGGAGTACTTAAAAGTTCAGAAAACTTTTCAATCACAGCGCTTAGAGACATAGATATGCCTGCGATTACTCCCGAAATGGTAAACGTAACATCTGAAAGCGCAGGGTATCGTTTCCTTCCTCATGGAGACCATTTTTCAGCTCCTGCAAAAGTATCTTTAGGATATGATAAAAGTAAAATACCAACCGGTTATACGGAACAGGATATCAAAACTTTTTATTTTGACAGAACAGAAAAAAAATGGATTGCTTTAGACAAGGACAGTGTCAATCTGCAGCAGAACATTTTGGTGTCAAAAACTACCCACTTTACAGACATGGTCAATGGGGTTTTAAAAGTTCCCGAATCTCCGGAAACGGGAAGCTATGCTCCTAACTCTATTAAAGATATTAAAGCCGCAAACCCTTCCGAGGGAATTGTAAGCATTGCACCGCCATCTCCTAACAGTATGGGAAGTGTTACCACTAATTTTCCAATTAAACTTCCCGCAGGTAGAGCGGGAATGCAGCCTTCTTTGGCGGTAAGCTACAGCAGTGAAGGAGGAAATGGCTGGATGGGACTTGGTTGGGATATGTCTGTTCCATCAGTAAATATTGATACGAGATGGGGCGTTCCTACATACAATCAGGCAACTGAAACAGAATTGTACTCAATAGGAGGAGAACAGTTGACCTTTGAAACAAGCCCGGGTATATTTGCTATGCCTAACAGAAATGAAGGGTTTGAAAAAGGAAGAATACCGCACAGAAAATTTTATCCTAGAATTGAAGGTGCTTATAATAATATTGTAAGAAGAGGGACAAGTCCTAAAAATTATTTTTGGATTGTAACATCTAAAGACGGGACAAAATCTTTTTTTGGCGGAGAGGCCGGCGTAATTGATAATGCCGTTCTTAAAGATGCCAATGGAAATATAGGACATTGGGCTTTATATAAAACTGTTGATACCAATGGAAATTATGTGCTGTATACGTATGATAAATCAACTTATACAGGAAATCCAGGAAATGGAGGACAGGAATTGCATATTTCTCAAATTGATTACACTTTACACAATGCACAAAATCCGGTAAAAAAATATACAGTTCTATTTACCACAACTACTGGCAGAGAAGATGTTCAGATTAATGGAAGATTAGGTTTCCTTCAGATAGAATCAAAGAGGCTAAGCAAAGTTGAAATCAAATATGGTGATGAAAACGTAAGGAGTTATGAATTCGGGTATAAAAATGATGATAAAACTTTCAGGAAATCCTTATTAAAAAACATAACGGAGAAAGATGCGGCAGGTGCTGTTTTTTATACTAATGAAATAGAATATAATGAAGCTCCCGATGGAGCCAATATGTTTGGGGCACCTCAGCCTTGGGCCGCACCGGATCCTGCCAGTTTCCCAGGCTTACTTTCTTCAGGACAATTATTTCAAGGATATACCATGCTTTCAGGAAGTCAGGGTAAATCTACAGGAACCAATTTTGGCATTAGTGTAGGAGTATATAATTTTTCCTCTCCTCCTACAAGTGATACTGGCTTATTCAGTTTCAGACAAGGAACTGTTGGGGCACATGGCTCCATCAGTAATTCATCTTCAGAAAATAAAATTACTTTAATAGATATAGATGGGGATAATCTGGCAGACAGAGTTTATCAAAATAATGGAGTTATTTCTTATTCTAAAAACTTGTCAACCGCAACAAATGGAGTTCAAGCATTTGGACCTCAGGTAAGTGTTGGAAATTTACAGGATATAGGAAAGTCTAAAAACTCATCATGGGGAGTAGGAATTGATGCTAATTTCGGTGGAGGAAGTCTTGGATTTGATTATTCTAACAGTACCAATACTACGGCATCATATTTTATGGACTTCAATAACGATGGATTGGTGGACTTTGTGAAAAATGGGAAAGTTTATTTTAACAGTCTTATTGGAAATATTCCTTCATTTGACCCTAATAGCGGGTTGACGCCATATCCTATTAATGTTACTTCCAGTGGTGCACAGCCTTCCGTTTCACTATTTGATGATCAGGATAAAACAGAGAAAAAAATGATGCTGGAACAGAATCCATTGCATGATGTTGTTCGTGTATGGGTAGCTCCAAAGTCGGGTTCTATTACTGTTAAAAATGCTTTTAAACTGAATCAGGTATCATGTAATCCGGAAGAGGATTGTAGCAAAGCAGACGGTGTTGCGGTATCTTTTCAGTATAAAAATAATGATCCATTAGTCAATAACATTAATGCTGGAGACTATAACTTACATTCTTTTGCAGATCAGATCATTAATATCAGTAAAGGAGAAAAGCTTTATTTCAGAGTATCTTCCAAATATGATGGGACACTGGATCAGCTTACATGGAATCCTGAAATTACTTATTCAACACCAAATATACCAGCTGTTGATAGTGATAACAGAGATTTGTCAACATACAAAGCTCAGGAGGATTTTGTGAACTCAGGTACCAGCGCTTTCATGGTGGGAAATGCGGGAACTTTAAATTTATATTTAAACAAGATAATCCCGCTGTCAGATGATGCTAAAATATTTCTGACAGTCAACGATGTGGACTATCCTCAGTTTCCGATGACTATCGCATCTGGCTCTACTTATAATAATAGTGTCATTGGCTCACAGGTGAATTTAAATCCTAATGATAAAGTGTCTGTAAAAGTATATACAGATACCCAGATAGATTGGTCAAACTTTAAGTTAATTCCTGAATTTACCGAGACTTCAACCGGTGAAAAAACATATTTGCAGGTAGAGTACAGTATGTATAATGATAGAGGAAATTTTGTAACCTATGCAACTCAATCGGCAGATATTGGAAAAAAGATTTCTGTAAAAGCATCATCCCTTCCTAATTTTAACGGGAAAAGCGGAAAGGTTGTTATCTCTGCAAAAATTAAAAATAAATTATTAACCAAGACAGTTTATAATGTTGTTAACGGTAATGTAACTCCAGTTTTTGGAACGCCATATACTATAGTCTCTCAGGATTTAAATGAGAATATATACCTGGAAACAACAGTAAGTAGTGAAGACAGAGACTTTATAAATAATATAACAAGCATTACCGGCACTCTAATAAACAATGGTCTCAATTATATAGACAACCCGAATAATTTATCAGTACAGTTGTCCGGTTCAAATACAGTGCAGCAAACAGGAACAATTGTAATCAATCAGGCTACAATGCTGAAGTTTGAATTAGGAAATTATGTTGCAGGAACATCAGCAACACTTGGTATAAATACATTTTTCCCTAACGGAACTTTATCCGGACAATCAGGAATGCCTGTATATTCGGAAACAATGCTGAACCCGGGGACCTATAGCTATACGCTGACATTTTCTCCTGGTGGCGCGCCTTCAGCATTTACAAAATTATATATTGAAAATCCGGGCAGTGAAACTATCATAACAAGTTTTACAAATTCACCGCCGCATAAACCAATTCTGGGGCCGCAAACACCAACATCTGCATTAAGTTCAAATGAATATGACAACAGATTCGGTATACTTTATCGCGGTTGGGGAGGCTTTATCCTGAATGGGAATAATTTAAGTAAAAATACCATTGTAGAAGCCTATGATATTAATAATAACTTGGCCAATGGAGGAACTGATGCCGAAATGAAGGTAGATGAAACCCGCTTGAAGCTGAGCAATGCTTATGGTATAGATCAGGGTATAAACCCTACAATTAACAACCCTATAATAGATCCTGATGGAAATATTACCATTGCAGATAATGATGGGGCATTATCAAAAAACTATTTCTTAATGATCAACTCTAATGTTAATAATACTGATAAAGGAAGATTAACAGATGTTGACCCAACCATATACATCTCTCAAAATACGATCAATACTTCACGTTTAGGAATACATAATATAGATTCTAATTTTGATAACCATTCACTAAGTCAGGCCGTCGGATCTGAATTGAATGCACCAAATATTCAGTTGAAAAATCAAAGTGTAAGTATTGGTGCCGGAGTAAGTGCGGGAGTGGCTGGAGTAAATGTGTCACAAACTCTTTTTTCTGAGGCCAAATCTGTCCGAAATGTACTAGATTACAATGGAGACGGGTTCCCGGATGATTTCAGTAAAACCAATGTAAAAATCACATATCCGGTAGGGTTTTTATCTGGAAATTCCTTAAATGTGGGAAGCCAGTCGATTTCAAAAGCCAGTTCTACTGGAATTTCATCCGGATATTCATTTGTACATGGGGAATCCACTAGAATGGCATTTATACAGACGGCGGGTAAAAACCCTAAGAATAAATCATTTAATGAGAATTTAATAGATAGTTCTGTTAAAAGTAAACAAGCAGCAACAAAGCTTTCAATCAGTGCAAATGGAGAAACTTCAAGTGAAAATTCTAAACAAACATTCTTAGATATTAATGGAGATGGTCTTCCTGATAAATTTAATACAAATAATTTTGAACTGAATATCGGAAATGGGTTTGCAGGAAATGATTCTTGGGGATCAGATATCAAACCGGAAGGTGTAGGAAATGGATTTGGACTGGGAGGAGGAATCAGTTTATTCAGAGGAAGTTTTGAATTTGGAGTTAATTTTAGCTCTAATACAAGTACAACGACAAAAGAACTGGTTGACATTAATGGTGATGGACTAGCAGACAAGGTTTTATACACAGGAAATAGTGCAACAGTATATCTAAACTTAGGAGATAGAATGTCCAGCACTCCGCTAAATTTAAATTTTCAGAATGGAAATGATATTCATAAAGATGTATCTATCAGTGTTGGAGGAAATGCAGCAGGAACTATTTTAATTTCTATTCCTATTATTGCAGGAGTAAGCGGGCTGAAACTAAATGTGACTTTAGGGGTTTCAAAAGGAAATTCAACTTCAAGATCTCATGCTACGTTCAGAGATATGAATGGAGATGGATATCCAGATCTGGTAACTTCTGATGATACAGATAATATTAAGGTACAACTTAACCAAACAGGGGTTACGAACCTTCTTAAAAAAGTGACCACTCCAATGGGAGGTTCTTGGGAAGTTACTTACGAAAGACTAGGCAATACTTATGATATGCCTCAAAGTAAATACGTATTAAAAAGCGTAATTACAAATGACGGATTTACGGGAGATAATGCATACAGTCCGGATGTATCCAAAGTGACGGTAGAGTATCAGAATCCTTATCACAGCCGAAGAGAGAGAACTTTTTATGGATTTGGAGGTGTAACTATCAACCAAATTGACACAAAACAAGGCGGTGCTGGTTCAAATGTAGTTTACAGAAAAACCCTTCAGACGTTTAATAATACGAATTACTATTTAAAGGGAACTTTAATAAGTGAAGTACTTTATGATGCTAATAATAAGGTTTGGACAACAAAATTTAATCAATATAGTCTTAGATTAATTAAGAATACCGGCTATGATGAATTTCCATTAGAGAAAGAAGATGAAAAATTAGGTGGTAACTATGCTTATTTTGTTTCAACAGATATTTCAACATCTTATTTTTATGAGGGGCAAATGACCCCAGGGAAATCGACCTCAACAACTATTGTTGCTTATGACCAATGGGGTAATGCTACTGGTATCGTTGATATTGGAGACCAAGAGATAGGGGTTACTACTGATGGGATATCCAGTGTTCTACAATATTCCAATGTTGATCCATCAGGATATGTAATTATGCCTGTTTCTGTGAAAAACACTACAATTACAGGCAATGGCTTTACCAGAGAGAAAAAAGCAGAATATAGCGCTAATGGGAATCTTTCTAAGATGACGATTCTTAATCAGGGCGTGAATTATTCCGTTTATGATTTTGAGTACGACGTTTATGGAAATATAACTAAATCTACAGGGCCTGCAAATGTGCAGAACCAAAGGTTCTTCCAGCAATATACCTATGATGATAATGTAAAAACCTATCCAGTAAAAGTTCAGGATGCCTTTGGATACAGCAGCAAAACCCAGTATGATTTCCGTTTCGGAGTACCAACTTACACTGAGGACATGAACCTGCAGCCAATGAAATATGTATATGATGCCAAAGCAAGAACTACTGAAATTACAGGGCCATACGAATTATTTAATAACATTCCATGGACTATAAAATTTGAGTACAATCCGATTACGGATGCTCCGCTTAATGCAACAAATGCACAATCTTTTGCAACAACAAAACATTATGATCCGGAATATACAGACAGTACCATTAATACCATTACCATTGCAGATGGTTTCGGAGGTGCGGTTCAGGTAAAGAAAACCGGAGACATTCATAATCAGGGATTAAAATATATTGTATCGGGTAAAGTAGAAGAAGATGCGTTCGGAAGAGCATTAAAAACATACTATCCAACAGTAGAAGATATTGGATCTTCTAATACTCAGTACAATGCTGTCGTAGATAATATTGAACCTACTATTAACCAGTATGATGTATTAGACAGAGTGATTTATACAAAACTTCCGGGAGAAAACCTGTTCTCAACCATTACTTACGGTTTTGGTACGGATGTTCAGGGAAGAAATATGTTTGAAACTATCTTCAAAGATGAATTAGGAAGCATTAAGAAAACGTATACTGACATCAAAGGAAGAACAACTTCGGTTCATGAAGTTTCAAATACCGGAGATATCAAAACTCAGTTTACCCATGATGCCATCGGCGAAATTCTTCAGGTAAAAGATGTAAATGGTAATATTACGACATCCGTTTATGATGATCTGGGAAGAAGGGTTTCTTACACTCATCCTGATAGTGGGGTTACCACTTATAAGTATGATCCGGCAAGTAACATGACTTCCAAAACCAATGCTGCCAATGAAACGGTAGAATATCAATATGACTATTCAAGGCTGAAAGAAGTTAAATATCCTTTATATCCGGAAAACAATGTAAAATATTATTACGGAAATGCATTGGATGCTTCAGCGATGGATAATAATGCAGTAGGAAGATTATGGTATCAGACAGACGCTACAGGAACACAGTATCTGAAATACGGAAGACTGGGAGAACTTACTTACCAGAGACGTTCAGTAGCTGTCCCGGGGGCACAGGTTTACTGGTTCGGAACAGAATGGCAGTACGACACATGGAATCGTGTGAAAACCATTACGTATCCGGATGGAGAAAAATTAACATACAAATACAACAGAGCAGGGAACTTAAATAATGTTGCCTCAGTAAAAGATGGTAATTCCTATCCGATGATCAATAGTCTTGGATATGATAAATTTGAACAGAGAGTATACCTGAAAAATGGAAACGGTACGGAAACAACATACGAATACGAGACAAACCGAAGAAGATTGTTGAAAATGTACGCTCAGAATACCAATACCAATAGGTTCTTCATGCAGAACGTATACCAGTATGATGTGGTATCTAACGTAATGCAGGTTCATAACAATGCTCCTGTCGTAAATGGTCTTTTAGGAGGAGGAACCAATTATGCATACGGATATGATGATCTTTATCGTCTTACATCAGCTTCAGGGAACTGGAGAGGGATTAATACACAGGCTCAGGAAGAACGTCACCGTTATACTGTTGCGATGTCTTATGATAATATGCACAATATCATGAGCAAAACACAGAAGCATGAATGGACGACAGGTGCGAGCAACAATAATTGGACGGCAATGGAACCAACCTCTTACAGGCTGAACTACAAATATGAAAATTCTTCACATCCACATGCTCCTACAACCATTGTAGATGAACCTAATTTGGTACCATCTTCCACATGCTGTAATCCGGATGATCCGGGAGTGAAGTTTCAACATTATAAATATGATGCAAAAGGAAATCCTACGACTATTGAACAGGAAACATGTACTTATGCTGAAGCAAAAGCAGTATATCAGTGGGATGAAGAAAATCGCCTTCGTTTTGTAGATACCAATCCTTCTACTCCTGAAGTTGACGGGGCAGCGATCTACACTTATGATGCGGGAGGGGAAAGAATTATTAAAGATGTGATGTATTCAGGAATGCTTTTCAGAACAAGAGCAGAACAGACAAATACATGGCCGCAGACACCTATGACATACCATTCAGCAACTATTTACCCGAATGGACTGTTGACGATGAACCTTTATTTTGATAGTCTTGGAGGTGTATCACTTCCTCGTTATACAAAACATTATTATGCAGGAAGCCAAAGAATAGTAACTAAGAATGGGACAAGCGATAATATTGGAGTTTTTGATTGTAACTGGCTGATCATTCCATTTGCAGGAAGTACTCCGCCGATTAATCCGGTCAATACATCAAATACCATTCTGCAGGCAGCTACTCAGGCTACTCTTGCGGTAATGCAGCAGAATAATATCACGCCACCACCTAATTACGGACAAAACGCAGGATACAATGGAGCTTGTGTTAATGATTATGCAGGAGATAAAGAAAAAGAGATCTATTGGTTCCATCCGGATCATTTAGGTTCCAGCAGCTTTATTACAGGTGCAGACGGAGAAGTAACCCAGAATATAGAATACTTCCCAAGTGGTGAAACTTTTGTAGAAAACCACAGAAACAGTAACTACAGTCCCTATAAGTTTAATGGCAAGGAACTTGATGCAGAAACGGGGTATTACTATTATGGAGCGAGGTACTATAATCCTAGAGTTTCTCTTTGGTTGAATGTGGATCCGCTGGCGGAACAAACAATGGAGCCTTATATTTATTGTGGAAACCACCCTATTAATTACATTGATCCTGATGGAAATTTTAGATTACCAGCAAATGCTACGAGAGAGCAAAAAAGATTATATAAAGAGGCAATAAAAACTATAAAAGCGGTGTTTCGAGATTCAGAATTTCGAGGAGCGTTTAAAGAGAAATTTGGTGTAGATGATAAAATGATACAGACAATGCTCAAAGATGGAGATGGACCCACTGTTATAATGAATGAAAGTTTACTTGATTTGGGGAATTTTGATCAAGATGATCCCAATGTTATTAAAATAGATTCTGGCGTAGTAAACACGGTTTCAAAAAATAAAGGAAATAAAAAGTATATTGATAATTTAGCAGAAATTATAATTCATGAAGGTGGTCATTGGGCAGACTATGCAATTGACCATGTTTCCAAGGAAAAGGACCCACTTTTTAAGAAGAGTCTTAAATCAAAAGGTGTTAAGGGTGATATAGGAGATAATTGGGAAATTATTTATTTTGGAACAGATCTTCAATTTTCTGCTTCTGATCGTGATATAATTAGTGAAAAGTTTGATGGATTTAGGAGGAATAATGCTGCAAAAGATTTTAGGCAACAACGTGAAATCAGGGACTTGAAATCAGAAAAAAAGCCATCTATTTTAGATATTTATAAAAAACCAAAAGATAATTTGCGAACAGGAAATCGTTAAAGAGGATGTTATTAATCTAAAATTTCCAAATAGTATGAATTTTAAAACTAAAATAGTTATGATTTTATTATCCTCTTTATTAATTACGAATTGTAAGGAGGAAATGAAAAAATGTGTAAGTCAATCAACCGATACTAATGTAAAACTATATAATGATTTAACAGATCAGTTGATACCTTATTTTTTTAGAGAAGATTATTTAGGTGAAAAAAGATATTTTGATAGTTTAAGAGTTCATGATGATGATTTATATATCGAAGAGAAGACAAAAGCGCACAACGAACTTTTTAATCATCCTGAAAAATTTTGCAATTTGTATATAGATTCTACTAAAAATAAAAATACATATTTCGGGACACATAATACCGAAGTTTATTTAAGACGCATAAAAAGAACGAAGGATTCTTTTAAAGACTTTTCTAATAATCCAGATATTAAAAATTTAAGCATACGAAGTTCTATAAAAGCAAATCAATTTAATTTGTGTACCGCAAAAGTCCTAGATCTGGCAGAGTATGATAAACATACAAATGAATGTGAGATAGGAGTAGTATATTTTTCAGAGATTGTATTTGATCCTTCTAAAAGAAGAGCATTAGTTTTTGTTGACCATCGTATAAAAAATTATTTCCATAGAAATGCTGTATTTGAACTAAGATTGAATAATGATAATTATTGGGAAATAGAAGATTCTATGTTAGTGTCAACTTCCTAATTTCCGGATCTTTTCTTTTTTCTCATGAAATTTAGAAGAAGAACCCCCGCTGCGCAAAGTCTGTGACTTTGAGCTATAGTAAAACAAAAGCCACTGCAATAGCGGTGGTTTTGTGTTTTATAAAGCAGCTACATTTTCATTAAAGAAGTCTTTAAATTTTTTCTTTGTAAGGTAAGTTTTTGGTAGCTTCTTGAGAATCCTTTATGCGAAGTATGCTCTCGTAGGCAGGGACGGGTAAAATGGTCGAAATTTAAAAGGTGCTGATCTTTTCATAAAGCAAATAAATTTCTACATTTATAAAAAACAATCAAACAGCTAATCAGCAGACATCCCAGTATTTCTTTGCTGAGGTTTCTGTTTACCCCTATAAAAAACTGACCGATGAATTCATCAGAAAAAAACATCCCCATCCATCATCTCACCTCCGAACAGTTTCAGTTAATGACTCTTGATACAGGACACCCAGAGAATTTTAATGATGTTCACCGGCATAATTTCTTTGAGATCATCTGGTTCAGCCAGGTGAAAGAAAACAGCAGTCTGGAACTGGATTTTGAAAGTCATATCCTTAAAAATAACCAAATCTGCATTATTGCGCCGGGACAGGTATTCAATATGAAACTGAACGGTGAAAAAGGTTATGTACTGGCCGTTAGCCGGGAAATTTTTAAGGAAGCCAGCGATATAGAAACAATCCTCACAGGAGGGACATGTCCTTTTTCTTTAGATCCTAAAAGCGGAGAAACCTGTAGTACAATCATCTCACTGATGGAAAAAGAATATAATGGATCTTCCAGGTTAGATTTATTAAAATCCTATCTGCGGGCATTCTGCATCATCATCACAGAACAGATTAATCTGCAAGACCCATCAATTAATGACAGGCAGCGTATTCAAGAGCTAGTAAGACTTATTGAAGAGCACTATGTCGTCCAGAGAGAGACAAGCTTCTATGCAGATCAGATCAAAATAAGTACCCATCATCTCAATGATATTGTCCGCTTATCCAGAGGAACAACAGTGAAAAAGATGATTGCTCAGAGAATTGTTTTGGAAGCTAAAAGAGAACTTAGCTTTGGTGCGTTAACCGTTAAAGAAATTGCTTTTAAACTGGGATTCAGCGACGCGTCTTATTTCTCCCGTTTTTTCAAAAAACATACCGGCCGGAATCCGGAAGGATTTAAAGAGACTAAAGCATAATCTTCAAAAAGTTCTTCTAAATCATTTTAAATAATATATTTTATAAAATGTAATCTTCAGTTTGTGCTGGTGTTCCTTCAGTTACTGTATTGAAAAGCTTTGTTTTTTACCGGAATTTTGCCAGAAGAAAAAACGATCTGTGTGGATCGTTTAATGATTGAACCCCTTTATGAGAAACTTAAGTATCGTAGTGTTTATTCTGGCACTGCTCAACACCCTGGAATCACTGAGTATAGACCTTTATCTGCCTGCTTTTCCAAGCATGGCCCAGATTTTCCAAACCGATATAGGACATATTCAGATTTCAATTTCTGTGTTTTTTGCAGGATTTGCTTTTGGGCAGTTGCTTTGGGGACCTTTGTCTGACAGGACAGGACGTAAGCCAATGCTGTACTGCGGACTTTTCCTCTTCATTATAGGGGCTACAGCGATATTTTTTACAGAAAATATTTACGTGCTTTGGGCAATGCGTTTTCTGCAGGCATTTGGTGGAAGTGCAGGAATTGTGATCGGGAGAGCCATCGTTATCGACCTTTATGACAGGCAGAAATCTGTAGCCATATTTTCGCAGCAGTCTCAAATTAGCGGAATTGCTCCTATTGTTGCACCGCTTCTGGGAAGTGTATTTCTTAAATTCTGGGGGTGGAATAGTTCGTTCGCTTTTTTAGGAATAATGGGATTAATTACCTTTTTCATGGTTTATAAATATGTTCCTGAGACCAATCCAAGAATAAGTCTTCCTGATCTTTCAGAAACCGAAAAAGGATTAAAAAGCCATTTAAAGGCAATTATTTCAAATAAAGAATTCATCAACAGTACGATGATAGGAAGTATTGCTTTCGCTTCCCTAATCATTTATATTTCCAATGCACCGTTTTTATTTATGAAGCTTCATGGGTTTTCAAGCGGTGTTTTCAGTCTTATATTCGGTTTTAATTCATTGGCATTGATAACGGCAGCTTACCTTACCCCTAAATTAATAAAGAGAATAAGTGACACAAAACTTTTACTGGCAGCCACTCTTCTGTTGCTGATGGTATGTAGCCTCCATATTTTGATAACTGCGTCTGATCTTTCTGTGACTTTAGAAATTATGATGCTGTATCTGTCATTGCTGGCTATTGGAATTCTGTTTCCCATTACTTCTGCTCATGCTTTGTCTCCTTTTAAAGAAGGTCGCGGTACAGCGGCTGCCGTGATGGGATTCATGCAGCTGATGGTTACTTTTTTACTTTCAGGACTGGCTGGGTTTTTAGAAGCTGATTCCATTATGCCGATGGTTATTCTGCGTGCAGGCATTGCATTATTTGCAGTTTGGTTTGCTTACCGTTTATTTAAGAATAAAAAAGCCTCGGTATAATGAAACTCTAGCAGGTTCCACCTCAAAATAGATGATGTACTATTTTATATTATCATGTTGTCTTTCCGTTTGGTCATACCATTCTAGCACTTAATCAAGTAATTTTTGTGACCGCCTTCTAAAAGTATCTCTTTGCATAAAATTTAAATTATGAAGAGAAATCTTTTGGCAGCAGCCTGCTGCCTGCTCGGATATTTGGTCAGTGCACAATCCGGAATATCAGGAGAGCTTAAGACTGAATATATACCCTTTTCCAGTTACATACGTCCGGAAGACAGTGTAAAAACCAATTCTAAAAGTAACTTTAAGAGAGCAGATCTTAACCTCAGCATTCCATTGTCAATGAAAAAAGACAGCAGCGGAAAGATAAAAGCCTGGTCACTTTTACTTAGCGGATCATATGCGAAAATGACTCATAAAGACTATGAAAAGCAGCTGTTTCCCGATCAGATGCTGAATGCACAGGCCGGAATCCAGCACATAAGACCATTAGGAAAAAAATGGAGCATGATGATGGCAGCTACAGTAGGAGTTTATACAGATCTTGAGCAGATAAGTTCTGACGATTTTCTCGGACAGGGAGGAATATTATTTATCAGGCATTTCAATCCCAATCTTGCTTTGGGTGGAGGACCTGTGCTGACAACTGCCTTTGGAGTTCCTATGATATTACCGTGGATCTATTTCGACTGGAAAACAAATGGTAAAATTAAATTCAACATCAATTTCCCGGAAGGAATGGAAGCCGGCTACCTGTTTTCAGACAGATTTGCTTTAAAAGCTGTGGTCAACCTCAGCGGGATGACGGCAGAAAGAAATAAAGACGGAAAATCAATGTTGCTTGGTTACCAACAGATCACAGCGGGAATCAGGCCGGAACTGAAACTGAATGACAAGCTGAGTCTTCGTCTTACAGGAGGAACAGCACTGTTGAGAAGTTTCAGTGAGAACGACAGGAAGATCAAAAGTATTTTCAAAGAAAAAAAGATGGATGATCCCAAATTTGCCACTACATTTTATGCAGCCGTATCGCTGAGATGGAATTTGCCGTAAGGAATTAAGATGGAGCGGAAGAAGGATATTCGCTTCCCTCTTCCTTTCCTGTTTATTTACTGATAAGCTTCTTATACACCACCTGATTAAGCAGTTCTTCTTTTCGGGTACGGGAAATAGGAAGCTCTGTTTTATTGATGTAAAGACGTCCGCCTGAGATCATATCGATGTGCGTGATATTGATCAGGAAAGATTTGTGGATCCTGAAAAAATGTTCTGACGGCAGGGATTCTTCAATAGCCTTCATGGTTTGATGAATGACCAGAGACTTGTCTTTAAAGTGCAGTTTCGTATAGTTCTGCATACTTTCAATATAGAGAATATCCACCCAGGAAACTTTTACAAAAGTATCAGATTGTCTTACATACAGAAAAGGATCATCAAAAGGAGAATTCTTCTTTATCTTTTCAGATACAATAAACTGCTGTTGCGCTTTGTTCACCGCCTGATAAAAACGGTTAAAGGCAATGGGTTTCAGCAGATAATCCACAACCTGCAGCCGGTACCCTTCCAGGGCATATTCGGAATAGGCGGTTGTAAGAATACATAAAGGCGGATTTTCAAGCTGTTCCAGGAATTCAAGACCGCTTAAATAAGGCATATTTATATCCAGAAAAAGAAGATCAATTTCTTTTTCCTTCACTACAGCATCAGCTTCCAGTGCTGTGGCACACGTACCCTCAACGGATAAAAAATCGATCTGATCTGCCAGCTCTTTAAGGTGGAATCTGGCCAGAGGCTCATCATCGATGATCAGGCATTTCATTTTAGGGATATTACTGCTCATTATTGTCAGATAATTGTAGGGTTAAAGTTACTTTGTATACATTATCGGCTGCCACAATGGTAAGCTCGTGAGTATTCGGATACTGTAATTTCAAACGCTTTTGTACATTTTGAAGCCCGATTCCGCCGGAGCCGTCCTTCTTTTTATAGGTTGCCGGCTCTGAATAGGAATTTTCAGCATAAAACAAAAGAAAACCGTCCTTCTCTATACATGAAATCTTTACATAGCCCTTGTGCCCAGGCAATCTGCATACATATTTAAATGCATTTTCGATAAATGGAACCAGAAGGAGAGGAGCAATAAATGACTTGTTATTTCCGGTACTCCAGTCTGCATTCACTTCCAGCTCATTTCCCCATCTTAATTTTTCAACTTCTACCAGATTCTGCAGATGTTCAATATCTTTATCCAGGGGAACCAGACTCTGGCTGCAGTGATAGAGCTGGTAACGAAGAATGTCTGAAAATTTAAGGAGCAGATAATCCGCAAGTTTCGTATCCGTTTTCATCAGAATATGAATATGATTCAAAATGTTGAAAACCACATGAGGATTGATCTGGTCCTGCAGCAGCTTGAGCTGGTTTTCTAAATGAGCCTGCTGAAGAAGAATATGATCCCGTTCTATTTTTCCGTGCTCCTGGTAGAATTTGATTCCGCAGACAGAACCGTTAACCAAAAAAGAGGCTGGAAGAGCCAGATAAAATCCTTTCCATAAAAACGGTAGATGATCCACGAAATCTGCTGGGAGCTGGTTTTTTGAATTGATCTCAATGTAGGTGAAAATGAGTGAATAGATAAAGCTCAGTAAAAGTATAATTCCGGTGGCCTGGATCAGAAATAACTTCATTCTCTTTAGCCTTAAAGCATTAGGAAGAAGTCGTGTCGTAAGAAAATGAGTAAAGATAAATGAAGTAACAGCAAGAACAACCGTTTGGAATATGGCTGAAACTTTGTCGGAAGTGGCCTGGAAGTTAATATAGACCGCAGCGGCAAAAACGAGCCAGAAAATCGTAACAAAAAAATATTTTCTTAAAATAAAAGGTTTTGTCATGGATAAGATAACATAGGTTATAAAAAATTAGAAACCGCCGGACGCAGTTTCTAATAGGTAAAGGTACTTTAAGTTTTTAGAATAAGAAATATCCTATCCCGAGGGTAAAGCCGTTGGGTTTAGATTTAAACTCCTTACTGATGCTCGTAAGCCCTGTTTCATATCTGAGGTCTGCTGTAAAATTTTTATAATCTACCCCGATACCTCCTGTAATTCCGATGTTTGATTTATCAAAGCTTTTAAAGCCCTCCTGCAATGCTTTGGAGGTTGACAGATTATTTTTGAATGCATAGCTGTAAACTCCTCCGGCAAATGCCCTTACATTAAAATCCTTCGTATTGATCAATTTATAACCCACTACTATCGGGATGTCAATAGAGTTCCAAGTCAGCTTTGGAGAGCTTCCGTCTTTGGAATTGTAAGAGGTTTTTCTCTTGTTAAATAAGGCTTCTCCTTGCACATAGAGGCTTCCAATATCCATTCTTGTCATAATTCCTCCCTGATATCCAAAACCATATTTTCCTTCCAGTGCAGAAGACTCCGTTGAGGTTTTAGTATAGGTTGCCCCACCTTTTATCCCGATGTGGAAAGCCGGAGTTTGCTGTGCTTGGGTTTCAACCGAACAGGTAATACATAATAAAAATGAGCTTAGTGCTAAAATTTGTTGTTTCATAAATTGCTGTAATAATTTGATGCAAAACAACAACTATGAAGGAGATGATAAAATTTTATTTGATAAACGGCAGAGATGCTTGGATAAGACTCTGTTTTTAGCTGAAAAAGGATAAAGAAAACCGGAAGATCTCTCTTCCGGTTAAATTGTTTGTTAATAAGGATGATGCCCGGAGGGCAGCCGCCTGTACCTATGGCATCCGCTTATTCCGGAACCAAAAACTGTTGACAGGCCTCAAAGGCTTCATTCTTTTCATGATTCAATTTGATTAAGTTACAAATCATGTTCTTGTAAATATATAAATGCCAAATTGGTTTTATTTTTAAATATTTGTTTGTAAGCAATATGCGAGTCTGCTGATAATAAAGAGCTTCATTTTTACAGGTAGCATTAGTTTTTAATAAACTTCAGACTTTTTTTAAGGGTATTATTTTCATTATAAATATTAAGCACATATGTACCTTCCGATAAATCTGTAACGATAATTTCATTTCCATTTGTGTATCCATTTTTTATAATATTACCCTGAAAATTGAAAATTTTATAAGGAACCTGTTTATTTTTCAATCCATTTATTTTAACAACTCTGTGTACAGGATTAGGATATAGTTTTATGTCGCCGTAGGTAGCAGACTCTGTAGTTTTTAATGAAGCGGAGCAAAGCTGTAAATTAGAAAAATTGATATCAGGAGATTGTGTAGGAGCAGAAACATTTAAATAGGAATTTACCTGTGTTTGTTCATTGGTAAAACCTCCGTTTTTTAGAAAGAATTTGTTATTTACGGTTCCTCCTGAGGCATCTATCCGCTGTTGGGCTGTATAGGTAGCATCTACAGTAAACATTGCCTTGGATACGGGCAGCCATTGTCCCTGGACAGTTCTTACCCATTGGTTTCCGTATTCAGCTTTTCTGTCCAGATAGCCATTGTCTGGTTCGAAATTTTCAACAAAGCTGTGAAAATTTTTCAGATAGGTATTGGTATAGGGTCTTTTCCAGCTTGCAATCAGTTGCCAGGAAGCTGCTTCGGGAGCAAAAAACCATGCTGTATAATCAGTATTGCCTGCTCCGTCAGGGCTTCCTTTCAAAAGAAGTTTGTAGGTAACTCCGGCTTTCCAAGGATATTTCAAATAGCTCTGTCCGCCAGATCCTTCGTTACCAAATTCTCCAATGGTAACATTTGTTCCTTTGCAGTTTAATTTTATTTTCTGATCTTCAGGGATCGTAGTCGGGTCATCTGTTATAAACGGGCTCCATACAGAGAATATGACCTTTCTTTCGGTGGAAGAATTTACCTGCATACCAAAGTAACCCTCGGCAAAACCATTGGCCATAAAATAAGATCCAACTTTATCCTTCCCGATGGGAACGGTCACCTCATTATAATAATATGAAATATCACTGGTGGTAGGTATAGTGTAGTTCAAGTGGCAGGATGGACCTCTTCTTGCCCAATAATAATATGTGGGGTCATTACTGAAGATATTAGTTCCTGATGCTGCAGGACCGTCAAACAAAATGTGGGATACATCTGCAAAATAATTTCCGGTTTTGGTAAGACCTTGTAAATCAACTTTTACATAGCCTGGAGTTACACTGAAGCTTCCGGCAGGATAGGTATTATAAGAAGAACCGCTCATTGTAATGTTTTGCGAAACTCCATTCACTGTTATTTTAACAGTACTGCTTCCGGAAGGAACTTTTGCTTTTAATTTAAGGTTTAAGGTTCCGCTGTTACTTACTTTAAAATAGGTACTTACTACCGTACCCGGATTCGTCCAGTTGCCGAGGCCATTGTTTGTTATCTTTTCTGCATACGCACTTGCTGTAGAGTAAGTAACAAATGCATTCCCTGCCAGAGGAACCTCGTGGATTGTGTAATTGGTTGATAATGATGCTTTTAATGGTGTTATGCCAATGCAGGTAATAACTATGAAAGTCATTAATACTAGAGTAGATTTTATCGTAATCATTTGTGTTTTAATTTATACAAAAATAAATAATAGGAATACTAAGTAGCGTATAATTACAGGTAATCTTTTATTTTAATGTGAATTGATTATTTTACGAGTTCTTTTATTGAAAATATTTTATTTTTTAATTCAATGGCTTAAAAAAATAATTGAAGCTTTTGTGGTTGTACGGTATTACATATCCGTTTTTCGTCTTAAAAAGAACAAAACCCGCTGCGGTGGCGGGTTTTTGTTATATTATTTTTTTAATGTTAATGTTAAAGGAATAGAGACTGTAGAAGAAACCGGTTTTCCGTTGTGCTCTCCGGGTTTCCACCTACCTTTCTCCCTGATGCGGTAAAATGCAGCCTCAATAAAGGCATTGAGATCCTCATTGTTTCCCTTTACATGAGCATCCAGAGCGTCTCCTTTAGTGTTTACCACAAAACTAAGAGTTGCTTTATAAGAATCTGAAGCGTTGTTGAAAAAAGTGCGGTCAACAGCTTCATATAAAAGCTTTTGAAAAGATGCTTTCCCTTTTTCATATTCGGCTTCTCGGGTAAGTTTACCTTTTGTAGGTGGATCCTGGGCAATCAGTTTCTGGTCTTCTGTAGATAATTTAACCAGAGCTTCCTTGTATGTGTTGATTTTGTCTTCGGTAAGAAGCCACTCCTGCTTAGTTTTTAAATCATTAGGCTTAGGGTATTTTTTGTAGAGAGCCTTTTTCTTTCTTTCATAGCGTGAATCGGCTTTATCAAATTCAGAGATTTGTGCCTGGCTGAAAACAAAAGATATGATGAATACTAATGCTAAGAGTCTTTTCATAATCTATTAAGCTTTTACAATATTAATGATTACTTCAGTTGCTTTTTCCATGCTTTCCAGAGCTACGTATTCATAAGGCCCATGGAAGTTCATTCCTCCTGCGAAAATATTCGGACATGGAAGTCCCATATAAGATAGCTGAGCTCCGTCTGTTCCACCTCTGATTGCTTTTATTTTAGGCTCAATATCCGCTTCTTTCATAGCTTTTGCAGCAAGGTCAATAATATGCATCTTTCCTTCAAACTGTTGCTTCATGTTTCTGTACTGCTCTTTTATTTCCACTTCGGCAGTACCTTCACCGTATTTTTGGTTGAATTCAGCTACTTTTTCCTCCATGAATTTTTTTCTGGCTTCATATTTTTTCTCATCATGATCACGGATGATGTATTGAAGCTTAGCCTCAGAAATATCAGCTGTAATATCCATTAAATGATAAAATCCGTCAAAACCTTTAGTCGTAGCAGGAGTTTCATTAGCTGGAAGCATCTGGGTAAATTCAGCGGCTAAAAGACCCGCATTTACCATTTTTCCGTAAGCATAACCTGGATGTACACTTAATCCGTGGATTTTCACCACAGCTCCTGCAGCATTGAAGTTTTCATATTCCAATTCTCCCACTTCACTGCCATCCATGGTATACGCCCATTCTGCACCGAATTTAGCCACATCAAATTTATGTGCGCCTCTTCCGATCTCTTCATCAGGGGTAAATCCTACAGCAACTCTTCCATGCTTAATTTCCGGATGGGCAATAAGATATTCCGCAGCCGTTACAATTTCTGCACAGCCTGCCTTGTCATCAGCCCCTAAAAGTGTATTCCCGTCTGTAGTGATCAGGGTTTGTCCGATATATTTTTTTAAGCTTTCAAATTTTGAAGCGGATAGTGTAAATCCTGTAGACTGATTTAGAACAAGATCACTTCCGTCATAATTTTCCCAAACCTGTGGTTTTACATTTTCACCACTGAAATCCGGTGAAGTATCATAATGTGAGATAAAACCAATGGTAGGTCTGTTATCATCCTCCAGGTTAGAAGGAATATATCCCATAATATACCCGTTGTCATCAAGTGAAACATCTTCCAGACCAATGGTTTTCAGCTCTTCAGTAATATATTTTGCAATGTCCCACTGGCGTGGAGTAGAAGGAGTTGTTTCGCTTTCTGCATCACTGGTTGAATATATTTTTACATAAGCGAGAAAACGGTTCATTAACTTCTCTTTCCACAATGGGTTGAATTCTATTATACTCATCGATCATAAATTTCCAACAAATATACAATGTAAATTTTTCAAATCTGAAATTTGGACCATCTTTCTGGCATATTTCAAACCGTAATAAAGTTTCACTTTTTCAATTCCGGGTGGTGATTTCGATAATCAAATAAATTATCATAACTTGCATCAATTATGATGTCCAAACGTTGCAAATATGCATTGAAAGCAATGGTGAGATTGGCAAGAAACTACAATCAGGGGTTTTTGTCAACTGCTATTATTGCACAGGATGAGAATATTTCCAAAAAATTTTTAGAACAGATTCTTCTTGAGCTGAAAAGAGCCAAGTTGGTCAACAGTAAGCAGGGAACAGCAGGCGGCTATTACCTTCTGAAATCACCTGATGATATTTCATTGGCTGATATTTACCGGATTTTTGAAGGCCCGATTGCATTAACTCCCTGTATTTCATTGAATTTCTATGAACCTTGTGATGACTGTGTTGATGAGGCTACATGCTATCTCAGAAATGAGCTGATCATTGTAAGAGAAAAAACAAGAAAAAGCATGATGGAAGCTACCCTTACTTCCTTTATAAAAAACAGCTGAATTTTTTTTTAATTTTTATATCCTACTAATTTGGTAGGATAAATAGGATTTATATATATTTGCAGAAGTTAATTTCAATTAAAAATGGAAAACGCTCTGAAAATAGAATTTACTAACCTACTTGAAAATGCCTCTACAGGTGTTTTTAATACCGATTTTTTGCAGGTTCTGGCAGAAAAATTTCCGCAAGAGGTGATATTTTCTACCAGCTTCAGCTATGAAGACCAGGTTGTGAATCATCTGGTAAAAAACCTTGATATTGATATTTTCACACTCGATACGGGAAGACTTTTTGAGCAGACCTATGAAACCTGGACCTCATCCAGGGCTTTTTTCAAAAAGAACATTAAAGCCTATTATCCGGATCCGGAAGCCCTGCAGAAATTTGTCTCGGAAAACGGACCGGATTCCTTTTATCAGTCCGTGGAAAATAGAAAAGCTTGCTGTAACATCCGAAAGGTTCAGCCTCTGAAAAAGGCTCTTCAGGGATACAAGGTCTGGATAACAGGTTTGCGTTCAGAACATTCCCTAGGAAGGGGACAAATGCCACAACTGGAGTGGGATCCGGATCATCAGATCATCAAGTTTCATCCTATCCTTCACTGGACTACGGAACAGGTGGCAGACTATGTAAAAACACACCAGCTTCCTTATAACCACCTTCATAAGAAAGGATTTGTAAGCATTGGATGTGAACCCTGCACAAGGGCTATTAAAGAAGGCGAAGATTTCAGAGCCGGCCGGTGGTGGTGGGAAGATGCCGATAAGAAAGAATGCGGCTTACATGTTCATCAATAAAAAATATACTATGTCATTATATCAGTTAAATTATTTAGATCAGCTAGAATCCGAGTCCATTTACATCCTCAGAGAAGTTGCAGGACAGTTTGAGCGCCCGGCATTACTGTTCAGTGGCGGAAAAGACAGTATTGTTCTGGCTCATCTGGCAGCAAAAGCATTTCCTCACGGAAAGATCCCTTTTACATTTGTCCATGTCGACACCGGACACAATTTTCCGGAGGTTTTAGATTTCAGAGATCACCTGGCCAAAGCACTAAATGTGGATCTGGTTGTGCGGAAAGTGGAAGACACTATTAATAAAAGAAAGCTTACAGAACCGAAAGGTAAGTTCCCGAGCCGCAACTGGCTGCAAACCTTTACATTGCTTGATGTAATTGAAGAATTTGAGTTCGATGCATGCATAGGAGGAGCAAGGAGAGACGAGGAAAAAGCCCGAGCAAAAGAAAGAATATTTTCTGTAAGAGACGAATTCGGACAATGGGACCCGAAACTTCAAAGACCAGAGTTGTGGAATATTTTCAATGGAAAAATTCATAAAGGTGAAAATGTAAGGGTTTTCCCAATAAGCAACTGGACGGAACTTGATGTCTGGAACTATATCCGCAGAGAGCATATAGATCTGCCATCCATTTACTTTTCGCATGAAAGAGAAGTTGTAGACCTTAACGGGCAATGGATTGCTAATTCTGAATTTGCCGTTTTGGAAGAAAGTGATATCGTAACCACAAAACGGATACGCTACCGCACCGTAGGCGATATGACCTGTACTGCCGCCGTAGAATCTGAAGCGGCTACCGTTGACCGTGTAATTGAAGAGATTGTTGCTACCCGAATTTCAGAAAGAGGAGAGACGAGGATTGATGACCGTGTTACTGAAGCGGCTATGGAAGACCGGAAAAAAGGAGGCTATTTCTAATAGTAATGTGCAATGAGTAATAAGCAATAATGTAAAAAATAAACAGCAAATCTATACTTATTACCATCACTCATTACTTATCATTTATCACTTATAAATAAAAACGTGGATATATTAAGATTAATAACAGCAGGAAGCGTAGATGACGGTAAAAGCACCCTCATCGGAAGACTGCTTTACGATAGCAAGAGTATTTTGCAGGATCAGCTGGAAGTACTTGAAAAACACTCTAAAAATAAAAACGATGATGGGGTAGACCTGGCTCTTTTAACGGATGGGCTCCGTGCAGAAAGAGAGCAGGGAATTACCATTGATGTTGCTTACCGATATTTTTCGACATCAAAAAGAAAATTTATTATTGCAGATGCTCCGGGACATGTTCAGTATACCCGAAACATGATTACCGGAGCTTCTAATTCAGATCTCATGGTCATTCTCATAGATGCCCGTAAAGGAGTTATTGAGCAGACGAGGAGACATTCCATTATTGCCTCATTGCTAAAACTGAAAAAAGTGGCCGTTGCGATCAACAAAATGGACATGGTGGATTATTCAGAAGATGTTTTTAAAACTATTAAAGCAGATTATTCTAAAATTGCAGAAGGTCTGGGGTTGAATGATGTCACCTACTTTCCCATTTCTGCACTAAAAGGGGATAATATCGTTTCCTTATCTTCTGTTACAGACTGGTATAAAGGAAGTTCCCTTCTTGAATACCTGGAAGAAGTACAGCTTGATCAGGAACAAAATAACGGAAGCCGTTTTCAGGTGCAGTATGTCATCCGCCCTCAGACCGAAGAATTACATGATTACCGCGGTTATGCAGGACAAATCTTAAGCGGAGGCTTTCAGAAAGGAAACAAAATAGCCATACTTCCTGCAGGGATCATTACAGAAATTTCTGCAATAGAAGTGAATGGTGCTGAGGTTCAGGAGGCTTTTGAAGGACAGCCAGTTGTTATCCAGATTAAAGATGATATAGATGTAAGCAGAGGAGATTCCTTTACATCGGCAGAAGAGCTTCCCAATGTTGAAAAAGAAATAGAAGTACTCCTGTGTTGGCTTGATCATAAAGCCCTGCAGCCGGGCAATAAATATCTGCTGCAGCATCACAGCAGACAATTAAAAGCTGTAGTAAAACAGGTTGATTATAAGATTAATGTCAATACACTGGAAAAAGAAACGGCAGAAGAAGATATAAAGCTCAACGAAATTGCTAAAGTGACGATACGGACAGCACAACCTTTGGTGTTTGATGATTTTATAAGCAATAAAAAAACAGGATCCGTTATTCTGGTAGATGAAACATCCAATGCAACCGTAGCAGCCTGTATAATTCAGTAGAAAATGGAGATATCAGATCATTTTATTAAGAGAATCCTTGAAAAAAAGCAAAACAGCTCCATCAGTTTCTTTGATCAGAACAAAATGGAAAAGTTTGTCATGGAGCTGTATAATCTCCTGTTTCTTCCCAAACAGATAAACACAGGTGATCAGCTTGATCAGGATTTTGAAATGCTGAGTAAACTTCTTTTTGATTTAATAGGAAGTACAGAGGTTGATGAGGTTTCCGTTGAAAATCAGGCCAATGCTTTTTTTCTGGCCCTGCCAAATATCTATGATAAGTTGATTCTCGATGCTGAATCTATCCTGGAATTTGATCCCGCAACAGAGTCTTTGGAAGAAATACTTCTCTCTTATCCAGGTTTTTTTGCGACCTATGTTTATAGAATTTCGCATCAGCTTTGGATTCAAAAAGTAAGAACACTGCCACGTGTCATCTCAGAATATGCGCACAGCAGGACAGGAATAGATATTCATCCCGGTGCCGTCATTGGAGAACATTTCTTTATTGACCACGGAACTGGGATCGTGATCGGGGAAACAACAGTTATTGGCAATCATGTGAAATTATATCAGGGAGTAACGTTGGGAGCCTTACATGTTTCAAAAGATAAAGCCAATGAGAAAAGACATCCCAATATTGAAGATCATGTTATCATTTATTCGGGCGCAACTATTTTAGGAGGAGATACAACCATCGGCAGAGACAGCATCATAGGTGGAAATGTATGGATCACCCAAAATGTACCTTCCAATTCCTTAGTCTATAATAAAAGTGAAATAAAAATAAAAGATAACGGACCTCTTCCCGAATCTTTAACATTTGTGATATAAACAGCAAAAAAACAACATAAAATTAAATCGGTATGAAGTTCCAAAACACATTAGAAACAATCGGAAATACCCCGGTCGTAAAAATTAATAAACTTTTCGGTGCCGGGCATGACATCTGGATCAAGCTGGAAAAAGCCAATCCCGGAGGAAGCATTAAAGACAGAATTGCTTTATCAATGATCGAAGATGCTGAATCTAAAGGCCTTTTGAATAAAGACAGCATCATCATAGAACCTACAAGCGGGAATACAGGAATTGGACTTGCCCTGGTAGCTGCTGTAAAAAATTATAAGCTGATTCTAGTGATGCCGGAAAGTATGAGCTTGGAACGCCGTAAAATTATGGAATCATACGGAGCAGAATTCGTTCTGACTCCCAGAGAAAAAGGAATGAAAGGAGCCATTGAAAAAGCGGAGGAACTTGCAAAAGAAACCCCGAATTCATGGATTCCGAGACAATTTGACAATCCTGCGAATGTGAAGGTGCACATTGAAACCACCGCTCAGGAAATTCTGAAAGATTTTCCGGAAGGATTGGACTACCTGATTACAGGCGTAGGAACGGGAGGACACATCACAGGGATTGCACAGGTACTGAAAGAGAAATTCCCCAATATCAAAGTAATTGCTGTTGAGCCCGAGCTGTCTCCTGTGCTCAGCGGAGGTGCTCCCGCTCCACATCCTCTGCAGGGTCTGGGTGCCGGATTCATCCCTTCCATACTTGATACTGCAATATTAGATGAAATTGTTCAGATCAATAAAGACGAAGCTTTTGAATACACGAAAAATGCCGCCAAAAAAGAAGGCCTTTTTGTTGGGATTTCCACTGGAGCAGCTTTAGCAGCAGTAGCCAAGAAACTACCTGAAATTCCCGAAAGATCTACCATTTTAACGGTAAACTATGATACAGGCGAAAGATACCTGTCCGTCGAAGGACTTTTCTAGACACCTTTAATAAAAAGATTAAAAATGAAACAAAATAGTAATTCACCACAGGTTTTCCTTGTCGGTGCAGGACCCGGCGACCCTGATCTGATCACTGTAAAAGCTGTAAAAGCCATTGCCGCCGCCGATGTCATCTTATGTGATCGTCTCGTAAGTCCTGAAATAATAGACCGTTACGCTAATAAAAAAACCGAAATTATATATGTCGGAAAAGAATGCAGTAAAAATGCCTCTACACCACAGCCCCACATCAATACATTAATTGTTGACTATGCTTCCCAGGGAAAAACTGTAGTAAGGCTTAAAGGCGGAGACATATCCTTTTTTTCAAATGTTCTGGACGAATTGAAGGCCCTTAAAGAACATCATATCACATTTGAAATTATACCGGGAATTACAGCAGCTTCAGGAGCTGCAGCTTATGCAGGAATACCCTTAACGGCAAGAGGTTATGCCACATCAGTCCGTTTCCTGACCTATTATAAAACAGAAATTCTCAGTGATGAATACTGGAAAGAACTGGGAACATCAGAAGATACCCTTGTTTTTTATATGTCTAAAGGAAACCTTAACAGACTGGTAGATAAATTCTTAGCACTAGGCAAGACTGATGAGAAGAAGATTGCGGTTATTGAACAGGCTACCACACCTTATCAGAAAGTATACACTTCATCCATAGAAGATTTTCATGCAAAATTTGGAAGTAAAGACTTTGTATCTCCATCGCTGGTCATTATCGGCAGGGTAGTGAATCTGCATCAGGATTTTTCCTGGCTGAAAACACCTATACAGGAAGGGATTTACTTTAAATCTGTGACTAACGGAACCTTAGTATCAAACCATCAAAACCTATTCGAATATGCTGTCTGAAACTAAATTAAAAGCCCTTAAAGAAATATCCGGCGATTTTTCAAGAGATGAAGCAGTCTGGGCCAGTGGTTTTCTGGCAGGACTTGCAGGATCGTCTGCTGAAGTACAGGAGACTCTTTCTCTTACTGCTCATGCCGACACGGTTTCTGCAAAGAAAATTACCCTTGCCTATGGTACTGAAACCGGAAACAGTAAGAAGCTCGCGGTAGAACTTGCGGGAATCATCAAGAAAAAAGGCATTCAGGTAAAGCTGGCAGACCTTTCCCAGTATAAGCCGAAAGATCTTGCCAAAGAAGACCTTTTCTTTGTCATCATCAGTACCCAGGGAGAAGGAGATCCGCCCATTCTTGCGAAGAAATTTTATGATCATATTCATAAAAACGACTTCAACATCAGTAATTTGAAATTCGGAGTCCTTGCTCTGGGAGACAGCAGCTATCCGTTATTCTGCAAAACAGGGGAAGACATCGATTCCCGTTTTGAAGTACTGGGTGCACAGCGCATTCTTCCTCTGAAAAAATGTGATGTTGATTATGAAGAGGAAGCTCATACTTGGGCCGAACATATTCTAGATGTTGCTCATAAAACAAGGGAAAGCAGCCAGAAAAACACAGTCACGTCAAAAATATCGACAAGAAGAAAGAAATATCACGGGAAAATTTCAACAATCATCAATTTAAATGATATAGGGTCTGATAAAGAAACCTATCACATTGAAATAGAGACAGAAGAACCTTTAATTTACAGCCCGGGTGATGCATTGGGAGTTATCGCCCTCAATCCGAAACATGAAGTGGATGAGATCATTAGCCTTACCGGGATTAGTCCTCAAAAACAGATTACAACAGCAAAAATTACGGCCGGTGCAGAAGAGCTTCTCTACAAACATCTTAATATCAGCTATCTGCTTAAAAGTACAGTTGCTCAATATGCACAGATCACAGGACAGCATATTCCTGAAGTAAGGTTAAGTCTTCTTGATCTGCTGCGGATCTATCCGGTGAAAAATATAGAGGATTTTGAACAGGTACTTAAGGTTTTAACCGGGCAGTCACCACGCTTATATTCCATTTCTTCATCCCTGGAAGCTCACGGGGATACCGAAATTCACATCACCGTGGCGAAGTCTGAGTTTTTTATTAATGATAAAAAGCAAAACGGATTATGCAGCAGTTTCCTTGCTGAATTTAAGGAAGGAGAAAACCTTGAATTTTATATCCAGGAAGCCAAACATTTCAGACTTCCCAAGCCCGATAAAGATATCATTATGATCGGTCCCGGAACAGGGATTGCGCCTTTCAGATCCTTTCTTTACGAACGCGATGCGATAGGTGCAGAGGGCAGAAACTGGCTCTTTTTCGGTGACTGGACATTCGTTTCGGATTTTCTTTATCAGGCCGAAATACAGGATTTTCTGAAAACCGGGACTTTGACCCATCTGGATCTGGCTTTTTCCAGAGACACCGACGAAAAAATATACGTTCAGCACAGGCTGGAGCAAAAAGCACAGGAAGTCTATCATTGGCTGGAAAGCGGAGCATCACTCTATGTCTGCGGAACCAAAGATCCCATGAGTAAAGATGTTGAAAAAACCATTCTGAACATCATTCAGGATAAAGGAAAACAAAGCTTGGAAGAAGCCCGGAATTACCTGGAAGAACTGGAACTCAGCGGCAGATATGTAAAAGATGTATACTAAATCATAAACGGATTAACATGACAGATAAGAATAACCTTTCGCCTGTAGAAAGGATAAAAACAGCCAGTAACGGGCTAAGAGGGACTTTAAAAGAAAGCCTTTTGGACGATTTTACAGGAGCCATCAGAGAAGATGACCAAACACTCATCAAGTTCCATGGAATGTATCAGCAGGATGACCGGGACAGACGTGAAGAAAGAGTCGCAAAAAAACTGGAGTGGCTGTATTCCTACATGATCAGGCTGAGGCTTCCCGGAGGTTTTTTAACTTCAGAACAGTGGGCAGGACTTCATGAAATTGCAGAAAATCATTCCACAGGAGTGATCAAAATTACCACACGCCAAACCATTCAGCTGCATGGGATTTTAAAATCTCATGTAAAACCTACCATTCAGAGCTTTAATCTCCAATATCTGGATTCCATTGCAGCCTGTGGGGATGTGAACAGAAATGTGACCTGTACTTCAAATCCTTCCGAATCGCCTCTGCATCAGGAGGCTTATGAACTGGCAGGAAAAATAAGCGAAATGTGCCTGCCTAAAACAAAATCCTATTACGATCTGTGGATCGATGACGAATTGATGGTTGACAGAAAAGCAGAAGAAGATCCCTTATATCAGGACAGATATCTGCCGAGAAAACTGAAAATCGGAATTGCCATTCCGCCCAATAATGATGTGGATGTTTTTATTAATGACATAGCACTGATCGCTATCATTGAAAATAACAAAATTGTAGGGTATAATATCGCAGCAGGAGGAGGTCTTGGTGCAACCCATGGAAACGAAGCGACCTATGCGCGTCTGGCATCTCTTCTGGGTTTTGTAGATACAGAAGAAAAAGTATTGAAAGCGGTGTATGAAATTATCACAGTACAGCGCGACTTTGGGAACAGAAGCGACAGAAAGCTATCAAGATTAAAATATACGATAGACAAATTAGGCATCGAAGGATATAGAAATGAAGTAGAAAAAAGGTGTGGTTTTAATTTTGAGCCCGCCAGGGAATTCAAGTTTGAACAGAGAAAAGACCGCTACGGCTGGACCCAAAATCATGAAGGGAAATGGTTTTATACTTTATTCGTAGAACACGGACGCGTGCTTGATACGGAAGAATATCCTTTAAAATCAGGGCTGTTAAAAATTGCTGAAACCGGAAAAGTCAATTTCCGCCTTACCTGTAATCAAAACCTCATCCTTTCTGATATTCTCGAAGAAGATAAAACTAAAATTGAATCTCTGCTTAAAGAATCAGGAATATCCACTTATACAGACAAAGCCAGCGCCCTGCGTAAAAATTCCGTTGCCTGTGTAGCATTGAATACATGCTCGTTGGCTTTGGCGGAGGCTCAGCGCTATTTACCCTCTTTAGTCACTAAGATAGAGCCTGTCCTTGAAAAATACGGGCTTCAGAATGAAGATATTACCATCAGAATGACCGGCTGTCCTAATGGCTGCGGAAGATCGCCCAATGCTGAAATCGGATTTATAGGCACAGCGTATGGCAAATATAACCTTCATATCGGTGGCGACAGACTGGGAATGCGCCTGAATACAAAATTCAGGGAAAATATTGGTGAAGAAGAAATTATAGAAACTCTTGACCAGCTTTTCGGAATCTATTCACAACAAAGAAACGCAGAAGAAACATTTGGAGATTTCTCCTACCGCTATTTGCAAACCGTAAAATAAAAAATATGACCAACCTCCTTTACAGACAGAAAAAAGCTAAAAAACATGATCAGAATCTTTTAGAGCTCCGAATGTGTATGTGCTGTTCATTAGTTGACGACGCATAAATCATTTTTCAACCCTAAAATTTTAATCAAGTGAAATCCATACACCACCCATATTTTAAACAAAAAATCATCCTTATATTATTTACCCTTTCTTTCTCTGGCCTTGTACAGGCGCAGCAGCTCATTGAAGTAAGCGGAATTATTAAACATACAGACACCCATAAAGGCATTGCCGGAGTAAAGATTCAGGTAGAACATTCTCAGGATACGTCAGTAACTGATCAGGAAGGAAATTTCAGCCTGAGAACAAGGGTGAAAATACCCTTCAGAATTGTCATTGCCAAAGAAGGATTTGCCAGCCAAACGACTGAAATATTGTCATTGTCCAGTAAAATTGCAGTAGAGTTAAATCCTCAGAATACCATCATCAATGAAGTAGTGATTTCTGCTTCACGTGTTCCTGAAAAAATACTGAGATCACCGATTGCCATTGAGAAGATTGATATTAAAACCATCCGGGAAAGTCCGGCTGCCTCATTCTACGAAACATTGGAAAATGTAAAGGGGTTGCAGCTTTTAACCTCAAGTCTTACTTTAAAAGTGCCTAATTCCCGTGGATTCAATTCTCCGAATAACTTCAGATTCATGCAGCTGGTAGACGGGGTCGATGTACAGTCTGCCACACTTGGAGTTCCGTTGGGAAACGCCATAGGCCCGACAGAATTAGATATCCAGTCCATGGAAATTACTCCCGGAGCTGCTTCTGCCCTGTACGGAATGAATGCTGTGAACGGATTGGCGAGTCTCCAGACAAAAGATCCGTTTACCTCGGAAGGCATAAGTCTTTATTTCAGAGGCGGTGTGAACCATGTGGATAATGTGAATCATAAAACAGCTGCCTTAGGAGAAAGTGCCATCAGAATTGCAAAAGTTATTAATAAGAATTTTGCCGTAAAGATCAATGCCTCTTATTTCAGCGGAGTTGACTGGATCTCGGATAACCGCACGGACCAGAACCCCAATTCACTAATCACTGCCAATCCAAACTTTCCCCTGACCAACAACCCGGCTGAAGACCTCTGGAATAAATATGGTGATGAAAGAAACAACCGTACCTCTGTAAAAGTAAATTACAACGGAAAGCCAACCTCTTTTAACATATCAAGGACAGGATATGATGAAAAAGACCTGATAAGCCCTGAAGTGAAAAATGTGAAATTTGATGCAGGATTGTTCTATCGCTTTGGAGATCAGTGGAAAACATCCTATGTGTACCGTTACGGATTACTCGATGGTACCTTTCAGAGAGGAAATAAGATCCGCCTTCAGAATGCAACCGTTCAGAACCATAAAGTAGAATTGACGGGCAAAGAGTTGACGTTCAGGGCATATATGTCCATAGAAAATACCGGAGACTCTTATAATCTTAAGCCTTTAGCCGATAATCTGGACCTTACCAATCTGTCTAATACCAACTGGAAAAATATCTTTCAGAATACTTTGCAGGACAGGCTTAATTCAGGAGTGAATCTGAATGATGCTTTTATTTTGGCGAGACAGGAAGCCGATAAAAACAGAGTCATTCCGGGAACGGCAGCTTTTGAACAGTTAAAAAATACAATCATCGGGATCAATAACTGGGATTCAGCCAACTCCGGAATTGCAGGAGCACCTGCTACAGGAGGGGCAAAGCTTGAACAGAAATCCCATTTTTATCAGGGCGAAATTACCTATGATTTCACTCGATTTGTAAAGATTTTCAGCCTTCTTGCAGGAGCAGATTACCGCCTTTACAGCATCACTCCTGACGGAAATAACTTTGTTGATTTCGACAGGCCGGTCAGCGAACGGAATATTCCTTTACCTGACGGAACCTTCGGGAACAATGTCATTTACCAGAAATATGGAGCATTTGCCCAGCTTACCAAGCTTTTTTTCGATGATAAATTAAAAGTAAATCTGGCTCTTCGCGCCGATAGAAATCCTGAGTTTGAAACTAAATTAAATCCAAGGGTAAGCGTGGTTTATTCTCCGGTTAATCAACATAATTTCCGGGTTTCTTTTCAAAATGGTTACCGTTTCCCTTCTTTATTTGAAGCCCTTTCATTCGTGAATAACGGAAATGTAAGAAGAGTAGGTGGGCTTTCGAAAGCCAATGACGGATTGGGTTACCTTGAAAACTCATATACGCTGGCTTCTATTGACCAATTTGTTTCTGCAGTCAATAAAGATGTAGACGGAGGGCTCAATCAGAACCAGGCTGCACTGAAAAACAGAGCCCTGTTGTCGGCTGCCAATCTCCCGAAATTACAGCCTGAAAAGGTAACCTCTTTTGAAATAGGCTATAAATCAGCCTTATTCGACAGCAGGCTAGTCATCGACTGGGACTTTTATTATAATGTTTATGAAGGTTTTTTGGGACAGGTAGAAGTAGCTGTTCCAAAAAATGAAAATATCGGTAGTGATCATGCGGTTTTAGCAATGCTGGACAGAAGTAAGCAGGACCGATACAGAGTATATACCAATAGCAACAGTAAATATAAAAGTCTTGGAACATCCCTGGGAATAAGGTATAATCTGGTGAAAAACTATAATGTGAACGTCAACGTTTCGTATAATGACCTGGTTTCAACCAATACTTCTGACCTTTTTATTACGGCTTTTAATACCCCTAAATGGGCGGTCAATTTAAGTGTTGGAAATAGGGAGATTATCAAAAATATAGGATTTACAGTTGCGGCGAGATGGCAGAATAGTTTCTTATGGGAAAGTCCGTTAGCTTCCGGAAACATTCCGGCCTATTATACCATTGATGCTCAGGCAACATGGAAAATTCCGGAAATCAAAGCAAGTGTGAAAATCGGAGCAACGAATCTGCTTAACCGCCGGTATTTTCAGTATGCGGCAGGGCCCGAGATCGGAGGACTGTATTATGTTGCATTTACTTATGATCTAAAACTTTAAATAAGATGAGTAACTTTTTATATCCCATATTCTTAAAACTCGAAGAATTATCACTGCTCATCATTGGTGGGGGCAATATTGCCTTGGAAAAACTGGAATCTGTTTTAGCCAATTCTCCGGGAGCGCGTATTAAACTTGTAGCACTGGAAATAAGTGATCAGGTTAAAGAACTAAAAAAGAATTACCCCAACCTCACCCTGCACGAGAGGTCTTTTACCGATAATGATTTTAACGGTGCCGATCTTGCGATTGTGGCGGTTAATGATATTTTTGTCGCTGAGCAGATCCGTGACAGGGCTCATCAGAATAATACACTGGTGAATATTGCCGATAAGCCAGACCTGTGTGATTTCTATCTGGGTTCCATTGTAAGAAAAGGAAATCTTAAAATTGCAGTTTCTACCAACGGAAAATCTCCGACGGTAGCCAAACGGTTACGTGAGATTTTAACGGAAACAATTCCTGATGAAGAAATGGATGGGCTGTTAGACAATATGCAAAACATCCGCAATCAGTTAAAAGGAGACTTTACTTACAAGGTAAAAGAGCTGAACAGGCTTACAACACAATATCTGGGTGAAAAAAAGGAGCAGCCTGCTGAAACGAAACTGGAGATGGAAAAACTAATCAGCATCACCAAAACAGTACAGAGAAGAGCCAATATTTACCTTGGAATCATAGGGATCTTGACACTTATTGGTGTATTGGCGTTGATTATTTATCAATTTGACCTGTCCGGGGATATTCAGAGTTTTCTCAGTAAAGACGGACATATTTTTTACTGGATGCTGCTGGCCGGATTTCTGGCAGAAATTGTCGCCGGATCTATGGGTATGGGATATGGAGTGATCTGTACAACAATCCTTCTGCTTCTGAATGTTCCGCCGCCGGTGGTAAGCGCAAGTATTCATTCAGCGGAATCGTTCACGTCGGCAGCAGGGAGCATCAGCCATTATAAATTAGGGAATGTCAACAAAAAAATGGTTTGGGTTTTGTTTCCTGTAGCAGCAGTGGGGGCTTTTATTGGAGCTTTTGCGCTGTCTCATTTTGGGGAACATTATGCCCATATTGTAAAACCGGTCATCGCCTGCTATACCCTGTACTTAGGAATCAACATCCTTAGAAATGCTTTTAAAGGAAAAAATAAAAAATCAGGAAACAACAGACAGAAAAAGAGAACTAATCTCAGAATATTGGGACTGGCAGGAGGATTTATTGACTCTTTTGCCGGAGGAGGCTGGGGACCATTGGTGACCGGAACCCTGATTAAAGAGGGAAGAACGCCCCGGTATGTGGTGGGAAGTTCAACTATGGCTAAATTCTTACTAACCGTAGTCAGCGCGTTAACCTTTATTTTCACCATCGGGATCCATCACTGGAATATTGTGCTTGGTCTTCTTCTGGGAGGTGTTTTTACAGCTCCTTTTTCAGCAATGTTTGCCTCGCGTCTTCCTGCCAAAAAAATGTTTGCGGTAGTAGGTGTGGTGGTGATTGTGATGAGTCTGATTACGATTGTAAAATCATTAACATAGCTATTTTTTGAATCAGAATATTGGAGATAAACACCGGTTTTCATGTCTGGTCTGGTTTATCCGGAATTACATATCAGTTATCGAAATTTTAAATTGAATATAAATATTTGAAAATCAAAATAATGTTAGATTTGTATGTGCCGTATATAAACTTGTTTAGTTTTATTATATTTGAGAAAATCAAAAAGTAAAAATGTTTCTTACTGAATGTCCTAGAGATGCCATGCAGGGTTGGGGAGAATTTATCCCTACCGGCAAAAAAATAGATTACATCAACTCTCTGATGGAGGTTGGCTTCGATGTATTGGACTGTCTGAGCTTTGTTTCCCCAAAAGCAATTCCGCAGATGGCCGATTCTGATGAGGTGGCTGAAAATATTGATAAATCCTTATCCAATACCAAAGTTTCCGCGATCATCGGGAATTACAGAGGAGCTGAAAAAGCATTAAAACATCAGAGCGTAGATATTTTAGGATTTCCGTTCTCTATTTCCGAAACATTCCAGCACAGAAATACCAACAAAAACCAGGAAGAGGCTTTTAGCGAGATCATCAGGATACTTGAGCTTGTTAAAAGTGAAGGCAAGCAGCTGAATATCTATTTTTCTATGGCCTTTGGAAATCCTTACGGAGAAATGTGGAAATGGGAAGATGTAGATTTCTGGGCCAAAAGGTTTTCAGAAATTGGAATTAAAGATGTTTTGCTTTCTGATACTACAGGTGTCGCCACTCCTGAGACCATTGCCCTTTTATTTGAAAAAATTCCATCTAAATATCCTGAAATTAATTTTGGAGGGCATTTTCATAACCGTTATGAAGATTCTTATTCAAAATTGAAGGCCGCTTACGATAAAGGCTGCAGAAGATTCGACAGTGCGATTAAAGGAATTGGTGGCTGTCCTATGGCCAAAGATGATCTGGTAGGAAATATGCCTACTGAACAGGTGATCAACTTTATGAGCGTAGAAAAAGTAGAACACAAATTGAATCTGCTGAATTTTGAAAGTTCGTATAATAAAGCGAAGGATATTTTTCATTTTTAATTAAGAAATAACATCTTGTAAATCAGATAGATGGATCGGATGAAATTGCTTTTAAAGAATTAAATAATCTGCACAATCTGCGGGACAAATAAAATATCAATAGGAGCGGGCTTTAACCTGCTCTCCTATATTTAAAAAACTATCATTTAACCCCAAAATCACCAAAAATGTCACCCATAATCTCATCATCCCAGCTAAAAAATCTTCCACAAGAAAACCTCATCATTCTTGATGCGAGAGTAGGAAAAGATGTACATCAAACTTATCTTGCGAAGCATATCAAAGGAGCCCGTTTTATAGATTTGGATAAAGATCTGGCCGAGATTGGAGAAGATGCCGCTTTTGGAGGCAGACATCCACTTCCGGACATTGCAAAATTTGCTGAAACATTGTCAAATCTCGGAGTATCAGAAGATTCTCATATTGTTATTTACGATGATAAAAACGGAGCCAATGCCGCCGCAAGAGCCTGGTGGATGCTGAAATCTTTTGGACTTGAAAACGTTCAGATTCTGGATGGAGGATTTCAGGCTGCTGAGAAAGAAGGACTAGACTTTTCATCTGGTGAGGAAACTTTTGAAAAAACTTCTGTCATTAAAAAAGAAGGTTGGCTTCTTCCGCTTAAGACTTTGGAAGATGTTGAAAATGAGATAATAAACCATTGTTCTACCATTATCGATGTAAGAGATGCTTACCGCTACAGAGGTGAATCTGAACCCATTGATCTTGTAGCCGGACACATTCCGGGAGCAATTAATATTCCTTTTTCAGAAAATCTTGATGAGAATGGAAACTTCCTGAAACCAGAAGTTTTAAAAGAAAAATATACAGAACTTTTAAAAGATAAACCCCAGCATCTGATCATCCACTGCGGATCTGGAGTTACGGCCTGTCATACTATTTTGGCACTGGATTATGCAGGTTTTCCGATTCCTGATCTGTATGTAGGTTCATGGAGCGAATGGAGCCGGAGGGAAGGAAAAGAAATTGCGAAGGATATCTGATAAACATTTTTAAACCATTAAGGGCTGTTTAGGCTTTAAGTTTAATTAAGTAAATTATTGGTTTTTAATATTAAACCATCTTAATGTTTTAGTTACAAAATAAAAGGCTGCCAATACTGACACAGCCTAATTTATTTCAGGGATAATTCTAAAGCATTCCCAATTCAAACTTCGCTTCTTCACTCATCATATCCTTATTCCAGCTTGGTTCAAACGTAAGCTCTAAATCTACGCTTTTCACTCCTTCCACTTCTCCTACCTTGTCTTTTACTTCCTGAGGCAAGCTTTCTGCAACCGGACAGTTCGGGGTAGTAAGGGTCATTATAATTTTTACATCGCCATCCTCGGAGATCTGTACATCATATATCAGTCCTAATTCGTAAATATCTACCGGGATTTCCGGGTCGTATACGGATTTTAAGACGCTGATGATTTCCTCACCAATGTCAGCAATTTGATCGTCTGTAAATTTCATTTTTTAATCTAGATTGATATTCCTTTTCAACAAATCTTCCTGACGCATCCGCCGGAAAACATTTGCCAAAGTTAAGACATCTTTTTCACAATAGTCAACTATTCGCTGCAAGTCTTTTTCTATGTAGTAGATTGATGAAACCATTGAACCGTCTATATCATCTTTGGGAGTAGGAATTCCGAACACATGGGCCAGCAGTTCCAGGGAAACAAAACTTTTATAATCTCCGAATTTCCAAAGCTCCATCGTGTCAATATGAGGAATTTCCCAGGGCTTTTTTCCAAACATCTGGAAAGGAACCGGAGGTTGGATTCCATTAATCAGATACCTTCTCGCAATCCACGGAAAATCAAATTCTTTTCCGTTATGGGCGCAGAGAATGACGTTATTCAGTCTTGGGCTGTTGAATATCTCTCCGAATTCCTGAAGCAGCTTCTTCTCATCGTGACCTGAAAAGCTCTTAATTTTTAAGGTTTCATTCTTTTCGACCATTCCGATGGTAATGCAGATGATCTTTCCAAACTCGGCCATAATGCCGGCACGGTCATAGAATTCTGCTGCACTAACGTCTTCCTTTCTCTGAAATCTTGTTTTCTTGTCCCAGAGCTTTTGTTCAGTTTCAGGAAGTTCTTCCCATGATCCTGATCCTGGAACGGTCTCAATATCAAGAAATAAGATCTTTTCTAATGGAATGTGTTGTATCATATGTGTTTGTATTTATCCTACCTGCATTCCGTTTTTTACGGGTAGCGAAGGGGTTAAAAGAGTGACATCTTTTTTATCTTCACCATAAACTCCCATGACCAGACATTCGCTGAAGAAATTGGCGATCTGTTTTTTGGGGAAATTCACTACAGCCATCACCTGTTTTCCTATGAGCTCTTCTTTTTGATAGAGGGAAGTGATCTGTGCAGAGGATTTTTTAATTCCAAGATCCCCAAAATCAATTTCCAGCTGGTAAGAAGGATTTCTTGCTTTCTCAAAATCGGTAGCTGAAATTATCGTTCCGCATCGTATATCTATTTTTTCAAAGTCTGTCCAGGATATTTCCGGCTTTATGGTCATGATAATGAATTGATTAAATGTTCTACTTCCACTTTTTCTGCTTCATATTTCTGCTGCAATTCCGATCCTGCGCCCATTCTTCTGTAATATTCAAGTGCCTGACCTCCAAAGAATTTTTTATAATGATCTGAGACTTCCGGGATCTGTGGAAAGACTTTATGAAAAAGCATTTCATAATAGGCCTGGAATTCCCGTTCATTTTTGTCTTCGATGACCTTTCCGGGAGCTTTCTGCCGTACATGGAGCATTTCGTGGGCAACCATATTCAGGACGAGATTCAGATCAAAATCAAATAAATTCTTCGGGATCATTACGGTCTGAGGGCCTCCCAGTATTCCTTCTGCTGTCAAAAGCATGGACGTGGGAGAGAGTTCTTCCCGGAATCCAAAACCCGCAAAATTTTCATGCTCCAGGTCGAAGGAATGGATTAAAAACTTAGCGGCATCCAGGATCTGGTCGTGCTCTTTGTAAGCCTCAAGATGTAAGTTGATCTGCTCGAAATTCATTCAGAATATGTTTTAAACAAATGTATTAAAAGTATTTATTTTTTACAACTGAACTATTTTATGGATGATAAATAAAGCGAAAATGAAAAATCCGGTAAAATTTTGAAAATCTACCGGATGAATGAGTGAGTTATAAATGGTTTTGGGCTATGTTGATTAAAAAAAAGAAAATCAGATCAGCATAAATCATGCTTTAAGGCAAAAAGAACCAAACCGACCCTGTTTTTTATTTCTAATTTTGTGAAAACGGAATCCCTGTAGCCATCAATAGTTTTAGGGCTGAGAAACATTTTGTCCGCTATTTCCTTGTAAGTAAGTTCGCTGCAGGCCCATTTTATAAATTCTTTTTCTCTGTCTTTTAATTCGGAAAGGAGAGACGCATTTTTAATGTCTTCTGTTTTTACCTTTAATAATTTCTGGGCGACGAAATCGGTATAAAAACTCCCTTTGTCAAAAACGGTATCTATCGCCTGAAAAAGTATGGCTGGCTGCATATCTTTCAGCAGATATCCTTTTGCTCCTGCCTTCAGCATTTTGATAAGTATTTTTTCATCATCTTCCATGGTCAACGCGATCACTTTTATCTCAGGGTGATGTTCGGTTAACCATTCTGTAGTTTCTATACCGTTTTTATAAGGCATATTAATGTCCATCAGTACTACAGCGGGTAATTCTGAAGCTTTTTCTATGGCGGCAATAAAATCTTCACCGTTGGGATGATTCATGATCACGCTGTATTGAGGGTTTTCTATGATCATATTTTCCAATGCCTTAGACATTAGCGTATGGTCATCAACGATAGCTATGGGAATAGTTTTCATATGAAGTGTTTGTAATAGATTATTGAGGTTTGTGTTCCCTTATCAAGTTCCGACTGGATGGAAAATTCTGCATGGATCAGCTTAGCTCTCAGCTCCATATTCTTCAGTCCCGAACCATCCTGTATTTTGGACGTGTTAAAACCTTTTCCGTTATCTGAAATATGGATGCGTAAGGCTTCATGGTCGTCTTTCAACCTGATAGATACATTTTTGGCCTTGGAATGCTTTAAAATATTATTGATACTTTCCTGGATAATCCGGAAGAGGATCAGTCCATGTTTAGGAGAAATATCAATATCCTGTTTCTGGGTGATGAATTCTATCTTTAATAATTTTAATTTCTGTATTCTTTTTACTTCCCTTTCAATGGATTCTGTCAGTCCGAAATGAATGATCTGCTCCGTAATCAGGGTTTTCGAAAGGTTTCTGATATCCTGGATACACTCACCCAACAATTCACTCAGTTCGCTCAGTTCTTCTTTTTCTGCATTTTTCAGTTTGGAAATGAGCTGGTTTTGTCTCAAACGGACCACAGAGAGCTTCTGGCCCACATCATCATGTAATTCCTGTCCGATGTAATTCAGCGTCTGTTCCTTTATTTCCACTTGCGAAGTTGCCAGTTCTTTTTCAAACCGCATGTCTTTTTCTTTCTGTTCGATCAGAAGGGTTGTCTTCTTTTTGATAAAGACCACATAGATGAAGATCATCATCAGAACGACAATAAGTAAGGTAATGGTGAAGGTAATAACCAAATTATTTTCTTCCATACTTTAAAGTCTTATCTAAGTTTGTCCGGTCTGTTCCAAATCAATCCCAGCATGAGTATCCCGTTACTGATAAAATTCAGCATAAATAAAATAAAAAAATAGATATGCTCCGAAACGGTAGTTCTGAAATACAGAATCGGGATACTTCCAATAAAAAGAATCAGTAAAGAGACTGAAATCCAAAAAGGTAAATAATTAGTAAGCTCCAGTATTTTATCAGAATTAAAGGTCTGATATAAAAATAAAACAATGGAAAACAGTAACAAAAGGATATCGGTATACAGCATATTAAAAGAAAAACGATGCAGCAGATCATCTTCTGTATAAAACATCACAACAATATTGGCCAGAAAAAGAATCAGAAGGATCAACTGCAATTTTTTTAAAAGAGGCCAATACAGTAATTGAAAATAATACAGCAAATACAGAAAAAAAACAATCATTAAAAAGCCAATTACATAAAATATTTCAGTAGATCGGTGAGTAGCTTTAAAATAGAAATAGCAAAAAATATCAATCAGGGAAAATAATATATATCCTGCCATAAAAAACAAATTATCTTTCCTGATGTTTCTGTATCTGATGATCATCAAAGCCACGACTACAAGAGATATCACCATAGATATTTGTTTCCCTATTTCTATATTCCAGTTCATGGCTTTATTTTTACGGCATGTCTGCGGTAGACACTTTAGGTGGAGGAGCAAGATTGGTCATATTCAGAACCTCCATCTCCATTACATTTATATTCTCATCTGTGGATCTCATTGCCCTGGACATTGTCCCCGTGGTGTCTCTTTTCAGATTCTGAGCAGTAGGAACTAAGAAGATAGTCTGGTAGCCGGCGTATTCCGGTTTTGCCATTTTGCTTTTAGGATGGTTCTCCGGATATTTTCCCATATAAATTCTGATTCCCGGATTTTTAAGGTGTTGTTTTTTAGCAGTTTCTTTTACATATCTAAGGTATCCTTCCATATCTTCTACAGAAAACCAATACCAGCGTGAATCCGGTTCCCCGTTTCTGTATTTTGTAAGAATTGCATTGTTGGTCCTGGAGTATTCATCATAAAGCACCCGGCCTTCACGGTAGCTGATCAGTTTCTTTTTATAGCTGTCACTTACGGGTTCTTTAGGCGGTTCGGAGCAGCGTGTACAGCTTAGCATACAAAAACTTAAAATAAGCACAGCAAGAAGCGCACTTAGATTTTTGAATAAAAAAGGAGTTTTCATTTTTATGGTTTTTAATTTTATAAAACAAAATTAGGTAACTGCTCAACTTTATAAAAGGGGGAAAACACTGTTTTTTTATGGATAATAAATTTACGACATTTTGTTTTGAATTTCAGCGAGATATGAATTATTATTAGATTGTACTTTTTAAATATTTTCTTGGCTTTTCATTTTACAGGATCCGTTTAATTTGTTTTTTATAAAAGCCCCCAATTCTAAAGACAGAATTAAAATAATAATTGTAAAATTTTATTACAGTAAATCAATACTTTACAACATAATTTCATTATTTTTTCAAAGTTCCACGCAAGATTTCCTAAAAAACGGATTTTATACATGAGTACTCAATACAATTAATGTTTAATGTAAAAAAATAATGAAATGAAGAATTCAATAGTACTTAAGGTTATTACCACCGTTTTAATTTTATCAATCATCTTCTCCCTGTTCTCGTGTATGAACGAGGACAGGATAGAAGTACCACCCGTAAAGCTGGAAGATATTAACGGAAATTATAAAGGAAGGCTTATCACGGTGCAGGGAGAGTTTAGGTCGGAAAAAGTTGTAGGCTTTAAAATAAAAAAAGATACCCTCACATTTCCGGAATTTCCTTTAAAGGAAATCGTAATGGCGGTAGTAAAAGATCCTGTAAAAACCCAGAATGCCATAACAGCGATGGGAAAAGTGAAATATAATCTGAATTATACAACGGTGCTAAATGCGGATAAAAACTGGGTAGAGCTTACTTTTGCACCTAAAGAGCTTGAACTTCAGATCCCGGTAGATGGCGTGACCAAAAAAACTGTTGTAACAATCACAGCAAAGCAGAAAGGATACTTTGTAGGAATGGATCATACAATGAGATTTGCTTTGGCAGCAGAAAAAATAACAGTAGATGGAACGGAATTGAATCCTTTCGAGGCGATTAACTACAATTTTCCGTACTGTATAAAAACTAATTGATAGATAATATAAACAATAGATTGTGGTTTGCCGGATGCGGTCTATTTTTGCTTTAAAATTTTAATCGGTGCTAAACCGGACCTTAGTCGTACATGGAAGAAAACAAGGAGCAGATTTTGATAAGACGCCTTCTCACGAAGGAAGAAGCTGCCTGGAAAGAACTTTTCGGAAATTATTCCGGAAACCTTGCCGGGGTCTGTTCCCGTTATCTTTCAGGAAAAGACGATGTTCATGACGTTCTTCAGAACAGCTTTATCAAAATGTTCCGCTCCATAGCAACATTTGAATACAGAGGAAGTGGTTCTTTGAAAGCATGGATGATCCGCATCACCGTAAACGAAGCTTTAAAACATATAAAACAGCATTCCGGCATAACAACAAATGATGATCTTACAGAGTTTCCTGACATTCCCAATGATGAGGAACCGGATCTCGAAGAAATTCCCCAGGCAGCCATTATGAAAATGATACGCTCGCTTCCTGATGGGTACAGGACCGTTTTTAACCTGTTTGTATTTGAGAAAAAAAGCCATAAAGAGATCGCCGGGCTTTTAGGAATCGCAGAAAATTCTTCCGCCTCACAGTTTCACAGGGCAAAAGGACTGCTGATCCAGAAAATAAAAGAATTTAAAATGTCAAAAAAAGCACAATATGAATAATCGGTGGCTAAATGATCTGCACAGGAAAATGGAAGACCACGAAGAGGATATTCCTGATGGGCTGTGGGAAGATATTAAAGATGAACTTTTTTCCGAAGAAAACGGAATAGCGGGAGGCATGATGCTTGGAGCTGATGATAAAAAAGAAAGTAAAACTATTTCTGTAAGTAAAAAAAGCACTCTGTTCTACCGTATTGGTGGAATGGCCGCTGCTGTTGCTATGCTGTTTTTCACGGGAAAACTTTTACTGGAAATGAATACTGACAAAGCAGAACCTAAGATAACCTTAAACTCTGAAAATGCAGATAACCTTAGAAAAGAAGGCAATAAAATCACAGAATCAGTAAAAGCAAGTACAAATGAGCAGGTCAATACCAGATCAGGTGAAAAATACAGTGGACAGGGAAATATATTGACAGGAAAAGCTCATCCGCATACTATTTTAGAAAATATATTTAAACAAACCATTGATCATAATAGGACAATACCTGGGCTTATAGAAAAGCAGAATAATTTAATCCCATTAGCAACTGAAACATCACCCTTTTATAAGACATCACCTTCGGTCAGTGAGAATCCGGTATTGAAAAAGGAACAAGATGACGGGGAAATTTTTAACAATTATGAAAATAAACTTCCGGAAAAGTATACCGGCACCGATAAACCTAAAGCTTTAGGTCGTCAGTCCAAAAAATGGATGCTGAGCATGCTTACAGGAAATGTCTCCTCAAATTCTTCCGAACAGAAATTCCCTGGCTACACTTCCATGAGCGGTAGTCCTATGGCTTTTAGTGATTTCTGGATTTCCGGGACAGAACCTGATCCGCTTACGGAAGTCCTGCTGGCTAATCAAAGCAAAGAAGTTGAAGCAAGGATAAGGCATAAAATACCTGTTACATTTGGTGTTTCCCTGTATTATAACCTTGGGAAAAAATGGGGCATTGGTACAGGTGTCAATTATACAAAACTTACCTCAGAACTTCATTCCGGAAGTAATTCAAATTATATAAAAGGAGATCAGAGCATTCATTATATAGGCATTCCGGTACAGATAAACTATAATGTCATTCAGAAAGGACGCTTCACAGGATATGTTACCGGCGGAGTACTTGCAGAAAAAGCTGTAGCAGGAAAACTTAAGACAAAATATATAGTAAATAATGAAGTGCAGGACGAACAGGAGGAACGGCTTGATGTTAAACCCGTACAGTTTTCAGTGAATTCGGCAGTAGGGCTGCAGGTGAAAATCATTGATAAAATCGGGATATATGCAGAGCCCGGTATAGGGTATCATTTTAAAAATGAGAATCAGCTCAATACCATTTACAAAGAAAAACCATTAAACTTTAATATGAAGTTCGGGATCAGGCTGTTACTGGACTGATACTACTGAGTAAGACTAAAAATAAACCATTAAATATTTAAATATGAAACCAAAACTGATTTTTTTGGCTTTTCTGTTCATGACCCTTCTGAATATAAAAGCACAGTGTAACCCAACTATCACAAGCCCAAGGCTGGGTGTAAAGTTTCCGGATAAAATACTCTTCTGCAATACCGAAACAGAGACACTTTCTACACAAACATTCGGAAGCTACCAGTGGTACAAGCAGCAATGGACCTGGCAAACGCCTAATACCAATCCTTGGACACCAATTCCCGGGGCAGTTTCTCAGACGTTAACCATCAATGGAAATGATGACCAGCTTTATTATTTTAAAGTGGCAGTTACGCAGGGAGACTGTGTGGCAGAAAGCCCGGCTATTATGGCAGATGGATTCATGTATGCGCTTCCTGCAATGATGAGCACCTTTACACCCGGAACTTTTTCTCAGGTAGGACTTGGAGAATATAATATCTGTGCCGGAGCATCCGTAAAATTTGATGATGTCTTTCCAGATCTCTATGGCAGCCACGTATGGTATAAATGCATTCCAGCCAGCGCACCGCCTTCCAATGGAGATCCTTGTGTTGTAAATGGTGCAATCGGCGATACCTATACGGCAACAGAATCCGGAGAATATGGGTTTTATGCCTGTACAGAGTATTGCCCGGATCAGTGTGAATTTTTAGGGACAGGAAATTTTGTAAAACTGAATTTTGGAAACTGGGAGTTCTGCAGTCTTGGAACAGATGAAACGAAACACAAGGAAAGCAACCTGAAAATATATCCAAATCCTACAGCCCAGTTCCTGTATATCGGAAAAGAGTCCGATAAAACGTACAAAGCGGTTTCCATTATTGATATGTCAGGAAAAGTGGTCCTTCAGAAAAATGATCACCGTTTTAATGAGGCTATTGATGTGAGCAGGCTCGTACCCGGAAACTATATTATTCTTTCCAAAGACTCGCAGGGAAATACCTATAAGAATAAATTCATAAAGAAATAACAACATACGATCAATCCTTAGTTAGTTTTTTTTAATCACGATAAGCCGGTACAGAGACGATCTGTATCGGCTTGTCTTTTTAAGGATAATTTTTTTAAAATTCATTTTGAATCCAAAAACTATTCATAAAAAAGTTGATTTTTTGAAATATTATATTATTTATTTTTACAAAAAACACCAATCATGTTAGTTAAAATTTACGGGAGTGCCATCTTCGGGGTAGCTGCACAAACCATTACTATTGAAGTAAATGTAGATACTGGAGGAGTAGGGTATCATCTCGTCGGCCTTCCCGATAATGCCATCAAAGAAAGCAGTTACAGGATCTCTGCTGCACTGAAGAACGTTGGATACAAAATTCCCGGTAAGAAGATTACGATTAATATGGCGCCTGCAGATCTAAGGAAAGAAGGTGCTGCTTACTGTATGTCTTCAAAAGAAAATGGACTTTCTCTTAGGGAGTATTTGTTAGTTTAAAGTTATAATAAAAGTTGATTTC